>CANLWV010000003.1 GCA_947494965.1 uncultured Salinicoccus sp. | reverse complement strand
GCGATGTCTGGCCATTAAAAAACCTCCTAAGCTACAGATTTTTTCTTTCATCTGTAAACTTAGGAGGTAGCACCTCAATCGACCGAATCGTATTTTTATATTTTAATTATCGTTCAGGTATAATTCAGGATCTTTTATGACATGCATAACATCACCTATAGCTGCTTCTGAAAAATCGCGGTAGATGGGTCTCAAAACTCGCGACTCATCCCCTTTCTTCAGACATATACGTTTTATCTGTTTCACAGAGAGGTTGTTGGAATGCATATAGGGTTCATACTTTTTGATCATCCACCTATAGTGATGCAATGAAAGATTGAAGCCATCACTTCTTTCTTCCCCACATACCTCGCCGTACCGCTTCAGAAAATTAAAATATGTATAATGCTGAATTTCTTTATTATTGTCAGGATCAAAGCCATTGAAATGCACATGATATTTATCGGTTATGATCCTTTTTTGGCTTTTTTCCATGAGATTGAGTGCATTTTCAATCTTATTGAACATTACAATCAGCATATCGACTTCGTCCGAAACTTCTGACCGCACTTCATCCCCTTCACTGCAGATGGACTCCAAGACATCTGGATAGTGTTTTATGATTCCTTCTGTAAGAATATCCATATAATACTTATAGGATTCCTTATTGGAAGGTTCAAGTATACTAAACAGCTTGAACTGATTAAAAATCAATAAACGAATGCTCTTATTATTCAATCCGTTCATCTAGAAGATACAACCCAGACATCTGTACCCATTCGCCCGGCCCTTTCTCGATTCTCGCACCCACTTCTCTTTTAGCTTATCCAGCACACTTGGCACAACAGACTTTTTCTGATGGACATCCTCCATGTCAATTCCCCCTTGTATTAGATGCTTTCAGCATCCTATCCATATTTTAAATTGCGCTTTATGAATAAGATAGCTAGTTACCTCAAATATTCTCCTCAGAATAATTATTCAATCTTTGCACCATTTCCAACTTCCTCCCTATTCTGAATATATGTTTACTTTCATCAATCATTTTTAAGGCCTCTGTTTTATTGCCTAAATGAAACTCGGCCATCGACTGGTTATAGAGCGTTTCACACATGAGGTGAGTGGATTCATATCTGTTCAGAATTTCTATACTTTTATCGGAGTATTTCAGAACCTTGCCGTACTCTCCCTGCCTATAGTACGCAGTGCTCAAATTATAAAGTATCTTCACGATTAATCTATAGGATTTCCGTCCTGATTTCTGATAATAGGACTCGGCCGCCTTATAGAAATCGATGCCTTCCCGACCCATCATATGATGGATGTTCCCCTTGGCCAGATACATTTCCGCCACCGCTTCATACATCCATTCATTTGCTATGTTCTTTTCTATTGCCCGGGAAATCTTCTCCTGTGCCACTTCTAGATGTCCTTTAGAATACTCTATCAAACCTTCATGCCAATGCTTATATCCTTCAAGATCTGGCGTCTGACTCCAGGTTTTTTGATCGTGCTTCTCCAATATACTTTTAATTTTAGTGAAATCCTGTTCCTTTCTTGCTGTATCCAACGCCTCTTGTATCATTTTTGCAGGCGTCTTCTCCCCATTACAGAACACATCGTGGAGGCTTAGATTCAATCGCTCCATTATACGTATCAATTTATCCAACGATATATCAAATTGATCATTTTCCAACCTTGAGATTACTGACTGAGAGACGATTCCTCTGCCTAAGGCAGTTTGCGATAATCCGATCATCTTTCTTCTCATTCTGATTCTACTTCCGACACTTTCCAATAAATTCCACCCCTTTTTGATATTATTCCACAGCATGAGGTTATGCGTCCATCAAATTATGAAGGGGAGTTTATGCCCCATTGTGCAGGGTATATGAATATTGTATGAAAAACCTACTAAACAATAGGGTGTATTTCAGCCCATTTATATTCCAGTGCAAGTAGATGATGATTGAACCCAATAAGATGGAGGGATGGACGATGCGCAAGATTGAAACATTTTTGAGCGAACAGGAATTGACAGGTAGAATTGAAGGATTGAAGGCAGAAGGTATCAAAGAGAAACAGATGACGGTGATTTCCAGCCAAAATATCGAAGGGGCTTCTGTAAATTACAACGATGTCAATTACAAGAATGCCGACGGGACCACCTGGGATAAAATCGTTGCCTGGTTCTCATCTGAAAATCCTGAAGACCACGTAATGACTGAATTAAATCTCAGCACTGAAGAAGAAAAGGAATATAAAGAAGCCCTGGATAGTGGAAAAATCCTGCTCTATGTTAGTGACGAAGAAAAAGGAGCTACGATTGATGCACCGACAGACCCACTTCTCGAAACGGATGAAAACCGTGTCGATAAAGGGCACACTCCGAACATGCCTGATTCGACTCCAGGCGCTGTATATGCCACAAACAAGTTAGACGACAATGAGAAAGAGAAAACTCGTATCCTAGATGAAGAGATGACTGAAACACCTCGTAATCAAGATTTGGTCGACACCCATCATATGGAAGGTTCACTTGAAGAGGAATCATCCTCAAATCCGGATACTGATGAAAATGATGGGAACCAGACCGGCACACAGGAAGTGCACGTTGATAAAACTGTAGAACCTGATTCCCGTAACACCGTTGCAAAGAACGGCGCTAGAGACGAGACTGGTACACAGAAAGTGCACGTCAATAAAACTGTAGAGCCTAATTCCCGTAAGACGTTCACAGGACGTAGTGATAAAGACGAGACCGGTACACAAGAGGTACATGTCGACAAAACTGTGGCCCCGGATTCCCACGACGAATCTATAGAACGTAAGCACACAGATGAGAATGATAAGCGGAATGACTTTTAACGATTACCCTTCCCTACGGTGCCAAGCCGTGGGGATTTATTCATTCCTACTCCCGGTAGTTGGGTATCAAAGATGGTTTCGGATTCAATTTGAAGATAATAAGATTTCAAAATGATCGAGGAGGAGAAAAGAATGGGAAGACTAGACGACAAAGTGGCTGTAGTCATAGGCGGTACATCAGGGCTTGGAGAAGCTACTGCTAAAATGTTTTCAAAAGAAGGTGCCAAGGTCGCTGTAGTCGGAACCAATGAAGCGCACGGCCAGAGCATCGTCACAGATATCGAAAAAGAAAACGGAAAGGCGATTTTCGTACAAATGGATATAACAAATACAGCTTCGGTTAAAGATGGTGTTGATAGAATAGTGAAGGAATACGGCACTATTGATGTACTGTATAACGGGGCAGGCATCCATGATGCCTACAATAACATCATTGAAACGGATGAAGCGGATTTTGATAAATTGATGGATGTAAACGTCAAAGGGCCATACCTTGTCACAAAAGCAATCATTCCCATACTTTTAGAAAAGGGCAAAGGTTCCATCATCAATATCGGATCGCAATCGACATTTGTCGCTGGTGCGGGTGGCAACACTTATGTAACGAGTAAACACGCAATCAGCGGCTTCACCAAACAATTGGCCTATGATTTCGGCCATAAAGGCATCAAATCCAATTTAATCGCTCCAGGTTTCATTGAGACACCTATGACTGAAGGCATCCAAGATGAAAGGCTAAAAGATATTCCTGCAGGCAGAGCCGGCAAGCCGGATGAAATAGCCGCCGCAGCAGTTTTTCTGGCTTCAGACGAATCAGACTATATGCAGGGAGCTGAAATTAAAGTAGACGGAGGCTGGACAGTCGGACGTTAAAAGAGAGGAAACCTTTTGATATCAATTGGTGCTCTTCTTAAAGGGAGGTGGTGATGACATGGAAAATGTTACAATCAAGTTTGATGAGTTAGTCCCTAAAGCAGCAGAACTGACTGTTAAAGAGACGAAAGATGATTTTAATCAGTTGGTATCTGAACAAGATTCAGATGTTTATGAGTTTATGAGAAAGAATACTGATACGTTCCTAGATCATTACGAAGAAGTGTTCCGAAAGAATCTACACGACCTTGTGATGATATCTGTTAATGATCAACTTAATGGATAGCATATTTTAAAATTACACTTTCCCCAACAAGAATTTTATTTGAGCTTCTTGCTTATCAGTAACTTGACTATAAACGACCGCCATTGTGATTAGGAATAGCGCTTATTGATAATCTCTGCGTTCATCGAGCATTAGTTTCGGAAGACTCTTTATTCACTTCACCTGAAAAAAATTCAAGCATGTAAAAACCCCTTGATGCCAATGGCATCAAGGGGTTTTTACTTAACTTATATTATTGTTCTTCCTTAACATATGGAAGCAATGCCATATGACGTGCGCGTTTGATTGCTTTTGTAAGCTGGCGCTGATACTTCGCAGAAGTACCTGTTACACGTCTTGGAAGAATTTTACCACGTTCTGAAATGAACTTTTTAAGGAGATCTACTTCTTTATAGTCAATGTGTGTAATTCCATTAGCTGTGAAATAGCAAACCTTTTTACGACGGCGACCGCCTCTTCTTGGACCTGCCATGATTTTTTCCTCCTCTACAGATTGAATGGATGACGCAGCAGTGTGTGGCTACCGCATTCATGAATTCACATCTATAATTTCGTTATTTCCTGATGAACGTGTGTAAGTGTATGTGCATGCTATATTGTACACACAATTGTTTCTTATGTCAATTGGTGGATTATATCATTTGACGAATATAATTACACGATTATGGGACGGGACGATTCACCGATTTCTGACCCTGACAAAATACATCATGATGAAAGAGATGATGACGATTGTAATGACCCACATCCATGCCAGCGTCATCTTCCCTGAATCGAGGGCGATGTATATTGCTGTTGGCACTGTCTGTGTACGCCCCGGGATGTTCCCCGCAAACATCAAGGTGGCGCCGAATTCACCCAAGGCCCTGGCAAAACTCAGTACGCCGCCCGCAAAAAGCGCTTTTGAAGCGAGTGGAACCGAAATCCGGAAAAAGGTCTGAAAACGGCCCGCACCATCCACCTTAGCTGCTTCTTCTATATCATGATCTACATTCTCAAAACCAGCCTTTGCCGATTGATACATGAGTGGAAACGCCACTACTGCACTGGCGATGACAGCAGCATACCAAGTAAAGATGACCGGCTGATCAAACAGCCAAATTATCCAAGATCCCAATAGCGCGTCATTGCCAAAAATGACAATCAGTAAAAAGCCGACAACCGTCGGCGGCAGCACGAGCGGCAACATGATGAGAGTTTCAATGATGGATTGTCCGGGAAACGTGCGTGACGTCATCCACTTTGCCATAAGGGTGCCTGAAATGACTACGATGATGAACGCAATCAGCGATACCCTTATGGAGAGTCTGATGGGATCAAAAAATGCCTCCCATGTTATGCTATTTAATAGTGAATCCATAGCTTTCAAACACCTTCAATGCTGCATCAGTCTGGAGGAACTCATAAAATTCAACTGCAGCTTCATAATTTGGGGCCTCTTTCAGGACCCCTGCTGGATATTCTATCGTCGTGTGGGAGTCAGCAGGGAATTCATGCACGATTTCCACCTTATCGCTCATCCATGCATCGGTCCGGTAGACGACGCCGGCTGCCACATTACCTGTCTCTACATAAGATAACACTTGTTTGACATCTTTTGCATAGACGGTATTATTCTCAACGTCTTTAAGGATACCCATGGTCCTCAAGGCTTCTTCAGCATAACGGCCGGCTGGCACCGAATCCGGGGTGCCGATGGAAATCCTATCCACCTGATCGAGGGAACTGACCGATACTTTTTCTCCTTCTGTAGGTATAACCAGTACCAGAGAGTTTCCGAGCAATACCGCCTTGTTCTGTTCATCGATTTTACCCTCGTCCATTAACAGCTGAAATTTATCCGACGCCGCCGAGATGAATAGGTCTGCAGGCGCCCCTTTGGAAATCTGTTGCTGCAATGTACCTGATCCACCGAAGTTGAATGAGATTTCAACGCCAGGGTGTTTGTTCTCATAAAGTTTTTCCAGTTCTTCCATCGGAGCGCTGAGGCTCGCTGCCACCGAAATAGTAAGCGCGGATTGAGACTTCTGCCCCCCACTGCATGCAGCTGATAGAATTACAATCATGATGATTATGACAAAAAAACGACGGCCCATAGTAAATCTCCTATCCTGACATATCCTTACTTGCCATTATAACCATTTATGATTGGGTATAGAATGCCTCATTCGGCATTATTGTGAAATAAAAAAGGCATCCCGGATTACCGGGATGCCCCACGTATAGAATCCACACTATATTCTATACACACACATACTTCTCACACGTTAATCAGTCACCCGTTAAACCGGGCACTTTTTAGAATGGTAGGTCATCATCACTGATGTCGACCGGTCCATCTGCATTGGCAAATGGATTTTCCTCAACCGAATCCTGACGGGAACGTTGAGCGGGTCTTGAACCAGTGGACTGATTTCCATACGCATTCTGATAGCTGTCTGCTGAGTTATTATTTTGTTGATTACTGCCTTGCCCTTTAGGTTCCAGGAACTGTACACTATCACACACTACTTCAGTCACATATACTCTCTGTCCTTCCTTATTCTCATAAGAACGACTCTGCAACCTGCCGTCAACTCCTGCTAGGCTGCCTTTTTTAAGATACTGGTTGACGTTTTCTGCTTGCTTACGGAAAACGACGCAGTTTATGAAATCAGCGCCACGCTCGCCATTCGCATTTGTGAATGGGCGGTTGACTGCTAAAGTAAAGGTTGCTACAGAGATATTATTCTGACTGACTTTCAGTTCAGGGTCTTTTGTAAGACGCCCGACCAGTACAACACGGTTCAGCATGTAATCAACTCCATTGTATTATTACTTTTTTTCTGCTTGTTCGTCGCGGACAATGATATGACGGATGATATCATTGTTGATTTTGGCCAAACGTTCGAATTCATCTGTTGCTTCCACATCTGCATTTACTTTGATGATGTGGTAAAGCCCTTCAGTGAAATCTTCGATCTCATATTCGAGACGACGTTTACCCCACTCTTTTGATTCGACGATTTCCGCACCTTGTGAAGTCAAAACGTTATCAAAACGCTCAACAAGCGCTTGTTTCGCATCGTCTTCAATGTTCGGGCGGATCACATATAGAATTTCATATGCTTTCATCTTCTACACCTCCTTATGGTCTTTAGCGGCCTATTTCCTTGGAAATAGGCAAGGAATAATTTTCATTACTCACAATCTGAAATTATACCAGTCATCGACTCATTTTACAATCTTTTTAAACGTTAAATCTGAAATGGACGACGTCGCCATCCTTCATGATGTACTCTTTACCTTCCAGGCGCACCCTGCCCGCTTCCTTGGCTTTTGCCATATTGCCGTTTTCGACAAGGTCGTCGTAGCTTACGGTCTCTGCACGGATGAATCCTTTTTGGAAATCAGTGTGGATGATACCTGCACATTCCGGTGCAGACATTCCCTCCCTGAATGTCCATGCGCGCACTTCTTCCACTCCAGCTGTGAAATACGTAGCCAGCCCAAGCAGGTCATAAGTTGCTTTAATGAGTTTATCCAGGCCGGATTCCTCTATGCCCAGATCTTCCAGGAACATTTCTTTCTCGTCTTCCTCGAGTACTGCAATCTCTTCTTCAACTTTCGCTGAGATGACGATGACTTCAGACCCTTCTTTTTCTGCGTATTCACGAATTTTTTTCAGGTTATCATTCTCTTCCAGACCACCAAGATCCTCTTCGGAGACATTGGCGACGTAAAGCATTGGCTTTTGTGTCAGAAGGTGGAGCGTCTTGACCATTTGTGCTTCTTCTTCCGTAAAATCCAATGCACGGACCGGCTGGTCATTTTCCAATCCTTCTTTGATCTTGCTCAGAAGATCGCGCTCTGCCATCGCGTCCTTGTCTTTTTGACGGGCCATCTTCTCCAGTCTTGGCAGTCTTTTCTCTATACTTTCAAGATCTGCAAATATGAGCTCCATATTGATGATTTCAATATCATCGATCGGGTCCACTTTTCCGGACACATGGGTGACATTATCGTCATCGAATGCCCGCACCACCTGACAGATGGCATCCACTTCGCGGATATGGGCCAGGAATTTGTTGCCGAGGCCCTCGCCTTTTGAAGCCCCTTTTACTATCCCAGCAATATCCGTAAACTCAAATGCTGTCGGAACAGTCTTTTTAGGTTCGACCATTTCCGTCAAAATGTTCAATCTTTCATCTGGTACTTCCACGATGCCGACGTTCGGATCGATTGTAGCGAATGGATAGTTTGCCGCGAGTGCGCCTGCTTTAGTTATTGCGTTGAATAATGTGGATTTGCCGACGTTCGGCAATCCGACTATACCTGCTGTCAGAGCCATCTGATATCACCTTTACGATTCATATTTTTTTCTTACCATTTTCATTCTCTTCTCGAAGTCGCGGCGCGGCATCATGATGACCCGCCCGCATTCATTGCATTTGATTTTTATATCCGCACCCATCCGTGTAATGGAAAATAACCTGCTGCCGCAAGGGTGCGGTTTCTTCATTTCAACGATATCATTCAGATTATAATTTTTTGCCATACCTGTCACCTTCATCTTTAGCCATTTTACCATCATAATCCTGTATGTCCATTTTAGGTACAGAAATGTAGATACCTTTGCTTTCGAGATGATTTTTGAGCGACTTCCTTACACGCCGCGTCACACCGAAATGTTCCATAGGCTGGGTCTCGAGCATTACACGTATAATCGCTTCACCGCTCTCTATGCCTTGTAGACCTAACAATTCTGGTTGTGCCACAAGCATTTCCTCGTCCTGCCAATGTTCAGCGAAATATGTCTCAAGTATTCGTTCCACCCGATCGAGATCTTCAGAGACGGATACATTGATATCGAGCATCGATATCGCATTATACCTAGAAAAATTCACAACTTCATTGATGGTACTGTTCGGCAGGTTGATGAGTTCACCTTCCCAGCCTTGAATCCTCGTGGCACGCAGCCCGAGAGAAATGACTTCTCCCTCCGCAACAGTCGTGCCTGATGTATTCACCCGTACGAAGTCACCTTTATCGAATTGATTCTCCAAGAGGATGAAGAAGCCGGTTATCATATCTTTCACCAAACTCTGCGCCCCAAAACCTATAGCGAGACCAACGACTCCGGCACCGGCAAGGAGGGTGCGCACCGGAAGGCTGAATGTTTCAAAAATCATCATGATGATGACGAACCAAATGAAGACGCTTGCTGCGTTCTCCAATACATTGATCAATGTCTGATTGCGCTTCTCATTGCCCTTCAAACGGGATTTTGACTTCACTTTAAAAAAGTTTTCAATTGTCCGATTGATGATTCTGATCAGAATCATTGCTACGATAACTAGAATGATCGACCAAATGATCTTCGAAGCGAGATCCGTCCATATATCTGGATCTTTGATTGTCGCCCTGATTTCTTCGATGAATGTGAGTGGATCTTTTTCTGCTGTTGCCATCAATATATTGCCGAACACTGTTTCCACCTTCGCTTTCTTTTTTTATTCTTTCTCTAAAAGTGCGATGATTCTTCTGTATTCTTCTTCATTTTTAAACTCGAATGAAATCGTCCCTTTTTTGCGGGATTTCGTGATTTCCACCGTGGTACCAAAGCGTTCCTTCAAGGAATTCTCCTGTTTCTCGATGAAACGCGGTTTACTGTTTTCTCTTTTTTGCCCTACGGGCTTTTGTTGAAGACTTTTTACGTAGGATTCAAGTGCCCGCACACTCATCTTCTCTTTGACGGCATGATGCGCTGCCTGTTCCATCTGCAAAGTGTCGTTCAGAGCAAGCAGCGTCCGACCATGCGCACCTGAGAGCTTTTCATCATTGATCAACATCTTCACTGTATGCGGAAGGTTGAGCAGCCGCAACATATTTGCTATGTAGGGTCTTGACCTCCCCAGTCTTTCTGCCACTGCATTTTGGGTGATGTCGAGTGCTGCCATCAGTTCCCTGTAGCTCATAGCTTCTTCCAGGGGGTTCAAATTTTCACGCTGTAGGTTCTCTATGATGGCAAGCTCCATCATCTCAGCGTCCGTCATCTCTTTAACTATTGCCGGAATTGTTTTCCGGCCAAGCATTCGGCTGGCTCGGTAACGCCTTTCCCCAGCGACGATATCATATCCTTTGATGGATTTCCTGAGGATGATTGGTTGTATTACGCCGTGCGACCTGATGGAATCCGCCAACTCACTTAATTTCTCTTCATCGAACTCCATGCGGGGCTGATAAGGGTTACGTCTGATATCAGAAATCTTGATTTCTTCCATTTTCATTTCGCCCCCGTAATCTAAAATAAATTGTTTTTGCCCAACACGCTTGTTTATACGTCACAGTCACTGAATGATGAAGCCCCCAGCCGGGATACCTCACCCGGATTTGATAAACAAAAAGTGAGAAAGACACCCACATGTGTGAGTGTCTATTTATATATTCTGATGGTCATCTCTTTAAAATCGGCAGTATCAGAAGTTTCGCAGGAAACATCCACTCCCTTGTTCTTGAGCCGTTCCACTTCACGGTTCAAGCCATTGAGGGCGAATGAAGCATCCTGATTGAAGTCCATTTCATCATTAGCCGGCTGAATTTTCTTTTTCACTGCCATTTCAGTATCTTTTACAGTCCACTTACGGGCTCTGATGTCTTCTAACACTTCACCTTGCTGGTCATCTTCTAGACTCAGCAACGAGCGTGCGTGCCGCTCCGTGATTTCCTGCCTTTGGAGCGCTTCGATGACTGGTTCGGACAATTTCAGCAGCCTGAGCTTGTTCGCAATGAAGGATTGGCTTTTACCCAAGTTTTGGGCAAGGTTCTTCTGGGTGATGCCATCCATCTTGAGCAGTTTTTTGTAGGCTCTGGCTTCTTCTATACTGGAAAGGTTCTCCCGCTGGATATTCTCGATCAGGGCGATTGCTGCAGACTCAGTATCCGTCAGATATTTGACGATCACTTCCGCCTCTTCACGGTTCAGCATCTTCAGTGCCCGGAATCTGCGCTCCCCTGCAATAATTTCATACATGCCTTCTTCAATCGGCCGTACGGTTATCGGTTGCAGCAGACCATGTTCTTCAATGGAGTCAGCCAGCTCCCTGATCCTATCCCGATCGAATTCAGTCCGCGGTTGATACCGGTTGGGGACAATATTTTCCATAGGCAGATGTTGGAGTGAGACCTTCTCCTGCTGGTTTTCACTTTTATCCATCAGACCGAAAAGTCTTGAAAATGGTTTTTTCACACATGTCACCTGCCTATTTCTTTAGTGGAGATTTATTTGGAGTCCCTGGTTTACGGGGATATTTCCTGGGTGATTTCCTCTTTTTCTTGATATCGATTATATAACGCTCGCTGTCTTCTTCAGGCAGTGTGAAATTATGGGTGTCCATAATTTCACCCCCCAGCAGCTCTAATGCAAAATCGCTGTCCTCGAGCTCTTCCATCCCTTTTTTACCTTTAAGGACCAAGAAGTGTCCGCCTGTTCTGACAAGTGGCAGACACAATTCGGCAAGGACATTCAGATGGGCTACGGCCCGGGCAGTCACAATATCGAACATATGGCGCTGAGGACCTTGGCCGAACGTTTCCGCCCGGTCGTGGACTAGGTGAATCTTATCAAGTTCGAGCTCTGCAGTCAGTTCATTCAAAAAGATGATACGTTTATTCAAAGAATCCACGATGGTCACCTTTAAGTCTGGTCTGACTATTTTTAGCGGGATGCTTGGAAATCCTGCACCTGCTCCCACATCACATATACTTGCCTCTTCGGGCACGGTAGTATGGAATAGAGGGGTGAGCGAATCATAGAAGTGCTTCAAATATACACCCGCTTCATCCGTCACTGCAGTCAAGTTCACCTTATCATTCCATTCGACCAGCAAATTGAAATACCTTCTGAACTGGTTGATCTGGCCATCGCTCAACTCTATTCCTTGTTGTTTCAATGCATCTATGAATTCTTGTTCGTTCATGCGTGCACCCGCTTGATGTTGCCTTGCTCTATATAGACGAGCAGAATCGAAATATCCGCCGGGTTGACCCCTGAAATTCTGGATGCCTGGGCGATATCCAACGGTTTAACCGTCTTCAGCTTATGTCTCGCTTCAGTGGCCAGAGAGTGTATCGCATCATAGTCGATATCCGCAGGTATTTTCTTCTTCTCCATACGTTTCACTTTATCCACCT
The DNA here is from genome assembly GCA_947494965.1 of uncultured Salinicoccus sp. GTDB lineage: Bacteria > Bacillota > Bacilli > Staphylococcales > Salinicoccaceae > Salinicoccus. The sequence continues at coordinate 279,039 of CANLWV010000003.1, read as the reverse complement.
GCATAAGCGATTTCTTGATGTAGCCGTCATATTTCAGCTGTATCTCAACTTGTTCATACTCTTCCTGTCTGATTGGATGCTCTTCTCCGAGAATCTCCATGATGGACTCATAGTCCATCTCAGGACGCCTCAGCAGATCGACGGCGAGAATTCCGTCTTTCAAAGGCGTGCCGCCTCTTTTTTCAATGATGGATTGCGTATGTGCATTCGGTTTTATCCTGATATTCTTCAATCGTTCCAGCTCATCTTCTATATTCTGCTTTTTCGCTTTGAATGTTTCGTATCTCTCATCTGAAATCAGACCGATGTCATGACCGATTTCAGTCAGGCGCATATCTGCGTTGTCATGCCTCAACAAAAGACGGTGCTCTGCACGGGAAGTCAGCAGTCTATACGGTTCATTCGTGCCTTTCGTCACAAGGTCATCTATAAGCACACCAATGTAGGCATCAGAACGGCGCAGCACCAATTCTTCTTCACCAAGCAGTTTGCTCGCGGCATTGATACCTGCTATGAGTCCTTGACCTGCTGCTTCTTCATAACCACTTGTACCGTTAATCTGTCCGGCAGTATAGAGGTTTTTGATTTTCTTCGTTTCAAGCGTTGGCCATAATTGCGTCGGTACGAGGGCATCATATTCGATGGCATAACCGGCGCGCATCATTCTGGCGTTTTCAAGTCCTGGTACGGACGACAGCATTTCGCGTTGGACATTCTCAGGCATGCTTGTGGAAAGTCCCTGCACATACACTTCTTTCGTAGAACGGCCTTCTGGTTCCAGGAATATCTGGTGGCGTGGCTTATCATTGAAGCGCACCACTTTATCCTCTATAGATGGACAGTAGCGCGGCCCTGTACCTTTCACCATTCCGGAATACATTGCGGAAAGATGAAGATTGTCGTTGATGATGAGATGTGTATCTTCCGATGTATAAGTCAACCAGCAAGGCAGCTGATCCATGATGAACTCGGTCGTGTCGAAGCTGAAGGCGCGGGGAACATCGTCCCCAGGCTGTATTTCCGTTTTGGAATAATCGATGGAATCCGAATTGACGCGTGGCGGTGTACCAGTTTTAAATCGAACAATTTCAAATCCGAGATCTTTCAACTGATCCGCAAGTGGAATTGACGGCATCTGGTGGTTCGGACCACTGGAATATTTCAAGTCTCCGAGGATGATTTCACCGCGCAGGAAAGTTCCGGTCGTCACAATGACTGAATCTGCATCGTAGACTGTACCGATATTTGTCCTGACACCTTTTACAACATCATCTCTAACGATGATTTCATCCACCATACCTTGCAGGATGTCGAGGTTCGGTTCATCCTCTAGAACTTGTTTCATCTCTTGCTGATAGAGCACTTTGTCCGCTTGCGCGCGCAGTGCACGGACGGCCGGCCCCTTGCCTGTATTCAACATGCGCATTTGTATATGGGTTTTATCGATTACTTTGGCCATCTGGCCACCCAGAGCATCAACTTCACGGACGACGATACCTTTTGCCGGTCCACCGACTGAAGGATTGCATGGCATAAAGGCGATGCTATCCAAGTTGATGGTCAGCATCAGCGTACGCAGCCCTTTTCTGGCAGAAGCGAGCCCCGCTTCCACACCTGCATGGCCTGCACCGATGACGACAACATCATATTTCACATTATGTGGCATAATTTTCCTCCTTTTATTTTCCAAGACAGAACTGGCTGAAGAGCTGGTCGATCAGCTGTTCGCTGACATCTTCCCCGATAACTTCTCCAAGCAGTTCCCACGTTTTGACGAGATCGATCTGGACGATATCGATCGGCACATCCATATCTGCCGATTCTATCGCATCCGATATGACGGCCTTTGCCTGTTCAAGCAGATGGATATGACGGTTATTCGATACATAGGTTGAATCAGCCGACTGAATATCACCTTCAAAGAACAAAGTGGCAATCCGGTCTTCCAAATCATCCACCCCGGTGCCTTCGACGATTGATGTTCTGACGATCGGCATCTCGGGATATCTGGAGTGAAGGGTGCTCGTGTCAAGCTTCGCTTCCAGATCCAGCTTGTTCACGATGATGATGACGTTCTGGTCTGCCAAGGAATCCAATATCTCGAGATCCTCTGCAGTCAAAGGTTCGTTGTTGTTCAATACATAAAGGATCAGTTCTGCTTCCTTCAGAGCCTGTCTGCTGCGTTCGACCCCGATCTTTTCGACGATATCATCCGTATCGCGGATACCTGCCGTATCAATCAGTTTGAGCGGGATACCGTTGACATTGACGTATTCTTCCAATATATCCCGGGTTGTCCCGGCCACTTCCGTAACGATCGCCTTATTGTCCTGGATGAGATAATTCAGCAGGGAACTCTTCCCGACGTTCGGCTTGCCGACAATGGCAGTGCTGAGCCCTTCCCTCAATATCTTGCCCTGGGCGCTGGTCTTCAGCAACTTCTCAATTTCCGCTTCTATCTTGGCGGATTCTTCTTTCAAGAAGGCAGTTGTCGCCTCTTCGACATCATCGTATTCAGGATAGTCGATGTTCACTTCGACCTGGGCCAGAACTGTAAGGATCCTCTGGCGCAATCCTTCTATATAGGTTTTCAGCCTGCCCTGCATCTGCTGATTGGCCACTTTTGACGCTTCAGTCGTCTTGGAGCGGATGAAGTCCATCACACCCTCGGCCTGGGACAGATCGATACGGCCATTCAGGAAGGCACGTTTAGTGAATTCGCCGGGCTCGGCCATTCTGGAGCCGTTCTTCAAAGTCAGCTGCAGTACACGATTGACGGTGTGTATGCCGCCATGGCAATTGATTTCTACAATATCTTCGCGTGTATAGGTGCGGGGGGCCCTCATAACAGCGACCATCACTTCTTCAACCGTCTCATCCGTATCTGGATCTACTATATGACCATAATTGATTGTATGGGACGCGACTTCATCCAACTTTTTCGCACCTTTATAGAGGTGATCTGCGATTTCAACTGCATCTGCCCCCGACAGACGCACGATTGCGATTGCACCTTCACCAACCGGAGTCGATATGCTGGATATGGTTTCTAATTGCATGATGCAATGCTCCTTTACTTCTTTTCTATAACAATGTAACGCCTCGGCTCAGTGCCTTCGGAATACGTATTGATTTCCTTCTCCTGGCTCAAGACGTTATGCATTATTTTTCGTTCTGAGGAAGGCATCGGTTCCAGCCGGACCGGCTGTCCGCTGCGCAATGCCTTTTTTGACATGTTCACAGCCAGATTCTCCAAGGTTTCACGGCGTTTTTCCCTATAGCCTTCAACGTCCACTACTATGGCCCCGTAACTTTTGTATATCGTATTGAAGAATTGCTGTGCAACCTCCTGCAGGGCATTGAGTGTATTGCCTCTTTTGCCGATGAGCTTCGCGGCCATGGGAGAAGTCAGTTCAATGGCTACTTCATTCTGTGCCACGCTCACGCTGCTCTCTGCATCGATGTTCATTTCCTTGATTACCTGCATGATGTAATCCTGCGTGAGCAAAGCAGCTTCTTTTTTAGTGCACGCCTCTTCTGTTTTTCTGTCATCTTGAGCCTGTCCTTCATCCATTTCTTCGGCAGGGACATGAGCCTCGACAGGCGATTCTTCAGATAAAGCTGTGACATCAGTGTCTTTTGGGTCCGGGTCTCTCGCTATTAAGGATTCGATGGAACCGTACATCTTCAACTCGGGATTGATGACCGTCAATTTGATGACCGCCTCCCGCTTCCCGAAGCCAAAAAGCCCTTTCCTTCCCTCATCTTCCACATCAATCCGCACATCATCCTCAGATACCTTCAACTCTTCTAGGCCCTCAGCAATTGCGCGTGCAACAGTTTCACCCTCATAGATTTTAAACATGGCGGCAACCCCCGTCTTATTTTATGCATTTGGCGATCTTCAACACATGCACCAAGGACTTCTCCATCTCATGATAGTCCATCTTACTCACAGGCTGTCTGGCGATGACCACATATTCCTTTGGCTCAAGCCTATCCTGATGCTTCTGGAAGAAAACACGGATACGCCTTTTTATTTTGTTGCGTTTAACTGCATTCCCCAGGCGTTTGGAGACACTGATGCCCACCCTCATATGATTCGTTTTCGGATGATCTGACAAGTAGATGACAAATTGTCTATTGGCAAAAGACTTCCTTTTCTTGAAGACAAGTTGGAAGTCATGTTCTTTTTTTATTCGGAATCGTTTTTTCATCACTGATTACGCTCACTTACATATGATATTTTATTATACAAAATACACCTTTTTTCATAAAATAGCACGCCATATGCACAAAAAAAGATCACCTTTTAGATGATCTTGAGGATTTAGGCTGAAAGAACTTTTCTGCCTTTTCTTCTGCGACGGGCTAAAACTTTACGTCCGTTCTTTGTACTCATTCTTTTACGGAAACCGTGCACTTTGCTGTGTTTACGTTTATTTGGCTGGTAAGTACGTTTTACCATATTAAATACACCTCCATAATGCTATTGCCTGTGGATTGCTTCTAAAATTGTAACTATTAAAGAATAACAGATGGACAGTCATATTTCAATACATTTTTCACCATGGAGGGTCAGAAAGCGTGCTGTGGATAATCTTTTTGTTGATAGGGAGTGTGGATAACTTCCTTGTGGATATTTATGTCCACACACTTCTTCCGGAGTTATCCCCAGTTTCACATATGTTGCTAATCACCTTGTGGATAACTGTGGAGATTGTGGGTATCTTACTATAACTGTTGATATCATCTCGATTATTCGTTATAATCTTGAATATGATTTTGTGGAAAAATTGTCCTGTCAATTGTACTTGTCCACAGTCTGTGTGTAACTTGTGGATAGTTGTTCAAGGCTGTGGAATACGTTATCCACACGCTGTGATTATGTGAATAGGAAAAGAGGACAGAATGTATGAGTAGTATAAAAGAAATCTGGTCAAATACGCTGAAGGGGATAAAGGGTACGATTGCCAATGCCAGCTACCAAACCTGGTTTCAGGAAACGAGCATGATCCATCTCGATAACGAGAAGGCGGTCATCAAGGCAGATACCCAGTTCCAAAGGGACTGGCTTGAAAAGAACTACAGTGGACTGATCCAGGAGCAACTGTATGAAGTCATGGGGGAGAAACCAGAAATCCGGATCACGACCGAAGAGGAAGAAACCCCGGTGCAGCCTGTAACTGAGAAGAAGCCTGAACCCGAAGTCCCAGTCCACACCCAGTTGAACGTCAACAATACTTTTGAAACATTCGTCATCGGCAACGGCAACCGTTTCAGCCACGCCGCTTCACTCGCCGTTGCCGAAGCACCGGCTAAAGCGTACAACCCATTATTCATATATGGGGGCGTCGGGCTTGGAAAAACACATCTGATGCATGCCATCGGGCATTATGTTCTGGAGCATCGTCCGAATGCCAAAGTCGCCTACTTGTCGAGTGAAAAATTCACCAATGAATTCATCAACTCGATTCGTGACAATAAGACCGAGGAATTCAGGAACCGCTATCGCAATGTTGATGTGCTGCTGATCGACGATATACAGTTCCTTGCCGGCAAAGAGTCCACCCAAGAGGAATTCTTCCATACCTTCAACGCCCTACATGAAGACAATAAGCAGATCGTCATCTCAAGTGACCGTACACCAAAGGAGATCCCGACTTTGGAAGACCGGCTGCGCTCCCGCTTTGAATGGGGATTGATCACCGACATTACACCACCTGATCTTGAGACGCGCATTGCCATATTGCGGAAAAAATGCGAAGAAGAAAAAGTTGAAATCCCAAATGAAGCGATGATCTATATCGCCAATCACATCCATACGAACATCCGTGAACTAGAAGGCGCACTGACCCGAGTAGCAGCATACTCGAAGCTCGTCAATCAACCGTTGACGCCAGAAATGGTCTCTGAAGCTTTGAAAGACCTTGTCACTCAATCGAAGTCAAAGAAAATCACCATTTCCGATATCCAAGAGGCTGTGGCCTCATTCTATGATATCCAGATTGAAGCCTTCGAATCCAAAAAACGGACCAAATCAATTGCTTTCCCCCGTCAGATCGCTATGTATCTGGCCAGGGAACTGACGGATTACTCCCTTCCTAAAATCGGAGAAGTTTTTGGGGGCCGTGACCACTCGACAGTCATCCACGCCCATGAGAAGATATCAAAGATGGTGAGTGAAGATGAAACCTTCAAGCAGGAACTCGAGGAAATAGAAAATAGGATCAGCTAGACCTGTGCAGAATGTGGATGGATGTTACATTCCAGCCCACAGCTTATCAACATGTGGATAACTTGCACGTCAAGGGGTAATGACACTTATCCACAAACCCACAGGGCCTATTACTGTTATTACTTAAATTATTACTAAATATATATAAGGAGCCTATACTCATGAAAATCAGCATCAACCGCCAATATTTCATCGAACAGTTGAACCACTGTCTCAAAGCAATCTCCCCACGCACCACCCTACCTATCCTCAATGGCATCAAAATGGAAGTGAAAGAAGAATCACTCGTATTGACTGGCAGTGACTCGGAGATTTCCATAGAAATCACCATACCGACTGAAATCGACAATGAGGAAATACTTGAAATCGAAGAACCGGGTACTGTCGTACTGTCCGGCAGATTCTTTGTGGACATCATCAAGAAATTATCCGGAGATTTTGTAGCGCTTGAAACCAACGACCAGTTCCAAACGAAGATTACTGCTTCACAGTCCGAGTTCAATCTAAGCGGTAATGACCCAGATCAGTATCCGCTGCTGCCTGAAGTGAATGATGAAGAAAGTGTCGTACTCCCTTCTGCAGTATTGAAGACGATCATTACCCAGACCAACTTTGCAGTATCATTGTCTGAAACACGTCCTGTACTGACAGGCATCAACTGGCAATTCAGTGAAGATGGCATCAAATTCACAGCTACAGACTCGCACAGGCTTGCTTTAAGGAAACTTCAGGGCGAGCAGTTCAATATGGAGAATATGAATGCAATCATCCCAGGCAAGTCGTTGACGGAACTCAACAAGATCATCACCGACTCTGATGAGGAAGTGGAAATACATTTTTCCCAAAACCAGGTACTGTTCAGCTACGGCAATATGCGTTTCATCTCCAGGTTGTTAGAAGGCAACTACCCAGATACTTCCAGACTCTTCCCGGAGAACTATGAAACGAAGGTGACAGTGAAGAACAGTGAGTTCTATCACGCCATCGACCGCGTCTCCCTACTTGCAAGGGAAGGCGGCAATAATGTCATACGCATGACGGTTGAAAACGGCAGCGTCGCACTCTCCTCCAATTCGCCGGAAGTCGGTACGGTGCACGAGGCCATCAATACCGGTAAAGTTGAAGGGGAAGATTTGAAGATATCCTTCAACTCGAAATATATGATGGATGCACTGAAGGCCATCAACGATGACGAAGTCTCCATTGAGTTCTTCGGGACGATGCGCCCATTCACGCTGGAAGCGGCTGAATCAGATGAAGTTGTGCAGCTGATCTTGCCGATCAGGACATATTAAATTAAAGAATTATAGCTTGAAATTTGCGACTGAGGCCCAGAATTTAAAAAACGGGCTTCTCAGTCGCCTTTTTGTTTTTATGTAGGAAAACCCTAAATGCATGTTAAAACTCTCAAATCGCTTTATTTGGGCTTCTGGAGTGAAAATAAACTTAAAATGTAGTATAATATAGAGGTGAGATTAAGGAGGATGAGTGTATGAAAAGCATCCGGTTCGATGAACTGATAACATTGGGAAAATTTCTCAAGCATGAAGGGATCATAGGCACGGGCGGAGAAGCCAAGTGGTTCCTGCAGGAGAATGAAGTGCTGTTGAATGGAGAACCTGAAAACCGCAGAGGCAAAAAGCTCCATGATGGCGATACGCTGGATCTTGGTGAACACGGCCAGTTCAGGATCGAATACACCAAATGATCCTGAATCGCATCAATCTCGGGGACTACAGGAATTATGAAAAATTGGATCTTGTCTTCCATTCGAAATTGAATGTATTTATAGGACAAAACGCCCAAGGGAAGACGAATCTGCTAGAAGCGATCCATTTTTTGGCGTTGGCCAAGAGCCACCGCACTTCAAAAGATAAGGAGCTCATCCGTTTCGGAGAGGAAGAAGCGTACCTCAATGGACAGATTACGACTTCCTACAGCACATTCCCGCTTTCGTTGAGCGTCAGCAAAAAAGGCAAACGCGCTAAGGTGAATCATATGGAAGTCTCCAAATTGAGCGACTATATCGGACATTTGAATGTGGTCCTCTTTGCCCCGGAAGATCTGAATATCGTCAAAGGTTCCCCGCAGATCAGACGGAAGTTCATCAACATGGAATGCGGTCAGATTTCAAAGGTCTACATCAGCATGTTGAGCGGTTACCAGAAGGTACTTCTCCAAAAGAACAATTATTTGAAGAAGAGGGATGCCGACCGGGTTATGGTCGACGTATTGAATGAACAACTTGCATATTATGCAAGTTTAATTATTTTAAAAAGGCAACAATTCGTGGAGACGATCGAGAAGCATGCCCGGAGGATTCATGGAGATATATCGAACAGCCGGGAAGTGCTCTCTGTGGAATATAAGCCGAACGTCAAGTATCAGGAGACGGAAAGGGAAGCACTGGAAGCAGAATTGAAGCAGATATTCACGGATATGCTTGAACGGGAAATCGAACGGGGGCAGTCCCTGGTCGGTCCCCACCGTGACGACATCGCTTTCTACATCAATGACTTTGATGTTCAGACCTACGGTTCCCAAGGCCAGCAGAGAACGACAGCCCTATCGGTGAAATTAGCCGAGCTTGAACTCATCAGGGAAGAGATCGGCGAGTATCCGATTCTTCTGCTCGATGATGTGCTGAGCGAGCTGGATGAAACGAGGCAATCCCATCTGCTGACTTCGATACGGGATAAGGTCCAGACATTTGTCACTACAACATCAATCAGCGATATCAACCATGAGATCATGGACGATATGGAAGCGTTCGGAATAGAAGACGGCAAGGTGAAAGTTTAATGGAGGATGATAATATGGCTGAGAAGAACATGGACACATATGGTGCCAGTCAGATACAGGTATTGGAAGGATTGGAAGCAGTCCGCAAGCGTCCAGGGATGTATATTGGATCTACAGCTGCAAAAGGGCTCCACCATCTAGTATGGGAAATAGTGGATAACAGTATCGATGAGGCGATGGCAGGACATGCCAATCGTGTCAACATCACGGTTGAAGAAGATAACTGGGTGCGGGTGACCGATAACGGCCGCGGCATCCCGGTGGATATCCAGGAGAAGATGGGCAGACCGGCAGTAGAGGTCATACTGACCGTCCTCCATGCCGGCGGTAAGTTCGGCGGCGGTGGTTATAAGGTTTCAGGTGGCTTGCACGGCGTCGGTTCATCCGTAGTCAATGCGCTGAGTGAAACGCTTGAAGTGTATGTGCACCGCGACGGTAAGATCCATCATCAGAGCTATACAAGGGGTGTCCCTGACTTTGACCTCAAAGTCATTGGAGAGACCGATAAGACAGGTACGGAAATCCGGTTCAAGGCGGATAGTCAGATCTTTACGGAAACATTGGAATATGACCTCGAAGTACTTCAGAAGCGGACTAAAGAACTGGCGTTCCTGAACAAAGGCCTTGAGATCAATTTGACGGATGAGCGCGGCGAAGAGGATATATCCTATCAGTATTACTTTGAAGGCGGCATCATGTCCTATGTGGAACAGATGAATGAAACGCGCGATGTGCTCCATGATGAAGTGATATATATGCACAGCGAAAGGGACGAAGTGGAAGTGGAGATTGCCCTCCAGTACAACAATGGGTACAACACCACACTGCTGTCCTACGCCAACAATATCCATACGTACGAAGGCGGTACGCACGAAGACGGCTTCAAACGCGCCTTGACGAAAGTGATCAATAATTACGGCACCAAAAATCGCATCATCAAAGAAGGCGAAGACCGTTTGAGCGGTGAAGACGTCCGCGAAGGCTTGACCGCTGTCGTTTCCATCAAGCATACGGATCCGCAGTTCGAGGGTCAGACAAAGACCAAGTTCGGCAACTCGGAAGCTAGGCTGATCACCGACCAGCTGTTTAGCGAGGGATTTGAGCGCTTCCTGCTCGAGAATCCCGGTCCGGCCAAAATCATCGTCGAAAAAGGCCTGACAGCCCAGCGTGCCCGTGTGGCTGCTAAAAAAGCACGCGAAATGACACGCAGGAAATCAGCGCTTGAAGTATCCAGTCTGCCCGGCAAGCTCGCCGACTGTTCAAGCAAGGACCCTTCAGAGAGCGAACTGTTCATCGTTGAGGGGGATTCGGCTGGTGGCTCCGCCAAATCAGGCCGGAACTCAACCACTCAGGCGATTCTGCCGCTCCGCGGTAAAATATTGAACGTGGAAAAGGCCCGCCTCGACAGGATTTTGAACAACAATGAAATCCGTGCCATGATCACTGCACTCGGTACAGGCATCGGAGAGGAATTCGACTTGTCGAAGGCCCGTTACCACAAAATCGTGATCATGACCGATGCGGACGTCGACGGGGCACACATCCGTACGCTGCTCCTCACATTCTTCTACCGGTTCATGCAGCCGCTGATTGAAGCGGGGTATGTGTATATCGCACAGCCACCACTCTACAAAGTGGAACAGGGCAAGAACAAACACTATGTCTTTGACGACAGGGAACTTGTGGAACTCAGGAAAGAATTGAAGGAAACCCCTAAAATATCACTTTCAAGATATAAAGGTCTGGGTGAAATGAATGCAGATCAGTTATGGGAGACCACAATGGATCCGGAATTCAGAACCATGTTGCAGGTGACTTTGGATGATGCGGTATTGGCCGACCAGACATTTGAGATGCTGATGGGCGACATCGTCGAAAACCGCCGCAATTTCATCGAAGATAATGCATTGTACGTACAGAATCTAGACGTCTAAACAGTGGAGGGTATTTTTGAATGAGCAGAGTGACAGAAAGCAATATAAGCAAAGAAATGCGTACCTCATTCCTTGACTATGCCATGAGTGTCATAGTGTCAAGGGCATTGCCGGACGTCCGGGACGGCATGAAGCCAGTGCACCGCAGGATAATGTACGGCATGCATGACAACGGTATGACTTCTGAAAAACCATATAAGAAATCAGCCAGAATCGTCGGGGATGTCATGGGTAAATACCATCCCCACGGCGACTCCTCAATCTATGAAGCGATGGTGCGCATGGCGCAGGACTTCAGCTACCGCTATCCGTTGGTCGATGGCCAGGGCAACTTCGGTTCGATGGACGGGGACGGCGCGGCGGCGATGCGTTACACCGAAGCCAGAATGAGCAAGATTTCCATGGAGATGATGCGTGACATCAATAAGGATACGGTCGATTTCCAGGATAACTATGACGGCAACGAGCGCGAACCCGTCGTGCTGCCGTCACGGTTTCCAAATTTGCTCGTCAATGGAACGAGCGGTATAGCGGTCGGCATGGCGACCAACATCCCCCCGCACAACTTGACGGAAGTCATCAATGCCGTCCTCGCCTATTCAAAGGATGGGGAAATTACACTTCCTGAATTGATGGAATATGTCAAAGGCCCCGATTTTCCGACAGCTGGACTGATCGTCGGAAAAAGCGGCATCAGGCGGGCATATGAGACCGGCCGTGGCTCGGTCATCATGCGTGCGCGCTGTGAAATAGAAATGATGAAAAACGGCAAGGAGCGCATCGTGGTTTCGGAGATCCCCTACCAGGTGAACAAGTCGCGTCTCGTGGAAAAGATTGCGGAACTGGCACGGGATAAGAAGATTGAAGGCATTACCGACCTGCGCGATGAGACGAGCTTGAAAGAAGGCGTCAAGATCATCATCGAAATCCGCAAGGACAGAAATGCGAACGTCATCTTGAACAACCTCTACAAGCAGACGCCGCTCCAGACCAGCTTTGGAATCAATACGCTTGCCCTAGTCAATGGCCAGCCGAAGATACTCGGCCTCAAGGAAGTGCTTGCACATTATCTGGAGCACCAGAAAGTCATCGTCACCAGACGCACGAAGTTCGACCTGAAACGTGCTGAAGACCGCGCGCATATTTTGGAGGGACTCCAGATTGCGCTCGACAACATCGATGAGATCATCACACTGATCCGGGAAGCTGCGAATGATGAAGCGGCCAAGACCGGTCTGATGGAACGCTTCAACCTCTCTGAACGGCAGTCTCAGGCGATTTTGGATATGCGTCTAAGACGTCTCACCGGACTCGAGAGAAGCAAGATCGAAAATGAGTATAATGAAGTCCAGAAGACCATTGAATACTTGAAGACGATTCTTGCAGATGATGAGAAACTGCTAAGCATCATTCGGGAAGAGTTGATTGAAATCCGGGATAAATACGGGGATGAACGCAGAACTGAAATCACCCTCGGTAGTTTATCCGACATCGAAGATGAAGACCTCATACCGGAAGAACAGATTGTGGTCACGCTCAGCAACAGCAACTACATCAAACAGCTCCCCTCTTCCACCTATCGCGCCCAGCACCGCGGCGGACGTGGGGTCCAGGGCATGAATACGGTTGAAGATGATTTCGTCAGCCAGATCGTGACGATGAGCACGCATGACTACATCCTGTTCTTCACAAACAAAGGTCGGGTCTATCGCCTGAAAGGTTATGAGATACCCGAGATGTCCCGTCAATCCAAAGGGATACCGATCGTCAACATGCTTGAGATTGATAAGGATGAAGTCATCAGTACCATGATCAGCGTAAAGGATGAGGATACTGCGGATAAATACCTCGTCTTTGCGACCCGCAACGGACTCGTAAAGCGTTCTCCACTCGATAATTTCGAACGGATTAACAGAAACGGTAAAATCGCCATTTCATTCCGCGGAGATGATGAACTGCTTGCGGTACGTCTGACAGATGGCTCCAAGGAGATCATCCTTGGTACGCGTCAGGCCAACCTGATCCGTTTCCCTGAAGATCAGATCCGTTCCATGGGCCGCACTGCAGCCGGTGTAAAAGGGATCAATCTGCGTGAGGGCGATTATCTTGTGGGACTTGATGTATTGGCAGAAGATCAGTCGATCCTTGTCGTAACGGATAACGGCTACGGTAAATTGACTCCGGAAACCGAGTATCGTGTGACACGGCGCGGCGGCATGGGCGTCAAAACATCCAATCTGACTGAACGCATCGGCGAATTGGTCTATATTGCTGCAGTCGATGGCGATGAAGACCTGATGATCGTCACGGATCACGGTGTACTCATCCGACTGTTGATGGAGCAAGTATCGACCACAGGCCGCAATACCCAAGGTGTCAGACTGATCCGGATGGCCGAAGACCAGAAAGTGGCGACCGTCGCCAAAGTGAAGGAAGAAATAGAAGATGAAGCGCTTGAAGTACAAGATGAAGGCTCAGAAGAAACAGATTCAACAGAAATAGAAACAGATGATGGACAATAGGTCCACCCCATCCCTCCTGTCATATGGCAGGAGGGATTTTTATATGCAGAATTGCACTCTGTGAATGGAAGCGCTATAATGAAATCAGTTATCAGAGAATTTAGTGAACCGCCATAAATGAAATGAAGAGGTATAAAATGCAACAGTCATTCGGAAAATACGCTACACTCACTGCTTTAGTGAATCAGGAAACAGCCCAGCAGCTGATGCCGGAATATGCAGCTTTTCAGGTGACTACCGGGAAAGTCGGCTCAATGGATCTCAAGAAAGTCATCTCTTCCGTTGAAACTGCGGCGAAACGCAATGGCATCATCAACGGAGAAGTCTATCGTGAGACCCATGCGCTCTATCACGCCATCATTGAAGCGGCAGAAGGGGTCACGCGGGGAAAGCTGAGCGTCGGCGAAATCATGCGCACAGTCGGGTTGACCTTCTCGATAGTGAGGGGCCGTCCCTATACTGAGGACGCTGAAGGCGAGTGGATTGCCGTATGTTTCTATGGCACGATCGGTGCGCCGATCAAAGGCAAGGAGCATGAGACCCTCGGACTTGGCATCAACCATATATAGAATCGAATATTTGTCACAGACAATAGACATTAGAGACACTAACCATCCAAACAGGATGATTGTGTCTTTTTTTATTGCTAAAAGGAGGCAGCATTATGACAGTTTTAACATTGGACGGAAATGGACTGACCATCGAAAAGATGAAGACATTTCTGAGGGATGACCACAGCACAGTCGAAATTTCGGATGAGGCGTATCAGAATGTCAGAGCATCCAGGAAGACCGTGGAGCGCATCATCGAGGAGGAAAAGACCATCTACGGCATCACAACGGGGTTTGGCCTGTTTTGCGATGTCAGAGTTTCAAAGGATAAAACGACCGACCTTCAAGTCAACCTGATCCGCTCCCATGCCTGCGGCATGGGAAAACCATTTGCTGAAAAGACAGTGCTCGCCATGATGGTCCTCAGGTTGAACACCCTCCTCAAAGGATATTCCGGCGTTACCGTTGAGTTGGTGGACCAATTAAAAGCGTTCATCAATCAGCGTATCATTCCGGAAGTGCCTGAGCAGGGTTCCCTTGGTGCTTCTGGAGACCTTGCCCCCCTTTCCCACCTCGCTCTTTCATTGATTGGGGAAGGCGAAGCTTTCTACCAGGGCACCCTCAGACCATCATCAGAAATACTCGCAGAAACTGGCCTAACCCCCCTCACCTTGCAGGCGAAGGAAGGGTTGGCACTTATCAATGGCACACAGCCGATGACTGCCCAAGGACTCATCAATTACATCGAAGCGGAAAAGATCATGGACGACAGCCTATGGATATCCGCTCTGACCTTGCAGGCGTTGAATGGCATTACAGATGCATTCAATGAGAAGGTGCACCATTCACGTGGCTACAAGGAACAAACCGATGTCGCAGCACGTATGCGGGGCCTGCTCGAAGGTTCCCGATTGACGACGCGTCAGGGCGAAATGCGTGTACAGGATGGCTATTCGCTGCGGTGCATCCCGCAAGTACACGGTGCTTCCCTGCAGACCTTGGTTTATGTAAAAGAAAAGATTGAGATAGAAATGAATGCGGCAAACGACAATCCGTTGATTTTTGGAGAAGAGGAAGTCATCTCCGGCGGGAATTTCCATGGTCAGCCGATTGCGATTGCGATGGACCTGCTCAAAATCGGTGTCAGTGAAGTCGCCAACATTTCTGAAAGACGCATTGAACGGCTCGTCAACCCTGCATTGAATGGCGATCTCCCTGCCTTTTTGAGTCCAGAAGAAGGGTTGCAGTCGGGGGCGATGATTCTTCAGTACGCAGCGGCAAGCCTAGTATCCGAAAATAAGACACTCGCCCACCCGGCAAGCGTCGACTCCATCCCCTCCTCGGCCAATCAGGAAGATCATGTGTCGATGGGTACGATAGGCGCCCGGCACGCCAGAGATATCATCGATAACGTACGGAACGTCATCGCAATCGAACTGTTCATCGCATTGACGGCCGTTGAAATTAAAGGGCACGATAAACTGTCGCCGAAAACACGCGAAAAATTTGATGAATACCGTAGCCATGCCGCATTCATCAATCAGGACCGCAATTTCAGTAAGGATATTAAAGTATTGTCTGAAGAACTTAAACAAATCAAAGGGGTGGCAGAATATGTCTAGAAAAATAACTGCAAAAAAAGGTCTGGAAATCGAATGTAAGGGATGGGAGCAGGAGGCAGCTTTACGCATGTTGTACAACAACCTCGATCCTGAAGTGGCGGAACGTCCTGAAGATCTGGTCGTCTACGGCGGCATCGGCAAGGCGGCGCGAAACTGGGAAGCCTTTGAAGCGATTGAACGCACGTTGCGCAATCTCGAGAAGGATGAAACGATGCTGGTCCAGTCAGGTAAGCCAGTGGCCGTATTCAAGACACATGAAGAAGCGCCGCGCGTCCTCATGTCAAATTCCGTACTGGTGCCGAAATGGGCGACATGGGACCATTTCCATGAGCTCGATAAAAAAGGCCTTATGATGTACGGCCAAATGACGGCGGGAAGCTGGATATACATCGGCTCCCAAGGCATCGTCCAGGGTACATACGAAACGTTTGCCGAACTGGCGAATCAGAACTATGGCGGTACGATGCGTGGCACGATCACTCTGACGGCAGGCCTTGGTGGCATGGGAGGTGCCCAACCGCTTGCTGTCACGATGAATGAAGGGGTGGCCATTTGTGTGGAAGTGGATGAGACGCGTATTGATAAGCGACTGGATACCCGTTATCTCGATAAAAAGACCTCTTCTCTCGATGAGGCGCTGGAGATGGCTGAAGCGGCGAAGAATAAGGGGGAGGCGTTATCGATCGGCCTGCTCGGCAATGCTGCTGAAGTCCATCATGAAATCTTAAGGCGGGGCTTCAAAATAGATATAGTGACCGACCAGACTTCTGCCCATGATCCTCTAAACGGCTATGTGCCGGAAGGTTACAGCCTGGAAGCGGCAGCTGAATTGAGGCATGCAGACCCTAAGGAATATGTGAAGCTTTCATCCGCTTCAATGGCGGCCCATGTACAGGCTATGCTGGAATTCCAGGAAAAAGGTGCCATCGTCTTCGACTACGGCAACAATATCCGCCAAGTGGCGCATGATGCAGGCGTTGAAGATGCATTCGACTTCCCGGGGTTCGTCCCAGCCTACATCCGGCCCCTGTTCTGTGAAGGCAAAGGGCCTTTCCGCTTTGCGGCGCTGAGCGGCGATCCGGAAGATATCAAAGCCGCGGACGACAAGATGCGCGAACTGTTCCCGGATAACGAAAAACTGTTGAGGTGGCTGGATATGGCCCAGGAGAAGATCGCCTTCCAGGGTCTGCCTTCCAGAATTGCCTGGCTAGGATATGGGGAGCGGGCGAAAATGGGTCTCGCGTTGAATGAAATGGTCGCAAATGGTGAGATATCAGCACCCGTAGTCATTGGACGGGATCATCTGGACAGCGGATCCGTGGCGAGCCCCAATCGGGAAACAGAGAGTATGAAAGATGGCAGTGACGCCGTCGGTGACTGGGCGATACTGAATGCCCTGGTAAATACAGCAGCAGGTGGATCATGGATCAGTGTCCATCACGGCGGCGGCGTAGGCATGGGCTACTCGCTCCATGCTGGAATGGTGGTTGTTGCAGATGGCACCGACAATGCAAAAAGACGGCTGGAACGCGTGTTGACGAGCGATCCCGGCATGGGTGTCGCACGTCATGTTGATGCAGGGTATGACATTGCGGTGGATACTGCTCAAGAGAAAGGTGTACAAATACCGATGCTAAAGGAGAATGAATAATGAATGATATCATCATAAAAAATATAAAATCACTGTTGTTGCCGAAGAAGAGCGACGGACCATTAAAAGGCAAAGAGATGGATGAACTTGAAATCATCGATCAGGCAATGATCGTCATCAAAGATGATAAGGTGGTCTACCGTGGTGCAGAAACGGATGACTATCAAGCATCTGAAACAATCGATGCGGCAGGTATGATCGCCTCCCCTGCCCTGGTCGATCCCCATACCCATGTGGTGCATGGCGGTTCCCGTGAACATGAGATGGCCCTAAAACGCCAAGGAGTGGATTATTTGACCATTCTGGAACAAGGCGGCGGCATCCTCAATACGGTCGAACAGACGAAAAAGGCAACGCATCAGGAATTGTTCGATAAAGCCTCAAAGAATATCATCCGTATGATCCAGTACGGGGTGTTGACTGTAGAAAGTAAGAGCGGATACGGCCTTGACCGGGAAAATGAATTAAAGCAGCTGGAAGTTTCCCGGGAAATAGCTGAAAAATTCCCGTTGACGATGCGCCACACATTCCTCGGGCCGCACGCCATCCCTAAAGGGGCCGACAGCGAAGCTTTCCTGGATGAAATGATCGATCTGTTGGATGAGGTGAAAGACTACGCGGATTTTGCAGATATCTTCTGTGAAACGGGTGTCTTCACCATCGAGCAGTCGAGGAAGTATATGGAAGCGGCAAATGAAAAAGGCATGAGGGTCAAAATACATGCTGATGAAATCGACCCGCTTGGCGGACTGGAACTCGCCATCGAGCAGAATGCGATCAGCGCAGACCATCTGGTCGCAGCGAGTGATGAAGGCAAAAGACAGCTTGGTGACAGTGACACAGTAGCAGTGCTGCTGCCGGGTACGACATTCTACCTTGGCAAGGAGGAATATGCAGATGCGCGCGGCATGATAGCAAACGGCGGTGCCGTAAGCCTGGCCACCGATTATAACCCGGGAAGCTGCGTAACCGACAACCTGCAGATGATCATGGCGATCGCAAGCCTCAAACTGAAGATGACACCTAATGAAATATGGAATGCGGTAACTGTCAATGCGGCCCACGCGATCGATGCGGACAAAGGGACGCTTGAAGTGGGAGACGATGCTGATATCGTCCTATGGGATGCACCGAACCATGAATATATCCCCTACCACTACGGGGTCAACCATGCCCATACCGTCCTCGCTAAAGGCCAGGTGGTCTACAGGCAGCCAGGACTCCTTACGAATTGATGGACTTGCATTTACATGCTGTTCATAATAGAATGAAGAAAAGTTGAATAGCAGTCACTCGCAAGGAAGCAGTAGTGTACAGCTTGTTTACAGAGAAGTCATGGGTGGTGAAAATGACTGCAGGCGAACATGAATTTCCGTCCTTGGGTAAAAGAGTGGCCGGTATCCTGTACCGTTAAATGTTCAAGATGATGCACAGCATCAAATTAGGGTGGCAACGCGTATACCACGTCCCTTTCCGGGGCGTGGTTTCTTTTATTTCAAAATAGATGGAGGTCAAACTTATGCTTGATATCAAATTAATCCGTAATGAAACGGAACGTGTGAAGGAAAAGACAAGGAAGCGTGGCGAAGATCCTGCAATCATAGATGAGATATTGGAGTTGGATGACTCCCGCAGGACACTTATCCAGAAGACCGAAGAGTTGAAGGGCAAGCGCAATAAAGCATCTGAAGAAATTGCGCTGAAGAAGCGGAACAAAGAAAACGCAGATGATGCCATCCAAGCCATGCGCGATGTCGGTGAGGAGATCAAAGACATCGATGAGCAGCTTAAGGCCGTCAAAGCAAGCTTCAATGATAAGATGAGCCGAGTGCCGAACCTCATCCACGATGATGTGCCTGAAGGGCAGGATGACACGGAAAACGTGGAAATCCGCAAGACGGGCGCGCCCCGTAAATTTGATTTTGAACCAAAAGCGCACTGGGATCTGCTGACTGACCTGGAACTGGCGGACTTCGAGCGTGCCGCAAAGGTTTCCGGGGCGCGCTTCGTCTACCATACGGGAGACGGTGCAAGGCTGGAACGTGCGTTGATGAATTTCATGCTGGATGTGCATAATAAAAATGGCTACCGGGAAATGATGACGCCGCAGATCGTGCGTGCAGAAGCCATGTACGCTACAGGCCAGCTGCCAAAATTCGGGGATGACCTGTTCAAGATAGAAGACATGGAAATGTATACAATCCCGACTTCAGAAGTCACTTTGACGAATTTCTACAAGGATGAAACGTTGTCTGAGGGACAATTGCCTACTAAATTCACTGCCCAGACAGCTTGTTTCAGAAGTGAAGCAGGATCTGCCGGGAGGGACACCCGCGGTCTCATCCGTCTGCATCAGTTCAATAAGGTTGAAATGGTGCGCATAGAACGCCCTGAAGATTCCTGGAATGCACTTGAAGAAATGACCGAGCATGCAGAGAATATATTGAATCTGTTGGAGATTCCGCACCGCACTGTGCTGCTCTGTACAGGAGACATCGGATTCGGTTCTTCGAAAACCTACGATGTCGAGGTATGGCTGCCGAGTTATGAGGACTACAAAGAAATCAGTTCAGTCTCCAACATGGCCGATTTCCAGGCGCGCCGTGGCAACATCAAGTTTAAGCGCGAAAAAGGGGCGAAAGCCGAGTTCCTACACACATTGAATGGCAGTGGACTAGCGGTCGGACGGACGATGGCTGCACTGTTGGAAAATTATCAGAATGAAGATGGTTCGGTCACGATCCCAGAAATACTTAGACCGTATATGAATGGTCAGGAGAAACTTGAAGCGTTATAATAGTACTAATGGATGCTCCTATTCGTTTAGGGGCTTTATTTTATTTTTGGAGGCGCAGAAATTTGAATAGACAAGTATCGATGCTTCAACTTATGCTGGTGCTGTTCACTGTCTTTGTGTTCATCACCCTCACAGACATCAGCCTGCTTTTTGGAGCAGTCCTGCTGCCATTCGCAGCTTTTTTCCTAGTCAGGTTGAAACATCAGTCCAATTACCACTTTTGGCTGACTTTCATCAGTTTCCTGATACCTGCCATCCTACTGCTTTCGCCAGATTCTTGGCTGTGGTTTGTGGTATTATATATAGTGGCAACAGTCCTTCATAGGACTTTGAAAAATGAAGACTCGCAGGAACTCACACTCTTCTATTTGACGGCTGCGCTTATGATCAGTACGATCGGGGGATTGAACTTGCTTCAGGGGCTTGGGTATATCCAGCCGCTGTCAGAAACCTACCTGAATATCCGCAACTGGTATATTGAACAAGTTGAGATGTATGGTTCCATCGCGTCATCTACGCTTGATAGCGGCCTCATCCAAAGTACGATGGACCAGCTGTTCATCAACCTGCCGGCGCATATCACCGTACTGTCGTTTCTGATTGCGCTCTACACGGTTCTGATGCAACGGGTCCTCTTTGCTTCAACAGATGTGAAGCTGTGGAAATACCGTTCCTTCAAGGAATGGATATTCCCAAGGTTCGTGCTGCATTTATTTTTGATTCTGTTTATAGTATCATTCTTTACAACTGAAGGTGCAGCTCAGTCGACCATTGGAAATATAATGGTTGTCATGGAATGGGCCCTGTTTCTCCATGGCCTAAGCTTCCTCTATTTCTTTTTCATGGAAAAGAAGCTTAACAAGGCTCTATCGATTGCACTGCTGGTGCCGTTTGCCCTACTCAGGCCAATTACGCTGCTTATCGGCATATTTGAAATGATCTTCAGGTTCAGGAAACTATTACTGACAAAAAGGAAGTGATGAGAATGTATAATGTGCTGGACAAGAGAATGGTATTCATACCATTCGCCATAGCAGCGTTCCATATACTGGTCATGAATATATTTGTCCTGACCAACCATTTCAGGACCGGTCTGCTCTTTCTGATCGTAAGCGCCATTCTCCTGACACTTCTCAGCCTGTACCTCTACCGATCGGTCATCCTCAACGAAACCCGCTTCCGACAGATGGTGGTGGATATCGCAGGCAGCAAGCAGTATGCGATCGATGAATTGCCGATGGGGCTGATCATACTGAATGATGAAGATGAAATCGAGTGGATGAATGACTACATGTACAAGGAAATCTCGAAAGAGAACTTGAATGTACCGATCAACCGCCTATTTCCGAACGTCATGACCACATTGAAGGCAAATAATATACAGACGACGGAATCGACCTACAATGACAAGCACTACAAGATCTATTGGGACGAAAAGTTTCAGGCCCTCCATCTGATCGACATCACCAATCAGCGTCGTAAGGAGATGGAGCTTGAGGAGAAGCAGCCTGTTATCGGTATACTTTTCCTCGACAACTACGATGAGGTCACCCAGAACATGAGTGAGGCCCTAAAGAGTGAATTGAACAACAACATCACGAACATAATCAACGATTGGGCCAATCATCACCATATCTACATCAGACGATTTTCACAGGATCGTTTCATCGTGCTGCTGAATTCAAAAAGTCTGAACGAAATGGAAGATACGCGCTTCAACCTATTGGATGAAGTGCGTGACCGTACGCAGGAACTGGGTGCACAGATCACATTGAGCATCGGCATCGGTGAAGGTTCCGATGATTATATCGAAGTCGGCGAACTCGCCCAGTCCAGCCTCGACCTCGCATTGGGGCGTGGTGGGGACCAGGTCGCCATCAAGACGATGAACGGCAACGCCAGGTTCTACGGCGGCAAGACGGATCCGATGGAGAAGCGGACACGGGTCAAGGCGCGCGTCATATCGCATGCCTTGCGTGACCTTCTCCTCGAAGGTGACAACGTGCTCATCATGGGGCATAAGCACCCGGACATGGATTCGCTCGGCTCCGCAATCGGCGTAGCCAAATTGGCTTCCATGAATGGCATAGAAGCGAATATCGTGCTCAATGATGAAGATATCGACGAAACGCTTCAGAGGATGATGAATGAACTCGAGAAGCGCGAAGATCTGATGGAAATATTCGTGACCTCTGAAGAGGCATGGGAAAAGATGAATTCGAAGACGACGGTCGTCGTCGTCGATACCCACCGTCCAAGCATGGTGCTCGATGAGGTTCTCCTCAACAAGGCCACACGGAAAGTAATCATCGACCACCACCGGCGTTCCGATGATTTCATCTCAAATCCGCTCCTTGTGTATATGGAACCTTATGCATCGAGTGCGAGTGAACTGGTGGCGGAGATGCTGGAGTACCAGAATAAGGAACAGAAGCTGTCTCGTCTGGAAGCGACGGTCATGCTGACCGGCATCATTGTAGATACAAGGAACTATACGCTGCGTACCGGTTCTCGGACATTCGATGCGGCAAGCTTCCTGAGGAGCCAGGGCGCAGATCCGGTATTGGCGCAGACCTTCCTGAAGGACGATATAGACACCTATATTGCGCGGAGCGACCTCATCAAGTCCGCTGAAATCAGGGACAATGGCATCGCCATAGTCAAGGCCGACCCATCGATGACCTATCACCCTGTCACAGTCGCCCAGGCTGCCGACCAGCTTCTGCAGATTGAAGGCGTCCAGGCTTCATTCGTCATGGCGATAAGAGAAGACGAGTCGATTGGCATATCTGCGCGCTCGTTCGGGGAGGTCAACGTCCAGCTGGTCATGGAGGCCTTGGGCGGAGGTGGACACTTGTCCAACGCCGCAACACGCGTCACAGATAAAACGATGGATGAACTTTACGAAGAATTGATAGAAACAATAGACGATATACTTTATAACGGGAGTGAAGAAGAATGAAAGTGATCTTTCTGAGCGATGTAAAGAATAAAGGTAAAAAAGGTGAAGTGAAGGAAGTGGCGACAGGTTACGCCCAAAACTACCTTCTTAAGAAAGGATTGGCTGAAGAAGCCACACCTGGCAACTTGGCAAAACTAGAAGCAGAAAAAGAAGCCAAAGCCGAAAAAGCCAAGCAGGAATTGGAAGATGCGAAGGCACTGAAGCAAGAATTGGAAGAAAAAGAAGTCGAAGTCAAGACTAAGGCCGGCGAAGACGGTCGCCTGTTCGGCTCAATCAGTTCAAAACAGGTGAAGGAAGCCTATGAGAAGCAACACGGCATAAAATTGGATAAAAGGAAACTCGATATGTCACAGCCATTGAAGAGCCTTGGCTACCACAAGATGAATGTAAAACTCCATCAGGAAGTCTCTGCTGAAATCAAAGTGCATGTCGTCGAAGAATAATCAGCCGGGGAGGCATTGATATTGGATATACATCAGCAGATGCCCCATAACATGGAGGCGGAACAGTCTGTCCTCGGTGCGATATTGATCAATCCGGAAATCTTCATTTCTACCGCGGAGACACTGGACCCCGAAGATTTTTACCGTTCGGAGCACCGGCATATTTATCAGGCTATGGGCATACTGAGCGAAAACCATCAGAACATCGATGTCGTCACCCTGATCGAACAATTGAAAAGTATGGAAGTGCTCAATTCCGTCGGTGGACCGCGCTATCTTGCGGAATTATCCAATGTGGTGCCCACAAGCCGCAATGCGGCGTTCTATGTTGATATCGTTGCAAAATATGCCCTTAAAAGAAAATTGATCCAGACAGCTGAAGAAATCGCCAATGAAGGGTTTTCGGAGGATGCAGAGATAGAAGATCTGCTGACTGAGGCCGAGTCAAGAATCATGTCGATATCCGAAAGCCGGCGGAATGAAGGATTCAAGTCCATGAAGTCCGTCGTCCACGAAGTCTACGAGCAGGTCGAGGCCAGGGCCGGCCAGACGGATACTACAACCGGTATCCCGACCGGCTACCGGGACCTTGACTTCATGACATCAGGATTCAACCGCAATGATCTGATCATCCTCGCCGCCCGCCCTTCCATGGGTAAGACGGCCTTCGCCTTGAATATTGCAGGCCATGCCGGCACTTCGGCCGAGAATCATACTGTGGCGATATTCTCGCTTGAGATGGGGGCCGATCAGCTTGTTTCAAGGATGATCTCAAGCCAGGGCATGATTGATGCGACAAAGCTGCGTCAAGGGAATCTCGGACATGATGATTGGGATAATTTCACGACTGCAATAAGCAGTCTCGCGGAATCGAAGATCTTCATAGATGATTCACCGGGGATACGTGTCAACGACATCCGCTCGAAATGCATGCGCCTGAAGCAGGAGCATGGTCTGGATATGGTGATCATCGATTACCTTCAGCTGATCCAAGGCTCGAGCAGTAAGCGCAGCGATAACCGTCAGCAGGAAGTATCGGAGATTTCACGTATGCTGAAGGCATTGGCACGCGAGATGGAATGTCCGGTCATAGCACTGAGCCAACTCTCCCGTAGTGTGGAGACGCGGCAGGACAAGCGGCCGATGATGAGTGACTTGCGTGAATCCGGTTCAATTGAGCAGGATGCCGACATCGTCGCCTTCCTGTACAGGGAGGATTACTATACGCGAGGCGACGGTGAAGAGGAGGCTGAAGGCGCGCAGAAGGAACAGGACGAGATTGAAATCATCCTGGCCAAGCACCGTAACGGACCAACGGGTACCGTCAAGCTGATCTTCAATAAATCCTACAGCAGTTTCTTCGACCAGGACAATAGAGGTTACGATGACGGCTATATCCCGCCGAACTAATTACGAATGTTTTTATAGGACCCCTATAAAAACGTTCGTATTTTTAATTGCATTATGTTCAGCTTATTGTTAGAATAAGTACGGTATTTCAATGATAAATTGGAGGCAAACTTATGTCTGGAACAGTAGTAGTCGGAACCCAATGGGGCGACGAAGGAAAAGGTAAAATTACAGATTTCCTGTCTGAAGAAGCGCATATCATCGCACGTTTCTCCGGAGGGAACAACGCAGGCCACACGATTCAATTCGGTGGCGAAACGTATAAGCTCCACCTCGTGCCTTCCGGAATATTCTATAAAGATAAAATCTCCCTGATCGGTAACGGCGTCGTCATCGATCCCCTTTCCATAATCAAGGAACTCGACGGCTTGATCGAACGTGGCATTTCAGTGGACAACCTCAGGATTTCAAACCGTGCCCAAGTTATCCTGCCCTACCATCTGCTTCAGGACGAGCTTGAAGAAGAAGCACGTGGAGCGAATAAGATCGGGACGACCAAAAGGGGTATCGGCCCGTGTTATGTAGATAAGGCGCAGCGCATCGGCATACGCATGGCCGACCTGATAGATGAAGAGACTTTCAGCAAAAGGTTGAAAGAGAACCTCGAGATGAAGAACCACATGTTCAAGGCACTCTATGGACGTGAAGGCTATACATTCGATGAAATATTCGAACCTTACCGCAAAGCGGCAGAGCGCCTCGCGCCTTACGTCACGGATACTGCCAAAATACTCGATGATGCATTCGAGAATGGTCAAAACGTCCTGTTTGAAGGTGCGCAAGGTGTCATGCTCGATATCGATCACGGCACATACCCCTTCGTCACTTCGAGCAACCCCGTTGCAGGTAATGTCACGGTTGGCTGCGGCGTCGGTCCGACTTCATTGAAGAACATAGTGGGTGTGTGCAAAGCCTATACTTCACGCGTCGGAGACGGCCCCTTCCCTACTGAACTGTTTGATGACAACGCAGAACATATCCGTGAAATAGGCCGGGAATACGGTACTACAACAGGTCGCCCGAGACGTGTTGGATGGTTCGACAGTGTTGTTGTCCGCCACGCACGCCGCGTCAGTGGCATCACCGATCTGTCGCTCAATTCCATAGATGTGCTGAGCGGCCTGGAATCGGTCAAGATCTGTACAGCCTACGAAATAGACGGAGTGGAAATGACTGAATATCCGGCTACACTGAAGGAATTGGAACACGCCAAACCAATCTTCAAGACATTGCCGGGATGGAAAGAAGACATCACAGGCATCGAACGTCTGGAAGATCTGCCGGATAATGCCAGAAACTATTTGGAAGAGATTTCACGCCTTACAGGAGTGAATATCTCGATCTTCTCTGTAGGACCGGACCGCAACCAGACGAACCTCCTCAAAAATTTCTGGCAATAGAACTGATCCCGCGGGCTGACCGCGGGATATTCACTTTAGAAATGTGAAAATTTGAGTTGAAAAATAAATTTGCCTCATGGTATAATAATGTTTGTGTTAAAACATATGGCCCGTTGGTCAAGCGGTTAAGACACCGCCCTTTCACGGCGGTAACACGGGTTCGAGTCCCGTACGGGTCACTTATATATTATATTTCACATAATTCTGGTCCCGTGGTGTAGCGGTTAACATGCCTGCCTGTCACGCAGGAGATCGCGGGTTCGATTCCCGTCGGGACCGTCCATCTGAGCTGTCAGCCTTTCTTGCTGATGGCTTTTTTGCTATGGTTGATGGAAATGCATCCGAAAAAATGATACATTTAATTTGGATACGAGTGTGTTTATAAACCTTGTAATGAAAGCGGGGGAAAGAAATGCCCAAGAAGATTGTTGTAGTGGATGACGAACGGCCGATTGCGGATATTCTGGAATTCAACCTTGAAAAGGAAGGATATGAGGTGCATTGTGCCTATGATGGCAACGATGCTTTGGAATTGATTTTGGACGTGGTGCCGGATATAGTACTTTTGGACATCATGCTCCCGGGTATGGATGGCATGGAAGTATGCAGGGAAGTGCGCAAGAAGCACGATATGCCGATCATCATGCTGACGGCAAAAGATTCCGAGATAGATAAAGTGCTCGGATTGGAACTCGGCGCTGATGATTATGTGACGAAACCCTTCTCTACCCGTGAACTCATCGCCCGGGTAAAGGCGAACTTGAGGCGGAATGTCGAACCGGCTTCGAAAGAGAAGGAACCGGAATCCAATAATATCCAGATCCGGGACATTACAGTCATACCGGAAGCCTTCGCAATAAAGAAATACGATAAAGATATCGACTTGACCCACAGGGAATTCGAACTGTTTAATTATCTTGCCCAGCATCTGTCCCAAGTCATGACGCGGGAGCACCTGCTTGAGACGGTATGGGGTTATGATTATTTTGGAGATGTACGTACAGTCGACGTGACCGTCAGACGACTCAGGGAAAAAGTGGAGGATGATCCGTCGCACCCTGAGTATCTCATGACACGACGCGGTGTCGGTTACTATATCCAAGGTGATGAATAAAGGAGTTAACGCTTAATGAAGCAGTTTTTCAAAAATCTGCAGTCCCTCCATATCAAACTTGTCATCATCTATGTGCTTTTGATCATCATCGGCATGCAGATCATCGGACTGTACTTCACCAACACGCTCGAGAAGGAACTGATCGGCAATTTCCAGGAAAACATCGAGACGCAGGTGAGTCTCATTGACACGAGGATTAACGAGCTGCATAGGGAATATGGAGACGATAGTGCCCAGTTCCAGGAAGAGGTGCAGACCTTGCTTGCCGATTACGGCAACCGCTCGGAAATAGAAGAGATCAGATATGTCAATTCGGATAATGTCCTTATCGCAACAAGCCGGATCTCAAATGAACTGAGTGTCGGTACAAGGATCGATGCGCCCCTGACTGAGGAATCCATCACCACCGGTACACGCAACGAGGAAATCTACGTCAACGTGGACCAGGACAACCAGCGCGTTTGGCTGTTGAATCAGCCAGTCATCCAGGAAGGCCAGATACTCGGGGCGATATATACCTCGTCCAATATAGAGGAAGTATACAAACAGCTGCAGGCCATCAACAATACATTCATCATCGCCACAATGATCTCCCTCATCATCACGAGCATCCTTGGCATCTTCATCGCGCGCACAATCACCCGTCCGATTACGGATATGCGCAACCAGGCGCTCCTCATGTCGGAAGGGGACTACACATCGCGTGTAAAGATATACAGCAGTGATGAAATCGGTGAATTGGCAGGCTCATTCAACATGCTGTCGAAACGTGTTCAAGAAGCCCAAGCCAATACGGAAAGTGAGAAGAAGCGCCTGGACTCTGTCATCACCCATATGTCCGACGGCATCATCGCTACGGACCGTCGGGGCCGCATACGCGTAGTCAATGAAATGGCGCTCGATATGATCGGGGCGACAGCAGAAAATACGCGCGGAGAGGATATGCTTGCCGTATTGAAGCTGGACGATGAAATGATGCTCGAAGAAATCCAGGAGATGGATGAGAGTCAGCTCCTCTTCTTCAACCACGATGATGAAGAGACGACCATCCGTGTAAATTTCTCGACCATCGTCAAGGATACAGGATTCATCAATGGTTACATCGCTGTGCTCCATGATGTTACAGAGCAGGAGCGTGTGGATACTGAGCGGCGTGAATTCGTAGCCAATGTCTCCCACGAGCTCAGGACGCCGCTTACATCCATGCGGAGCTATATAGAAGCCCTACAGGACGGCGCTTGGCAAAATGAAACACTCGCCCCCAAATTCCTCGGTGTGACCCGTGAAGAGACAGACCGTATGATCCGTCTGGTCGAAGATCTACTGCAACTTTCCAGAATGGATAATGAAGCAGAAGAGCTGTCCAAGGAAATTGTAGATTTCAATCTGTTCCTAAACCGCATCATCGACCGCTTCGAAATGACCCATAAGGATGAAGTCGAATTCGTGCGCGATATCCCGGATACCGCTGTCTTTACAGAGATTGCGGTGGATAAGATGGGTCAGGTACTCGATAACGTCATATCGAATGCCATCAAGTATTCAAGCAAGGAAAACAAGAAAGTCGAGTTTCATGTGAAACAGAACCGTCTGTACAACCGTCTGACCGTGCGGATAAAGGATAACGGACTGGGTATACCCGCAAGCAAAGTGGATCGTATATTCGAGAGGTTCTACCGGGTCGATAAAGGCCGTGCCCGAAAAATGGGCGGGACAGGACTCGGGTTAGCCATATCAAAAGAAATCGTCGAAGCGCATGATGGTAGGATATGGGCAAACAGCGTGGAGAACCATGGTACAACAATCTTCATCAACCTGCCGTGTGAAACGCTGGAGGAGGCGGATTGGGATGAATAGAGAAAGACTCAAATCCACAATCCTCTTCCTTCTCGTCATCAGCAGTGCCATCCTCACCTATATGGTCTGGAGCTACCAGCCCGAATTTTCGCAAGTCGATACATCAATCGAGTCGACCTCCAACATCGGTCAGGGGGAATCACTGGAATTCGGCAGCGTCATGCGGGCCTATCAATTGATATGGGTCGACGGCAATACAGTGAAAGGTACGATTAAAGAAGATGCGGTCGTCGGCGTACGGGAGTTTCTGAAGGATACAGAAATTGAGAATATTGATATATACAATAATATAAATCGCCTGACGCCTGATGTTAAGGAAGACGGGGGTGAAGAATTCCTGATTGTGGACTACCCATCCGAGATGCCGTCCAAATCACTGTTCCAAGTGCTTGGGTTCTCCTACGAAGGTGCCCTACCCGACTACAGTTTTGATCGGATTATAGTAGACATTGCTTCTCCAAAAGTCACTTTCTATATGTTGAATGAAGCATTGGAACAAGTAGCCGTCGCCGAGACGGACATCGACAGCAGCTACCTGTTGTCGATCGTGGAGGAATATGAAGATTCCTTCGAAGATTACGTCGGCATCATCACCAACCAGAAAACCTCGAACAATAAGACAGCCATCTATGGACCCGAAGCCCCAGGCGCCGTCTCGATCGAGCATTTTCTGATGACTCAGATCGGCATCGATACGATGAATGATATCCTCTTCATGGACGATGAAATCGAAGTTAATAAAAACGATGATGTATATGTCTACGAAGGGACCCATAACCTATCGACATATAATCCCGGAACCTATAATTTCGTCTACACCAACCTCGATGAGTCGCTGTCATCGAATCGAAACCCGCATCAGACCATTCAAAGAAGCTTCGACTTCCTCAATTCACATGGCGGCCTTGAAACTGAACATATGCTGTTCGATTATGAAGCTGACGGCAACGAATCGACTTATCGCTACACCTTAAACGGATACGCGGTCTTCAGCGATGAGATATCAAGTGTCGTTACGACCAAGTACGGCAACAATGCACTTTTTGAATATCAGCGTCCCCTACTCAACATCAGCGCAGAAGTGCCGAATGATGAAATGAAGTCCCTCGCAAGACTGGAAGACGTCCGCTATCAGATTGCATTGAATGAAGATCTGGATCTCCAGAAAGTATCGAAGATCACGATCGGTTATGATATGCAGTTTTCAGATGTGCAGACTGAACTCAATCTGCTGCACTTCACCCCACAATGGTATGTAAAGTATAATGACGAATGGATGCGGTTCAATGAAGGAGGCCTCCACTGATGGATTGGAAGCTGACGAAATCCCTCTATATCCTGGTCTTCCTACTGATCAACATCGGGCTCATCATGATGTACTACAATAAGCAGCAGGAAGATATCCATAAGATAGAAAGCCGACCCAATATCCTTGAAGAGACGAATATAGATCTATCACAGTTGCCGGAGCATGAGCCGCGCAAGTTGAATATACTGTCTGCAGTCAAGGCGACTTTTATAGACTCTGAAGAGATAGAAGCTGAAACAGTTGAAACGACGAATGAAGGCTATGTTTTGAAAAACGATTTTGAAGCCGGGGAAAATGCGCCCGATATGACGCGTGAGGATTTGGAAAACCATAAGGCCGAAGAAGTTTACAGAGGTTCGGAATACGAGTATGATGATGTAATGAGTGATGAAGGCTATATGCTGTTCAATCAGCATTATGAAGAATTGCCCATCTTCAATAATGAAGCGGCAAGACTGCTTTACAGAGGGGATGGCCAGCAGGCGATGGAGTATGAACAGGGCTATCTGAAAAACATCAGTGAGAATGAATATACTTCGCCAGTTGCTGTCCGTGATCCCGGGAAAGTCGTCGCGAGCCTATATACTGACGAACGGATTTCCGGAGAAGCGGAGATTGAAGATGCCCGCCTCGGATACTACATCATCTTAAATGATGGTGATCAAGTACTTCTCAGACCGAAATGGAGATTCAATATCAACGACCAAGGTGTCGATAAGACAGTATATGTAGATGCCATCAGCGAAACAGAAGATATTATTGAAAGAGAGTGAACAGAATGAAGATGAGCGTGTTAGCCAGCGGCTCCACGGGAAACAGTACGTATCTCGAAACAGAACAAGGCAGCCTGCTCATAGATGTGGGACTTTCGTGCAAGCGGACGGAGGAAGCATTGAATTCACTAGGCACCTCCCTTAAGAATGTTGATGCCATACTCATTACGCACGAGCACAGTGACCATATCAAGGGTCTGAAAGTCATTTCAAAAAAATATGGCATTCCGGTATATGCGAATGAGAAGACGTGGCAGCGCATCGAGTCGAAGGATATTCAGGTCGCGAGTGACAGGAAGTTCCACTTCAATCCACTGGAGGAAAAGGAACTCCTTGGGATGGATGTCCAATCATTCAATGTGTCCCACGATGCAATCGATCCACAGTTCTATACATTTATGCAGAATGATAAAAAGCTTTCAATCATCACCGATACAGGCTATGTTTCGGATCAGATGAAAGGCATTATAAAAGACAGTGACTGCTTCGTCTTTGAAAGCAACCATGATGTAGATATGCTCCGGATGTGCAGATATCCATGGATGACCAAGCAACGCATACTTTCCGATGTCGGACACGTTTCCAATGAAGATGCAGCGCATGCGATGCACGACGTTATAACAGACCGCACCAAGCGCATATATCTGAGTCATTTAAGTCTTGATAATAACATGAAGGAACTTGCTAAAATGAGTGTCGAACAGATATTGAACCATTACGACATCGATACGGATAATGATATAACGATAAGCAATACCGATAAGGCAATACCGACCAAAATCTACCAAATATAAAGTTATACACACAATTATGAAAAAAGGTGTGCATAACCTACGATTATTGTGGATAATTTATAATAATTGTGGATAAGTAAACAGTCAGTTGTGTAAAACTGGCTGTTTTATTTATAATTATAGAAATTTAATGATTAAAATCCCTTTTTATGTATAATAATTAATGAATTCATGTGGATATGTGGGAAAGTTGTGTATAAACATGTGTATTATCCACCATACGTTAAAATCTGCTAATAGATATTCACATGTGGATAGGTAGATTCTACAGATATAACAGCAACGGAAGGAGACATAAAATGAAAATTACACTGATAACCGTGGGCAAATTAAAAGAAAAGTACTGGCGGCAGGCAGTCGAGGAATACAGTAAACGCATAAGTGGCTACGCTAAACTCGAACTGATCGAGATTCAAGATGAAAAAGAACCAAACAATGCAAGCGATAAAGATATAGAAATCATAAAAGACAAAGAAGCGCAAAAAATCTTGAGTAAAATCAAAGAAAACCAGCATGTCGTCACGCTGGAAATCCAAGGTAAGACCTATACCAGTGAAAATTTGGCGAAAGAATACCAAAGGTGGATGAACACCGGTAAAAGCGACGTCGTCTTCATCATAGGCGGCAGCAACGGAATTGGTAAAGCAGTTCAGAAACGTTCCGACCAGGAAATCAGTTTCGGCTCCCTCACCTACCCGCATCAAATGATGAAGGTGATGCTGCTTGAGCA
This sequence comes from uncultured Salinicoccus sp., assembly GCA_947494965.1. Classification (GTDB taxonomy): domain Bacteria; phylum Bacillota; class Bacilli; order Staphylococcales; family Salinicoccaceae; genus Salinicoccus. The sequence continues at coordinate 246,130 of CANLWV010000003.1, read as the reverse complement.
GATATTTAGGGTAAATAAGATTATCAGGAATGAAGCATATCATCGTTAATGCGGTTTTAACCAGCGACAGGTTATAAAAAAGTGTAATGTATTTATATACGTTGGCTCTCATGAAAAAGAAGATGATCTTGCTCATCTTCTTTTAAGTAGGAATCAAATCTCTTAATCATCATGCGATGTTTTTTCTTCGCTTTTATTAATTTTGTCTTCTGGAGGTTCATTATGCTCAGGACGTTGTTCTTCTTCTCCCAATTGCTCAATCATCGGTGAATACGATAATGATGGAATTTTTCTTAAAGGATCAAGCATAGTTTCAAATATTGATTGATAATGGATAAGAGAACTCTTGAGTGCCGGAGATATTAAAGGCTTATTTACAATATCGTGCTTAAGTGCAAGTTTCCTAGCTTCTACCATTGTTCTTTCATAGGATTTTAAAGCATTTTGCATTACTTTTTGTATTTCAGCAAGTGGTTCAGCTATAGTTCGTAGCGATTCTGTAACATTCTTAAATGATATATAGACATCTGAAATTTTGCTATCGTAATATTTTTTGGTTTTTATTTCAATAATAGCTTTATCAATTAAGGTTATCGAATTTCTCAATAGACTTTTGTAAACTTTGAAATCTTCATGTGTTATTTGTTTATTATGCATGACAGAGTTTCTAATTTTTCTTATATTATGGATATTATCTTGAAGATTTTCAATTTCAGTCGATTTGAAATATCTTTCCCAAAGTGACTTCGCTTTTCCTTGATTTAATATTCTAATTATATTTTCTTTCTCTATATCATTTTGTCTACTATACTCAATAGTTTCTTCAATCACACTTGTAGGCTCGACATCAGGATAAGGAGTAAACAAATAAGTATCATAGTTTGAGAAATCAAATTCCTCTAAAGCATCTTCAATCATTTTTTCTTTATTTTTTGCATAACTTTTTTTAATGCTTTTTTCTAAATCTTTATCTTTTTCAATGGTACCTTCTACCCAACGATTCCCAAGAGCATTAATAATTGTTATATATATAAAGTGTCTTAGTTTTCTTTCATATTGAGATAACCAGTAGAATAATTTATTACAATAATAATTAGAACTTTCATCGTATGATATAAGTATGTGAAAGTTTCTTCTGTGTGAGCCACTCTGAACAATGTTCTTGAGTTCACTTAAAATAGTTGCATGTTTTGCTGCTTGCCCATCAATAGTTAACTCTACAGAAACAAATTTATTTTTAGTAGTTTGATTAAATACACAGAGTATAGAATTTTCATTATCGAACTGAATTCTATCATGAGAAAAATCGAAGATATCTCGAAATAATTGCTTAACATCACTAATTTTTACTTTATTTGCTTCATCTTTAGCAATAAATAGAATTTCTATTTGCATTTAAATCACCAACTTAATTTTTCAAGTTTTATCTTATAAACCACTAGCCATTAGTTCAGCTTGTTCTACCACCTGTTCTACTGCCTTTTTTTGAAGTTTTGGCGGATATCCATGCTTTTTCAAAAGCCTTCTTACTGTCACTCGCATCTTGGCTTGGGCGCTGTCCCTCTTATGCCAATCCACACTCATGTTTTCTTTAATTGCTTTGGTCAGTTCATGTGCAATTGCCTTTAGTTTCTCATCTCCCATCACTTCTTTTGCTGTTTCGTGATTTGAGAGCGCATCGTAGAACGCAATTTCATCTGGAGTTAAACCGAGCGCCTCGCCAGCTTCCCGTGCCTTCTCCATTTTTTTAGCCAAATCGATCAGTTCTTCGATGACTTTGGAAGTTTCAATGGATCGTTTATTATATTGGTTGATGGCATTGTCCAGCATCTCAGAGAACTTCTTCGACTGGGTTGCATTGGTGCGCATCAGAGACTTCACTTTCCCTTTCAGTAGACGATCGAGCAATGCAATGGCGACATTCTTCTGTGGGAGGGCTTTGACATCCTCCAGAAACTCGTCAGAGAGAATCGAGAGGTCCGGATGTTCGAGTCCCAGTGATTCATAGATATCTACCACTTCATCGGTAACGACAGATTTGGATACCAGCTGATTGATTTCTGCATCAATTTCGGCGGGTGTCTTTTTAGGTTTGTCTCCATCCGGTGGGGATAACAGTTTGACGAGTCCGGATTTCACGGATTTCAGGAAGGCAATCTCCTTGTTTAGCGCCTGAGCATCGGGTTCGGTGGCGCAGAGCGCATAGGCTTTGGAGAGTTCCGTGACAGTATTGATGAAACGTTTCTTTTCCGATTCTCCGAGAGACAAGATATAGTTGATTGTATTGTTGAAAGCTTTATAACGGATATTGCGACTGTCTGAGCTATAGCCCGAGTAGTCATGCTGATACAACATATCCTGGATAACATCATACTTCATCAACATCAGTTCTACGGCTTTATCCGTATCGATGCCAGTCTGATCCCGGTCGTCTGCGGTGTACTCCTTGAGTGCTTCCTTCAGACTGTCGGCAATGCCGATGTAGTCGACAATCAATCCCCCCGGCTTATCCTTGAATACCCGATTGACCCGGGCAATGGCCTGCATCAGGTTATGGCCCTTCATCGGTTTATCAATATACATCGTATGCAGGGACGGCACGTCAAAGCCGGTCAGCCACATGTCCCGGACGATGACCAGTTTCAGTTCATCGTCAACATCCTTCATCCGTTTCTCGAGCAGATCCCGGCGTTTCTTGGGGCCGATATGGCGTTGGAAATTTGGTGGGTCACTTGACTGGCCGGTCATCACTACTTTGAGGACGCCCTTATGGTCATCATCCGAGTGCCATTCCGGTTTCTGACGAATGATTTCATCATACAGGTTCACTGCGATGCGCCGGCTCATTGTGACGATCATGCCTTTACCGATTGTGGCTTCCTGCCGGGTTTCAAAATGCTGGATGATGTCCTGGGCCATTTTTTTAAGGCGGGGTTCCGATCCGGCAAGGGCCTCGACTCGCGACCACTTGGATTTCAGCCGATCTTTGATGCTGTCCTCTTGGCCTTCAGTGATGTCTTCATAATCCGAATCGATATCCAAGCCTTTTGGCATATTCAATGGAATGATGCGGCTCTCATAATAGATTTTGACAGTAGAACCATCTTTCACGGACTGGGTCATATCATATACATCGATATAATTGCCAAACACCATTTCTGTATTTTTATCTGTGGAGGCCACTGGGGTCCCCGTGAATCCAACGAAAGAGGCATTCGGCAGGGCATCCCGCAAATATTTCGCATAACCGTATTTGACAGCGTCCCCTTTTGCCCCCATTCTCGCACTGAAGCCATATTGGGTGCGGTGGGCTTCATCTGCCAGGACCACCACATTTTTCCGGTCAGTCAGGGTGGGCATGGAGGTTCCATCTTCCTCTGGTGCGAACTTCTGCATGGTGGTGAAGACAATACCGCCGGATTCCACAGACAACAGCTCAATCAGTTCCTTGCGGCTCTCGGCCTGCTCCGGGGTTTGTCGGAGCAGCCCCTTGCCTGCACGGCCTTTGGAAGCAGCGAAAGTACCGAAGAGCTGATTGTCCAGATCATTCCGGTCGGTCAAAACGACGATGGTGGGGTTGTTCATGACCTGAATCAATTTGCCACTGAAAAAGACCATGGTCAAACTTTTCCCGGAGCCTTGCGTATGCCAGATGACCCCGCCTTTGCCATCTCCAGTTTTTGCTGATGCATTGAGTGTGCTTTCCACGGCTTTATTTACGGCATAGTACTGGTGATAGGCCGCAACGATCTTGACCACTTTGCCATCTCCACTATCCTGAAACAGTGTAAAATGCCTGAGCATATCCAAAAGGACGTGTTTATTGAGCATGCCATGGATGAGAACCTCGAGGCTTGGGACACTGGAAGTGGCTTCCGTCCGGCCATCCTGTGAACGCCAATGCATGAACCGATCAAAATCGGCCGTCAATGAACCGAACCGGGTATTCACCCCATCCGAGGTCGCCATAAAGGCATTGTGGTTGAAGAGTTGTGGGATGGTCGTCTTGTAGGTCTGGAGCTGATTAAAGCCTTCAAACATGCCAACCTGCTCATTGGTCGCATTTTTGAGTTCCAGCACCACGAGTGGCAATCCGTTAACGAAAAGCACAATATCTGGTATCTTCTGGACGCCTCCTTTATTTACCACCAACTGATTTACAGCCAGGAAGTCATTCTGTTCCGGATCATGGAAGTCAAAGAGATAGACGAGGTCCACCAGTGTTTCTCCGTCGGCGTTATAGTGTTCGACTTCAATACCGTTGGTCATATACTCGTGAAAGATTCGGTTGTTTTCAATCAGGCGGGGCGACTGTTCCACAGAAATCTGATGGACTGCTTGTTTAATGGCGCTGTCAGCGACGTCTGGATTGATTCTTCGGAGTGCGGCTTCCAGCCGATGATTGAGAATGACATCTTCATAACTGGTGCGTTCTGCGGTGATGCCGGTATGATCGATGTCATTCCCGTGTTTAATTTCATAACCTAAGGATTCAAACCATTCCAAAGACAGGTGTTCCAGATCATCCTCGTTGAAGAAGCTCTGCATCTTCTGTCACCTCCAGAGTGTCCGGGAGTTCAATTTCACCAGACATGAGTTTAGGAAGTAGAGTATCACGTAGTTGAGTTAAATAAATGATTTCATCTTTAAGTGACCTAATTTTTTCAAAAATAGGTTCAATCACTTTTTCGAATTGATTTTGTGTATTTTTGGGAGCCTTTACTATCCTTATACTATTTAAATTCTTTTTATTAAGTTTTGGTTGTACAGCACCAGTTATAAAAGGGCTAATATTAATATTATTTAAGTTTAAAAGTAATAACTCATCGCTCATTTCTTTCCCTTTTAATATATGAGCATGGTTACTCACCCAAAACTTCCCTGAAACATATTGAGTATATGGACTCTTCTTATTTGTAATGACTGTACCATCTTCACCTACGAGAATATATTTGCCGTCAAATATATAATCTTCTACATAATCTATGACTTTTGTAGCGCCATAGTAGGGAAAATTATTTTCTTGCTTTTCTCTCTCTAGTTTAGATAACGGTTTTCTTAATGAGTTATAGTTCTCAGCAATGTTCTCTAAAGCGGATACATTCCAGTCATTAGGAATTTTTCCGAGGACGCTTTCTTTCATGATACCATTGTTAGATTTATATGGGGTACCGTTTTCATTGGGAAACTCGAAATCCACAAACCAACGCTTGAAAAGGACTTGGGAGAGTTCTTCGAGGTTTGTAATTATCTTGAAGTTGTTTTCTCTCTTTCGGTCAATATAATCAAGCATGTTAACAATTTTGAACATGTCATTTCTATTAGATGGATATATTATAGGAAATTTCCTGAGGGAAGTTAGTGGTATATATTGTTGGGTAGAACCTCTCAAATGTTGATGTATATAATCTTTTGCGGAAGAGCTCTGTAAAAAATAATACAACCATTTAGCATTTAATTCAGAATAATTTTTAAATAGCCCAACATTTTTGATAGCATATTTCGTTGAGGGCTCCCTCTCAAGGTAAACTCTACCAACAGTACCAATCATGCTGAAAAGTATATCAAATTGATCTACTTGACTTCTTTTATTAATTTTTAAATAGTCACTTTCTGAAATATTCTTACTATTTTCAAAATCTAACCCAAATTCTTTCAGGTGACGTGATGTAATTAGTTTATAACCCTCCATAGTGTTTCTAGGGGAGTCATGAGTGCCGTCAGTGACTTGGATGCAGTAATCTTCAGCAAAGGCACTTTTAAACTCCATATCCCAGCCCCTCCAATGACTTTCGTATTTTTTCCTCTAGTTCTTTGGATTTCGCAAATTGTTCTCCCAGCTCTCCAGTGATGCGTTCCATCTTCTGTTCAAATGGCTCGCTATCTTCTTCTACATCTGCCAGACCTACATATCTACCAGGTGTCAGAATATATTCATGACTTCTTACTTCATCGATGGTAGCGACTTTACAGAATCCGGCTTGGTCTTCATATTGCTTATCATTTGTCCCTCTCCATGCATGAAAGACACTTGAAACTTTGTGGATTTCCTCATCAGAGAACTCCTTTAAAGTACGGGAGACCATATGGCCAATGTCTCTGGCATCAATGAACAGAATTTCGTTTTTTCGTTCATTCTTGCCATTCTTCTCTTTATTTTTGGTAAGAAACCAGAGACATACAGGTATCTGCGTGGAGTAGAAGAGCTGACCAGGCAGGGTAACAATGCACTCGACAAGATCCTCTTTAATCAAGTTCTTGCGAATTTCCAGCTCTGCTGTTGAACTCGTGGACATAGAACCATTCGCCAGGACAAACCCGGCAGTGCCGCTTGGTGCCAGCTTGGAAACAATATGTTGGATCCATGCATAGTTGGCATTGCCTTTTGGTGGAATTCCAAATTGCCAGCGATAATCATCGAGCAGTCGCTCTTGTCCCCAGTCACTGGCGTTGAACGGTGGGTTGGCTAGAATATAATCTGCTTTTAGCCCTTTATGCTGATCATTATGGAATGTGTCTGCATGTGACTCACCCAGGTCATTATCAATTCCTCGAATGGCAAGGTTCATTTTGGCGAGTTTCCATGTGGTCAGATTATACTCCTGTCCATAGATTGCGACGTCATCAAGACGACCTTGATGCTCTTCGATAAAACGTTCACTCTGTACAAACATGCCGCCTGACCCACAACACGGGTCATAGATTCTCCCCTTATAGGGCTCAATCATTTCAACGAGCAATTTAACGACAGAAGACGGGGTGTAGAACTCCCCGGCATTTTTACCTTCTGCACTGGCAAACTTGGAGATGAAGTATTCGTATACACGTCCAAGAACATCCTGTTTACGACTCTCCGCATCCCCTACTTTGAAAGTGAAGAGATCGATGATGCCACCGAGCTTGTCTTTGTCGAGTGCAGGGCGGGCAAAATCTTTCGGAAGAACACCTTTGAGTGACTCATTCTCTTTCTCAATCGCAATCATGGCTTTGTCTATAATCTGTCCGATTTCTGGTTTCTTAGAGTTGCTGTTTATGTAGGACCAGCGTGCTTCTTTCGGCACCCAGAAGATGTTTTCAGCTATGTATTCATCCTTATCCTCCGGGTCAGCATACTCATCTTCTTGCAATTCTTCATACTTTTCTTCAAATGAGTCGGATACATACTTTAAGAATATCAATCCGAGTACAACGCTTTTATATTCGGCAGCATCCATACTTCCCCTCAACTTATCTGCCGCTTGCCACAATTTTTCCTCAAATCCAATAGCCATATATGTTCTCTCCTTCTTTATATTTCAAATAATACTTATTACTATTCATTTTAATATAGTAAGAGGTTAACTGAAAGATACATTGCCTATACCCTCATAAATATCGTTTTTTGCCAAAATGTAAGGCATTTGATTATCTGTATAAAAATAATGAGTATTTTGCTTTTGAATATCTTGTACTACATCGTGACTTAGAGTGTCATTCATAGATATATTGTAAAACATAAGCTCTGTCTCAAAGACCATCGGTCCCAGCCAACTAAAGTCAATATAATTGTACGCCTCTTCCGTCATAATAACTGCGACTAAATTATCCAAGTCACTGATTGTTATATCGAGGATCGATTGCTTGGAGCTTTTCAAAAGTGTCAGTTTTAGTATCTTTAAAGCGACTTCTTCCTTATCATCATCGATATTTATTTTAAATGCAATTTCATATCCTTTAGATTTATACATATCAACATCATCCTATCTGCTTGATATCAACATCGTACTTAAAACTTATGGATTGAGGTAAAGAGTGATAGAAAATATTATATGTTGGACAATATTCAATAATATGGCTAAAATTACAAAAAAAATAAAAGCTAAGACATTTAACTGTCTTAGCTTTTATTACTTATTCAATACTCAGTGTCACTTATTTGTTCAAAGTCGATGATTTCATAGTTTTCTATAGCCATTATATAGTTGACGTTAGCAATACGCTTACCATTCGAGGATGCATGAGAATAAACGCGTGACACATTTAGAAGTACTGTGCCATCTTTTAAATCTCTCATCGACATTAAATCAACTTGATGAGTTTCGTGGTCAGTATACTTCCCACTTGCTTTATTGGCTGCTATTTTTTCATATGCAGGCGTTCCTGGTTTTAAATAAAACCAGATATCTTCATAACCGTCAACACTATAATGTGCTGCCAATCTTTGTAGATACTCTGTGATAATCTGTTCGTATCTTTCAGAACCTTCAATTTCGTAGCTAGATGAAGACTCCTTTTCTGGCCATTCATTAGTTTCTTTAAAATGCAAAGATGCTTCAACCAGTTCATCAATCTCTCCTTCTCCATAACCAGGAATGGTAAGAACACTCCGATCAACCAATTCATAGTAGGCATCGATTTGAGATTCTTTACTAACGTCATTACATTCCTTTAAGTTAGTCATTATACAGTGCTCTGCTGCGTTAGTAGCATCTTCGTGGAAGACTGTACTATTAGTTGCCTCCACATCTTTTTCATCTTCACTTGTTTCATTTGTTGAGGTTTCATCATCAGAATTTTCTTCTTCTTTAACAGAGTCTTCCTCTTTTCTTTCTTTTTCTTCTAGCTCTTTACGCAATTCTTCATTTTCTTTTTCTAACTTTTCGCGCTTAAGTTCTTCATTTTCCTCTTCCATTTTTGCTATTTCCTCGTCGGTTTCACTGGCATTGGCATCGCTCTCATCTTGCGAATCCGTTTCTTCATTTCCACATGCAACGAGGAGCAGGGACATCATCAATAGCATCAAGAATCTCTTCAATAAAATAACCTACTTTCATATAGTGTGTATTGTTACTTATAGTATACTCTATTTTTAGAAAATATTGGGATTAATTTTGTATAATTATAACTATTCTGTCAGGACAGCTTTATGACCCTTACATTTCCAAGTCTCAGGTTCACCAGTCCGAAGTAAAATAGAGATGATACTTATTGAAGTCGATGAATTGCGCATGATACATATCTCGAGCTGCCTCATGGACGTGATTCATATACAGTCTACCGTACTCAATTGAACCAAAGAATGGACCTGGGCAAGTCGGTAACAGTTGCTCTGCTTTTTCAGGGGCGTACTTGATTTCATTTAAAATCGAATACAGATTTAGGATGATGCCTTTTGTGATAAGCACCCTTCTGCAGTTTTCAATGTCAAAGTGTTTTACGAAATACCCCTGCAGTGCATTAAACTTTCTATAGTAACTATATTCAATGATCTCCTTGCTTTCTTTATCTTGGAGATAGAAGTACATATCCAAACCCATTATTCCCCCCTCCTTTATCTATATAATAATGCCGTTATATCGTCTTTATTCCTTTGACTTCTTACGAACATCGAGCTTCTCGACCATCCAGATAGATCGGGATTTTGGATTTAATGGATGACTAATTTGTTTAGTATTTGGATTCAGCAATACTCTTACTTTGTCAGGATGTGCTTCCAACATTTGATTGACGGTCTTTATCCGCTCTGTGAATATTTTGGACGAAGTACTCCCCCATGCGATGATTACATCTTCACTGTCCTCTATAGCTTGAAGGAGATACTTGTCGCTCTCTTCTATGACTAGATCCTCTACGTCTTTCATATTCTTGTTTATTTCAATATTGGTGAAAAGGTTCATAAGGTATACTCCTCCGTAGAGGTCTGAAAGGTTATTTACGATTAATTGGGTGGTCAGGTCAACTTTTACCACACCACTAAAGTTGGGGAACTTAGTGATTACCGTGGCCATCGGCTGTTTTGCATTCCACACTTTTTTCAATAAGAGTCGGTGCTTGTTATCCTCGCTGAAGACTGCTTCGGAACGCATGGTTGATTTCACTGGACTTGTCATTATTCTCCCTACTTTCATTTAGTATTCATTAGCGAACAGCATTGTATAGATATGATTGCCTTCCAGTGTGTCATCTCTAATAACGTAGATCTTGTATGAGTGCTGTTTATTGCTCTTCAGTTCAATTTCATTTATGCATCGGAATACGGGAACTTCCTGGGTATGTGTGATGCGGCATATATCCATCTCCATATTTACATTGAAAATATGAAAATAATCCATTTTATCTGCGCGTTCCCTGCGCAAAGTCATCTCCCAGATCTTTGCTTGAAGAGTAAAGGGAAGTTCTTGGGCAATTGTTTTGGTCATGTAGAAGCCATGCTTCATGGAGTGCCTCCTTTCTATATAAGATTAAGCAGACGAATCATTTATTTCGTTCTTCTGCATACTTAACAATTTCAGTGGCAACGAGAATACAAATTTGCACAACTTGGACCCAGGGCATGGGTATCCCTCCTTCTAAATGTAATGGTTCTCTTTCATGGAGAAGTATTCGTCATTGTTATTGACGATGATATGATCAATCACTTCTATGCCTAATAGGTTGCCTGCTTCAACCAAGCGTTTTGTCATAGTGATGTCTTCAGTGGAGGGTGAAGTATTTTGGGAAGGATGGTTATGTGCGAGAAAGATGCATGCGGCATTGGAGAGGATGGCACTCTTGAAAATTTCCCGAGGGTGAACCACGCAAGTATTGAGTGAGCCTATATGAGCAATTTCCATACTGGTCGGTTGATTCTTAGTGTTTAGTGCTATAACAATGAAGTGTTCGCGATCTGAGTCTGAGATGAGATTCTGAACGATGTTGAGACCTTCTTCAGGGCTACGAATGAACCCTGTAGAGCTTTTTATCGTACTTATCGTCTTTTGGCAGATACGGATCATAGGGATCTCTATAGTGGATGACATGAGCATTCTCCTTTTATTCAATAATAAAAGCTCGAAAACTCGCTGAAATTTTGGGATATATGAATATATTAGTGATATCATCGGTTCTGAACTTTATTTAATAGTATATACATTAATATTTCCGAGTTTCCGAGCTGTGATATTTTATATTTGGGGCCTGTTCAAACAGTTAAATTTAATTATTTAAACCTTTTGCATATCTTATTTTTCCTTGGCCTTTGATAATGCAAAGGACCTGGTGGATTTCTTCTTTATGTGTTGTTTCAGCTTGTTTCCGTCTGGACATATATGATGTATTGATTGTTTTTATTCATATAGCCTAATGCGATTAGCGCCTCCCCCTTGAATACCTCGAATGGATACAACTCAATGTCACTCTGGTCATCTGTTGGATAATACAACACCGTATCAAACATTTGTCCTTGGAACTGCTCTTGATACGTGAGTTCTGAAAAGACATCTTCAGCACCTAGTGCAGTGCTTTCAGCTTGCCACTGTTGCTCTTGCATCTCTGGGTATTTATTCATGACATACTGGTACAACTGTTCATTCATGGCTCCACCTCCTTTGGATTATTTACAAGAAAATAATATATATTTGAAAATCCGATCGCATCACTGCGCATTGCATTTGATGATGATGCCCTCAGAAAACAAAGAAAGCGGAGCTTCCTTTTCAGAAGCTCCGCTTGTATTCATATTCTCCAACAACACCGTACCGATTTCTTTTTTCAGATGAATGGTAATATCCTCAATCTTTCGATTCCCTTTTTTCTTTGAAAATGTAACCTTATCTATGATTGTCAGGTACATCTTTTTAATCTGCATTTTATTCTTTGCACTGAATGAGCGACTAAGCTTTTCCAGTACCTGTTTTAATTCTTCTTCACTATATGTTTTGGACTCTTCTGTTGTATCTTCGACTTTAGCATGATGTGATTGTATCAACATCTTCTTTGAATCCAACTCGGTTCTGAGCGATTCGATCTCTGGCTGCAGCATTGTATGCACATCTTCGTCGGCTGCTGCAGCATTTTTAAGTCGAGTAATTTTTTCGCCCAACTCAATGATGTCAGCTTCGAGTTGGGGATGTTGTTGCTTTAGTGCCATCTGCTCTTTTTGAATACGCTGATTGTTTTCCTCTACCACCATATTTAAGATAGTAGGTTGGTTGATGAGTTGTATGATATTAGATTGGATCATTCCTTCTATATCATCTGCTCTAACACTGTTTGCACTGCATACAGTCGACCCTTTTGCTCTAAATTGCTGACAGGAATAATATCGAATCCTTTTCTTGGTCCCGTCTTTTAACGTGTTGGTGGTATTAGCAGCCATCATGGCTGAGCCGCATTGTGGACACCTGAGTATACCAGTTAAAAGATTTGAGCCATCTCCCATTACTTTAGGCATAAAAGAACGTTGCTGTAACTTGTCTTGGACATTCTCCCATTGCTCTTTTGAGATTATTGCCTCATGCTTACCTTCAACAAGTATTGGGTTTTCGTTCTTAAACTTTCTTCCATATTTCGCGTAGTCCAAGTATTGATTGAACCTTACCATGCCAGAGTAGATAGGATTTGTGAGAACCGTTTTTATTGCCGTTATACTAAAGGCGTTTCCCTTCTTTGTACGATACCCTTTCTGATTGAGCGAATTAGCTATTGACCGTAACCCGTGACCTGCTTCATACATATTAAATATCTGCTTGATGATTTCAGCTTCATAGGGGTTGATTTCTATAGGAATTCGAGGGGAATCCGGCTTGTTATAACCGAGTGGCAGTTTGCCATTGGTATAACCGTTCATTGCACGTTGGGCTTGACCCAATTTCACATTATCTATGATGATATTTCTTTCATACTCACTGACTGCAGCCAACATCTGCATCATGAACATGCCAGTACTAGTGGTTACTTCGAAGCTCTCACTATAACTATGAAAATCAACAGAATGGTCTTGTAGCACTTCTACCATGGAAATCAAGTCCCGGACGTTTCTGGCCAACCTTGATAGCTTCCAGACGTATACTTTGTCGAACTTTTGTTGTTTGGCATTTTCCAACATGTTTAATAAGCTAGAGCGTTTGCTCATATCACTCCCACTAAGCCCTTTATCGATGTATATATTATAAATGTCATACCCTAACTTTTTACAATGCTGTGTTAGAGTTTCAATTTGGGCATCAATGGAGAAGCCATCGCTTGCCTGCATCGCAGTACTGACCCGGGCATACAGAGCTACCTTGATTCTTTCATTCTGTTTATATGGATTCATATTTCATTACTTCCTTTCTATTGAGTATATTTATGGATAAATCCTTTAAGTAAACCCCGGATAAGGCCCCTGATTCATCCACTTCTACTTTTTCCACGAGTTGCCAAAGCGCATCGTTTGCTTCTGTCTTCTGCTCTATCAGTGAAGCAATCTTTTGTAATGTAACTTCATCTGTATCAATATGGGGTTCTGCCACATGAGTAGTATCCTGCAAAGCTTCAATAGACTGCTTGAAGATTTTTATATCGATATTTCCTGCAGCCAATTCATGCACCAATACTTCTTTCTGACGCTCTATCTCAACTTCAGTCCTCTTGGATCTTGCTTGTTTTTCTTTTAGCTGATTAACTATTTCTTGGTGAATTTCTTTGAGTATTTCATCGGTGGATAAGAATGACTTGATAACATAAAGAGCTTCTGACTCAAGCTTGGAGATGGGTATCGGGCGCATTGAACAGGCGTGATACTGTTTGCGGAATCTTTGACTGCATGCATAAACCGGTGTTGAGTTCGTTTGGTTCCGATTATGATAGGTAGTCATGGTGTGGTTGCATAAGGGGCATTTTATTTTCCTGCGCAGATTAGCAAGTACTGTATGCTTTCTATTCTGTGCTTTGGAATGACGAAGCTGTTCCGCTTTTTCATAGATTTCCTGGGAAATAATCGCAGGAATAATACTGGCCACTACCCCATGAGCTCCCTTATAGTATCCATAATACTTTCGGTTGAGCAGAATTTGTCTGATGTGAGAAGGCTGACAAAAGACAAGGTCGGGCCGTTCTTCTGTACAGCGAGATATCTTTTTATAACCGAGACCTTCAGTATATAGTCGATACACCTCGCGCACAGTATATGCTTCATTTTCCTCAACGACATACTGTTTATTGATGTAACGGTAACCAAATGGTGTCACATGGAAGGGGATATGATCTCTTTGAAACTTTACTCGGTTTGTGTTCACTTTGTTTTCACTGATAATATTTCGCTGCAGTTCAGCCATACTGGCTAGTATCTGAACTTTGAACTTATCCATCGAGTTCTCATATCCCAAGGTTTCATCGTTGATGCTGATGATGTTAACTTTGTGATCTGTGCAAAGTGTGAAGAATGTCAGTAAATCTTTTGTCGTCCGTGAGATTCTATCTAAGCGCCAGACAATTAATGTCTCGACATACCCCTGTTTGATATGGTGGATAAGATGTTGCATCTTTTCCCGCTTCATGGTTTTCCCTGATGCGACCTCCGTCCATACTTCATCTATTTCAATTTTATTCGTACAGCAATATTTACGGATGGCCTCAATCTGGCCTCTGGTCGAAGATTCGCGATTACTCTTCTGTAGAGACTGTCGTGCATAGGCAATGGTTTTTTTGTTCATGCTTCTCATCATCCTTTATATAGAAGTGGAGAAGCCCTTACAGCTTCTCCCCTATAGCTCAATCTATTTAAAATTCTCATCTTCTACTTTCACTTCTGCCTCGAGAATATTGACGAGCGAAGTGATGAATGACTGCATCTCTTTGCTTTTCATTCAGCTTCCTCCTTTTTTAAATACCAATGTCTTCATCGTCGATATCCGAATCCTCAGTGGAATTGGATGTTGAAACAAGCCCTTTGAATATCCTTTTTGCTTCGGGGCTTTGTCCGATGGGACCAGACTCTTTTGCTTTAGGACTTTGTTCAACAGGATCAGAATCTTTTTTCTCAGGATCGTTCAAGGGATTGAAAAGCGTATGATCACCTGGTTTAAGGTGTAGAGTATAGAATGTCTCTCTATGGCCTGGTTTGACGGTCTCTTGTTGACCAATTCGATCTCTGCCAAGTGGAACGATGAAATAATTTTTTTCTTTTAATGCTTTAGCAACCTTTTTGCTACCTTGCAAATCGCTATGGTGGTTTATGAAGTCTTCGAATGCCCCTTTTAAAATCTTTATGGCATATATATCCTTCCTTGTTTCGTCATAGAAACCGATTGTCCCTGTGGAGTTACTGTAAATACTTTTTGCATCGGCAATTTTATTCTGGTTGGTCACAAGGTATTGGATGAGCTTCTCATAGGCTTGTTCTCCAAGGTCACGAGTAGTGCTGACTTTCTTTTCATGAGCGACTAGGAAATCAAATATCTTAGCCTCGTCCATGGAAATGTTATATTCACCAAAGGTTTCGTTGAATATAAAAGCTGCGAGTGTGACAGCCGCATAGAGGTTTGCCACCCTTTCCACTACTTTGTGTTGTCCCTTTAAGGCTTCATGGAACTTATGCTGCCTCTCATTGTAGAAATGAGATATATCTTCTTCGTTTGATTCGATAACCTTTTTTGCGATAAGGGGAAGTACATGCCCGTAATTTTTATTTATTACCCTTTTGATGCTTTCTGACTGGTTAGAACTTTGAGTGAACACTTCTTCAAATTGAAGCAATCTGACACCGATGCCCGTATTCTGCTTGGCAGCCCCTAACTCATCAATGCCCACTTCTCCTGTCGATAACATCACGGTAGACCATTCCCTCTGTTCTTTATGCTGGCCGTTAATATTTGAACGTCCTCGCTCTAGACCCTCAGCTAACGTGTAGATTAAAGTCGTCAAGCTTCTTATACTGATGGTTGAAATTTCGTCAAATAGGAGAGGGATTCCATAATTGCCAGACAGCATACTAACCAAACCGTTGGCCGTACTATTCCAGGTCTTGAACAATCCCCTTTCCTTCTTAGGATTGCCTCCGACGGAAAGAGCCAATTGCGCTGCGGTCGTTTTACCTGTACTGGAGTCCCCATATAAATGAACAATAGGATTATGAAGATCGACACCACAAACCTTTTTCAAATAAGTGATAACAATCCCAGATACACCAAGGGCCAAAATCAACTCCAAGCGTGTATTGCCTGTAACATGATCTGTATACATCTGTAACCATGTATCTATATTACCGGAAGGTTGTAGATCATAAGGAGAGTCGGACTTCAACACCCCTTCAAGCCCTTCACTGCTTAATAGCGTGTGCCCTTGGAATTGATAATTGTTATTGTGCTTAGTAAGGCCCACATTCGTGTAGATTATTTTGAACGGCAGCTTATTCACTCTTTCAACCAATGCACCACAGAGGAGGTTTTTGTTGGCAGGGGTTATGGGAAAACCATATTTAAGAAGATCCTCGATGTTCCTGGACCCCAATACCTCCATCGTACCGTGGTATTTGGCGCCCTGATCATCTTCAATAGTAATGAGGATTTCATTGCTCTCCAAATCCTTGTATCTCTCAGTTACATCAATGGGCGGTGCAACGTAAACTTCCTTCTTTGCTTTAGAATCATAGTGATACCAACCATTTTTCTTGAGCTCCATTTAGTTACAACCGTCCTTAAATGCGAGAACTTTGGAAACGATTTCTGATTGAACCACCAGGTTACTGGCCATTACAGTAGCTTCTGGGCTATAGATTATAACTTTATTGTCCCTCTGTTTGCTCTGACTGGGATTTATATATAATATTACATTTATTTTCATAATAATCTTCTCCTTTGAAGTTGAAGCATCTCTCCCTGACTTGATAGGCAAGGAGAAACGCTCTTATTGAAATGCTGTATTCAGTTTTCAAGGTACCGAATGTATGAACATATAACGCTAAACCTGGAGCATATAGAACTACTTAGTGTAGTACCTGTGGTTCCCGTTGCTCCTAATAATTTGGAATGATTGAGGGTGTTTAGTTGCATATCTTGCGAACCTTCGCCCAAGCCGACTTTTCTCATATCTTCCTAGTTGGTTTGGTATCTTATCCAACAAATCAGCAGTAGTGTAGGTTCTGCCCCTCCACCGGTATGCCAGTGCAATCATGATCGGGTAAACTCTTTGTTGCTCTGGAGTCAAAGGTGTTTTTGTATGTTTCCACATGTGGGTGCCTCCTTCCTAATAGCAACTGTATTAAGAACATGAACCATGTCCTTGCTTTGCTATGTATATAGTCTATAATTTTGAAAATGCAAAAAATCCCCTACCCTGGAGTCCAGGGTAGGGGAAAATTTTATAGCAAAGCACGAAACCTCTGTTTTATAAATGAATCTTGTGAAGATGTATCGAAGAGAGGTTCAACGTTCTCCTGAGAAATGTTTAAAGATGAATGAACTTTCTCGATATCATCATTGTAAAGTGTTTCGTAATGGATAGAGGTATCATTAGAATGTAAGGTCTCCAACCATGTGTTATAAGCTGAAGTAATATTGCAGATTAATGAATCAATGCCTAGTAATGATATGTGATCTGACTCATCAATTAGTAAACCTTTGACATTGTACTGGATAAAATCAATTAGTCGTGAAAAATTGTTGTAGTCATTTAAAGATGGGAGACCAAACCGCGATAGGAGAAAAGACTCTATCAACTTAACTAATTTTGAATCGCTTTTATCGTGCTCATCAGTAGATATTTTAGTTTCTTGTGCGTACGCTTTAATTTCTTCTTGTAACTCTTCAATGAAATGTGATGGGACAGTAATATCAGAATTTGGAAAATTGATGACTTGATGTAGCTTTGTGGTTTTACTGAATTTACTTGATTCTTCGATTTCGTGACGACCTTTGTATCTGAGGTACATCAGAAAAGAAATCATTATGACTTGGGCAATATCCAACTCATTTTCTATATGCTTGATGTCTTCATCATACTGTCTGACTTCATCTGAAGTCTTATTTGTGCTACCTAATAAGCTGGGTGTAACACCATATTCACTGTAAATCTTTCTTTTAGGTATTTTTCCATTTTTACCAAGCCTATCAATATGGTGTTTTAAGTGAATTTCCAATAATTTCTTTATATATCCATTGAGGCCGGATGCATCGAGGTAATTCTCAGATTTTATTTGTCCATTTTTACAATCTAACTCGTAAATTGACGTATCTTCTGTAGCTTCCATCTTCGGGATGGTGAGAGACCTTAGCATATCGGAGTTTTCAATTGGTTCTTGATTATTTTTATGCGTTTTAGTTTTATCTCTATCGTTATCTTGCTCTTCTTCAATGTTGCGAATGTATGGTGCGCATACTAATCGGAATAGCGCTTCTTCCTCTATCTGGACGTTCTGATCCGATAATGAATATTCCATATTGAGAAGTTCAACCTCTTTGTGAATGGAGTCATCATCATCATCTCGAAGAGTCTCATATAGCTTTTGTCCGTGTATATCTACCTCCTCCATTATATATTCACGAAACCGGCCTATCGCCATGAGGAGTCGAGATTTATCCATTCGATTAGAGTATCTCTTTTCATTGATTAGTTCATTTGTCATATATTCTTTGAGGAGGTTTATATACCTGTTACAAAAAAATTGAATACTTTCTGTTTTTTCATCTTTGCCAATCGATTCTGGATTTGTATCTAATTTTAAAATGTGAGGTATATCACTCACTTTGAAGTAGAGTGAGTCAGCTAACGCAGCATTAGTATCAGAAAAACAGACATTTATTCTTTCTGAGTCCTTAATCCATTCTTCTAATATATATATATTGCTATTTTTGTTGACGAACTCGCAAATCAGTTTTAGGGGATTTGAATTTTCATATGAGACGTCCATCATCTTCATCTCCTGTTAGATAGTTCAATTATATTATATATATTTATTTTACTTATCATTACAAACATTGTTAATATAAAACAAATTACAGCATTTAGTAAAATATATTATAGGGAGTGGTTAGATGTTAAATAAAGATGTAACGCAGATTTATGAACGATTAGTAAATATGAGTGATGGGGAAGCAGCAGAATTTAAAGAGTATTTAGTAGAGTTGAAAAGATTAGGAGTTTTGGTTGATTTCCATGAAAGTGCCAGTGGTTCCATCAAGTATGCAATAGACAATGGGGTAAATTCTTTGTCTAATAAGCAACTTGAAGTAATTTCACGAGGATTGAATAATTACTATATTCATGAATGTGAATTATGTGCTGAAAGAATTGAGTGGAATGAAATGAGTATAGCTATTGATACTAATAAATGTAGTAGATGTAATTATATGCTAGAAAAAGAAAATATAGATATTTGATAGCGTGAGTTAATAGTCTTGTTTATGTAACGTTATCATAGACCGCATGTAGGTAGACCGCAAGGTAGAATGCTGTAAAGGAATCAACACTAAATGAGGCGAGCACAGATGAAGAAAGTGTTGAGGTAAATGACGACATAGAAATGTCAGTAAAAGAGTACACCTCGGAAGAAAAACGGATGATGACGGAAGAATTTTTTAATTGGGCAGTAGATCGTGCAAAAATAGGCAACCTAGCCGTCACAACTTTTTACTTTCAACATGGTGCAGCTGGAAGTGGTGATTGGTACGCCCTAACACCAGATGGGCAAGTTCAAGTCCAAAATCTTGATAATCCCGGATTTGAAAGCTTTGACATACATGCTATTGGTGGTGTCGTATTCTATACACCTTTGAGTGGTGATTATGGAAGAGACGAAACGGCTCCCACACCTGGAATTGCAGAGGGATACAACAGATTAGCTGTAGAAAACACGAACATATATAAGTACATGCTAGCAGATAATGGTGTTGTATATGAATTGATTGGGAAAAAAGAAAATGTAGGATCATCTACAGGTTTTGGTGAATATGATGATGATGGGACTGTTGGGTCTCTCAACCCGACCGTTCAATTTATAGTATCGAAAGATCAGGATGCACAAAATGAATGGAGGAGAATACTGGATAAGTATTAATATATTAATAGAAAAGAGACTTACTTTAATGCTTCACATTAACGACTGATTGAAGCATTAAATGGACTACTGGATAGTTTTTTTATATGTTTTGATTCATTCTTTATCTTAATCCAAATCATCAATAGTTATATGGATGGTACGAATCTCAATTTGAATTGTAACCGAACTGTCGACTTTGTAGAGCTTCCTTCCAATAAGATTCTCTTTGCAAGATAATTTTATCATCCACTTTTCCGTTATAATTCTCTAAGATAGTGTATTGAAAGTTCTGTTTTACATAATTGAATCCATTTTTATTAACCAGATCAACCAGCTCTTTATTGTTTCCATGACCATTACGCACATAATTTGTCCATCTTGTAAGCAACATCTGACTCATGCTTGTAGCTGATCCGACATATAATTTCCCACTATATTTATCTGTAATAAGATATACAGCCTTTTGATTTTCTAACGCAGCAATCCAATCTCTTTTGCCACTATTTATGACGCTAGCTAACTGTCGGTATGAAAGCTTAACTTTATCATAACCTGGGAAATCCTCCCCATCAAAAGTAGTAGGTAGTATTTGTTGTACAACCAATTCTTGATGAAGTCCTTCGTACGATCGGCCTTGAGAAGGAAATGACTTTTTGAACTTTATTATGATACGCCCATAATACTGAGAAAAACCCTCTAGCTCTTCCCCTTCATAATTTATTCCATTTGAGATACCGAGTTCTTTAGTGACTCTTTTTATTGTTGTTAATAACCAAGTATCATATGATAATCGTACAAGACAAATTGCAATCTGACCGACATTGAAATAACGTCTCTTGTTTCTCCAGAACAGCCATTGATGGTTAATAATATGAGGGTTCTCTTTAAATAACTCGATGGGATCATCAATTCCATTTGATTTATTGAATTTGATTTTAACCTCTTTCATTTCGTCTTTAGAAAAGCGTAGCAAATCGTTTAGAAATATTTGTGGCATAGTATATTCCTCCATGAATTCGAGAATCAAGTCTTGTAGTACAGAATACAATTAATTTTATTTTCACAATCATTATATCAGAATATTAAAAACTTTATCGTATATCGGGATGGGGAAACTATCACAAGTAGTGTGTGTTAGCAGTAATTTTTATAGTGTAGAAATTAGTGAAATCCAAGATAAATAGAGATTTATAAAATTATCGTCCGGTCCACCGGGCGAAAAGAAAAGCATCTAAAATATAATGATATCAAGGGTTGTAGCATATAAATAAAATTATCGTCCGGTCCACCGGGCGAAAAGAAAAGCATCTAAAATATAATGATATCAAGGGTTGTAGCATATAAATAAAATTATCGTCCGGTCCACCGGGCGAAAAGAAAAGCATCTAAAGGATAGTGATATCAAGGATTTTAGCATATAAATGAAATTATCGTCCGGTCCACCGGGCGATAAGAAAAGCATCTAAAATATAATGATATCAAGGGTTGTAGCATATAAATAAAATTATCGCCCGGTGGACCGGGCGATAAGAAAAGCATCTAAAGAGTAGTAATATCAATATTTTAAGAGTTAGCCGATATTATTTTTCCTTCAATCGATATTTTGTAGATCGACCTGAGCCTTCAATATTAATTATATTGTCATCACGTAATTTTTTTAATAAATCTAAAGTATAACTTTTTTGCAAATGTAAGTTTTCTTGAATTTCAAACCGTGAGCTTGGTCCATTCATATTTAAATATTGAACTATAGAATCAGAATGATTATCAATTTCTTCTACGAAATTCCTGTTGAATAAAACTATCTTAAATTGGTTTTCTGTGGCTATGATTTTAGGTTCTTTAAATCCTTTATAACTAGAAAAAATCCTTCTAATACCAGAGCCATAATTTTCGATATATTGCATTTTATCTAGAGCATGAATCAAAACCGGATTTCTTTTAGGGTTAGAACCTTCTTTAATATCATCAACGGTTAAACCATCAGGTATTGAACCCGGAGAAGAAATAGTCATTCTGTCATCATAAATCTCAACTTTTATGTCTGAACTTAGAGTATAATCACGATGGACAAAAGCATTGATAATAGATTCTCGTAAAGCAATTTCAGGATATGAAGTGAGCTCTACTCGTTGTGAGGACTTAGTAATTGTAACTTGTTTATTATTATGGATATCAATAGTCTCAAGTAGATAGTCTATTTGTTTAGGTAACGAGCCATAAAATTCTTTTTTATCTCTAAAAGAATCGACATCTATGCCATCAAATACGGCTAATTTGATAACATTCTCATTTTCTTCACTAAGAAGATACGCAGCATAATTATATTTTTGATTTTGGGTTTTTTTGAGATTTAAGCTTAATTCATCGAACGATCTTTCTAAATCACGGAAAATCCCTTTTACGTAATCAAAATTTAAATTTTGAAACTTCGATACTGAACTATCGAATGTATTAGAGTCATGTTTTTTAATCATTCGATTAATTTCATCAGTACTAGCTCTACGCTTAGTACTTCCAGACCTAATGTAAATATGATCATAACTATTTTTTCTTTTATTTTTAAATCTGTAAGGCTTATTGTCCCCACCTTGTATACTCACTGTTATATTAAAAAAATTTCTTTCTATATCAATTAAATGCCTTACCTCAGGTTCGAAAGAGTCACTAACCCAGTTTGCGAGCTTCTCTTCCCATTCTTTAAAAATTGCTGTCTTATCCGACTCTGATTCAAACTGTACCGAATTGCCATCATCATCAACCCCAAGAATAATTGTCCCACCAATATCGGTATTCAAAAAAGCTGTGATTTCTGCTTTAAAATCTTCATCATTATTAATTTCCTGTTTATATTCCACTTCATTATTTTCCATATAATCACCTTTTACTTATTTTCCATCTTTTATTTAGTTTCTGATGATATTATATCATTAGAAACAGTTAGACTTAAATTACATTTTATGTTCTAAAAATAATGTAATACAAGATTCTAAATGATTTGAAATATTTTATTCATTTAAATACTCATTGAAAAAAATTTAAATGAAAGAATTGTAATAATGATTAAAATTTAACATATTTATACGGTTTAGTGACGGAAGATTCTAATGTTTTCAACCTCATCAATTTTATTCCAAAAATCACTATAATTCCATGTGCTTAATAAGTAGTTTATAATATACATTCAATTATCAGAAAATACAAACTAATATAGGACTCATGATGAGATGGAGAAGATGGTGAAAGCAAAGTTAGATACATAAAATTTAAAAAGTAATTTAATAATTTCAATGAATATGAAAAGATGTTATGTAATATCATCTATAAAACTTTAAGGCTTATACTCAAGAATTTAAAATATAAAATAAAATTTCAATATTGAATTTTAAAATAGGAGGAAAATTTTGAATAAGAAACTTATATTTGACTTATCATTTGAGATTGTTAATAGAGCTGTTCAAGAAATCCTAGAAAAACATTCTAAAGAATCATCAATATTATTAAAAGGTTATATGAATTATCCAGTATTAAGTTATAGAGATAATGGATTCCCTTCAATTTCTAAATCTATGCTTGGACCGGATAAACCAATTGATTATGGCAAATACTTAATGAAAAACAAAAATTACGATGAAGATAAAATTG
This sequence comes from uncultured Salinicoccus sp., assembly GCA_947494965.1. GTDB lineage: Bacteria > Bacillota > Bacilli > Staphylococcales > Salinicoccaceae > Salinicoccus. Next base: position 222,732 of record CANLWV010000003.1, on the reverse strand, counting down.
ATGTAACTAAATATAAAGAATATGAAAAATTGGAATTTCTTTTAACGAAATCCGAAAGATATTTGAACGTATATCAACCACCTGGTGAAGATCCACTAGAAGTTTTGGAAATCAGTGTTTTACTTAATATGCATGACCTAATTGAAAAAAGTTTACTAGAATATGGGGAAGAAAATAATCTTACAAGAGACCAATTTCTAAAATTGTATAAACCAATGGAAAGTAGAATTTGTTTAGAAAAATTAGATATAAACATCTATGTCCCTATTCTATTTACTAAGTTTGAGGTAAAAAATTATGAATTAAATGAGCAGATGTCTATAGTTGAAATGTCAGATATATTTCAACAATCTAGGGCCAATATTACCTCTTATTCTGAAAGTATTCCAGATGCTGTAATTATGTCAGCGACACATGCTTTAAAAATTCAAGGTTTCGCGGTAGATAATTATAATTATTGGTCAGAACATCCTTTTAATTCAATAGAAAGTTATCCACTAAATTTAATTGATTCATTTTTTAATGTTTTGAGAATCAATGATATATTGACAGGATATGCTCAAATAATTTCTCAACCCTTAGGGTGGGCAGAAAAGTATAATGCAAATCTACTAGATTTAAAAGGAAGCGTTAAGGGAGTGTATCCTCTTCAATTTAATGATTATTACTGGACTAAAGGGTCGTATCCAGAAGTAAATTTAAATCAACTTCATAAAGTCAAAGAGAAACTAATTCAAGTATTTTATAGTGAGGATAAGAAGATTCAATTAGCTTTTTCTAGATTAGAGAATAGTCTATATAGACATAATGAAGGAGATAGAATTATTGATATAGTAATTGGTTTAGAATCCTTATTAAGTGATGATGAGAAATCAGAACTGACACACAAGTTAGCTTTGAGGTGTGCATTCTTATTGCAAAAATCCTCTCTAGAAGAAAGTAAACTAGATATTTTTAAAAATATGAAAGCTATCTATACTTACCGTTCAGCAGTAGTTCATGGAAATAAACAAATTGATTTAGAAAAAAAGAGATATAGAACAGATTCAAAAGGGAGAAGATGGTTAGTAGTTGAATTGGCAGAAAAATACCTAAAAGAAACTATAAATGTATTATTAAAAAACCCTGAATTTTTAAAGGCAAAGAATATAGATGAAAAACTGATATTAACATAGAAGTGAATATCAATGAAATATATTTATATAATGTAATAATCTTAATTGAAAACATACGTTGATCCCCGTCACTAGAATCATTGGAATTCCCGTATATAGTAAATAAAATTTTATCTGAACTTTACTGTTGAAAAAGTAAAAATAGCCAACGAGGTGGATATAATGGTTACATTACAAGAAATATGGGATTTTAAATTACCTGAGGGACAGAAGTTAGAATATAAACAGTATGTATTTAATAATGGGCAATTCAAAAATCTTGAAGATAATAAAAAAAGAAAATTAGGACAAGTTATTAGTTCTTTCGCTAATGCAAATGGAGGAAGTGTTATCTTGGGTGTTGCCGAAGATGAAAATCATGACCCTTCAACCTTAGTAGATGTAGGGATAGATCAAAAGAGTTTTGAAAGTTGGGAGCAATCTTTTAGACAATATATAAGTAGTAAAATCAAACCGGTTATCTATGGAATTGATTGCTACATTGAGCAGATAGAAAATGTAAATCTTATTAAAATAGATGTACCAAAGAGTTTAAATAAACCACATGCAATTAATAATGGGAGTAAAGATGAGCTCTTTATACGGTATGGTAATATGACGAATCCGATGTTATTAGATGACTTACGTAATGCATTCGAGGATAAGAATATAACAGAAAATAAAATAATTAGTTTTAAGAATGAAAGATTGAGCATGATTTTAGGCGATGAAATATTTGAGGATTTGGATAATGATTCAGTGTTAGTTATACACATTATTCCTGAAGTGAGTACAAAATTGAATTATTATGTGAATTTAAGAAAAGCAGAACAGAATCAGAAGTTAGATGTTTTTAGTCCAACTGGAATGGGAGGCGGGTACCGCAGGGGCAATGCAGTATATAATATGGATGGTCTTATGATATTTTATGAGTCATTTAGTAACGCACCAAGTTCCTATACCCAATTATTTCATAATGGCAGTCTTGAAATAACTGAAGTTCGACTTATGAATCGTACTGACGATGTTGATGGCAAAGATTATATATATGATTGGTATGAATTCGAAAAGTTATTAGCAAGCAAAATATATACACTATCAAACGTTATGAAAGACGTTCAAATCCAAAAACCATACTATGTCTTTACTACACTTCTGAATGTTAAAGGGAAACAATCCCTAGGTTTTGACTTATATCCCGATAAGCCAATCAATAGGAATATTGTTCATTCTGTTCCTGCATATATTAAAGAAGATATGAATTTTGAATCAGCGTTATTCCCATTACTTACAAGCCTAGCTAATGCATTTGGCGTTAAGAATTCTGGTATGTATTTAGAAGATGGCTCTCCAAATATGGAGAGATTTGATTTTATAACTTACAGAAATTAACTACACTCATAAGAGTAAAACCGCATCATGAGGCGATACGCTGAAGCGTATCACAAGTAGTGCGTGTTAAGACACAATACGCACATGTGTTAACCACAGAGGGTTATCATAAGTGATGCGAAGTTTAATTAAAATTAAAAGGAAGCCAGAAATGGCTTCCTTTATTTTATGTCTCATTTAATTTCCTTAAAAGCTTGAAGTATTTGCTAAAGACACAGGTGCTGATGAATTGATTATTGTCACTTACACTTATGATCCAGAAAAACGGAAACAATCGATGGAACTGCTTGCTGACTTGTGGTTCTCTCTTTATTTAACTATCAACACCGTAATTTCTCCTTGATTTGCCACATTAATTACTTTTTCTTTCGGCGTTCCATTTTCATATTGTATCTTGTAAGGAATATTGTTCATTTCATATACTTCAATAATTTTCGCCAGTTTGTCATTTTAATGTGTGAATTACTGCCACTCGGCATACTGTGTAGTATATTATCTCTCGCATCGGACGGGTCTAAGACATATTGTCACCGTCGTTTCTTCATTGATGAAATTTAATGATCCTTCTGCTGCTCTCAGACTGTTTTCCGAACCGTCTGCAGCGAGCAATATTGATTTATACAAGGTGTATTCCTTCTTACAGTAGATAAATATACTATTCTTTCGCTCTTAACAGTCTTAATCCGTTTAGGATAACGAGTATCGTTGATCCTTCGTGGAAGAGCACTGCTGTTGGTAGATTTAGGAGTCCGAATATATTTAATAATACAAGTATAACAATCACACTAATAGAGAAGATAATATTTGCTAAAATAATGCGATTGAGTCGATTACTTAACATGAAACTATAGAATAGTTTTTGTAAGTTGTTTTTAACGATTACGACGTCTGATGATTCCATCGCAACGGATGATCCGCTTCCCATTGCAATACCGATATCAGCGTTTGCCAGTGCGGGTGCGTCGTTGATTCCATCTCCGATCATTCCGACAATCTTACTCTTCTTCTGACTTTCATTTACAAAGCGTACTTTGTCCTCAGGGAGACATGATGCGGTGTAGTCTGTAATGCCCACTTCTCCAGCAACTTTTTCTGCAACAGTTTCATTATCTCCTGTTAAGAGTACGACTTCAATGTCAGAGTTTTGGAAGTTTTCAACGGCATGTACTGCTTCATCACGGACTTGGTCTGCCAGCGAGAAGAATCCAGTAATTTGTCCACTCTCTCCGACAAAGATATTCGTATTTCCAGCAATGATTTGATCTCTGTAGTTCGATGGGTCTGTGTAGTCTTTAAATGAATCGGGTTTACCGACGATGATATCGCCTTTCTTCATTCCGCTGCCGACGATTTCTTCTACTGGTTCACTGTGATCGACACTATCTAAATCTAAAGTTTTAAACTTCTTCACAATCGCTTCTGCGATCGGGTGACTCGAGTGTTGTTCAATCGTTACCACTTCTTTTAATGTATCTTCATCCGCTGCATATTCTTCAACGACGAAGTCACCGTATGTGAGTGTTCCTGTCTTATCACTATATAGAATGTCCATCGTGCTCAGTGCCTCCATCGCGGCACCGCCTTTAAACAGAATACCGTTTTTCGCACCGTTACTAATCGCACTCAGTGTCGCTAGTGTTGCCGATGCAACGAGCGCACACGGGCTTGCTACTGTCAGCATGACCATTCCACGGTAGAATGATTCTTCAAATCCTAAATTATTAAAGAAGTAAAGGATAGCGATAAACACCGGTACCCCGATTAAAACAGAGATTACATATTTGGATTCAATTCGATCGATGGTTTTCGATAGTTTCGATGGTCTTTGTTGTGCTTCTTCAACCATACGCACGATATTCGAGAAGATTGTATCATCACTCGTTTTCGTTACAGTTAATCTAAACGAGTTGCCATCGTTTACCGTACCGGCAAATACTTCTTCTTCCTTTTCTTTTACAACCGGAACAGATTCCCCTGTCAGCGCTGCTTCGTTGACCGATACTTGACGGTCTGCCTGTCCATCGATTGGGATTTGTTCCCCTTTAGCAACAAGGACGATATCGCCTTGGATCAGTTCTTCTGTAGGAACTTCCGTAATTTCTCCATCAGCCCCGATTCTACTTGCTGTTGAAGGAAGGTGGGACATCAGTTCAGAAATGGCTTTTGTGGATTTACTCGTCGCGTAGTTCTCAAGCACTTCAGCACCCGCAAAGATTAGAAGTAACAGTGCACCTTCTGACTCATAATTGATGATGACTGCACCAATGGCAGCAAGAATCATCAGTAAGTCAACGTTTGGTGAACGTTCTCTAATTGTCTCGATGACCGCATTTTTAGATGCATAGAAACCGAGGAAGAAAATTGCAATGTAAAATGTAATGGTACTGTAGATACCCTCTACCGGCATCAACGCAAATCCGAGAATTATAGAGATAATCCCTGCAACGAGAAACTGTCCCTGCCTGTTTGTAAATAAGTAGTTGAACATGATAAAAATCCTTCCGCTTAGATTTCCTTAAGGCTGTCTGAAAAATAAAAATCTTCTTATATATATTGTATCGTATATAGCGTTTTATTCAATGAATATACCCCGTATATGTATATAGATTTACAAAAAAACTCTGCTACATTTTGTCTGTAGCAGAGTTAATATTTTAATAATCTATCACTTGTTCAAGCTTACCGTCGTTCATTTGGAACACGCGGTCACAGTATTCAAGCATACGTTCATCGTGTGTCACCATGATTGCTGCTTTATTGTGTTTTTTCACACCGTTAGAAATCAGTTGAACGATTTCAGGTTTCTTAGAGTTTTCATTGATATATGTCCAGCGTGCTTCTTTTGGCACCCAGAAAATATTCTCTGCCATATGTTCATCTTGAATCAGTTCAGCATTTTTCTCTTCAAATGCATCTGAGACATACTTTAAGAAGATTAATCCAAGAACCACACTTTTATATTCTGAGGCATCCATTCTTCCTCTGAGTTTATCAGCGGCTTGCCATAATTTCTCTTCTACTATATCTATTAACTACAATTCTATAATACTTAAAGTGAATATGTAACTAGGAGACAGTGAGATAAAGCATGCAAAAAATTAGGGGATGGGACAAAAGTCTTGAAGATATAGAAAAATAATAGATAGCCGGATGTTAGACTTCTAGGAAATAGCATCTGCGTGAGACTATAGGCACACAGATACCCCAGAAAAGCTAACGTCCGGCTTATTTTTGAAGGGAATGGTTTTGTCCCAGCCCCTAAAATTATTTAAGAAAATATATCTTATTCTGATATTTGATCTAATAAATTATAGAATGAGTGCTGTTTATCACGTATAGTACCGAGGGATCGTCTTATTCCATGTTTTATAAAAGCATTGCTCATTATTACTATAACCCGTCATTTCATTGTATAGGTAATAGTTATCAGCATCACAACTCATAACACAAATGATAATTTCATCATTTTCTAGCACGAGTATGTTATGTAAAAAACTTAACATAAACATTAATTTAAGGAAAGGTAATGTGATATTTAACTGCCTTTACGTTTTTCAATCCTTCAAGAGTCTAGATATTATATAGGAACATAAGGAAATCTGTGAAGGTATTATTGATAGGCTGATTGAAGGAGAAAACAAAGCTAGAGACCTAGAATTATAATATAAACCTCTCCTCTTACTCATTCATCAGTCAACCTTTGATAAGTCATGATGCGGCCTCTAAATCAACGGTACTTGTTTTAGGTAAAACATTGGCAGCTAAAGGATTGGAGCGTGGTATTACGGTAAATATGTTGGCGTTTGGTGCTTTCACAGCATTGTCTGGAAGTATGGAAAACGAAGAAGGAAGCGTCAGGGAGAACGAATTGGAGCTGAACGGGTTTCACCTGCTGTTTTGTGGTTATTTCACAAAGATAATCAATATAATGGTAAAATTTTCGAAGTGGCAGCAGGAAGAGTCGCTGAGAACTTCTTTGGTTCCAACAAAGGCTACTGGGATAAAAATCTTACAGTAGAAAAATTATTTGAAAATGAAGAAGTTATTCTAGATCAAGATGGATATAAGAGTTTAGAAAATACAGTTGAGTTATCGAAATGGATGACTGAGGACAACACTGGTTGGTAACCTATTTTCCAGATTATCATAATATGAATGTTGTTTTTAATCCTGCTAGAGTACATTACTTTAGTGGGATTATTCTTGTTTATGTATTGAAAACTAAGAATGAGATTCAATCAAATTACTAAACGTTCGCATAGAAAAACGATACCCGAAAGTTATCATAAATAATACGTGTTATAGGATAATTCAATGTGCATATAATACATTTAAAACTATACAATAATTATCGTTTTACTAATCTATCAAGAGCTTCCAATAATTTAAATATGTATATTTTGTAGTATTTTTTATGCAAATTGCTGTAATTAATCTCTCTTTCTTTAATTTTCGTTTGTCAAAAAAAGCTAGTCAGTGATTTCTCGCCCTGTAGTTCAAAAATATTTCCATAAAGGGGATAGGGAATATGAAAAGAGAAGAATTAAAACAACTAATCAAACCTTATGAAGGCGACTCTATGCATCCCTATTATCGACCATATGTTATTCGAAAGAAACCAAGAGATTATAATGTTTTCCTAGTAGGTGTGAACCCGGCTACGCCAATTTATGAAAATGAAATAAACATTGATGAATATGTGGATCTATTGATGGATTATGATGCATTTTATCAAGAATATAATAGAATACGTGAGAAGACTGGTAAAACGAAGATATCGCGTACGCGGCTTGGTATAAATAATTTTGTAGATGAAATCGAAGCGTTAACGGGCGCAGCAATACTCGAAACGAATGTCATCCCCTATCCAACAAAAAATATAAAAGAATTAAAAAACGTTGATCCAAAAGTGATAGATTATGCACTAAATGTATTTTACAAAGTCTGGATGAGACACTCACCAGAAGTAATCATTGTATATAGTAAAACCAGTTTGAAGTATTTGGTTAATGTACTTAGTAATAATGGTCTCATCGATAATCACCCCCCACTTAATCAACCCATAAAAGATTTAGAAAACAGTAAGGAATCATTTCTTGAATTCACATATGAGAATAGTGATAAAAAAGGGATGGTATTTGTTTGTAGACATTTTATGTACTATGGAAGAAAGGGAAATAGCTTTGAGGGGTTTAAAAATAAAGTAACACGCTACTTAAGCAGAGATAAGTAATATCATCAGACTATACGGAGGTGGCGTTTCAAGATTCATCCCCTTTTTATGTATATCATCAATATTTTCCCAAGGTTAATCAGTTCTTTAATGACTTGAGAGGAGTCGATAGAGGATGGGATAGACGCCGTTTTTCGATTTTCGATATTGGACTTCTTGCAGTCATAATTTTTATAGTTGAAGAAACAGACAATTCAATTCATGTTCCAGTAATATGACTATCGCAGTATGTAAATAACTGCGATAAATTTTTGTAATATCTTCTTTTTCCTAGAGAGGAAATAATATTCAAGAATATAGTACGATGATCAAAAAACAGAGCTATAGCATACTTTTGCTATAGCTCTGTTTTTACTATTAATAGCTAGTGTCGCTAATCTGCTTGTAGTCAATAATTGCAAAGGTCTCTTTATTCATAGTGTAGTCGACAGTAGAAACCCGTTTGCCATTTGAGCTGGCATGAGAATAGACTCTGGAGGCGGTTAAAACTACTGTTCCATCGTCTCCATCAGTAATATCATTTAAAGTGACTTCATAAGTAGTATGATCTTTATAATGTCCACTCGACTTATTTGACAGGATTTTATCATAAGCTGGTGTGCCTTCTTTGAGATAATAAAAAATATCATCTTTATCATCATTTAAAGTGTAATTATAGTAGGCAGTTAACCGATATAGATACTCATTGATGAGACCTTCATATATTACGAAGTCATCAGTACTTATTTCTTTATTTTCAGTATCTTCGGCATTGGGATTGTTTTTAAGCAAATCACGTTTAATTATACCGATTACTTGACCGTTAGATGTACCAATAGTGGTAGCTCCTGTACTATAATATCGGCCGTCTTCCCCTTTTCCTTCATAATTATAATATGGAAGCCCGTTATGTGTCTTTGCACCCCCATCATAATGTTCTGGTTCCCCCAATGCTTCATACAATTCACTTTTTGAAACGCCTGCATAATAGTAGACAGACTCTACATAATTATAATCTGGGTCAATTGTATTATCAGACCCATCATCGCCAGGGCCAAATGGGATATGATGATCATATACTACTGCCAGATTCCCATAAAAAGCGGGGGAAGCGCCGCTAGCATAGAGTGTGAAATCGTAAGAACCGTATTTTTCTTCTACATCCGTTTGTGACATACCTGGAGTAATGGCATCTTGTACAAATGTACCATCGGCATTACCAGTGGTGGTTTCAAGTAATTGAGATTTCACCTCAGAGGAATTGATATCAAAATAAAGAGCTGTTCTATTTTCATCTATTTTAGTATCGTCACTCAAATTTTTTGAAACGGAGTTAGACTCTTTAGATGATTTTGACTTAATATCTTTATCGCTTTCTTCATTTCCCTCTTCTTCTTGTTCTTCAAGTTCTTTACGCAACTCTTCATTTTCTTTTTCTAATTTCTTGCGCTTAAGTTCTTCATTTTCTTCTTCAAGATTAGTTGTACTTTCATTGACATTAGCAATGTTCGCATCTTCTGAAAATGCTTCTCCATTGCCGCACGCAACTAGAAATAGAAGCATCATCAGTATCGTCAAGAGTCTTTTCAATCACATAACCTACTTTCATATTTTGTATTTATTTACACATAGTATACTCTATTTTTAGAAAATATTGGAACTAGTTTTAGATACTTACAATTATTTGAGTAATACAGTCTTTGAGTTTTTATGTTCTTTCAGGATCTAGATTTATAGTATTCAAAATTTTCAGTACTACATATAGGCATATAATGATAAAATTATATTATAGTAACACTAAAAATTAAGATGTCGAATAATATCAAATGAGTTTAAAATGGAAGAAATTGATTTCATTGACCGTGAATTATAGAGAGAATAGAAACAAAAGAGATTAGATGCTATTGAGATAGGAGGAAGAGCAATGGAACTTGAAGTGTTTATTGGGGATTTGGAAGACGATTTATTTGATTACGAGAATGGCGATTATAATGGTAATATTCCTAAACGAATTAGTATATTTTTTCCAAAATCACATAGCACTTTTGATTTTATCTTCCAGAAAATCAGAGATAAAGAAATCGAAGGTAAACAAACGGATTGGGGTGCATGGGTAGCGCTTTTATACCTTCACGAAATGAAAGATTTATTAAAAGGATTTTATAACGAAGCTGATTTCAAAGTAGTTGAGAAGGAAATGACAAAATTAGACGCAAATAAAAAATATGCACTCGTAGCTTGTGAAATGATATGAGGGAAAGGTGATTTTAATTGCATATCAAAGAAAATGAAGCAGGCCTTATTTATATAGATGAGGAAATAATCCAAGCAATCTTTAGTTGTGTATATGGTTTGAATGAAAATGACAGTAAAACAAAAAAGCTATTAAAGAACAAGAAATTTAATGATTTCATGCATATGTTGTTAATGATGCAACAGTATAATTATCAATATCGTTTTTCACAGTTCGAAGAATTATTTCCATTATTTGAAGAAACTGTTGGGCCCATGGAGATTAATTCCGAGGGCACCAGTTTTTGGCTTGCTATGGGTTTGGCTTTAAAAGATTTATACGGATTTAGAAACAGAACACTAAAGTCATTGCTGATTAAATTGAAGAATAGTAACTAAATACAGTATTATATTAGAATATGATGACAGTAGTATTATCTCCCGAATATCACCATGGTATTCAGCAGATATTTTCGCATCTATTTGAAATAATTTTATTAGTGATATTTACTGTTCAACTCTACTTTTGTCAAAGTATATTAAGTAAATAAATTGTCAGAGTAGTTATTACATGATAACGTTTACATTAAGCGTGATATACTGGAAAACACCATGAGTTCTAATAACAAATGTCGGTTGATTGATTCATTCATTACTTTTACACAGCGTAGTAGTTGTTGCTTAATTTTCTATATTTACAGGCATTTTATGCGTGTAAATCCGAATTATTAATATGTTGAAAGGGGATTATCATGGCTGAGAAATCGTTATACGAACGTTTAGGTGGTATTTACAGTATTGCAGCTGTCGTCGACCATTTTGCTGATGCATTAGCAAAAGATCCAGTTGCTGGTGAGTCTTCCGACAACCCTTATCTCAAAAAATGGTATGAAAATGAAAGTTGGCGTGCGGCAGGTTTCAAAGTTTTGACCACATTATGGGTTTCTGAGAAAGCTGGCGGACCTCATCATTATGTCAGCACAGTACCTAACGATGGATCACTCGATTTGGAACCGACTCATTATGACATGAAGCTTACAGAAGAAGAATTCGATGCGGCAGGAAAAGTATTGGCTGAAACGCTTGATCACTTTGATGTGCCTGAAAAGGAAAAGAATGAAGTGCTTGATGCATTCACAGCACATAAGGAAGAAGTCATCAGCGGGACAATCAAGTAATTGAGTTGTTACTTGTTTTGAAAACTAGAGGATTCAGTTGAATATATCAAAAAAGGCTGACAGAGTACTTCTGTCAGCCTTTTCTAGTTAATCAAGTATTATTTTTATTTAAAAGACAGAAAGGCATTTCTTTATTCTAGAGTAATATTAAAGAATAAAATCCCATCATTTTTAAAAATCTTTATGTATTAGTCAATCATTAAACTAGATAACCAAGAAAGTATACAAGAAAAATTAGGCCACCGTTCTCCAAAATTAGTTGGAGAACGGTAGCCTATTAAAGATGTCATGTAAACTTAGGTTAATCGTTTTAGGTTATAGTTCTTTTAATATCAGATTATAGTTCACTTTCGTCTACACCTGCGTCTTTTTGTTGCTGGTATTCTTTTTGTTCTTTATTGAGATACTCTTTCATCCGATGCTTGTTCGGAGTAATGGTGAGACCCAGATATTTCCGCTCTTCATTGGCATCCTTATAGAATGAGATCATCATCATGATGATGACAAAGCTAAATGGTAAAGCTGCAATGATGGCTGCAGATTGGAGGGCTTCAAGCCCCGTTTCTCCACCTGATAGAAGTAACACGTAAGCAATCGAGGACAAGCTGACGCCCCAGATGATTTTCAATTTAGACGAGGGACGCAATGAACCATTTGATGTCTGCATGCCTATCACAAATGTAGCGGAATCGGCAGATGTGATAAAGAATGAAAATATCAATATAATCGCTATGATCGAAAGCGGCAGGCTAAGTGGTAACTCATTCAGTATGGCAAATAATTGTGTTTCTGGACCGAGATTCACTATCGATGGTACTTCTTTAGCAATTTCGACGCCGGTGACACCAAATACCGTAAACCAGATAATGCCGATAGTGGTCGGTACGGAAATAAGGGCAATAACAAATTCACGTACAGTACGGCCTCTTGATACACGTGCGATGAAGATACCTACGAACGGGCTCCAACTTAACCACCAGGCCCAGTAATAGATTGTCCATGATTGAAGCCATTCATTTTTATGAGTGTTAGTCGGGGCTGCGTCAAGAGTCTTCGCCAAAAATGTATTGAGATATTCCCCAGTAGCAGTTGGCAGCATATTTAATATGAGCATGGTTGGTCCTAATATAAGGACGGTTACGAGCAATATCCCTGCCAAAATCATATTGAGATTGCTCAAATACTTGATTCCTTTTGACAATCCACTCCATGCACTGATAAGGAAGAGGACTGTGACACCAGCAATAATTGCGCCTTGGGCGGTTAGATTGATTGGAAGGCCGAACAACTGATTCAGACCACCATTGATCTGCGTAGTACCGACACCAAGTGAGACGGCCACTCCTATAACTGTAGCGAAGACAGTGAGCACATCGATGAAGACACCGATGGGGCCTTCAACTTTATCACCTAATAATGGACGCAAAGTTCGGGAAAGCAGTCCAGGTTCCCCTTTTCTGAACTGGGAATAGGCAAGTGCCAGAGCAACTGCACCATACATCCCCCATGCATGCGCCCCCCAGTGGAATATAGTAGCACGGATGGACTCATGCAAAGCCTCTTCTGTTTCGGGACTGGCTGTAGCTGGTGCGACGAAGTGTGCAATCGGCTCCGACGTACCATAGAATATGACTCCAATTCCCATGCCTGCACTAAATAGCATGGTCAACCATGAACGGGTGCTGAACTCCGGCTCGTGATGAGGTTTACCCAGCTTTAGTTTTCCAATGGGGCTGAAGACGAGAAAAATACAGAAGAACAACGTGATGGAGGTAATGATCATGTAGTACCATCCAAAGTAGTCACCTACCCAATTTGATATGGCTCCGGCAACAGCTCCAAATGATTCTGGGTTGATTGCCCCAATAATTACCAGCAAAGCGATTATTAAAACCGAGTACTTGAATACACTGGATGACTTATTACTTTCGGGATCTGAAGAATTCTTCATTGACGTGCTCCTTATTGTTTGTGGAGTATTGTATAGTATCCACTTATTTTTTACTACCTGATGACATGAAAGACCTATCAATGTTAACAAACTTAAATAAAAAGGACAATTTTATTTTTATAAATGATGCTCAATACTGTAACGCATAGCGTTATTATTAATTTATTAGTTATTCAAAACCTTAAAATTAATAGCTTTATAGAGTATCGGTCAGCGATATTTTTAATGGGTTAAATCATTATTATAATATTCTATAATGCACTTGTTTCAACAAATAAAGCAATGAAAAATACTATTGTCAGGCATTTTTATACAAGCGGTCAGAAATCATACACAACCGGTCAATCGAAGTGGATGATGCATTTAAAAAGTTGATGAATATTTGATTGGATAAATTATATTTAACTTCTAGCACACGATTATTTGAAACAGGCAGAAGCATCAAAGAGAATGTAGTTGGGTATATTCAGGAGCAGAGATGAAAGAGGGATATATGAGCAGTTCTGAAGTAAACTGATGCAAAATATTGAAAAGGTGGAGAGTTGGAATGAACATTTTAATTTTAGGTGGGACTGGACGGGTCGGCAGCCATATGTTGAAACATGCACTTGACGACGGGCACCAAGTCACGGCACTGGTGCGTGATGCAGAGAAAATACAAGTGGAAAGCATCAATTTAACAGTTGTCGAGGGTAATGTACTGAACAGGTCAGACATACTGAATGCGATGGATGGTATAGATATGGTGATCAGTGCACTTGGTACGGACGGCACTACTACCCTCTCAGAAAGTATTCCTTCAGTTATAGAAGGTATGGAAGAAAGAGGCTTAAAACGCTTTATCACCATCGGGACCGGAGGGATATTGAATAGTAGGACAGAGCCCGGATTGTTACGTTATCAATCGAACGAATCGAAAAGAAAAACGACACGGGCAGCAGAGGAACATCATAAGGTCTTCAACCTCCTTGAAGACTCCCAACTTGATTGGACGATCGTCTGCCCTACCTACTTGCCCGATGGAGAATATACGGGCCAATACCGTGCAGAACGCGACTACCTTCCCGAAGGTGGTAAAATGATTTCTGTTCCTGACACGGCGGAGTTTGCGTACAGCCAGATACAGGATGATAGATTTATAAGGAGCCGCGTAGGACTGGCATATTGATGTCTTTTATGTCTAAAGGCACAACCGCAATCAGATGCCAGGCATATTTAAAACATTAAATAGATACTAGACACATATTTTCCAGGAGGCGCATATGTATGAAGAACGCTGAACAACTTAAATCTGCATTGAACAAATTGGATGGCCAGAAGTACGGCACCTATAAACAGTTGAAAGGGACTTATCAGTTCGACCGCTTCAAGCTGGCAATCGATCACGTACAGGTCGACCCTTACGCCCCGCCATCCAAAATGCGGATCATAATGAATCGTGATACAGCAGGAATTCCAGCTGAATTGCTGGATTCAAAGGATAAGATTATAGCAGTAGCGGATTTTCTGACACGTGCATTTAGTGAGAGTATTAAAAAACATAAAAACGGTGCTAAAATGAACAGTAAAAACATCAAGATTCTGATTGACCGCCCCGGTGAAGAAATTTTGGAGCGGACTTCTGTCGTCATTGATGAACATGAGCTCGAAGTACGCTTCGAAGTCGGTCTGCCGGCTGCAGGCCGGAGGATTCTGGGCAAGGCAGCAGCGGATATAATTACTGGTATACTGCCTAAAATTGCAGATGACTCCCTGCTGTATCAGAACCTTGACCAGAAAGGACTTGAGAAGCAAGTGAGTCTGGTGCTCGATCAGATGCATATTCGACAAGTGATTAATCGAAAGAATCTGGTGGCATTTGTGGCGGATGGTGCCATCCTGCCCCGCAATAGCGGTGTATCGGATAAGCCTTTAGAGGGGGCGGTGCCTTTTTCAAGCCCAGACAACCTTAAGGTTACAATCGATCTCCCGAGCGGAAATGCAGTTACAGGGATGGGGATTGCTGAGGGCATCACCCTGATCGTCGGGGGCGGCTATCACGGCAAGTCCACCCTGCTCCAAGCGTTGGAACGCGGTGTCTACAATCATGTTCCGGGGGACGGCCGCGAGATGGTCATTACACGGAGTGATGCAGCGAAGATCCGAGCGGAAGATGGCCGTAATATCGAGAAGGTGAACATCAGTACATTCATCAATAATCTGCCTGCGAAAAAGGATACACGCGCCTTTTCAACGGAGAATGCGAGCGGCAGTACATCCCAGGCTGCGAATGTGATGGAGGCACTGGAATCAGATGCCAGCCTCCTATTGATCGATGAAGATACTTCAGCGACCAACTTCATGATCCGGGATGCCCGGATGCAGAAGCTCATTGCCCCTGATAAAGAGCCCATCACACCTTTTTCCGAAAAGGTGAAACCATTGTACGATGATGAAAATGTCTCAACCATACTGATAGTAGGCGGCTCCGGCGACTATTTCGATGTCGCGGACCAGGTGCTGATGATGGATGAATACAGGTTGAAAGACGTGACGGATGCCGCAAAGGAAATTGCTGCGTCAGATGCAGATAAAAAAGGAAATATGTCAGACGAGAAATTCGGCGAGATCAGCCAGAGGATTCCACTGAAGTCAGGGTTCGCGAAATCCGGAAAAGATGATCGGCTGAAAGCAAAGGGGCGCACTACGATAATGTATGGCAAGGAGCCGATTGAGTTGGCAGGGCTGGAACAGCTTGTAGATGACAGCCAGACGAACTGTATTGCAGTCATGATTGATTATCTCAGACACAACGTACTGGATGACACTCTGACATTATCCGAGGCCGTCGACCAGGTCTACAAGCATATGGAACGTAATGGACTGGATGCGCTCTCGCCCTACTCCGGTCATCCCGGCAACTTGGCGCGGCCGAGGAAGCAGGAATTCATCGGTGCACTCAACCGTTATCGCGGTTTCAAAATCAAAGGATGACCTATAAGGACTTTTATGAAAAGTACACAAACCAATATTAAAGAAGGATAGATTCGATCAACGAATCTATCCTCCTTTTTTGGTTTCACATATTCTATTGCTGCAGTTTTCCGGCTGTGTATCCGCCATCGACAGGTATCGTAACCCCACTGATCTGTCTGGCCAAATCCGAGCATAGAAACATAACAGCGTTGCCCTGGTCCTGAGGGGTCGCCATCTCACCTCTAGGCAGGGATTCGAGCACGCCATTATACTGTTCAGGATGACTCTCCGCCCATCCTTCAATCGCTGGAGTGATTGTGGCACCCGGAGCAATTGCGTTTATCCTTATATTCTGTTTGCCGTATTCGAGTGCGACTGATTTCGTCAGTCCAACTACACCGTGTTTAGAGGCGGTGTATGGAACCATATTTGGAGACCCTTCCAGGCCGGCTCCTGAAGCGGAATTGACGATGGCGCCGCCACCTGTCTTCAGCATCGCATTGACTTGGTGCTTAACGCAGTAGAAGACGCCATATAAGTTTATTTTTATGGTCTTATCCCAGTCTTTCGCGTCCATATCTCCTATTTTGACCTGGCCTGCATTGATGCCGGCATTGTTATGGGCAAAATCCAACTTGCCGAAAGCGGAGACGGTTTCATTCACCAGTGCTTCAACCTGTGCTTCATCACTCACATCACATTTGAAGAATTGTGCCTCGCCTCCGTTGTCTTTTATGATTTTGACGGTTTCCTGGCCGCCTTCTTCACTGATATCGGATACCATCACTTTCGCACCCGCTTCTGCCAAAGCAACAGCGCTTGCACGCCCGATGCCTGAACCAGCTGCTGTGACGAGCCCGGCTTTATCCTTCATAAGTCCTGTCATGGGAACATCCCTTCCTTAAATGGTTTTACATCATTATATTATCCTAACTTTGGATTTGGAGAAAATAAAATGACATGCAAGAAAAATGGCGATCCACTCCGACAAAGGAATGCACCACCATTATCTTATCTTATAACTCTTTATCTTTCTGATCCATAAGCTTATTGTATGCTTCAAGATACGTTTTTTCTGAATCGGAAGCCCGATCCATCGCATTCATGGCTCTGTGCCATAGTGGATAAATCGGCTCTGGTTGCGTCAGATCATTTATCTGGACGATTTCATTATCCGTCAGCTGCAAATCGTACGACGCAATATTTTCCTCAAGCTGAGCCTTGTTCCTCGTACCAAGAATTACAGAATCGACATTCGGTCTGTCTCGCAGCCAGGCCAAGACGACTTGCGGAACAGTGGCGTTATGGCCGGAAGCCACGTCCTGAAGCATTTCGACGAGATCAAAGAATAGTTTTTCATCTTTGACATAAGGTTCCCCCCAACCTTCACCTTGGCGGGTACCTGGTTCTGCTTTTTTATCTCTTGAAATCTTGCCGGTCAACAGACCTTCACCAAGCGGTGACCATATCGTATTGCCGATGCCCAGTTCTTTTGCTGCGGGCAGCAGTTCATACTCCGCTTCCCGGGATTCAGGTGTGTAATAGATCTGATGGGCAATTGGTGGCATCAAATTATTTTCAACGGCGAATGTGTGGGTTTTGGCCAAGGCCCATCCACTGTAGTTGGACACACCCCAGTATCTGATCTTGCCTCTTCTGATGAGGTCATTCATCGCCAGAACGGTTTCTTCAACTGAAACCTGGCCATCCCATACATGGACGTAATAAAGGTCCAGGTAGTCGGTGCCGAGTCGATTGAGTGTCTCATCGATGGATGCCTCGATATTGATGCGGGTCGCGCCGACATCATTCGGATTATCGGTCAGCTGGAAACCTGTCTTGCTGGCGATCACCATATCTTTGCGCTTAACCCGAATTGCTTTACCGAGCACAATTTCAGCATCACCCTTGGCGTAAAGGTTCGCAGTATCGAAGTGGTTGATGCCATGCTCGAGAGCATAGTCGACCAACGCATCTGCGGTACTCTGATCCATGTCTCCTGCGGCTTCAAAACCTTTCGTTCCGCTGAACGGAATGGTTCCGAGTGCATATTTGGACACGTTCAGACCAGAATCTCCTAGTAGTCTATAATCCATCTTCATCCCTCCATTGCTTTTTCTCTACCCTGCTCTTAATTTAATAAAACTTGAAGACGAGATGGCCATCCCATCACCCAGAGAATCCCAACCATTTCATTCGATATGCTGCCGAAGTGATATATGCTAGAATACATGCAAGCAACAACTATTGGCAAAACAGCAGAAGGGGCGGTAATATGTCGAATGAAAAAGACGAAATCATTTTGCGTGGTCTTAGATCGAATAACCTGAAGAATATCGACCTCAACATCCAAAAGGAAAAGATTACGATTTTCACAGGCATTTCGGGTTCAGGGAAAAGTTCTGTCGTCTTCGATACACTCGCAACGGAAAGCAGACGGCAGATGACAATGAATTATCCGATGTATGTAAGAAATCAGATGCCTCGATACGAGCGTCCGAAAGCGGACCTGATGAAGCAACTCAGCTCCGTGGTCGTCGTCGAACAGCGGCCGATCAGCGGAAATTCCCGCTCGACAGTCGGTACGTATATGGATGTCGACCCACTCATCAGACTTTTGTTCTCACGCATCGGCGATCCCCCGATTGAATCTGCAACGGATTTCTCCAATCAAAGTTCTTTCGGAAAATGCCCATCGTGCAACGGTTTCGGTGAAATTGTCGCTCCCGACCTCCATAAATTGGTCGACGTCGATAAATCGCTGAAGGAATATGCGGTACGGTTCAAGCCACTGTCGCCATCTGGCTGGCAAGGTAGATGGATGATTACAGGAGAATTGTTCAATCCCGATATTCCAATCAAAGAATTTTCAGAAGAAGACTATCAACTCTTCATCTATGGACCACCTGAAGGGGAGCGTGTTTTCGCCCCCTTCCACACTAAAGACGGACCGCATCCCCATGAATGGGATGGCTTGCTGCCACGCTTCACGCGCCTGTACATCAATCGGGATGTATCAAAACTCGCCCAGACTTCACTGGATGACGTGTTGGAGATGACCAGCCGGCAACCTTGTCCGACATGTCAAGGCTCCGGATTGAATCCGGAAGTATTGGCATGCAAGATCAATGGTTCTAACATCGCAGATTATGATGGATTCGAGCTGATGGAATTATTGACGGAGCTTGAAAAGATCGACGACCCTATCGGTTCTGCGATCGCCCTCCAAACAATCCCCTCCATCAGACAACTTATAGACTTGGGGCTTGGCTATCTGAGTCTCTCCCGGAAGATGGAGACTCTCTCCGGTGGAGAGGCCCAACGTGTAAAAATAGCGCGTCACCTAGGCAGCAGCCTGAACAACATCACATATATATTTGATGAGCCTACTGCGGGTCTACACCCGGAGGAAGTGGCATTGCTCATACAGATGCTGGAGCAGATTAAGGCGCAACATAATACTGTCGTCGTCATTGAGCATGACACCTCTGTCATCAAGGTTGCTGATGAAATTGTTGAAATGGGCCCAGATGCCGGGACGCATGGCGGAGAAGTCATCTATCAGGGAGATCAACAAGGCTTGGAGCAGTCCCCCGCTGCGACAACGCTCCAGCGTACAGTTGAAATCAATGAACAACCGCGTCAGGCTGAAGAATCGTTTTCCATCAAACATGCATCAATGAATAACTTGAAGGATATAACAGTCGATATCCCGAAAAATATCCTCGTTTCTGTCTGTGGGGTATCCGGTTCCGGCAAGAGTTCATTTATGCTGGAAGCATTTCCTGGGAAATATCCAGAAGCAATTATGGTCGGTCAAGCACCGATCGGCATCTCGAGCCGTTCGACACTGGCCACATATATGGGGATCATGGACGATATACGGACGATATTCGCGCGGGAAACAGGCGAGCCTGCCGGATTGTTCAGCTTTAATTCACTGGGCGCCTGTCCAGTCTGCGACGGCAAGGGAATCACTAAGCCGGATGTCGCGTTTGCCGACCCTGTCACGGTGACTTGTGAGGCTTGTGGGGGCACAAGGTATTCCGACGAGGCATTGTCACATTCGTACAAGGGGAAGAATATCGTGGAAGTTCTCGACCTTACAATCGAGGAAGCGAAAGCCTTTTTTGAACGGCCGAAAGTGATAAAACGCATCAGTACTTTAATGGATGTCGGCTTGGAATATCTAACCCTCGGACAGACCACAAGTTCCCTGAGCGGAGGAGAAGTGCAGCGGCTGAAGCTGGCGAGCCATCTGAAAAGAGAAGGACAGATCTATATTCTGGATGAACCTTCCCTAGGTCTGCATGCGCAAGACAACGATAAACTGCTTGATGTCTTCCAACGTCTTGTGGATCAAGGGAATTCAGTCATCATCATTGAGCATAATGTCGATTTCATAGCGGCAAGTGATTGGATAATCGAACTTGGTCCGGGTGGAGGCAAGAATGGCGGTGAAGTGATTTTTGAAGGAACGCCACAGAAAATGGCTACTGCTGACACACTGACTGCAAAGTGGCTGAGGCGCTGAAGGCGTAGTTCAGCTGAAAATATGAATATGCAATAGAAAAACCATCTCTTAAGCAGGTTGATACCTTAGCTTATGAGATGGTTTTCATTGTACATAAAAAAGCTGGAGACAAGCATATCTCCAGCTTTTTAAAACCGATATTTAAAATTAACAGTTCTATAACCCCATATTGACGAACGGACGATGATAGTCAAGAGTACCTTTAATCTGTTTCACGTTGACATCTGTACCTTCGAGCCATTTCTTAAAATCAAAGATGACAGGTTTTTTGTCCGGTCCGATGACGAACCATGCTTTTGATGCTTTAGGGAAATAAACCGATGTGTGGATAGTGCCTGCAGAGGCGTCATATTTATTTGAAAATACGCCATGTTCGGGATTGTTCATAACCTTGAAAGCTTCGTAGGGATTCGTGGAATATTGCTGCTGTTCCTGTATCGTCTGCTCGCGCTGGCGTGTTTCTTCCTGGCGGTAGCGGTTCTCTTCATCAAGGAGATGGAAATGGTTTGTACATACATTTGACCTTCTGGCCACGACTTTTCTCGGAGAGGCTTCAATGACATAGGAAACGCCCTCCGGATCCAGAACTACATAACTGAACGACTGCCGGTGGGGTATCTCTTTCAATAGTGCGACAGCCTCATCCACATTTGCGCATGTTTCCAATATCAGACGGCCGATCATATTACATAGGAAGCCATCATCTGAATTTTTACTGTGGGTGAAGTTGTATCCCATCACAAGCCCCTTCTCATTCATACCATCTATACGTCCAGTAATCTGCATGGATGGGCCGATTGTAGCGTATCCATGATCTGTTGGGGCATAGAATAGATAACGGCCTTCATACCCACGCGGGTGGCTGTCGTAGTTGCGGACCATGAAGTCGCTATCAGTGAATATCGAGCATCCACTCCTGACGTATTCCAGATAATAGCCGCCAAATAACCGGAATGCTTCTTCCATCTCCGTGTCGAGGGCATCTGCGAGACCATAGATTTCATCAAGGATGGCCGGCGAGAATTGTGAGATGATGGATATGAATTTTTCCGGGTTGATGAGGAAATGCCGATCTTTTTTAGGCCCCCACTGTTTTTCACGATTTGGAAGTATCAGGGAGTCTCTGAGCTGTACGCCCTGATAGTAGCCAAAATCATAATGTGTGCCTCTATATTGGAAGACATCGCTGTAGAATTGTTTCATTATATCTCCGCCTCTAAATATTCTTCATATCAGTATACATATTTTATGGGAAAATACATTAATATTGCTTGTATAAAGTAACTGCCATCTAGTCGGCAGATCTACTCTGCCCGAACAAAAAAGCAGATGGGAAGATTTAGGCACTCTTCCCATCTGCTTAATCCGCAAGATTACACGCAGTAATGATTTTAATATTTTATTTTTGTAGCCATTCCCAGGCCTTATTGATTTCAGCCTTATCGAAGTGCTGAACTTCTATGCCGGGAAGCCAATCGACCACGCTTGATCCCATATCCACCCACGACTGGTTGGATACGAAGGCAAACTTTTCATATTGCTTCCAATGTTTAAGGTCTACAGCACCCCCACTCAGGAAGGCATCTGCGTCTGTTCCTTCCACATCCTTTATATAGATGAGGCCACTGAGTCTTTTATCATCCCCATACTTACCATCCATAAATGCTTCCGCATTTTCTACGTCATTTTGCGTCAGTTCGCCATCCATTTCGATATATACAATATTCGGGTAACGACTGTCTTCAATCTTCATCATCGTTAAACCAACTCCTTGGATGATGTTTCTACTCTCTATGATTTTACCCGTTACTAGGCGATCTGAAACAGGAATGGGGTTGGTTACAACAGTGGAAACTGTGCGATACAAGGGCGTTATCTGCATATTATGGAACTGTATTTGATAACGCTGTTACTTATGGCCAATCCCTTTAAAACGCTTTAATAGCAGTGTTAATTGATATCTAAAAATGGTATTAAAATGTGCATAACGCTAGTGCGATCGCCGTTATATATAAGGAAATACCCGCATCCTTTACATGCGGGTATTTTGAGTAGGACTCCGTATAGAAGTCCGATATTCATAGGTTGTTTTGATATGAATTATTTAAGTTTCACTCATCAAGTTCTTAAGTTTTGGACTTACAAGTATTAGGAGCACCCCGATACCTAGAGCAGTAAGGCCAGAATATAGGAAGTAATCTTCTGTACTGATGATGCTGTAGATTTTCACCATCTGCGCGTTGAGCCCCTGAGCCATGGCGTTCGATAGGAACCATACGCTCATCATCTGTGAAGTGAATGCCTTAGGAGCAAGTCTGGTCGTTGTAGAGAGCCCGATAGGTGAGATGCACAATTCCCCGAGTGTGATGAGCATAAAGCTCAGGACGAGCCATATCGGGTTGATCAGTTCCTGTCCGCCCGTCAACGGTATTATCATCAGAAGGTACGCTGCTGCCGCCAATATGACGCCTAAGGCGAACTTGATTACGGTTGAAGGGTTGAATCTGCCCAATTTAACCCAAAGCAGTGAAAAGATCGGTGCAAATATAAGGATGAACATTGGGTTCAGTGATTGGAACCAAGCAGCTGGAATATGAAAATCTATCAATCCGTTAGTCAAGTTGGCCATGCTCAACTCCGTCTTCTTATCGGAGAATTGGGCCAGAATCGTTGAACCTTGTTCCTGGATCATCCAAAAGGCGACCGAAGCAATGAAGAGAGGTATGTACGCAAATACATTACGCTTTTCACTTTTTTCAACCTTTTTACTTTTTAAGATTACAATAATGTATATAGTCGGCAATAGGACACCGATCAGAGTGATTACATTGGAAAAATTGCTTATTTTAAGTTCATCAGTCAAATACGCAATGATGACGAGCGCTGCAATGATGATTGCAGCTATAGTCAAATATTTCAGAGCATTGAGTTTATCGCTTTTACTCAATGGATCAGGCACGTCTTTACCCAAGTCTCCAAGGAATTTATTACCGGTGAGGACATAGATGACGAGCCCTATGAACATACCGATTGCTGCTGCAGCAAACCCTGCATGGAACCCAACGTTCACCTGCAACCACCCTATAATCAATGGAGAGATGAGCGCGCCCATGTTGATGGACATATAGAAGAGTGTGAACCCTGAATCGATGCGGGAATCATTCTTTTCATATAGCATGCCTACTGTTGTACTTATGTTTGGCTTCAATAACCCTGACCCGATTATAATGAACAGCAGGGCAACCATCAGAAGCGTGAAGTTGCCTGGTATTGCCATTAGAATATGTCCGATCATAATCAGGACCCCGCCATAGAATAAGGCGTTTCGCGTACCGGTGATCCTGTCAGCCACCCAGCCGCCGATGGTGCCGGTCATATATATTAAAGCACCATATATGGAAACAATCTGCAGTGCTGTGCTCTGATCGAGTCCAAAGCCGCCTTTAGTGACAGAATAATAAATATAGTAGGCCAGTATGGCCTTCATGCCATAGTAGCTGAACCTTTCCCAAAATTCAGTAAAGAATAGCGTAGATAGGCCTTTTGGATGACCAAAGAAACCTTTATCTGGAACGTTAGTATTTTGATTTGCCATTGTTATCCTCCTCAATATTATAAATTTAAACATTGGATATTATAATTTTCAAACTAAAATTGGTCGAAAAAGTATGAATTATGGATTATTACAATAATTATTTAGTTCAATAGAGATAAATGACTATATACAAGCATAATGTAAATTTAAGTTAAAAATGATTATCATATGATAGAAGCACAATACATCATGCAAAATTGATAGTATAGTAGTATGAGATGTAAAATATTTTAGGCTTCTGCCCGGAAGAATCATGAAATAAACGAGAATAGCTTAAAATTATGGTGAAATAAAGGAGATTTATAATGAAACGGAGAGATAATCGGAAGCAAGGAGATCTGGAATGGATTGTTGAAGAACCATCAGAGCTTCTGAAGTTTTTGTTTGCAGCTATGCCCTCCCGCAGCAGGAAATCAGTGAAGGATCATTTGAGTCATGGTCAGGTCTTCGTCAATGGAGAAGGTACAACGCAGTTCAACGAGGCACTGAAGCCAGGCGATCATGTTAAAATTCTTCCCAAGATAGCGTCGAAGAATGTAAAGATCAAAGGCATCAAGATTCTGCATGAAGATGATGACATTGTCGTAATCGAAAAGGAGGCAGGGATTCTTTCTATTGCATCAGATAAAGAGAATCAGATGACCGCGTATCGTCAATTGGCAAGTTACCTGAAGGAGGTCAATCCCAAGAATCGGATATTTGTTGTTCATCGTTTGGATCGTGAGACCTCCGGCATCATGATATTTGCGAAAAGCAAATACATTCAGCAGAAGCTGCAGAATGCATGGAAAGAGGCTGTGCCGGAACGGATGTACATTGCGCTGGTCGAAGGAAAAGTGAAGGAGAACGGCACGATCACATCATGGCTGACTGAGAATAAGGCATTGATCATGCGCTCGAGTAAAAATCCGAATGAAGGAAAAAAGGCAGTCACTCATTATAAAATAGTGAAGTCCAATCGCAATTTTACATTGCTGCAGGTGAATCTGGAGACTGGGCGTAAAAACCAGATCCGCGTGCATATGCAAGACATTGGGCACCCTATCGTGGGGGATAAGAAATACGGTTCAAGAATCAATCCAATCGGCAGGATTGGATTGCATGCGCATGCGATGACTTTCATCCATCCGACAACTAAAGAAACCATGCGATTTGAGTCGGAGATACCTAAGTCATTCACGAAAAAAATAAATTGATGAAAAATCTTTATCCTGGCATGTCTCATTAGGCATGTCGGGTATTTTTTTGACTGAATATTATGGCTATATAAATCGCATTGCGAGTAATTATGAGGCATGATAATATGACCACTATACCAATCATCCTACAAATTTAAGGAGAAAAATATGATACATAAAACGAACCGTGTTCATCTGGTAGAACAAGTGGCCATACAGATGGAAGATCTGATAGTGTCTGGCGTGTGGCCAGTAGATGAAAAAATACCGCCGGAGATGGAGTTGATGAAAGAGTTTGATGTCAGTCGAAACACATTGCGTGAAGCGATACGTGCTTTAGTCCATGCAGGGTTACTTGAATCCAGGCAAGGCAGCGGCACCGTCGTCCGTTCTGCAAATGCGCTCAGCGCGACTTTAAAGCGCTACATCAAAAAATCAGCTTTACTGGATACGCTTGATGTTCGTTTGGCTCTGGAGCAGCAGGCTGCACAATTGGCAGCCAGGCATAGGAATGAGACAGATTTGGCAACACTTGAACAATGTATTGAGGCTTGCCGACAAGCGGTACGGGATAAAGATCGTAAAAAGTTCGTCGCAATGGATACACGCTTTCATCAGACTGTAGTCCAGGCCTCTGATAATCAATTGTTGATTGATCTATATGAACCGCTCCTAGAAAACATTTCGGAATCGATAGAAGCACTGATGGATTTAAAGACACCATTAAAATATGAAGAAGAACTGCATCTTGATTTATTTGCAGCAATACAGAATAAAGACAAAAGGGCAGCTTCAGTGTATGTCGAAGAGTACATCGGCGCACTGAAAAAAGACGCCGCTGAAATGATGGAGGAATAATTGCATGGATAGGAACGGAAGATCATATGGATCAAAATTTGGTTCAAAGCGTAATTGGCTGCTGGTCATAGGAATTATTCTGGTGGGAGCCAATTTAAGGGGGCCTCTGACCTCGGTGGGAGTTCTGATCCCATTCATCAGGGAAGATCTTGCAATCAGCAATGCGGTCGCCGGCGCCATCACCACATTACCGCTGTTGGCATTCGCCCTCCTCTCCCCGATCGCCCCTAAAATCGCCAATCGGATTGGTATGGAGCGGACTGTCGCCTTATCGCTAGTTATACTTATTGCAGGAATTGCAGTCCGCTCGATTTCAGGAATCAATTTTCTTTTCTTGGGCACTTTCTTCATAGGCCTGGCAATATCAGTAGGAAATGTACTGATACCTGGCATCATAAAAGTGAAGTTTCCATATAAAATCGGTTTGATGATGGGTATCTATGCCATCTTCATGAATGTGTTCGGAGCGCTTGGCTCAGGAGTCAGTGCCCCACTTGCCTCAATGAGAAATTTCGGGTGGCAAGGTTCCTTGGGCATGTGGCTCATACTGGCTGCAGTATCACTACTGGTCTGGTTGCCCCAACTTAAAGAAAAAGAAGATAGGCAAGCGGGCGTCAAGAAAGATAAGGATAGTAGTTTACTGCGCTCTCCGCTAGCATGGAAGATTACGATATTCATGGGGAGTCAATCGTTGATTTTCTATACATTGGTCACTTGGTTGCCGGATATTCTGCAGCAGAATGGCTATGATTCCAATGCAGCCGGCTGGATGGTCTTCCTGATGCAGTTTGCCATCATCCCTGTTACTTTTGTTGTGCCAGTAGTAGCGGAGAAGATGAAGAATCAGGTTGCGTTGAGTTTCATGACGGGCGCTCTGTTCATTACCGGCTTAGCCGGATTGCTCCAAGGCAGTGCATTGCTTGTGCCGCTATGGGCAATCCTGATCGGAGTGGCAGCAGGGAGTGCCTTCAGCTTATCCATGATGTTCTTCACTCTGAGGACGAAAGATGGTAAAGAGGCTGCAACATTGTCAGGAATGGCTCAATCATTCGGTTATCTACTTGCTGCGGTCGGCCCGGTGCTGGTTGGTGCCTTGCATGATATAACAGGTGGTTGGACACTGCCCCTCACCCTCCTGATCGCTTTGGCGGTCATCATATTGATTGTAGGAACTGCTTCAGGGAAGAAAGGTCAGGTGACTGCCTAAAAGCAGACTGGAAAAACATTTAAATATCTAAGGAGCAAATAAAAGTCGTATCCATGATGGATACGACTTTTATATTTGAGTATCGGAAATACTATACGGTTACCTTGCCTGATAAGCTTTATCCCAAAGGTTCAACTTTGTTCCTATGCCTTTTTCCAAAGCATTCTGATAGACTCTATAACCCCATGCCACATCATAGACTGGCTGCCCGCCTAAGCCGTATAGGATGATATCGTCCTTAGATGTCCGACCTTCGACTTTTCCGGTGATTATATCTCCAATGTTGGTGATGATGCTAGAATCCATTTTTTCTTCCTCAATCCAATCCAGAAGCTGTCTGCCGATTACACCCATTGTAGGATTATAGTAAGGATAATGGTCTTCGTCTATTGTCGCTTCATACATGGCCCAATTATCGACGATCAGTTTCATCTTCTCAATCGCAAATTCGGGATCGAAGTCGCCGCTTGATGAGACGGTGAATAATGCACCCGGCTTGATCCATTCTTTTTCAATTGTGGGATTTGCATCCCCGGCTGTCGCTAAATTTATGACATCACTTTCTTTGATGGCATCTTCAAGAGTATTTATAATCTGGATATCAAGACTGGTAAACTCTTTGCTCAGCCTATCCTTCAATGTTTGTGCAGTAGATTCACGGGCATCAAATATTTTGACTGTTTTTATGTTCTCACATACATCCAATATGGCTTCTGCACTAGAAGTGCCGATTGATCCTGCCCCGACCACCCCGAAAATTTCAGAATCAGGATTTGCCAAATACTTCGCACCTACTCCGGGAATTGCTCCGGTCCTCCAGGCGCTTAGCAGATTGGCGGATTGGTAGGCCAGGGGCGCCCCTGTATCAGCATCATTCAAGGTCATCATCAATATGGAACGTGGGAGTCCTTTATCTACATTGGCGATGTTCGAACCGTACCACTTACAGCCGGTTACTTTGTAGTCCCCACCCAAATATGCTGGCATTGCCATGAATCTCCTATCTGGACCGTCTTTTGGCATGCTCTCATGTACTGGATTGGTCGGAAAGTCAATCAACATGCCGTGGGAGTTATCATTGGCGCCACCCATGACATAGTCTCCACTACTCAATAGACGAAAGACCGCCTCCATCTCCTTGATGCATTCGTGCATGTTGAGTACACCCGCATCAATCATATCCTGTTCATTCAAATACAAGAAATCGACTCTGGATTGTTCCATGTATATTCACTTCCTTCCATACTTCTTCACAATCACAATCCTGGTGAGTTGCGCTTACTGGCTGTATGGCTGACCCACTTCGTATCTATAAATCAGCTCTCCTTGCGGGTCACGCTTGCCAGTAAATTTAAACCCGAGTTTTTCATATAGTTCTTTGGCGACATCGTTGCCTTCGACAAAACTGAGATAAATTTCCCCGACATCATATGTTTTTGTAACAACGTCGATTAAATGCATCATGGCCTTTTGTCCCAACCCTTTACCTTGTTGGGCTGAATCTATCATGATCCTGTCTATCCAAGCTTCCTTTGGGTCCCCCACAAAACCGTACATGGCAAACCCGACCAGTACATCGTCTGCATAGATGGCGACAGGCCGCCATGCACTACATTCCCTCGCTTCTTCAAGGCACTCATCAATTGTTTCTATAAAAGATAACTGATGGTCCTTCAATTTTATTTTTCCGCTTATGATCTTGTCATCCGGTTGAATATTTTCCAATGAAATTACACTCATGTTAAACGTCCTCATCTATATAAATTTTTAGAATATGTTAGTTATGGTTTTAAAGTCTGAAACTGTTAATTCTATAATTATATCCCTGAACCATAAAATTTTCAAAATAATGAATTATTATGCATGACATAAGCTTAAAAATCCAATTATATTTTAACATTTGACAACTATCTTTTATAGAACTATATTATATTATAAGATAGTTGAAGGGAGAAAAAGATGTCAGTTTCAGATCAGATTATGAAAGGGCTGCTGGATGGTGCAATTCTTGCTTTAATTGCTGAAGATGAAACTTACGGGTATCAAATAGCTGAGAAACTTAAAGAAAAGGCATTTCCTGATATCAGTGAGGGAAGTATATACCCTGTGCTCTTGAGGTTAAGCAAAAAGGGTTATGTTGAAACACGCATGGTGAAATCGGA
Organism: uncultured Salinicoccus sp.; assembly: GCA_947494965.1. Classification (GTDB taxonomy): domain Bacteria; phylum Bacillota; class Bacilli; order Staphylococcales; family Salinicoccaceae; genus Salinicoccus. The sequence goes on along the minus strand of CANLWV010000003.1, from coordinate 193,124 downwards.
CAGTGGTGGTCCGAAACGTAAATACTACAGCATCAGCACCAGCGGTAAAGAAGAATTGAGAAGTTTTAAGGATAAATGGTTCAAGTTGAACCAGGGGATGTCTAATTTATTTGGGGGAGATGAAAATGTTAAGTGAAAAATCGGAGAAGTTCCTAAAGAAATTCCGCATTGAAATGATGGCGCGGGGTAAAGACGATGAATATAGGGACAATCTGGAAGAAGAGTTAAGAGATCATCTGATGTTGGCAGAACAAAATGGAGAAGATCTGGAAAGCGTGACCGGTGGTTCTGTAAAAAATTATATGAAGACACTTTCGATTGAATTACCAGAGACTAATCACTTGAGAAGGAAAATACTTCTGATCTTTATTTTTTTAGTAGGGATGTTCACTATACCGAGTCTGATCGGAGGAGATTTTGATTATACTCTTTCTATGTTCATCTATTATGTTTCCTTGACCTTATTCGGTCCGTTTCTGTTCTATCTGGTGATTAAGTTCATATTCATCCATTTTACTGATTTAGAAACGGAAAAAATAAGTACAGCAGGAATTGTCCTATGCGGATTGTATGGGGTAATCTACATGGCACTTCTAGTTGGTGGACTCTACTTGGCAGACCGTTATCCGATATATGAATTTATGACGCTTTCATCAAAAAGCAATATGATAGCAGGGTTATTCTTGCTTGGTATATTCGTCTTCGGGACAGTGGTGATGGGTCGGTGGTTCTATACATTCCTGATTATTGCCTTGAGCCTTCCGGAGTTATCAGCAAAGATTTTTGTGGGTGGTGATCCTAAGGACGAAAACTATATCATCGTATCGGCTATTGTATTATTTGTAGTCAGTGCAGTTGTAATGACAGTTCTGTTTTTCTACTCGAAAAAAGAGGTTGATGACTAATTGACTGTGTATTTTGAAGAATGGCTGCCAGTTGATCCAGCAATTTTTCCTCGATATCAAAATATCAAAAATATAAAAAATAGGCATCCAATTTTGGATGCCTGATTGTCTGGGTCAAACTATTCAGTCCACTCGGAGACTTTATCAGCGTTATCTTCTACCCAATTCGCCGCAGCGTCTTCAGGAGAAGTGCCCTCTTCTATATCAAGCATTACTGATTCCATGTCTTCTGTTGTCCAATTGAAGTTATCAAGGACTTCATAGGCATGTGGGCTTTTATCTTCGAGCTCTTGGCTTGCGATGGTAACGATGTCTTCCGCTTCGCCGAATGTGCCTTCAGGGTCTTCGAGGTATTTAAGGTCGTATTTCTGGAATTTCCAGTGTGGTGACCACCCTGTCACTACGATTTCTTCGTCATTTTCGACTGCCTGGCCAAGTTCGGTAGCCATTGCACCTGAAGAAGATGTCTGAACTTCCCAATCACTCAAGTTATCGTAATCTTCCAAAGCTCTCTCGGAAGCTTGCACGACACCTGCACCTGGTTCGATGCCTGTAATTGTCTGATCAGCTTGGTCGCTCAAGTCTGCAATGGACTCAGCTGGGAAATCTTTAGGAACTACCAGGCCGATGGCTGCGCCTTCAAGGTTAGCACCTAAGTCTTCAATCTGGTCTTCATACTCGTCATACAGATCGCCATGTGTAAGAGGTAGCCATGCACTTACGGAAGCATCTGCTTCGTCGGTAGCAACTGATTGCCACATTACAGCGTTATCCAAAGGCGTTATTTCTACATTATAGCCTTCATCCTGCAATACTTTCTGCATTACATGGGTAGAAGCAATTTCAGAATCCCACTCTACATAAGACAGAGTAAGTTCTTCTTCACCCAGGTTGCCATTGTCGCTTGAGCCTTCTTCATCCGCAGATTCCTCTTCGCCTGAACCGCCACAAGCAGCAAGTACTATTGATAGTACAAGCGTCAATACTAAAAGATTCCATTTCTTCATGAATATATCCTCCTATAATAATTATTTTTTTGATTGAGTAAATCTATCTATAATAATCGCTAATATAACGATTCCCAATCCAGCAACAAATCCAGTACCTACTTGAGCCCTTTGGAGGGAACTCAACACTTCTGTACCTAACCCCGGCGCACCAATCATGGAGGCAATGACCACCATTGAAAGGGCTAACATGATCGTCTGGTTCACCCCAGCCATGATGGAGGATCTTGCCAAAGGCAATTGCACTTTGACCAGTTTCTGCATCGGGGTGGTGCCGAATGAATCACTTGCTTCAATGAGCTCAGCAGATATCTGCCTGATTCCCAAGTTCGTCAGACGAATTGTAGGGGGTGCTGAGAAAATGACGGAAGCGAACACTCCCGGCACCATGCCAATTCCGAAAAACGCAACTGCGGGAATCAAATATACGAAAGCGGGCATCGTCTGCATAAAATCTAAAATTGGTTTCATGACAGTTTCGAAGCCAGTGCTTTTGGACATCAGTATGCCTAAAGGAATACCGAAAACTACCGATATCAGACCACTGATGATGACCAAGGTCATAGTATCAATCAAGTTTGCCCATAGCCCTTGGTTATATATGAATAGAAGACCAACTCCGATCAGAATAGGAGAAAGTACCTTATTCTTCATAAATATAAATGCAAGCGCCATTACTATGACTATAAACAATGTGGGCGGAATGAATTCCAGTATTTGAATGATCCAATCCATCAGTCCTTCTAAAACTTCTTTGATCGGGTCGAATATGAAGCTGAAGGAACTGGTGAGCCAATCGACAAAATCTGATGCCCACTGGGCTACCGGGAGGCGAGGCAGATTATCCAACATTGTTTTCCACCTCGTTTCCTTGAGCCAACACTTCAAACACTTTATTGAACTCTAAAATACCGATGTTTTGTCCATTCGCTTCTACTGTCAGCTCATGCACCCCATCTTTGAACAATGGATATGTTTCATAAAGTAAAGCCTCAGAATTTATGGAAGGAAGATCAGTAGAAATACTTTCCCCATCAACACGCTTCATGACATGCTTTACTTTAAGGACTTTCGAACGATCAATGTCCTTAACGAAAGACTTGACATAATCATTCGCCGGGTTTGTGACGATTTCTTCAGGTTTCCCGACCTGTGCGATTTCCCCATCTTTCATTAAGGCGATGCGGTCACCTATGCTCAGTGCTTCATCGAGGTCATGGGTGATGAATACTATTGTTTTCTGCATTTTCTGCTGAAGTTGTAATAGTTCCTGCTGCATCTCTTTTCTGATCAGGGGGTCTAGTGCCGAGAATGCTTCGTCCATGAGTAGGATATCCGTATCATTGGCCAGTGCTCTAGCCAATCCGACACGCTGCTGCATACCGCCGGAAAGTTGATTCGGCAACTGTTTTTTATAATTTCCTAGTCCTACCAGGTCCAAAGCTTCTTCCGCCTTTTCTCTCCTCTGCTTCTTTGGGAATTTCCGGACCTCAAGTCCGAATGCCGCATTCTCCAAGATGTTTTTAAAAGGGAAGAGGGCAAAATTCTGGAAGACCATACTAAGGTTCGATCTTCTGAATTCCCTTAATTCACTAGGGCTCAGCTGTGCAACGTTTTTGTCTTTGATCAGAAGATCGCCCTCGGTTGGGTCAATCAGCCGATTGATTAGTCTGATCAAAGTGGATTTACCACTGCCGGAAAGTCCCATGACAACAAAGACTTCCCCTGATTCGATGCTTAGATTCGCTGATTTGACCGCAACCGTAGCACCGGTTTTTTTAATGATTTCATCTTTAGATGCATTATTATGCAATAATTCTTGTACTTCCTCGTCATATGTACCAAATACTTTAGTGACGTTCTTGATTTCAATTACGCTCAAAAAACTCAGTCCTTACACTTGACGTTATTTCAACACTTTAAAACTAGTACGTTCTTAAACGTACCATAGAGATTCAGCTAAATCAAATGCGCTTACCATAGAATATGGCTATAACAAGCAATAGCAGGTTGCATAGAGTAACCATATATCGAGTATCGATCATAATTTCTAACAGATTAATAAAAAGGGTCAGAACCCCCTTTAATTAAGATTTCTGACCCTTCTATCTGAAATGGTATATACAAATGTCATGGAAGGATTATTTTTATTAAAGTCTATTGGGCGTCGTCCGTGTCTTCTGATTTCCGCTCTTCGTCCCCTTCATCATTGCCATCTAAGATCTGTGATTTCCCGTCAGATAGATTATTCAGGAAATGATCCAGATCGAATCCGGTCATCTGCCCCATGCTCTCCTGAAGTTTGGCCATCGTACCAGTGACGGTATTCGGCAGTGATTTCAGCTGTTCACCACCTCCGCTGTCCATTATGCGTATGGATTCTACGTTGCTCATGGATTCACTGACAGCTCTGGCGAATTCAGGCATTATTTTGATGAACTGCTCCAGGATGATGACATCTTTATGTTCAGACATCGCCTCTGCACGGCGCTCGATTGCTTCGGCTTCCGCGAGGCTCTTTTCTCTTATGACTTGTGCTTCGGCGTTACCTTCTGCAATGCGGGCTTCGGCTCTGGCCTCAGCTTCTTTAGTTCGTGTATAGTAATCCGCCTCAGCCTGCTGCCTCCTCACTTCGACTTGTTGCTTTTCGATTTCAACGTCATTTTCCCGTTCCAGTTTCAACAGTTTTAATTCATTCTGTTTTTCCTGTTCCCGGATTTCCAACCGTTGTTGTTCCACTTCGAGACGTCTTTCTTCTTCTTCCAATTGCCCGGAAGCTTTAGCAGAAGCATTCGCCTTTTCCGTTTCAGCCAAGTTCCTTGCTTCCTTCAGATCTTTCTCTTTACGGCTATCTGCTATGTTCATTTCTCTTTTATATTGTTCATTTGAAATGGTTTCATTATCTTTTGCTTGTTGTATTTCAGTTTCACGCCTGTTTTCGGATTCTGCAATCTCAGCTTCTTTTCTGATCCGGGCGATTTGAGGACGTCCAAGGTTTTCAAGATAATTCTCATCATCCCTCAGGTCGGATAGACCAAGCGAAGTGATTTTGAAGCCCATCCGGTTCAACTGATCCTGCGCAATCTCACGGACCTGTTCATTGAAGCTCTCACGGTCCTTATTGATCTGTTCGACAGTCATCTTCGATAGGATGGCGCGGAGGTTGGAGTTCAGCACTTCAGAGATTTCATGTTCGATTTCTTCTTGTTCCTTTCCAAGGAACTGCTCGGCGTATTTGACGATGCCGTCCAGGTCATCAGCCACTTTTACAGTCGCAACCGCCTGACCGTATATTCCGACGCCTTCTAGAGTGTAGACTTTTGGCGTAGATATTTGCAGCTGGAATGATTTAAGGGAGACCTTTGTGCCCGTCTGGAACATCTTGAGCCTGTGCCCGCCCCCCCGGATGACTTTCATGTAGCGCCCTTGGTCATCCTTATAGATGTTGGTTTCTTTTGCCTCATCCCCAAGGTTTGGCCCTGTAACGATGAGCGCTTCGTTGGAAGGTACAGTACGGTATCTGGCTTTCATGAAGATGTACCATCCAACGGCAGCGATGATGGCAATTAGTATGATGGCGATTACTGCAATCAAAGTACCGGTCAATTTGAACATATGTAAGCTCCTATCCCATTAAATTATTTAAGTATCAACATCACATTATTACAAATATTTATCATTGTAAAGCACATTGGTTAGAATTGTCTGAATATATTAGAATAAGTATATATGTTTCAATAATATTGACTTTTCTGACAAAGTTCTGCTAGATTATATAAGTTGGATTACATGGACGTTGTATATGAAGATAAAGGATGGGAAAAGTTGCCTGTCCCTGAAACATCATGTCGGTTGAGTGAGGTTCATCAATATGACTCTACGGAATAGCCTGGTAGAGTCGCTATCGTATCGTCCCTGAGCAGGGGCGTTTTTTAACGGGGAATGATTCGATTCCAAATAATTGGCAGCAATCCAAAAATCCTCTAGGAATCAAATTGAATCAAGGAGCTATAATAATGAAAAGATCTAATATAATATTTGCGGGATTTATGCTTTTTTCCTTATTTTTCGGTGCGGGTAACCTTATCTTCCCACCGCTTCTTGGAATGGAAGCAGGTGACGGCTTCGGCCCTGCAATAATTGGCTTTCTGATTACTGGCGTACTGCTTCCTATCATGGCGATCGTAGCAGTGGCTTTGTCCGAGGATGGCCTGGTGTCCATGGGGCAACGGGTGCATCCTGTATTTGGTGTGGCTTTTGCAGTCATCATCTATATGTCCATCGGGGCGTTTTATGGCATACCGCGTGCATCCAGTGTTGCCTATGAACTTGGGTTCAAACAGATCTTTAATGTGGAAAGCAGCCTTGTACTTGCGATTTTTTCCATCGTATTCTTTGGAATTACATACCTGATAAGCCTCAATCCTAAAAAGATAGTGGACCGCATCGGACAGTATCTTACGCCGCTTCTGTTGTTGGTATTGTCGGTGCTCGTCGTAAGGGCTTTCTTTACTTTTGAGAATCCCGGAGCCCCTGCTGCAGAAAAGTACACTGGTTCGCCATTGGTCACCGGAATATTGGAAGGCTATTTCACCATGGATGCGGTCGCAGCATTGGCATTCGGAATCGTGATCATCAATGCCCTGAAGGATAAGGGTGCAGAAACAAAAGGAGAATTGGTAAAAGGAACTTTCGGTGCAGTGCTGATAGCAGGACTGGGTCTGGTAGCCGTATACTTCTCGCTGGGTTGGATCGGGCGTGTCATACCAGGGGGAAGTGGGCTTGAAGACGGTGCAGAGATATTAACACATTCAGCGAATCTTCTATTCCCGGCGGCGGGCGGATTGCTCTTTGGCATCATTGTGCTCCTGGCATGTCTTACGACCTGTGTGGGACTGATCAGTGCCTGTTCAAGATTCTTCAACGAAATCTACCCTAATATTGCATATTCTACCTATGCGGGCATCTTCGTTCTAATTGGTTTGTTGGTATCGAATTTGGGGTTGGATCTGATTTTAGAGCTTGCGGTTCCCCTATTGGTATTCATCTATCCAATCGCGATTGTCCTGATAGTCCTCTCTTTAGTTGAGCGTGTAACGGGGGAAAGCAGGAAGATGTATCAGGCTGCGGTATTCGTGACTGCCGTCTATGCATTATATGAGGTGTTGATCAGCATCGGCATTGAATCAGAAACTGTTAGTCTCCTCCTTGGACAGACACCATTCTTCGAACAAGGTCTTGGCTGGATGGTTCCGGCCTTTATTGCGGGTGCAGCGGGCTATGGCATAGATAGATATAAAGGTAGGGCGGCCAATGGGAAGAAACGGAAGCCTGCAGTACAATTCAATGATGATATCAAATAGGTGAAGGTCCGCACGGACCTTCACCTATTATTTTTCAACATCATAGGAAGCGATGTACGGCATCCCTTATATCCGGTGCGTTTGCAATGGCGGAAATCACGCAGATGCCATCAGCTCCGTTTTCCAGGCAGGCCATGTAGTTGTCCGGGGTGATGCCACCTATTGCCACCATTGGCTTGTCGCCAATTAGGCGTCTCATGTCAGCCAGACCTTTTGGCGTAATGGCCTTGCCGGCATCCGCCTTTGAGGGTGTGGCATAGACAGGCCCCGTGCCTATATAACTGACTTTTTTGAGATTGCTTGATGCCAATTCTTTTGCATTACCTACAGATAGACCGACGATCTTGTCGTTAAAATAGGGAGGGAGATCTTGGACCCCGATATCATCCTGACCGAGGTGTACCCCGTCGGCTTCGATCTGTTCAGCTAGTTCGTAGTCATCGTTAATGATGAAAGGCACTTCATAGCTATGGCATAATTTCTTTATTTTAAAAGCTGTCTCCACCAGTTCTTCGCCTGTCAAGGATCTGCTGCCCTTTTCTCTGAGTTGGAACAGTGTGATTCCAGCATCCAAAGCTTCCTCAATCACAATGAGGAGGTCTCCCTCCGTATCGGAACTTCCACAGATAAAGTATAATTCAAGTGCGTTTTTATCCATCATCTGGTCGTCACATTCTGTTCTTTGAGCAAGTTGTTATCATTCAAATACAGCTCATCGATCAGCCTTGTGGCGAATGTACCTGGGGTTGGATGTTCTTGGGCCAAAGCCGCCTTCTCAGCGCACAGGTTATAATAACTGACTGCATCGATGATGGACTGCTGATCACAATGATCTGAGGTTCCAAGGAATGCACAGATGATTGCACCAAGAAGGCATCCTGAGCCTGTCACTCTCCCCTGTAGGGCATGGCCGTTGCCCATTATCGAAAGTCCGCTGTCAGTCATAAGGGCGTCTTGCTCACCTGTAACAAGTACAGGGGTCCTGTACCGATCATAGGCCTTGCCTGCAATTTCTTCGGCAGGAGTCTCTTCTTTAGAGTCGACCCCCTTCATATTGCTTTCAGCTCCTGATAGTGCATGCATTTCCCCAGCATTCCCTTTAATGAGTGACACTTCGTGGCGTGATAAAAGCTGTTCTGTAAACTCCATCCTGAAGCGTGAAGCACCAAATCCGACTGGATCAAATACAATCGGCACATCATTCCTGTTTGCTTCCTTCATCATCTCATCCATGACCTGTAGTTTGGATTGATCTGCAGTACCGATGTTGATGAGGAGTGCAGAAGCGGATTTCATCAGATCTGAAGCTTCTGCGACTTCCCCGCCTACAAGTGGCGAAGCGCCAATCGCAAGGAGCCCATTAGCCGTGAAGTTTTTGACGACATCATTTGTGATGCAGACAACAAGCGGGTTCATCTCTCTGAGTCTATTTACATTATCCATGAATTACTCTCCTTTATAGCTGAAATGGCTGACCGGTCCATTACCTTTTCCGATATTTGGGTTATGTCTGATTGCCGAAGTGATATAGCGCTTAGCGGTACGGAAACTTTCTTCGATCGATTTCCCCTTGGCCACCTCTGCTGTCATCACTGCTGAAAATGTGCATCCTGTGCCATGTGTGTTGGTTGTATCGATACGCGTTTCACTGAGTTCTATTGCGTTGTCTGCAGTAAATAAATAGTCTGTGGGGCCTGAATCCAGATGTCCGCCTGTTATTACAACGCTCTGCACCCCGATGTCATTCAGGAAAATATCGGCAGCTTTCTTGATATCCCCCTCACTACTGATTTGTTGGCCACTGATCTTCTCTGCTTCATGTATGTTTGGTGTAACGGTCAAAGCAAGGGGTAAAAGCTGTGTTCTGAGAAATTCAGCAGCATCTCCATCTATGAGTGGATCACCGCTTGTGGCAATCATGACCGGATCGATGATATAGGGGACTTGGTGGCGTTCAACACACTCTTTTATGACTGCCATCATCTCTTCGTTGGCAATCATGCCGCTTTTCATGGCGTCTGGTACTTCGTCGGAAAAGATGCTGTCCAATTGCTCCTGTAGAAACTGTCCCGGGATATTATGGACATCTTGGACGCCGATGGTATTTTGTGCGGTCAGGGCGGTGATTGCAGCCATTCCAAACACCTCTTGTGAATGGAAGGTTTTGATATCAGCCAAAACACCAGCGCCGCCAGTCGGATCGGTCCCTGCAACAGTCAACGCAATGGGCATTCTAGACATTCATATCCACCCCCGCCCAGTGTTCTCTTGTCATCGCCATATTGAAGAACCGCCTTTCATGCTCTGCACTCTCTCTGAAATTTTTGCGCAGCAGGCCTATTTCATCATCATTCATATTCTCCGCTTCTTTGTCGATGGCGTTGAACATCACATCAGCCGTCTCATCGATATTGCTACTGTAGAATTCGAACCATCCCCGGTATTGGTGGTTTTCCTGGAATACGTTTTGCGCCATCGCCTTTTCCGCCAACTTTTGATAGATGTAGGGGCACGGCGCCATGGCACTTAATGTGAATGCGATATTTTCCTTAGCATAGGCGTTATAGTACATATGTTTAATATAATGATCGGCAGAAGGATACCATTCTCCATCCTTTATGATTTCTGCATATGGCTTTCCTACAGCTCTTGCCAAAACTTCATGTGCCTCGACCTCTCCCCCAAGTATGAAACGCATCTCTTCGAGAAGATATTCCATCATGTCCTTGGAAGTGGTCTTCGAGATCAGCATGGCATAAATATTTGCGAATTCTTCAAGATATAATGCATCTGCCTGAAGATAGTGGATGAGTGAAGCGTGATCAATATCTTCATTTATGAGCCCCTGGATGAAATCATCCCCGTATATTTCGTCAATAAACTGCTCTGCATCCTGCTTCAATTGTGTACTTAACATCATAATCCTCCTATTTAGAATGATAAAAACCCATTTCCAGCGTAGGAAATGGGTTTAGTATGAAGACAGGATATGTCCGACCATCCCACATTCCTTACGCTGGCATTATCCAGATCAAGTCAAAGGGATCGGTCTGTGACCGTCTCAGCTAAAAAGCACCCCTAGTGGTGTTGCGTATTCAGTTGATTATCATGTTAGCCGACTCATTCCTCAAAGTCAAATATGGATATGAGTCATCAGACTGTCAATGTGTTTCAATGATTTCCCGGGAAATTTGACGACATCAATGATAGATAGAACATCGAGGGTCATCAACCATTAAAAAAAGATATGGCCACACGGCCATATCTTTTACTCGGCGCTCAACTCGTCATGGATCAGATTGATGTTGTAATTCAGATACTTGATATAGGTGTCCACTTCTTCTCCCGGTTTTCCAATTTCATCGGAATAGATGGGTTTTTTGGAAAAAGGAACGCCCGTCTGATCGGAGACGGTCTCCATCGGACGCGGATCGACGTTCGATTCGATGAAGAGTACAGGCACGTCATTTTCTTCAATGAATGAAACAAGTGAATTTATCTGGTTGGGTGAACCGGTATCTTCAGTATCAATTGCCCATATATACCCTTCCTTCAAACCGTAATCACTGGCAAGATATTGGAAGGCGCGTTCACTTGTAACAAGTACCCGACCTTCTTTCGGAATGTCATCTATCTTCTGTTGGTACTCCCCTTCTACATCTTTCAATCGTTTAAGATATTCGTCAGCCCGCTTCTCGTAGTTTTCTTTTCTTTCCGGGTCTTTTTCAATGAAAGCGTCACGCATATCTTCTGCCATCTTTATCCCCACTTTAGGACTGATGAAAGCATGCGGGTTGATTTCTTCTGCTTGGGTCTCTTCATCAGTGATGTACATCGGTTCGATGCGGTCTGATAGGGAGTAGACATCGTCTGGGTCCTGATTGACGGAATCGATCATTTTAAAGAACCAACCATTTCCACCACCCTCAAGGTTCAAGCCATTATAGAAAAGAATATCCGCGTCAGTGGCCTTTTTCATGTCTTTAGGAAGTGGTTCGTATTCATGGGGATCCGTGCCGGTCGGTACGAGGTTATGAATGTCGACATCCTCGCCTCCAATCTCACGGGCGAGATCCTCTAGAATCGTAAAGGATGTGACCACTTTCAATTTATCATCCTCATTCGCTTCACCCGCAGCACTGTTTTCATTTGAACAAGCATTCAACACTAGTACGACCATCAACAGGCCGATCAGATAAGTAATCTTATTCTTCATGTTTAATCTCTCCTAAAAATTTATAATGGCTCATCAATTATGATTTTTTCATCTTGCGAAGCTTTGGCCACAGCACGCCTTGCCTTGGAGAAAAAATCAGCACCAATACAAAGAGGATGGCAGAAGCAATCGCTATGATAGGGCCGGACGGCAGATCATGCATGTAGCTGTAATAGATGCCGACCACTGCAGCGCTGGCTCCAAAAATTGAAGATAATACGATCATGATGGATAGGCGGTTCGTCAGCAGATAGGCGGTCGAGGCCGGCGTAATCAGCAGGGAGACTACCAGTATCACCCCGACTGTCTGCAGGGAGGCGACTGCAACAAGTGTCAGCAGTACCATCAGACCATAGTGGATGAAACGGGTGTTCAAGCCATAAACCCGTGCCATCGTCTCATCGAATGTTGCAATGAGAAGTTCTTTATAGAAGACCACGATAATGATGATGACCAGAAGGCTGACCCCTGCAGTGATCCACATATCAGAAGTCCTGACGTGGAGGACGTTACCGAACAGTATCTGCGTCAAATCTGTTGCACTCTGCGCTTTTGTAATCAGTATGATCCCTAGAGCCAAAGCAGTTGAGAACACTATTCCGATTGAAGCGTCTGTCTTGATTCTACTGTTTTGGCTGATGCCACCTATACCCACAGCAGCGATCACTCCTGCTACTACAGCACCATAGAAATACGAAATACCCAACATGTAAGAAATGGCGATGCCAGGCAGTACTGCATGCGAAATGGCATCCCCCATCAACGACATTCCGCGCAGTACGATGAAACTGCCGATTACACCGGATATGATGCCGACCATTATTGAAGTGATCAAGGCTTTCTGGAGGTAATCATAGAACAATAGGTCATTCAAAAAACTCATGATAGTTTACCTCCCATGTTCTCTAAAACAGCTAATGGCGCATTAAAAGTTTTCTCCATCAGATCTGGGGTGAACACTTCAGCAACCGGCCCTGCAGCAACCAGACCGCCATTCACTAAGATCAAGTCATCAAAATAATCTTCTACTTTGGTCAGGTCATGGTGGATGACGAATAGCGTTTTTCCCTGATCCCTCAATTCCTTCAGAATTTTGATGATGACTTCCTCACTGTGGATGTCGATTCCAACAAATGGTTCATCCATGAATAAGATATCGGCATTTTGAGAGAGACTTCTCGCTACGAACACCCTTTGCTGCTGTCCACCTGAAAGTTCACCTATCTGTTTATCGGCGAATTCTTCCATTCCGACTTTTTTTAATGCTTCCATGGCTATTTTCTTTTCTTTCTCTTTAGGGCGGCTGAATAGGCCCAATTTAGGATAGGTGCCTTGTATCACCGTGTCTTTGACCAGGATGGGGAAATTCCAATCTATATGTGATCTTTGAGGAATATAGGCGATATTCTTACGGATTTTATCGATGGATTTTCCAAATATCTGTACTTCCCCCGAATCTTTTGGCACCAGATCAAGGACTGATTTTACAAATGTTGATTTTCCGGAACCGTTCGGTCCGATAATGCCGATCAGTTTGCCCGAATCCACTGAAACATCAAAGTTTTTTATGGCAATTTTATTAGAATATGAAACGGTTAAATCTTTAACGTCGAGTGACTGCTCCAAAACGTGATCCCCCTATTACTATACATCCCTCTGGGATAGTGAATATTAGGGATCCCTAAGTTAGGGCTCCCTAAACTTAATTCACTATAACAAAAGTAATTGGTTTTTACAAATAAAATTACTAAAGATATGCAAATTTACAGTCATTTAAGTAAATTACATCAAAAAGGGGCCTACTTTGTTTAGTAGGCCCCTGCTAGAATCAACTTTCAAATTTGCTTAGTTTATTGACTTTTTCTTCATACTTCGGCATTTTATTCTTCAATAGCAGCACTAATGATATGAGGATGAAAGCTGCCAGTATCGTCACGAGCAATACATAGATCACCGTACTGAAATTATAATCGAATCCTTGATTGAACACTGCATCCCTGAAACCGGTTACTACAAAGGCCATCGGCACCACTTGATAGAGTCCTTGGTAGAAATCGCTTGAGGTCTCGATCGGGAAAGTACCGGCACTTGATGATAATTGAATGATGAGCAGTACAATGCCTAAAAACTTCCCGAAATTCCCAAAAATCATGACAAGCAGTCCAATCATTGCAATGGAGGCAGTCGACCACACTAGCATGGCCAAGAAAAATTTCCCGTGACTGGCGATTTCAATCTGCATAATCCAGACAATTACAATATATAACAGTGTCGACATCAATAAGGCATGGCTAAGGAACAGTGAGATTCTGCTCACCCACTGGCGTAGTACAGATTGTCTGTCTTCAAAAATCTTATTCATCGGATAGACGACATTGAAGGTGATGCTGCCGATGAACAAGCTTACTGCAATGATGAGCGGCGCAAAGCTCTGGGCATAATTCTGAGTATCTACAATACTTTCAATATCCAGATTGACGGGTGTGGCAATGGCTTTTGCACCATCTTCTGTAAATGCAATATCGTTTTCGTCCAACTGGGATAAAACTTCGTTGAACCTTGTATCAATTTCATCGAGTGCACCAGCAAGTTCTCCCGAACCTTCTACCAAATTCCCTGTGCCAGACTCAAGCTGTGATAAACCGGAATTCAATTCGCTAGCTCCTTGAGCCAGCTGGGAACTGCCCGCTTCAATTTGCCCTGCACCGTCTTCCAGTTCTCTTTGTGCACCCAGGACCGCCTGGGCATTGTTGCCGAGAATTGGTGAAAATTGTTCCAATTGTCCTGTGAACTGCGTTTCACCATCATGAAGTGCTTTTGACGACTGACTGAGCTGAGCGGCCCCCTCATTAACCTCAGCAGAGCCCTGATTCAATTGGGCAGTGCTTTCTTCAGCTTCGATCAATCCATCATTGAGATCATGGGCGCCATTTTTTAGATCAGCCAATGCCTGCTTGGCTTCATCACTTTGTTCCGAGAGGTCATTCAGTTGGCCGATGAGTGTAGATGTATAAGTTTCAGTGATGCTCGTTTTTACAGTATCCGTCAGCATGGAACCTGCCTGTTCAGACATTATCGAGCCGATGAAATTATGCCCTGGGTTCGTTTTCAACACCATATCTACTGGTTTCGGATCATCACTCAAAAAAGTCATTGCATTGTCGGAGGCATCTTCAGGAATCCGCAGATAACCGTACGAATCCCCTTTTTGCAGCGCTTTTTTGGCCTCATTCAAGTCGGTGAACTGCCAATCAAGCTGATCATTCCGCTTAAGTTCCTCTTCTATTTCTGCGCCTAGATCAATATCTTCGTTACCCTTATCTTCGTTCACGACATGGAAAGCCATATCATCAGTACGATCATAGGGATTCCACATGGCACCGAGAAAGATGGATGCATATATGACTGGTAATAAAGAAATGACGAGAAGGGAAGTTAGAAGCATTGGTTTTTTGAAGATAAATTTAAAATCTTGGAACATTGAATCACCTTTCCATTATTTGTGCTAAAATATAATTAATGAACACTGTGTACAATAAAATATTATATGTCGTTTTACTTATTGTTCAATGGTTAATATAATCCATTATGTAGGATAACCAACATAATACTAAGAAAGGTTGGGTATTTTTGAAGAAAGATCTAAGGGTACAGAAAACATTACAAAGCATAGATGATGCAATCATCAAGCTATTGAAAGAGAAGTCATTTGAAAATATTACGATAAAAGATATAAGTGATGAAGCGATGATCAACAGAGGAACTTTCTATAGCCATTACAGCGACAAATATGAGTTGATCGAGAGTTTTCAAGTCGCGCTTGTTTCTGACATCGAGGCATTGTTGTACGGTAACATTGTGGGTGAAAGCTACAGTGAAATTGCAGAAAGCCAGATTAAAGAGACTATCCTGAAAGTTTTTGAGTACCTTAAGGAAAACCGAATACGCGTGTTGACGGTAGCCAACAGTGTGGGTACCACAGAGTTTGCAAAGTATTTTTCCCGTCATATGTATGATTTCTATAAAGTGAAGAGTGAGGAGTTCGGTGTGGATTTGAACTCGGAAGGGTTTACGGATTACTTGATAACATATGTGACGAATGCACATATGGGCATATTTTTGAAATGGCTCAAAAATGACTGTCAGGAATCAACCGAAGAGATGGCAGGTCTAATTGAAACATTCACTATAAACGGAGTGTTCAAGGCAATTGATATATAGCTGCTTATGATGATGAGAAAGAATCTATTCGAACGATAGCAAGATAAATATGTAAACCCAGACTGAAGAGTGGGCGGAAGGTGACTGAATTGAAGAAACTACTGTATCTATTTACCATTATCATTATATTGGCGGCATGCCAGTCCCCCGAAAAGACGGAGCAGAATACAAGTTCTGTAAAAGGTTCCCAGGGCGAAGAAAATAATCCTGAAGAGACAGAACAAAAAGAATCTAAGTCTATCGAAGAATCGAATTATCCAGGGATAGATATCATTACTGAAATTGAAGACACTGAAACATTGAACGCCAGCACGCAATATCCTGAAACCGCTGTTGATTCGATTGATGATTCCATCAAGCAATATATTGAAGGTGAGAGGCGTTATTTCGATAGGCAACTTGAGGAACTTGAAGCACCATCTTCAGGTCAAGAGGCAATTTTCAACCTCAGTTATGAGACTGAGCGTGTAGACGACGATCTCTATACATTCGACTTTACTACATATATGTTTACATATGGGGCCAATGGCGAGACGAGAAAGAATATAATAATGGCTGATGTAAAAGAAGGAGAAGTGATAGAAGGTCAGGAAATATTCGATGATACTGCAGAAAATAGGGGATTACTCTATGATTATATTCTTGAATATGCAGAAGAAGATGAAGACTTGAGCCGCTATCTATTTGAAGATGAATTGAAGGAATGGATTGAAGCACCGGATAATGACTTTAATAATGTTTATATAACCAATGTTGGATTGAGTCTGTCATTCAATCAATATGAAATAGCAGCGGGTGCTGCAGGGAGCATTGAGGTTGAGATACCTTCCGATAAAGCACGCAATCTTGTAAAAGAAGAATACACTCAATTCCTGACTGTGTCTGACGAGGAGGATGACACAGAGAAGGAAGAGGATGCAGAAGCGAAAGTATATACTGAACGATCCATTGATAAACAAGCAAAGAAAGTGGCACTTACTTTTGACGATGGCCCCCATCCAGAGCATACTTTGAATATATTGAACACACTTGACCAGTATGATGCAAAAGCAACATTCTTCATGCAGGGCAAAAGGGTAGAGTATTATATGAATGCAGCAAAAGAGGTGGCAGAGAGAGGTCATGAGATCGGCAACCATTCAATGAATCATCCAGATTTCACCACACTTTCCTTTGAACAGATCGATTTTGAAGTATCTCGGACCAATCAACTGATAATGCAGGCGACAGGTTTGAAGCCTACGGTCTTCAGACCGCCGTATGGAAGCACAAATGAGGAGATCAACAATTTCATCAACATGGAGCCAGTCCTCTGGACGATAGATACGGAAGACTGGAAAAATAAAGACCCCGATATAATTGAAGAGAGGATAAGAGTTAACATGCATGATGACGCTATTATTTTAATGCATGATATCCACGGAACAACAGCTCAAGCACTGCCTGATATTTTGGGATATCTGTCTTCTGAAGGGTATGAATTTGTAACTGTTTCAGAATTGGATTAATAAATTGCCCCGATGATATCATAAATTGATATCGGCGGGGCTTTGATTTATCTAAATGGGAAGTATGATCAGCTATCAGGTTGTTCTACGAATAGATACTGCGAAGCGGAACTGCGTAGCTCTATATCCATACCTTGGGTTAGGTTCTTGACCAACAGTGAATCATTAGCTAAGTCACGGCTGATAACTGTCAACTTATCTCCGACATTCAGCTTTTTATTTTTAAAATAGGATACGAGATCACTCTCATTGACTATCCTGGAAATAAGCAATGTTTCTTCTTCCTTGGCTTCTGACAAACGGTAGATGTGATGTTCCTGATTGTCTATCAGATTCAATGGAATGGCACCTCCATGAGGGCAATAATCAGGGTATCCAAGGTATTTCTCTAAACGATCGGCCAGGACGTTACTGGTGGCATGCTCCAAAACTTCTGCTTCATCATGGACTTCATCAATTTCAAACCCCAGATTATCGACAAGAAACACTTCCCATAGACGATGTTTATGGATAAGGTGTTTTGCACGCTCAGCCCCTTCGGGAGTCAATAGACTGCCTTTATAAGGAAAATATTCGGTCCACCCTATTTTTTCAAGGCTGACCATCATTTCCGTAACTGTAGGCGGGGATGTACCCAAACGCTCTGCTATTTCCTTGTTAGACACTTTTGTCGCCTGGCCACCCAAATCGAAAAGTGCTTTAATATAATCTTCTTTTTTAGGACTCATCTCGACTCTCCTTATATTCCGGGCTGGGAATAGGCATATTGGTATTTGTCTTGTGACAACATCTGACCATTATTATAGTTTATAAATGACGTGAGGACAAAATTTATTATGTACAGTGAAAGATTGAATCGTGAGAAAAAAACCCTTACCACATGGAAGTCCTCCACATGATAAGGGTTGATATATTCTAACTTACATCCTACCACCAGTTATTTTGCTGACGGAATGCCATAGCTGCTTCTACAGAACCGTAACGTTCTTGAGCATAGTTGATCATGCCTTTTGTCTGTGTTTCAACAGATCCAGTACCCCAATGTTCTTTTGTTTGACCTAGGCCGCTATAACCGAGGTGATTGACTGCATTCGGGTTACCGCTTGATTCTGGCATAACGATATTAGTCCACATTGCTTGCGTACCACCAGCAGCGAGGAACTGTTCTTTTACTGAACCGTTAGAAGCTGCCTGTGGGCTTGGAGCAGATTGTTTTTGTGTCTGCACTGTTTCCTGGACAGGTTCAGGTGTAGAAGTTTCAACAGATTCTGTTTGTTGAGGTGCTTGCTCTTGAGTATTGTTTTGAACTGTTTCCTGTGTATCGTAGGATTCAGTCACTTTTGGTGCAGGCTCTTGAGTCTGAGCTTCCGGCTGCGGCGCTACGCTTACGCTGTTATCGTAGCCGCCGTAAGACCAAGTGTACTGCGTACCGTTGGATTCGAAGCTGTAGTCCACACCGTTAAGAGTGAAGTTATACTCATAAGCGCCTTCATGTATTGGAGCATTGTTCAATTCAGCAGCGCCATTTTGGGCCATTGCCGCAAGCTCTTCTTTGTTGATGTCCTGAGCAGATGCTTCTGCAGATTGGCCAGTAGCGAGTGAAGTGATTCCAAGTCCAAGTGCCATAGTAGTAGTCAGTATTGTTTTCTTCATAAAAATTTCATCCTCCAAAAAGGTATATATTAAACGTAGTCTAACCGTTGTGTTCATCATGATTAAGGTGTTTATTTCTAAGACATTGAATAATATATCATGGATTGGAGGATGGCGGGTTACAGTCCAATAATAAGGAGATTACAATTTAGGCCTGACAGTGTAATATTGACATCTTACTGTATTATTTCTGAATATTATTATACTAAAGATGCTCTATTGGCCTTTTTTACGTAGTTTATCCCGAAATTAGAGCAGTTAAACAATAATTCGGCTGAAATGAAGATAATCCACATCACCGGGATGTGGATTATAGCATGTTCTGTATGCGGTTTGAGGATGTCACCCTAAATTTCAATGGATGGAGGTCTAGATGTACCTCCGACCTCTTGCAGTCGCAAGCTGTTCTCCTTCTTCCATGTATTTTTCAATGCCTTCGGCTGCCCGATATGCCAATGCACCGATGGTAGGTGTCGGGTGGTGTCCGCCGAACTGTGGGAAGGCAGATCCGCCCACGACGAACAAGTTATCTACATCCCACATCTGAAGATAGTTGTTTACTGCAGATGTTTCGGGATCGTCTCCCATGACAACACCACCGGTATAGTGTCCGCCAGCATATACATGGTCGAATTCATCTGGGACTTCCCCATCTTCGATGATGTCAGCACCCATTTCTTCCATGATTTCGTGACATTTTTCGATGCCGAATTTACCGATGTTCCTTTCCTGATCGCCAAATTTATAAGTAGCGCGTAAGAGAGGATCGCCATATTCATCTTTATATGTTGGATCAAGGTCGAGGTAGTTATGCCAGTAGGACATGGTAATCGCTGTATACCATATTACCAATGAACGATAGGCATAATGGAGTGATTTGTCCTTGTACTCTTTCCCCCAGCTTGGTGTATCTCCTGGTACATGGCCACTGCTGGAGATAGCTCCAAATCCATATTGTCTCAATTCAATGGCACCGCCGCCGATGAAATCAAGGTCCGAGTGGTCGAAGTTATCTGCAGCATAATCGTTTACAGCAGCCCCGAGTGCCCCGGCCCCCATATAAAGGTTGAATTTCTCATTTTCGAAATAACCACGTGCGCCATGGAAAGCAGAGTTATACTGGCCATTGAAATTACGACCGATCGTACCTTTTTTCGTCTCGGGATCGTATTGTTCACCGATATCGGAAAGCATCAGCAGACGGTTATTTGAAAATGCGAATGCTGCCAATACGACTACATCTGCAGGTTGCTCATATTCGTCACCGGTGGCTTCGTCAACATACATGACACCAGTTGCTTTCTTAGAATCATCATCGTACAGTACACGGCGTACATTCGCACGTGTCCTCAGTTCGAAGTTATCCTGTCTTGAAGCAGTTTTTACTACGGTTGCGATAGGATCTGATTTAGCAGAGAAATCACACCCGGCTCGTGTACAGAATGAACAGTACATGCAGGCGTTGAGCTGTTCCCCATCTGGATTCTCGTAATTTTGTGAGAGGTTGCCTGCTGCAATCTGGAAAGGGTGCAGGCCGAGATTCTTTGCCGCATCCTTAAAGAGCTTCAACGAAGGTGTTTCTTTTAGAGGTGGGTTTGGCCATGGTTTCTTTCTCTTTGGTGCCTTTGGGTCCTGCTCTCCTGAAATGCCCGCAGTATATTCCCACTTCTCGTAGTATTTCTCCATCTCATCATAAGTAATGCCCCAATCCTGAAGGTTCATATCTTCAGGGATTTTATCTTCACCGTAACGATCGATCGTCTGGCTCCGTATTTCGAACTCATATGGCCAATAGCGGTACGAGGCGCCAGCCCAGTGTACGCTGGCTCCGCCGACACCAGTTCCAAGCTGCATATCTTCCATTGTGCGCACCGGCAAAGCAGTTTCATCGATTTCATTCCTTGAGGTGATGGTATCCCCTGAAAGTTCCTGCATGATTTGATATCGGTTATCGAACCTCAGTTCATCTTTGACGCCGACATAATCTTCCCGGGTTTTATCGACACCTTTTTCCAGTGCCACAACCTTTTTTCCAGCTTTAGCCATCTCGGCGCTTACGATGCCTCCGGCCCATCCCATACCTACTACAACGACGTCCACCTTATCTAACTTTTCGGCCATCTATATGCCACCTCCCTGATATTGCCTCAATGCTTCTGGTTCCAATGACTGGAACTCTTTTGATTCTATTTCATTAATCCATCCCATACGCGGTCCAGGATATTCGATCATTTTCCATCCTTGCATATCCTTATTGCCACCATATGCAGGATCAGAATAGACGCCTTCTATTGTCATATTTCTGAGCAGGTTAAAGAAGAATTCAGAAGTTACCCCTTTAATGTCAACGTCCCCTGCTTCGAAACTTTTCAAGATTTCATCTTGTGCTTCCCCGTCAAGATCCGGGAACGCCTTATCATGTTTTTCGTTGCTCACTTCATCCAGACGTCTCAAACCGAAAAGGAATATGTCCCCACGTATCAGTTTTGCCTGAAGTCCATGTGTGTCTGAAGCCATCGGTTTAAAAGGCCCCATTGTGTAATCTTGGCTGTTCTGGCCGTAGAACCCACTCATCTGGCGATCGATGAAGTAAGGCACGCCGAGGGCAATAGCCCCAGGACCATTGTCATCTTCAGGATAGATACGCTCAGTGGCTGCAGCCAACGTTTCGAAATCTTCACTCCGGCTGAAGAAAGTACGTGCAGCCACATTGCCGTCTTCGGCACCAGAATCGGATCCGGTTGTTTCATTGGAAGTTGCGGTTTCTTCATCATCGAATAGGTCCGTTTGATCCATGACGACCCCGCCGAGTAAAGAACCTCCAATGATTCCGCCGGTAAATACTCCGGTGGTCTTCAAAAAGTCACGTCTCGAAAATTGCTTTTCATTATCATTGCCGCTCATAGTCATTCTCCTTCCATAGGGTTATTTAGACATAAACTGGACATATCCATACTTTAAGTCTAACTTTAAACTTAGCGTTGTCAATGAGCATATGAAAATAAAAAAAATAGTGTATTGCCGCTCTATTCAGAAACAATCAAATGTTGGATATAAATTTATGTGAATAGATATATCAAGACGGTTGTGGCTCATGAAATGGAATTAATAGAACGACTTTTTAAGGGTAATCGGTTGGAAAAGCAATACC
The DNA here is from genome assembly GCA_947494965.1 of uncultured Salinicoccus sp. Taxonomy (GTDB): domain Bacteria; phylum Bacillota; class Bacilli; order Staphylococcales; family Salinicoccaceae; genus Salinicoccus. The sequence continues at coordinate 171,100 of CANLWV010000003.1, read as the reverse complement.
ACCAGGGGTATAATAGGAGTTAGTAGAAAGGAGGATACAGATGTTTTCAATATTTAATCCAGTAAAATCTGTTTCCACGGAAGAATTGGCTGAAGCACTGCAAAGGAATAGCAAACTACTCGATGTAAGAACTCCAGGAGAATACCGTTCCGGTCATATCAGAAGATCGATCAACCTACCATTAAATAAGATAACTGATTACAAAGATGACTCAAAGCCAGTCTATATCATCTGCCAATCCGGCATGAGAAGTAGGAAAGCGACAAAAATCCTCAGAAAAAATGGTGTAGAAGCCATAAATGTCCATGGCGGAATGAACCAGTGGCGAGGCAAGCAAGTGACAGGGAAATAATAAGAAACTGACAGTACCATTCAAATTAATATTCGGGTGATACTACACAAATGGGTGGTTGTACAATAGTCGGGATTGTAATCTGAGTAATGCATGGTACATTGGAAAGGAATGGTTTACTCGGTGTAAAAGCATGATTCGGCATCAATGGCCATATAAGAATAATGGGAGTGTGGGTATGGATATTAAGGTTCTGTATGAAGACAATCATCTTCTTATTGTTGAGAAGCCAGTGAATCTACTTGTGCAAGGAGATGATTCGAAAGACGAGGATCTACTGAATATATTAAAAGGGTACATTAAAGAAAAGTACAACAAGCCAGGGGACGTCTACCTGGGACTGGTACACAGGCTTGATCGCCCTGTGGGAGGCGCGATTGTGTTTGCGAGGACTTCAAAAGCCGCTTCAAGATTATCCGAAGCATTGAGGACTCATCAGATTTATCGTAAGTATGTTGCTGTAACGCGTGGACATCTGCCTGAAGACCGGGGTAGGTTGACCGATTATCTTTGGAAGGACCGCAGCAAAAATATAGTAAGTGTGGTCAAGCCGGATAAAAAAGATGCTAAACAGGCAGTGATGGATTACAAAGTTCTAAAAAGCAACGAAGAAGGCAGTCTGATTGAAATTGAATTGAAGACAGGACGTTCCCACCAGATAAGGGTCCAGCTGGCCAATCAGGGGACACCTCTTTATGGTGATCAGAAGTACGGTCGAAGTATAAATAAGCCAGGTCAGCAAATAGCACTTTGGGCCTCGAAATTGAGTGTGAAGCATCCTACAAAAGACGAGATGGTTGTTGTGGAGTGCCCACCACCAGAAACGTATCCCTGGTCCTATTATATGTGAATTAATGAAGAACCCCAGTCCATATAAAACCCCCTCCCTAGTCAATAAATTGATTTAGGAGGGGGTTTTATGATAAATCCTTGAGGTTTTGTGTTCAGGTCAATGGCGGCATTTGTAATTAATCTTCTTCTTTTAATCCAGTCTTCAAATCTTTGGCTTCAAATACTTTAGTCCTAGCCGGATAACGGGGATGATCTTCCTTTAATGACCGGAACAGTGACCACATCATAAAGATGATGACAAGTGAAAATGGTAGTGCCGCGATAATCAGTAGGTTTTGTATACCTTGTGTGCCGCCCGTGTAGATCATGATGAGGGCGAAGGCGGATAAGGTGATGCCCCAGATGATCTTGACTATGCCACTTGGAAAATTATTTCCATTTGTCGTCAACATCCCGATCACGTATGTCGCCGAGTCGGCAGATGTGATAAAGAATACCGCGATGACGATAAGGGTAAGCAGACTCAACAGGAAACCTAAAGGATAATTCTCAAACATTGCAAACGTCGCAGTTTCCGTTGCGAATCCTGAAATATCCGCTATGCCATTCTCCTGCAGATTGATTGCCGAACCTCCAAATACCGCAAAGAATATGAAGCATACGAGTGTCGGAGCAAATAAAACGCCCAATATGAATTCTTTGATGGTCCGCCCTTTCGACACACGGGCGATGAAGATACCGACAAATGGAGCCCAGGAAATCCACCATGCCCAGTAGAAAACGGTCCAATTTTCAAGCCATGCAAATGCATCACTGTCATTCATGGGCAGTCTCAAGCTCATATCGAAGAATCCGGAAATATAATTCCCAAGAGAATTGGTAAACATATTAAGGACATAAAGTGTAGGGCCAACAAGGAAAAGGCCGATCAGTACTACCACTGCAATGACCATATTGAAATTGCTCAACATTTTAATCCCCTTATCGATCCCAGACCAGGTCGACCATGTGAAGAGCAGAGTCGCTACGGCTATGATGAGGAATTGGACAAGAAAATTAGCGGGAATCCCAAACAGGAAGTTGAATCCCTGATTGATCTGTAAGGCGCCAAAACCGAGGGTTGCAGCTACTCCCGTCACTGTAGCGATTACAGCAAGCACATCCAGGAAGGTGCCTAGGGCACCCTGCATCAATTTTTTCCCAAACAAAGGCGTTAACGTGGCGCTTACGAGGCCTTTATAGCCTTTGTGAAAATTAAAGTAGGCAAACACAAGTGCCACTATGCCATACACCGCCCATGCGTGTATGCCCCAGTGGAAGAAGGAGAACTGCATAGCCTGATCAATGGCTTGCTGCGACCCGGGGGATGCAATAGGTGATGAAGAAAAAGCATGGCTGATTGGTTCGGCTGTGGTCCAGAAAACTAGCCCTATGCCCATTCCGGCACTGAAGAGCATCGCAAACCATGAATGGAGGGAAAATTCAGGTTCTTCTCCTTCCTTACCAAGGGTGATGTTGCTGAATCTGGAAAAAAGAAGATAGATACAGACAAAAAGTATGGCCAATACCAACAGCAGATAGTACCAGCTGAAATTTGTGGATATGAGTGATGTTACATACTGCGTAGATGACTCCAGTCTCTTAGGTACGGCTGCTCCCACTGCCACGAAGAGGATACAGATGGCTAAAGCCCACCAAAATACTGAACTAATTGATTTTTTATCATTCAATTCAACCACTCCTATATATGAAAGAATATGATGTTTCCCGGGAAATGCCCATGGAGGTTGGAATGCCTGCTGATAGATCAGCAGGCATTCCAATCACATGGCTATTCTACCAAGTTGGCTTTAACAAGATAATCTTTTGCAACGCGGTAAGGGTCTTCATTTTCAACCGCAACTCTATAGTTCATCTCCTGCATTTCTTCGTTCGATATTTTACCTGCCAACTTGTTCAATGGTTCTACTATTTCGGGATGCTCCTCCAAATAGGCCTCCTTGAAAAGAGGTGCACCTTGGTAAGGGGGGAATACATTCTGGTCATCCTCCAGGATTACCATCCCGAATTGTCTGAGTTCAGCATCAGTTGAATATGCATCGACAAGATTGATGTCACCACTCTCCACCGCCTGGTACCTCAGGCTCGGTTCCATTGTGCGTACATTGTTGAAGTCGAGGTCATACGTTTCTTTTATGGCTGGATAGCCATCTGTCCTGTCGCTGAATTCAAGTGTGAAACCAGGTTTTATCTCATCTTCTATACTTCTTAGGTCCCCTATCGTTTCAAGATCATTCTCTTCTGCAAACTCTTCCTTTACGGCAAGTGTATAGGTATTATTGTATTCCATCGGTTTAAGAAGCGTCATATCAAATTCATCCTCCAGGCTGGATTTGGCCTGTTCATAGACAGCTTCTTCTTCTTTGGAGTCAAGCTCTTCCTTAGTCAACTCGCCAAGGACTGTCCCTGTAAACTCAAGATAGCCGTCAATGTCATCGGATTTCAAGGCACTGAATAGGAAAGAAGTCTTACCGAGTCCATCTTCGACTTTAACTGCATAGTCTGTTTCTTCTTCAATAAGTATTTTATACATATTTGTGATGATGGAAGGCTCTGTTCCAAGTTTTCCGGCGATGGTCACTGTTTCTTCCTTTTGGGAGAAGAGCGGCCCTACTGAGATCAGCAACATGGCCAGAAGTATTGCACCGAGCGTAATGGTTATTTTCTTATAGGATAGATTCTGGATTATCCGAAGCGCAACATCAAAGAATATCGCAAGCAATGCTGCAGGAATAGCACCGAGTATAATCAGGGAAGTGTTGTTGCGGTCGATCCCGAGTAATATCAAGTCCCCGAGACCGCCAGCCCCGATTAACGCCGCGAGTGTCGCTGTTCCAATGATAAGTACCATGGCTGTACGTATACCAGCCATTATGACAGGCATTGCAATGGGAAGTTCAACCTTTGTCAGACGTCTCATTGGCTTCATGCCTATCCCGCTCGCTGCTTCAACCAAGGAATCATCCACTTCATCGATGCCCGTAAATGTGTTTCTGAGTATTGGCAGCAATGCGTATATGACGAGGGCAATCACTGCCGGCACTTTACCAATGCCAAACAAAGGTATCATCAAGCCGAGCAGTGCGAGAGAAGGTATCGTCTGCAAGACAGCTGCAGTATTGATGACTGCTTCCGATAGCTTTTTTGTTTTCGTAAGTGCGATGCCAAGTGGTACTCCTATAAGGACTGCAATAAGTAAAGCGATGAATGAAATCTGGATATGTTCTATCAAAGTGGTGAGGAGTTCGCCTTTTCTATTGCTGAAAGTTTCGAAAAAAGTACTCATTAGCGCTCCTCCTTGCTGCTAGACATGTACCTGAAAACATCTTTGGGACGGATCCGCTTCCTGCCCTGGTCAGTAAGGACGATTACACTGTCATTTTCCGACAAGCGATCAAATGCATCACGAAGAGAAGCATTGCCTGAAAGTTCAGGAACACCGATATTTTCCTCCCCATCTAATGGGGGTATTTCTTTAGCCAATTCGCCTAAAGCCACTTGTTGCATACGATAATTATCCAGGTCGCCAATGAATTCCCTGACGAAATCATTGGCAGGTTGTGACATGAATTCGTCAGGAGTGCCGATTTGTTCAACTCTACCTTCCCGCAGCAAACAGATTCTGTCACCAAGTTTCAAAGCTTCCTGAATATCGTGTGTGACAAACACAATGGTTTTTTTAATCTTTTTCTGAAGGTCTACAAGATCATCCTGGAGTTTTTCCCGACTGATCGGATCAAGTGCGCTGAATGGTTCATCCATGAGGATGACAGGCGGATCTGCTGCAAGAGCCCGGACGACCCCCACCCGCTGCTGCTGACCCCCGGATAGTTCACCCGGATAGCGATTTTTAAACTGTTTGGGTTCAAGTCCGACCATATTCATCAGCTCGTCTATCCGGGCGTCAATCTCCTTGGTGGACCACTTCTTCATCTGTGGTACCTGAGCTATATTTTCTTTGATGGTCATGTGCGGGAACAATGCAATCTGCTGTAGGACATAACCGATATCCCACCGCATTTCATAGACCGGATATTCACTGATGGGGTTATCCTTGAAATAAATATATCCATTTGATAAGGAAATAAGCCGGTTGATCATCTTCAAAGTGGTGGTCTTGCCACAACCTGAAGGGCCGATCAGAACAAAAGTCTCGCCTTCTTCAATGTTGAAGCTTACATCTTCGACCGCTAACTTGTCGCCGTACCGCTTGGTAACATTTTCAAATTTAATCATAGAGTCTCTCCTAGTTAAATGACTTATTAGGTATGTGAATGGATGGGAAGGTCAGGTCTCGGCAGGATAGACGACTGTACCATCTTCTTCAATAATAGGCATGGCGCCCCACTTCCCGAGCTCATGTTCAACAACCTGGGGGGCCTCCTTGTCATAGATCAGATGGTGCACATCCCAACCGTTTGCTGCCATCCAATTGCTGATTATAAGCCGGTGGCAGCGTGCAGGGTGTCTTTCAGAACACATGCAGGCTACTTTATAGTCATCAGCTATGGCTTTGATTTCTTGAATCCCTTCCATAAACTCATCTGTCAGGGTGTAATCGGCGTAATTATGAAACGATTGGTTGCGCCATCCATCGTTCAGATTACTCCCCACTACGGAGGAGATGCTTTTTCTACCACCGAGAAGCGGATGATGCCGATAGGTTATATGTGATTCTTCGAGCCATTCGCTCATTTGTTCTATATCAAAATAAGGATGTTTACGGCTATGGGGAAATGCTCGTATATCAGCAATATAATCAATCTTTTCATAAGCGAGCAATTTTAGGAAGTCGGTTTGGCTATTTGTGGAATGCCCCACTGTATAAATGTCCATAACAGCCACTCCTCCAGTCTAACATTCTTGATTCATTAGAAGTCCCCTGGCAATAAGCAGGGGACTCTGTTAATTTTTAAATTTTAAAAGCAGCGGCACACTTACAGCAGCGGCACCTAATACGAGTGGGTACCATTTCATGGATGAATTTGATCTGCTGGCGCGCGTGCTTCTTTTGCTAGAACCAGTGACAGAATCATTTTTTTTCGAAGAATCCTTCTGTCCCAGCCCTTTTAGTATCTGTAGCGCCATATTTAGCCCTGCCAGGACTTCCGGGTCTTTCAATGCGGCGAAGAGCTCCCTGTAACCGGAAGATCGGTCACTTTTGTCATATTTGGCAGCTTGGGCAATCCCATTATTCAATTTATGGGCGACGGGCTCCAGACTATCCATATCGAGGCTACTGAGCAGTTCAAAAAGCAGCAGCAGATTATGGATTGAATGAGGCGCCTTGGAACCGTCCAAGGCTGTAACAAGGCGAGTGACGATTTTACTGCTTTGACCAAGCGAGGCATTTGCTATATTGAAAAATTCACGCTCACGCATTTTTTCCATCATTTTAAGAACATCGTTCAATGAATCTTTATGTTCTATAAACAACTCTTCGATTTCGTGCAATGCCTTATCATGCTCAACTTCCGGGTCGACTTTCATTTTATGGATGACTTTTGTCGCTCTTGCCATTATTTATTCGACCTTCTTTCCTTTACGATATCACCTGGGAAGATATAATCATCTCTTGCCCACTTCTCCTCGACGCGTACGCCTATCTGAGGCTGAGGATTTCCATTACGGTGGTTGATTCTAGGCATTGGGCTCTCTCCTTTCGGTTCGAGAACCTCCATTTTAACGGAGACTTCCTTATATGCAGGTGTATCCGTGTCTTTATCGGAGTGGGAACTGGTCAAGTAGTTTATCGCGCCTTCACCATTAGTGTTCATCGGCAGATAAAGCTGATTGCCGAACACCCGGTCTGTAACGATGCAACTTACTTTGACGCTACCGTAAGGCGAGGTTAATCTGACTACTGTGCCATCTTCCAGATTACGTTCCTTGGCAAGTTCGTGTGAAACTTCAAGGAATACTTTCGGAGTCTTTCTGGTGATGCCTTCAGATTTATAGGTCATGTTCCCTTCGTGGAAGTGCTCGAGTATACGGCCATTGTTGACATGTAGGTCGTAATCTTCACCAAATTCCACTGGCTTTGTCCAATCCACCGGCCACAAACGGGCTTTGCCATCAGGGAATGGGAACTTGTCTTCGAATAGGAGTGGCGTATCAGTACCATCTGCATCTACAGGCCATTGCAGACTATCATACCCCTCGAGTCGGTCATAGCTTACACCTGCAAACATCGGTGTTAATGAAGCTGCCTCATCCATGATTTCTGAAGGGTGGCCATAATCCCAGTCAGCCCCCATACGGTTGGCGATTTCGACGATGATCTGCCAATCTGGTTTAGAATCTCCGAGCGGATCCAAAACTTTGTAGAGACGCTGGAAACGCCTTTCTGTATTGACAAAAGTCCCATCTTTCTCAAGACTCGGACTGGCAGGGAGGACGACATCGGCGTATTCACATGTTTTGGAGAAGAATATATCCTGAACTACGAAGAAATCGAGTTTCTCAAAAGCGGAATGTACATAGTTGATATTAGAATCGACGATGCCCATATCTTCACCCTTAAGATAGAGGACATCTAATTTGCCATCGTGTATGGCGTCAACCATTTCATGGTTATTCAAGCCTGGTTCCTTCGGTATTTCAGAGCCCCAACTCTTCTCAAAGCGTGCCCTTACCTCGTCATCAGTAACAAACTGATAACCTGGGAAACGGTCCGGCATGCTGCCGAAGTCACTAGCTCCTTGAACGTTATTGTGTCCACGCAGAGGGTATGCTCCGGCACCTGGTTTCATATAGTTGCCTGTAACGAGCAATAGGTTGGATATGGCCGTACTTGTATCACTGCCCCCACCATGTTGTGTGACACCCATGGCCCAAAGTATGGAAGTGGTTTCGGCCTGGTGAATGGAGGTGGCTATCTCAATCAGTTCATCTTTCGACATTCCTGTGGTTTCGGAAGCATAATCCAGTGTGTATTTATCTAGACTTCTGATGTACTCTTCGACATCATTGACATGCTCACTCAAGAAGGTTTCGTCATGCCACCCCTGATCGATGATATATTTCGTGACAGCAGATAGCCATACTAGGTCACTGCCGGGTGCAGGTCTGACAAACAAATCCGCACGATCTGCCATTTCATGTTTGCGCAAGTCTGCGACAATCACTTTTTGGCCATACAGTTTCTGGGCACGCTTGACACGTGTTGCGAGTACAGGATGTGATTCTGCTGTGTTGGACCCGATTGTAATGACAAGTTCAGCTTGACCGATATCCGTGATGCTACCGGAGTCCCCACCGTATCCGACCGTACGCCATAGCCCCATAGTAGCTGGAGATTGGCAATATCTGGAACAATTATCGATATTATTTGTACCGATGACACCTCGTCCCAATTTCTGCATTAAATAGGATTCTTCATTCGTACACTTTGAGGAAGAGATGAATGCTAACGCATCTGGCCCCTTCTTACTCAATGTTTCTTTGAATTTACTTTCTATAAGGTCAAGCGCCTCTTCCCATTCTGCTTCGCGGAAGGCATCGCCCTCTCGTATCAGTGGTTTTTTCAGACGTTCTTCACTATTGACGTAATCCCATCCAAACTTCCCTTTAACACACGTGGAGATACCGTTAGCAGGCGCCTCCTCCTGAGGTTCTATTTTTAATATTTCGCGGCCTTTTGTCCAGACATCGAAAGAACAGCCGACTCCGCAGTAGGTACATACGGTTTTTGTCTTTTCAATTCTTTCTTCGCGCATCTGGGCTTCCATATCTGAAAGGGTCATCAAAGAGCCATAGCCAGTTTCTACATCTTTAGTTATGTTGACCATTGGTCTGAATGATTCTTGCGCCATCCCGGTCAGGAAACCGGCCTCCCCTTCCATACCAGTCTCCATCATGGCATTACAAGGACATACCGTCGCACAATGTCCGCAGTTTACACAGGATGATTCATCTATCGTCGTATCATTGTCCCATATGACCCTTGGCTTTTCGAGAGTCCAGTCAATCAGGAGTGTTTCGTTGACCTGGAGGTCTTGGCACGCCTCGACACAGCGTCCACATAGAATACACTGGTCAGGATCATAGCGGTAGAATGCATTTCGATTGATTTCCGCCCCCTTTGTTTCATGGGGAGTGTCCTGGTGTTCGATTCTCATCTCTTTCACTGTATTATGTATCTCACAGTTCCCGTTGTTGAAATCACATACTGTACAATAGAGCTCGTGATTACCGAGTATACGATCCATTGCGATAAGTTGCGCTTCATGCACGTCATCACCAAGTGTTTCCACCACATCTCCAGGCTGTAATTCTGTGGAACATGAACGTACAAATTCTCCATTGACTTTTATGATGCATGTATCACATGTTTCAATCGCACCAAGGCTTGGATGATAACAGAGGTTCGGTGGTTCTAGGTTAGTGTTCTTCAAATAATTCAAAGCTGTAGTATTTTCTTCGATTGATTGTGTACTGCCGTTTAAAGAAACATCGAAAGGCTGCATGATAAGATTCCCCCTTATTAGACAGATTTATAAAGTATTTCCCTTATGAAAACGAATCCAAACATTTTTATAAGCTTTTATATAGGAAAAGACTTTTTAGGATGCGAACAGCATAAGAGTTGCTTATCATTCTACTATTAATGTAAATAAATAGAAAGTTCGAAATTAATGTTGAAATTAAGGGCGGCAGACCAGTCAGTATGCTTGATGATAAGAAGGTGCCGGAGTTCGGCGAGGGGAACGATTCGAAAAGTTGTAACGGTTTTAACTAAAGGGGGCGAAATTTATAACGCCATCTATTGAATAGGAAAGAGATAACGGGGAAGAAACGCTTAGAATGCTATAAAATAAACGTTTTTAAATAATAAATAACGCTGTGCATTATAAATTTAAGTAATGCACAGCGTTATAAATAAAGAAAATGGAATATATACTTAAATACTTTGCTGCCTGTTGCCAGGGAAATCAAATTCCTATGTTTCAATACTTTTAGGACGAGGATTTTCTTTGGGATGAATATAGGAATAATTTTCGACTTTTTCAGCAGGTATAAGTCTTTCTGTTATTTCATATGGGGTACTGTAGTTCATTTCAGAAATGACGAGCGAACCATCTTCTTTTATCGATTCTATATAAGCGACATGTCCCAGTTCCCCACGTTCCGTTTGTAACACAGCTCCAGGAGTGGGTTCTTGGTCTACTTTATAATCATCATCGGTTGCATTCGAAGCCCACATCTCAGCATCATACCAGTCCACTCCTATCATATTGCCATCCTCTTTAATTTTTTCAAATACATAAAAGGTGCACTCTCCTTTCTCATAAGCGTTATACACCATAGGATCAGGGAGGACCATGTATTCTATCTTAGCCCACAATCCATCTTCCATCTGATTGTCTACGTAATAAAGACCAATTGCGAGCAAGGCTATGATGGTGGCTGCAAACCATTTTTTCACGTGGAACATCTCCCTTTAATTACTGATGTTTGGTGGTCTAGATCAAGTGTTTAGAAGTGTAGTTATTTAAAAAAAAGCAGCTGATGGCAGCTGCTTTCCTCTCTGTTCATTCACTTTTTACTGAATGTTTCAATTAGACTCAATAAGCTGAGCGATGCCCATTTAAGAGCGTTCTTGCTACCTTCGAATCCATGCCCTGCTTTAAGGTGCTTAAATACCGCAACACCTAAGACGCCACTGATCATCAGTGAACCGATACGGTTAAATGATTTGCCGAGGAATGACGCAAATAGGAATAGTGAGCCGATAGCTTCGAGATAGCCTGCAATCTTCATCTGGTCTGGGGTAACATTAAATTCTTTTTCGAAGTCCTCTCCCATTTGACCTTCATTTTCTATTTTTGCCAGACCGCCTTCAATGACATTCTTGCCTATGTAGGCATTTAATAAATATTGTATCATTAACAACATCTCCTTTCATAATCTATAGTTTCTCAGACTGAAGCAATAATGTCATCAAATATGCTTACTTAATGTAAGTGCTAACGGATATACCGATATGACATCAGTTTTTGTAACATATCAATCTCTTCCTGCAGTCTTATGCCGATATTTGTATCCTTTATTTTCTTCCTCTCAACTTCCTCATCAACGACTCGTCTGACGGAAAGTGCATCTGCTCCATGCCTCAGCACATTTTCTTTCGAATTGAAGTGCTGGTGAGCCACTAGCTGCATGCCATATGAGTTGAATAGGAGGGTATAGCCAGCTATGCCGGTCGTTTTCTGGTAGGCTTTCGAAAAACCTCCATCGATGACGATCATTTTCCCATTGGCCTTAATTGGATTCTCTCCATCTCTTTCTTTAATAGGTGTGTGCCCATTGATGATGTGTCCGCTAACGGGATCCAAATCAAATTCTTCAAGCATTTTTTGACACATCTCCACATCTTCTCTCAAGTGATAATAAGGGTTCTTCTCTTCTTTATGGGAGCTTTTGTCAGCGATGAAATACCGTTCAAACGTCGTCATTGCACGTTTTCCGAACAAGGAAGAATATTTTCCTGTCCATAGATACCAAACAAGGTCAGTGGCAAGATCATCCGTCTGTTCGAGGTTGGAGAATGATTTGCGCAGGTAGTATTCAAATTTATCAAGTAGCTCCCGTCCTTTATAGACGGCTCCATCTATTTCCATGGCTTCCATATCACCGTTTTCGTCAACTGGGATACATCCATGTATGAGCAAATTGCCATTGTATTTAAGGTAGAGGTTCCCCTTTTTCATAAGAAAGTTCATATGCCGTTTCAACTTTTCAGACTGTTGTAAGGATAGTAGCAGTTTATCAATAACTTCCTCCTCTTCTTCAAGAAGTCGGGTCGGATCATCGGGGTCGACTGTAGAGAAGCAAGTATGCTGTAGAGAATAAGTTTTCCCATAAACTGTTATTTTGTGGTTGTCGTAATCGACTTTTTCAAGTACCAGACGCTCGTCCATATCAAAATACGGACGACGCTTTATTATGGGGGCCTCCAACTTGAATTGTATCATTGCGATGGCTTGATGGATTTTAGTAATCTGTAGCTTTTCCTGTTCCGGGAGGGCAATGTCTGAGTGCTGTTTTGGATGGAACTGCGGATTATCATCATAATATTTCTCTGCCAAGTTCAAAAGAGGTCTTAAGTTTATACCGTAGGCATCTTCAATGATATCCAAGTTATCATAGCGGGCGCAGATGCGTATGATGTTGGCAAGGCACACTTTAGAACCTGCGTAGGCGCCAATCCACAATACGTCGTGGTTACCCCACTGGATATCGAGTGAATGGTAATCGATGAGTGTATCCATTATCTTATCGGGTTCCGGACCACGATCATATATATCGCCTACAACGTGAAGGTGATCTACGACGAGGCGTTGCGTAGTATAGGAGAGACCTGTTATGAGTTTCTCTGCTTGCCCAAGTGCAATGATTTTATCTACGATGGTTTCGTAATAAGATTTTTTGTTTGTATCTTCATCACTTTTGTAAAGCAGCTCTTCAATGATATAGACAAACTGTTTTGGGAGAGCTTTCCTAAGTTTAGAACGTGTATATTTCGAAGAGGCGTAGGAAATCAATTCAATCATATGATGTATTTTGGTTCTATGCCATTCATTTAATGCCTGTTTCGAAGCCATCTGATCCTTAACCAGCTTTAATTTTTCTTCAGGATAGTAGACGAGCGCTGCAAAATCACTTATTTCATCTTCAGTCATGCGGTCTTTGAAGACATCGTGAATCTTAACGCGTACGTTACCCGATCCATTCCTTAATACATGCTGAAAGGCTTGAAATTCACCATGGAGGTCGCTGACAAAGTGCTCAGTTCCTTTTGGAAGGTCTAGTATCGATTCAAGATTGATGATTTCGGTCACTACTTTTTCTTCGCTATCGAACTTGTCAGAGAGAAGGTCCAGGTATCGGGAAGTCATGTCTCTTCCCTTACTTGCTTCCTCATTGAAACCGTTACCAATAGAATTCGCCATTAAATACACTCCCATTTATATGTTATCCCCATTATACTTTAAATGACCATTTTCATAAATCGAATTTAAATAATTATATACAGATCATCTCCGTGGAGAGTCTATCCAAGAGTAGATTCAATTCATATGAGCAATGGTGTCATAGACATTGCTTTTAAATGCTAAAACATTGTGGGGGTCCATAACGCCATAATAACGTCGATGCACCTATGTATGTTCAAATGGAGGATAAATCAAAATTGCTCCTTCAGCCATCTATAATTCAAAAAATAAAAAAAGGGCCGCTATAAGCCCTCTTAGTTATGGCGGGAATACGAATAACCTGCTCATTAATTATAGGAATTTCTATCGTTACCATAGCATTGGAAGATGAAGATCGAATAGCGCACCAACACGTAAGTTACAATGACTACAGCCAAAGCCAATTCGAAGATCGAAGCGAATTTCAGTACTTCATTAGCCAGCCCACCATCATCAACCAGTTGAAAAACTTTGATGATCGAGGTGGCTGAGATCACTACAGGGAATGTGAGAGCAGCATAGCTTGGATGAAATTTATATCGCATGATTTTAGGCAACATGAAAACAATGAAAAAATATAGTAGTTGTGATAGAGCGAGCAGTATATAGACGATGCTCTCCGATGGTTGGTCTATAACAGATAGATAACCGGTCAAACATAATGATCCTGGTGCAGCAATAATGGCGATAAGCGGCAAAGTCGATTGTGTGGCCTTCCTTTTGATCAGTTGGCTTATGACGATCGGCAAAAGCACAAGATAGAAAGCAAGCGCAAACCAAATGATGATCTGCCCAAACTCTGGGCCAAAATTGCTTGATGTGGCCGGAATGACCCCGATACCTACAAACGTAACAAACCACCCTGGATTGATGTATTCTGACCTCATATTACTAGGTGCAAGGAAATATAAAGTGAAGAATCCCATAAGACTGAAATGAAGTATTATAGCAACCCACCATATGAACAATATGATTGAATCATGTACGGTAAAGCGACTTAGTGTATGACAGAGCATCATCATGGACATTGGGAAGGTCGGAGAAATGGCTGCAACGACTGGGTTATCTAAGGTCTTTAAAGTATCTCTGCCTGTGACAGTAATTTTTAAGAAAAATAAAAACATCATCAGTATCCCAATTATGGTGAAAGTCCATCCGATTCTGCCATAGTGTATTGAGAAAAAAAGATGGCCGAGGGATACTAAGCCGAGTATCAATCCACTTATGGAGACGGGGATTTGGGTAAGAAAATGTTTCATATCATGGCACTTCTTTTCTAATTTAATAATGAGGCATCGTGTAAATGAACACAATAATATATTGTAACGAATCGACTAATGATTATCAATCTGAAAATGTTGCTCAAACACAAAGAGCTTAGAGCCTAATCACTAATTTTGTATATGGAAACGTATATTGAAAGAGTGCTCCCGTGACACCACTTCACGATCGAGTCCAGAAGAGGTGCCTCTTTTTTTATGGGTCTTCTTGTACTGGTTCGATTCTTGCCAATTATGAAAATCCTGAGCGCTATCCCACAATGTCAGAATGACGTAGTAAGGGCCAGATTCAGCTTTCATAACACGGAGTGCTTTAAAGCCTGTCACAGTAGCAAGGTTCGATTGACGATTCAAAAAGCGTGCTTCAAAAGCTTTTTCCATACCAGTATTGATATAGACATTATTCAAGACGCAAAATCCTTTTGTTTCCAAAGATCCTTTACTTTCAATTATTGAGTAGCCTTTTTCTTCAGAATTACTTCGTATTATCGCCTTTTCTTCTTCTATTGAAACCTGATAGTTATTCTCTACATCTGTGAGAATCATATTGCCACCTCTTCATTTGGTTAGTTCGACACAGATATGACTGTACCCATATGGATAATGGTAGAGTAACCTGCATCATTTATAGAAAGCGTATCATATCTATGGAAGGTTTATCTTGTAATGCATTATTCCATTCATGATATATTAAGTATACAATATATTATTTTCAAGGAGGCTTATTCAATTAAATGATTAAAGTAGTCAATGAGATACGTATTGAAAAAGGAAGGGTTGAAGAGGTAGCTAAACGTTTTTCCACGGCAAAGTCTGTCCATACTTTTGATGGTTTTGTACTGATGGAAGTTCTAATCAAAGAAGATACGGAAGAATATGATGTAATAGAAGTGTGTACAACTTGGGAAGATCAGGAAAGTTTCGAAGTCTGGAGGCAGGATCGTGCCACCAGAAAAGCACATGAATCGAGTGATTCCAAATCGAAAGAGGAAAATAATCCGATCCTAGGGGCAGAGCTTTCAATCTATGAAGTTTATGTACAGCATCGGCCGGAGTAGCTTTAAATTCTATAATAAAATCATTATCGAGATGAGAATGATGATACAAAAAACGCCCATAAAATGGGCGTTTTTTGTATCGCAATGTATTATATCTTAACTACCTGCTTACCTAAGTTCTTACCTTCAAAAAGGTTGTTGAACGCTTTCGGCAGATTTTCAAATCCTTCTTCAACGCTTACTTCTGTGTGGATCTTGCCATCCTTTACCCACTCAGCAAGAGTTTGACCGGCTTCTTGGAAATCATCGGAATAGTTAGCGACTACAAAGCCCTGCATCAAAGCTTGGTTTTTGATGAGTATAGGCTGGATGCGTGGGCCGATATCCTGTTCAACGTCATTATAGTTTGAGATTGTGCCGCACACCGGGATACGTGAGAAAGTATTCAAGTGCTTGAACACAGCATCGGAGATTTTGCCGCCGACGTTTTCGAAATAGACATCCACTCCATTAGGTACAGCTTCTTCGAGGGATTTTTCGAAGTCCTCCGCTTTATAATCGACCGCAGCATCGAAACCGAGTGTATCTTTCAAATAAGCCACTTTTTCTTTGCCGCCGGCAATACCAACGACTTTGGCACCTTTTATTTTAGCGATCTGGCCGACTACGGAACCTACTGCACCTGAAGCTGCAGAGACTACGACTGTTTCACCAGATTGCGGTTGCCCGATCTTCAGAAGACCATGATAGGCAGTCTGTCCTGTCATCCCCAACGTGCTTAGATAAAGGTGTAGGGGGACATTGGCATCCTGCACTTTTTGGATATTATCCGTTGTAATGGTGATATAACGCTGCCAAGGCATTATACCGACTACGTAGTCGCCTTCAGCAAAACCGTCTGCCTTCGAAGCAAGGACTTCACCGACTACATGGCCATGTAAAGGTTGGTCGACTTCAAATGGCGCGATATACGATTCTGCATCAGACATGCGTCCCCTCATATAAGGGTCGACTGATATATAAAGTGGTTTGATCATGACCTCATTATCTGATGGGTCTTTTTTTGATATCTCTTCCAGTCGAAAGGTATTGTCGTCTGGTGTGCCCTTCGGGCGGTTTGCTAATACAAATTGCTCATTTTTCACTATAATTGCCTCCGTTCAAAATGAATTACATATTCATTTTAACTGTCGGTTACTGAGACGGCAAAGAATCTGATTGAATAAGAAAATCCCCCGTCAGGGAGATTTCATCTAGCTTGACTTAACATTGTGAACTTCGTAGCCCAGATTTTCTACAATAGTTCTTATCTCATCGGGCGTAATTTTATTTTCGTCGTGTTCAACTTTGACTTTACTTGAATTGAACAGCACTTTTGCGACTTCAACACCCTCTTTTTTGGATAGGTTGCCTTCGATTTTTTTAATGCAGCTTGGGCAGGTGAATGTCTCTGTCTTCAGATTGGTTTTCATTCGATATCTCCTCCTGTTAAGTTTATATCCTTACTTTCTATCTATAGTATATAGGTAGAGCACAAAATAAAAATTGACGAGCATCAACTAATGTGAGGAGATTAATTTCAAGGAATTAATCTGGAATGATAAGCTCGTATATATATTCAAATATTGGAGGGGTTTAGTTTGAACAACTGGGATAGGAAGTTTGATGAAGCACATTATATTTACGGCACAGAGCCCAACGACTGGTTAAAAGAAAATATTTATGAAAAAGGAAGTCTGAAGATCGCCTTGCTTGCTGAGGGAGAGGGACGCAATGCAGTGTATCTGGCAAAATTGGGTCACGAGGCGGTAACATATGACTACTCTAAAGTTGGGCTGGATAAAACTATCCGGTTGGCGGAATCAGAAGATGTCAAAATAGAAACTCATCTGCAAGATCTCACAGTAACCGATGCCCTCCCTAAAAACTTCTATGACATCGCAGTCAACATATTTGGGCATGTTCCAGCAGAAGGGAAGAAGAATATGCTTGAAAACCGTATAGATTGTGTGAAACCGGGAGGAAGAATCCTATTCGAATTCTATTCGAAGCGGCAATTGGAATTCCAGACTGGCGGACCGAAGAGGAGTGACATGTTGTATGATCTAAAAGAGCTGGAGGAAGAGTTTTCACATTATGACGTAGAGATCATTTCCTTAAGCGAAAAGATCGTGGAACGTCACGAAGGGACTATGCACCGGGGCAGAAGTGCGGTTATCCAAGGCTATCTTAAGAAAAAATGAGACGAAGGGATGACTACATTCATCCCTTCTCTATAGGTCGAGATGGCGATATAATGTTGCCCTACTGATATTTGTTTCGCTCTTTATTTCGTCCAAAGTGTACTTTTTTGACATATACATTTCCAAAGCCCTTTTCATATTGTCATCATTTCTTTTTGGTCTTCCCGAGGGCTTTCCTTTGGACGCTGCTTCTGACACCCCGATGCGTGTCCTGAACTTGACGACATCACTTTGAAATTCAGATAGGAGGTGGAGTGTATCCCGAAAGTTATACGTGGAGTGCCCATTGATTTCCAACGACTTGTTGAGGATGATGATGGATGCATTTTTTTCTACGACAATATCTACAAGGTCCACCAATTGTTTCGTGGAATCGGCAAGTATGAAAAGATCAGTGGTATATACATAATCTCCACTTTTAAGTATGGCAAACAAATGATCTAATTGTGTGCGTTTTTTGTTCTTGGCGTGCTGTTCCTCGAATATTTCATCAGCATCCTTTTCCAACTTCCTTTTCTGTTCTATCTTCGAGTCGTTGAGTCCAACATCTCTGATATACCCATAGATCATGCCTGGTCCTCCTCATCTCTATAAAGCGGTCATAATTCCAAAAAGGGGTATACTTATGAAACTTTGATGATTATAATAAGCTCTATAGAATTATAAAATAGGAGCGTAGAAAATGATAGAGACATTAAAGAAAGAATGGCTGACCGACCCCAAGACCAACATTCTGGCGGGGATACTGGTGGCGCTTGCTCTTATTCCTGAGGCGATCGCATTTTCCATCATTGCCGGGGTCGACCCGATGGTTGGATTATATGCCTCATTCATAATAGCAGTATCAATATCAATATTAGGCGGGCGTCCCGCGATGATCTCTGCCGCCACCGGTGCAGTAGCGTTACTTGTTGTACCGCTTGTGAGTGAATATGGTGTAGAGTATCTACTGGCTGCAACATTGCTGATGGGAGCGATTCAACTGGTACTTGGCATCTTGAAGATCGGCAAACTGATGAAGTTCATTCCGAAATCCGTTATGCTCGGGTTTGTCAATGCGCTTGCCATTATGATCTTCATGTCTCAGATTGAACATATTTTCGGCATCTCAATATCGACATATGTTTATGTTGGTGTCACCTTGCTGATTATTTATGTTGTCCCAAGATTCTTCAAGGCGATACCAGCACCACTTATCGCGATTATTGTGCTGACTGCTGTCTATCTCTTTATGGGGGCTGACTTGAGGACTGTCGGAGACTTGGGAGCGATAGAACGTTCTCTACCAAGTTTCATCATACCTGACGTACCTTATACGATGGAAACGTTGAGGATTATTCTGCCATTCTCCATATCCATGGCTATCGTCGGATTGGTTGAAAGCTTACTGACTGCAAAAATTGTCGATGATGCTACAGATTCCTACAGCAGTAAGAATAGGGAATCCCGCGGACAGGGTATATCAAATATCATCGCAGGTTTCTTTGGAGGCATGGGTGGTTGTGCCATGATAGGACAGTCAATAATTAATGTGAGGTCGGGTGCGACTACCCGCCTCTCGACTTTTACGGCAGGCATGGTACTCATCTTCCTTATAATCGTCCTTGGCGATCTGGTTGTTCAGATACCAATGCCGATTTTGGCAGGAATCATGGTGATGGTAGCAATCGGCACATTCGATTGGGGCTCTTTCCAGTATGTTGTAAAAGCGCCGCGGACTGACGCTCTTGTAATGATTGTGACAGTCGTGATTGTCCTTTTCACCAGTAACTTGGCAATGGGCGTGATTGCAGGAGTGGTATTGAGCGCACTGTTCTTTGCTACTAAGATCTCCAACATCACCGTAGATCGTTCAGAATCAGGGAACGACGTAAGCTACCGTTTCAATGGACAGATATTCTTTGCTTCAGTTGATACAATGATGAATCAACTCGACCTCGATGACCATGATAAGGCAATAGAGCTTGATTTCACTGCAGCACATATCTGGGATGACTCTGGTGTAGATGCTGTAGATACGATGATTACAAGACTTAAACGAAGAAATAATCAAGTGCGCATCAAAAACTTGAACAAAGACAGCCGGAAAATCATTAATGAATTGAGTATGATAAATCAAGAAGAGCTTAATATGGGGGGATAAAACATGTATAAATCGATTCTGCTGGCAGCTGATGGTTCAGATAATAGCTATCGGGCTGCCAAGGAAATCAGTAAATTCCATTTCGAAGGTACAGTGGTCACCGTTCTTAATGTCATAGCCTATAGCGACTCAAAAACAGATGTGCTTCATGGGTCCAATAATAGGAGTCTGGAACGTGAGCGCCTGGCAAAGATATCAAATATCACAGAGTACTTCGAGTCGGAAAATATCGCCTATGAAGTGCTGTTCGAGCATGGGGAGCCTAAAGAGACTGTGGTGAAAGTGGCAAATTCAGGGGATTACGACGTAGTCGTCCTCGGAACCCGAGGACTCAATAGTCTTCAAGAGATGATGCTCGGCAGTGTCAGCCACAAAGTGGCCAAACGCGCACAGATTCCAGTCATCATTGTTAAGTAGAAGAATGGCTAAAAGCGCAGGATCAAACGGGGTTCTGTGCTTTATTTATATATCAATACTGAACTCTTGTGATTAATGATATAGTCTTAAGAAAACAGGAAGGGTGAGCAGAATGAATATAGAGATACCACTCATGCTCATTGTCGCCCTATTCATCACACTTGGCATTGCGAGTCAATGGGTTGCAGCAATGATCAAATGGCCGGCAATAGTAGTAATGTCCATAGTAGGACTCCTTGTAGGTCCGATATTTCAGATAGTGAATCCCCAGGAAATGATGGGCAGCGAGCTTTTTGGAACAATTGTTTCACTCGCGGTCGCAATAATTCTTTTTGAGGGCAGCAGCAATCTGGATTATCGTGAATTGAAGGGAGTATCCAAAGCGATAGCAAGGATCATCACAGTTGGTGCTGTGCTCGCATGGCTACTCGGTGCGATGGCCATGTACTTTATATTGAACTTCCCATTATCGATATCATTTGTACTCGCAGGCCTCTTCATTGTGACCGGCCCTACGGTCATCCAGCCGTTGCTTAAGCAGGCCAAGGTTAAAGACTCGGTGAACTCCATACTTAAGTGGGAGAGTATTATCCTGGACCCTGTAGGACCGATGTTGGCGCTATTTGCATTCTATGTCTTTCAGATTTTAGGACAGGACTTCGGTCTAGAGTATTTTCTCGAATATATCATTGGATTCAGCGTAGCATTTGCTCTTGGTTTTGGAGCGTCTTACCTATTTAAATGGATGATTCAAGGGGATTTCATACCCCAGAACCTCATGGCTCCCATCCAGTTTGTGTTCATTCTGCTATTATTCAGTCTGAGCGACGCTGTACTGCATGAATCCGGTTTGCTCTCAGTGACGATATTCGGATTGGTGATGGCCCGACTCAAAAATCACAGCCTCATTTATAAGCAGTCGAATCATTTTATCGATGAGATGACGCTGATCCTTGTCTCTACAGTCTTCATCCTTATTACCTCCTCTCTTACGCGCGAGGTTTTAAATGAGGTGCTGAGTTGGGAGTTGGTGCTGTTCTGCCTTATCATGATCATAATTGTAAGGCCTGCTTATATCCTGCTATCCACAATAAATACTGAGATTCCTTTTAAAGAGAGAGCATTCATTTCATTCGTGGCACCAAGAGGCATTGTTGCCCTAGCGGTTGCAGAGTTCTTCTCGGGGCTTTTCAACGATCAGAATGTGCCGATGGCGGAATATATCGCACCTGTTACATTCGGGTTCGTTTTTGTGACGGTCGTTTTCTATGGCTTCAGTTTTAAGCCGTTGAGTAAATTATTGAAGCTGTCGAGCATAGAACCTCCCGGCATCATAATTATCGGTGAAAACCGTTTCTCCCTTAAACTTGCTTCGAAATTACAAGAACATGAGATTCCGGTAATGGTATCCGATCTTTTGAACTCCGATGCAAAACGCGCTAAAGAACTGGGCTTGGAAACTTTCGACGGTAACCTGCTGTCTGAAGATGAACGCATACAGGCTGACCTCACTCCTTATGAACAATGTCTATTGATGACACGCTCCTACACATTCAACCACCTGGCATTTAATGAATTGTCCCAGGAGTTTGGCTTGAAGAATGTTAAGATGTTCCCTTATCCAGTAGATCATGAGGAGATGCGAAATCGGGTTGAGCAAGTCATTAGACATCATATTCTGTTTGATGAATATTTTACGTATTATTGGTTCAATCAATTCATCGATGAATACAAAATTACAGAATTGGACCCTTCAGAAGTAGAAAGCATTACAGAAGACGACATCATTCTATATTACATTGATTCTGCAAAGAATGTGACATTCAAGACCATTACAGAAGATCTGACCTATGGTGAAGAAGGTGTAGTAGGCGTATTGAAGGGCGCCCATACTTTCAAGGAAGAAAAAAAGAACGGAGGATGAATCCTCCGTTCTTTTTATTGCCCGGGAAATCTAAAGTCAATTTAGATTATCTCTCAGCCGAAACATTTGAAGAAGATGATGAATGATTTGTTTGCGGAGATGGTTAGATTATCCGCGATCTGCACTTTCGGAAATCATACGACCCACCTGCTGGCCGCTCAATGTGACCATTGGCATACCTCCTCCGGGGTTTACGGTCCCACCGACAAAATATAAATTCCCGATCTCGCGATCTTTTTTTGGATGTTTGAACCCTTTGTTTTTCTTTTTATCCGATACTGTGCCGTATATTGCACCATGATCGGAATTGTACATTTTTTCAATATCATGAGGTGTCAACATGTATTCTGTAACAATGTGATCCCTTAAATTCTCAAGTCCCATCGATTCAAGTTTCCCAAGAACCGTGCGTCGGAAGTTCATATAATCTTCTTTTGTATATTGTTCATTTTGAAGGGGTGGGATATGGGGTAATATTTTTAGGTTTTCTGATCCTTCAGGTGCTTGTGAAGGATCGGTTTTATTGGTGTTCACCACATAGATTGTAGGATCACCCGGCAAGATCTTCTTTTCGAATACTTCTTCATAGTTGCGTTTTGAATCGTTTGAGAAAAAGAAGTTATGATGCCTCAATTGTGGGTATTTCCGATTGACTCCGAGGTGCAACACCAACCCTGAACTTGCTGGTTCAAATTGCTTTTCCAGTTTCTTGATTTTTTTTGGTATCTGATCGAGCACTTGCCTATAAAAAGGCAGGACTTCCATATTGGAAACATAATAATCTGCTTCTATACGGCTTCCGTCATCGAGCAACAAAGTTTCTATGTTATTTTGTGCATCAGTCAAGGCTGTTTCCACAGATACACCTGTATATAACTTGACCCCTATATCTCGTGCTAACTGGGTGATACCTTCAGCTAGATGGTGAAGCCCACCCTTTACATACCATACGCCTTGCTCATGTTGCATATGGGCCATCATATTCAACACAGCCGGTGCCCGGTATGAGCTTGAGCCGACATATTTTATGAAATAACCCAACATATCTCTCATTTGCGGATTTTTAACCCTCTTGTTTATGCCATGCTGCATCGTGGATGAGTAGTCAAACCCTTTAAATGCTTCGATGGGGCCATGAAAACGCAGCACATCTTTTAGATCATCAAGCCCCTTTTCAAAATACCCAGGGACTGTGGTTCTATCTATTTTTTTGGCATACTCCAGGAAGTTCCTATAATCGCGCATATCTTCTTTTCTGAGCTGAGGGTTTTCTTGTGCCATCTTTTGAAGGTTTCCATATAGATCGATATGGGAGTCATCAGGAAAGAAGGCGCGCCATTGGAGAGGAATTTCTTCAATTTGTACATAATCATCCATAACCCTTCCACTGCCAGTGAAAAGCCGTTCGAACACGTGGGGCATCGTTAGCAGCGATGGCCCGAGGTCAAAACCGAATCCGTCTTGTTCATGACGGTTCAGCTTTCCTCCAAAGTGTGTATTCTTTTCGTATAGTGCTACATCGAATCCCCTTTGTCTCAGGGAGATTGCTGCGGAGAGGCCGCCAAGGCCACCTCCTATTACAACCGCTGTTTGAGTTTTTTTCATGGTGCTCCCCCAATCATTTGTCTTCAAGTGACTTGATATACATTTTTTCCGCTTCCCTTATCTTTATCTTTTTAGCTAAAGACACTGAGTTTCGCTTGGAGAAACAGTCGTATTCATTATGACGGACTTCATTCAAGATCTCCCGGTATATGGAGAGTGAGAGCAGAAGCGGTAACCTGGCTTCCGGTTTATAGTATGTAATCTCTTCACGGGCAGTGTCATATAAACGTTCCGCTGTTTTGGCGAGATCCTCCCACATAGATCTGAAATTTTTATTGATTTCGCCTGAGGCAAGCTGTTTTTCAGTATAACCATGCTTTTTCAACACCGACTTTGGAATATAGATACGGCCATGATCCCTGTTGTCTTCCCCTATATCCCTCAAAATATTGGTGATTTGCATGGCAACACCAAGTTTTTCTGCATTTTGCTTGCGTGGACCTGTAAGATCATTGGATAGTACAGGAAGAAGAAGCCTTCCGACAGACCCTGCAACATGATTACTGTAATTGATCAGGTCATCGAGGTCTTCAGGCTGTTTAAAGCGGATATCCATCCTTTGGCCGTCCAGTTGAGTATAGAGCATTGATGAATCAATATCATAACGACCCATCACATCGGCCAACGCACGCCACATAGGCGCCTGGGGGACGTCTCCATTTAAGAAGGTATCCAGTTCCTTCTCCAGTTTTTCCAAATTTACGATGCGTGTCTCCATGTCTTTGGCATGGTCGATTGCATCGTCAGCTGTGCGGCAAAATGCATAGATTGCATACACTGCATCGGCATCTTTTTCGGGGAGGGTGGAAAAAGCATAATAGAAGCTCTTCGAGTGATGCTTGATTATATTTTGGCAATGGTTGTAGTCATTTTTTAATGAAGGTTTGGAATGAGCCATCATGCTTCACGTCTCCTATTGGTGATTTTCATCTTTCAGCAGTTCTCCGACTGCTATTTTTGATGAGAGTAATACAATCGGTACGCCGGCTCCTGGATGAGTGCTGCTTCCGGTAAAATACAGATTGTCGCAATGCGTCGCTTTACTCTGGGGGCGCATATGATTGCTTTGGGTGAGTGTCGGCCTAAGTCCGAATGTAGCGCCATTGTAGGCGTTGAAACGCCCCTCAAACTCTGCTGGTGTCATAGTAGTTTCTACAACGATTTCTTCTTCAAAATTTTCCATACCAGGCAGCTGGCTGATTTTCGACATGATTTTGTCTCGGTACATATTAGAAGTTTCCTCCGTCCACTCATATTTCAAAGTATGTGTGTCTGATACAGGCATCAAGATATATATACCATCCTTATCTTCAGGGGCGAGCGAAGGGTCAATTTTTGAAGCGATATACATATAAAGTGATGGGTTTTCGATGACATCACCCTCAAAAATTTGATTGATGTTAGTATCAAGATCTTCAGAGAAAACAAAGTTATGGACGTTATCGAGTTCAGGGTATTTACGATCCATGCCCAAATATAGAACGAAGCAGGAGCATGAATACTCCATCTTATCAATTTTTTTGTCCTGATACTTTCCTTTATGCTCTGGCTCTTTGACCAGGTTTTTCATGGCATATGGAAAGTCTGCATTACACATCACATAATCAGAAGCAAGCAATGAACCGTTGACCATGACACCCGTTGCTTTTTTATCCTCTATGACAATTTGTTCTACGCTGGTGTTATATGTGATTTCCCCGCCCATTTCCAAAAATAGGCGTTCCATGGCAGACGCCATGGTGCGCATTCCGCCTTTGATGAACCAGATACCGTATAGAAACTCGATCATGGGAATGATGGTGTACAGTGAAGGGCCTTTAAAAGGCGAGATACCGATATAAAGGGTCTGGAAGCTGATCATCTGGCGCATGCGTTTATCTTTGATATACTTCTTCATTAGATTTTCAGCATTGTTCAGAGTTTTCAACTTCATGCCCTGGCCGATCATGAATGGGTTGTAGAAATCTTTCTTGTTTCTGAAGGGACGCTGCAGAAAATGGTTCTTGGCAACATTGAAACGTTGGTACAGATCTGTTAGATAGCGTAGAAAACCTTCGGCATCTTCATCGCTGATTTCTTCAAACATCTCTATATTTTTAACAAGGTCGTTTGTCACTTGATATTCTTTGGTCCCATTGTCAAAGTATCCACTGTACATGGGGTCAAGGCGCATCATCGGGATATAGTCATCAGGATTACGGCCTGTAATCTCGAATACTTCTCTATATAGTTCAGGCATCATCACGATGGTCGGGCCAAGGTCGAACGCATATCCTTCAAGGTCAATCCGGTTCATTTTGCCCCCAGGCGTCGACTCCTTCTCCAATATAGTGACTTGGAACCCTTCATTCTGTAATCGGATGGCACTTGCAAGCCCAGCGACTCCAGCACCTATAACAGTAATCGTCTTTTTCATATCAAAATCTCCCTTGCTGTTCCATGGACCGCTGCTGCTGCCATGAAATCAATTCAGGACTTAGGACAATCGGCCGATTTCTCAGCTCTTCAATATTTTTAGCGTTGGTTACTACGGCAATCTTCTTCATCTGATGGTGGAACTGATCCACGAACTCGATAGCAGCTTCAACACCAGAGTGTTCGACTTGTTCCAGCATCATTTTTGACATTCCTACAGCACGGGCACCAAGGGCCAGACACTTCATCGCATCAAGGGGGGTCCGTATCCCTCCGCTAGCCAGTATATGCATCTCTTGTTGGAAGGGCTTTGTTTCGAGAAGCGATGTGACTGTGGAAATGCCCCAGTTATCCATATAGGACATCTCTTGGTTTTTGCGTCTTGAATTTTCAATGGTTGCGAAGTTGGTGCCTCCCTTACCACTGATGTCTGCATACTTGATGCCGATATTCTTCAAAATATGAAGTGTTTCTTTGCTCATGCCAAAGCCCACTTCTTTAACGATTACAGGTATATCAATTTCTTCTGCAATCTGCTGGATATTGTCGCGCCAAGCTTTAAAATTACGGTCCCCTTCAGGCATGATCAATTCTTGAGGCGCGTTGATATGGATTTGAAGTGCATCTGCTTTGAGAAGGTCTACAGCTATTTTTGCCCCTTCCATTGAAACATCCGCACCTACGTTGGCAAAGAGAAGGCCATTTGGGTTAGTTTCTCTCGCAATGGTGAAAGAATCTGCCAGCTCTGGTTGCTTTATGGCAGCATGCATCGAACCGACTGCCATTGGAATCCCCGTAGCTTCAGCGACAGCAGCAAGCTTTCCATTGATGGAACGCGTCCACTCGCTGCCTCCGGTCATTGCATTGATATAGAGTGGCAAATCAAGACGAAAAGGACCGAGGTCTGTAGAAAGGTTGACATCATCCAAGTTGAAAGAAGGAAGAGACTGGTGGATGAAATGCACACCGTCAAAGTCGGATGATGCAGTTTGCAGAGATTGGTTTAGGGCGTGTTGAACATGTTCGTTTTTTCTTTGGCTACGTTTATCAGTCGGTTTGCTCAAGAGATTCATTCCTTCCATCCTGTCGCTTTACTTTCGGGTGTATGGACCGTTCTCAGATAGGGTTGAGATATCTATGGTTTCTATATCCTTTAAAGGAGCATAAAAAGAGTAAGCAGTAGAGTTGTTTCTTTATACTTACCCCTTTTATAGGAGTATTGATCGAAACTTGTAAAGATGGTTCTTCTTTGATGTGTATTAGTATGATTATCAATGATTGGGAGGTATTTTGCAAACATACTGGAAATAAATGAAAAAAGACATCAGGGGGTTCCGATGTCTTTTTTTCAGTGGAATCTAATTCAATTTTTGTTCCGCTTCCAATTCCTCGTCGCGTTCTTTTTCAGATTGTTCTACATACTCCTGCATGCGACGTTTGTTTGGAGTGATGGAAAGTCCCAGATGTTTACGTTCTTCGTTGGCATCCTTATAGAAGGATACCAGTACGGAGAGTATCACGAAACTGAATGGGAATGCTGAAACGATGGCGGCCGATTGTAATGCCGCTAAACCGGTTTCTCCCCCTGAAAGGAGCAGGATGAAGGCAATTGAAGAAAGTGCAATTCCCCAAATTATTTTAATTTTGTTGGATGGCTGCAGAGAGCCGTTTGAAGTTTGAATGCCTAGGACATAAGTAGCCGAGTCAGCGGATGTTACAAAGAATGATGCGACAAGCATCAATGCAATGATTGACAGGATCATGCTCATAGGCAACTCATTAAATATTCCGAACAACATTGTCTCCGGGACCATCTCAAAAATCTTCGGTGTTTCCTTGGCGATTTCGATGGCTGTAGTACCGAATGCACTGAACCATACAATGGCTACGGCAGTAGGAACGAGCAGGACAGCCATGACGAATTCACGTACTGAGCGTCCACGGGATACCCGCGCAATGAAGGTACCTACAAATGGACTCCAGCTCATCCACCAGGCCCAATAATAGATTGTCCATGAATCAAGCCAAACGCTTTTCTGCTCATTCAACGGCGCAACGTCCAGGCTGTTGAAAAGGAAAGTGTCAAGCAGTGCGCCTGTCGATGTACTCATCATATTCAAGATCAGCATTGTCGGGCCGATAATGAGTATGACAATAAATAGAATGGTCGCAAGGCCTAAGTTGAGATTACTTAAATACTGGATGCCTTTATTCAGGCCACTCCAGGCACTCATTAGGAATAAGAAGGTTACGACAGCTATAATTGCACCTTGAACGCCGATGTTGATTGGAATTCCAAACAGATAGTTCAAACCACCATTGATTTGTAATGTACCAAGTCCAAGCGAAACTGCTACTCCGATAACTGTTGCGAATACTGCTAAAACGTCCACAGCGGTACCAATCGGCCCATCTACGCGATCTCCAAGTAGTGGGCGGAGTGTTTTGGAGAGCAATCCAACTTCGTCTTTTCTGAACTGGAAATAAGCAAGGGCTAATGCAATGACGCTGTACATTGACCATGTATGGAAGCTGTAGTGGAAATACGTTGAGCGCATTGCTTCGATCATGGCAGCATCTGTCTCCGGATCTGCAGTAGGAGGTGCAAGGTAGTGCTGGATCGGCTCTGCCGCTCCATAGAATACCAATCCGATACCCATTCCAGCACTGAAGAGCATGGCGAGCCACGGGATGGTTCTAAATTCTTTTTCATGATACGGTTTGCCGAGTTTCAATTTACCGATAGGACTAAAAATGAGGAAGATACAGAAGAATACTATCCCTGCGGTAATGATCAGATAATACCAGCCAAAGTAATCCGTAACCCATGCTCCGGCACTTGCAGTGAATGCTCCAAACTCCTCAGGTAACACAGCACCTATGGCAACCATGACGCCAATTATGATTGATGCATAAATAAAAACGTTAGATACTTTCTTTCCACCTTTTTTGGTCTTTGCCATTAGTTAAGCTCCTTTATATATACTTATTCAATTGTCCGAAATTCTTTTGCAAGTGTAATATTAGTTCAACAACTTATAAATAGTAACAAAGGATTGATTGTTTGGCAACCACTCGAACCAGATATATGTGGATGATTCCATTATACCGAGTTCTATCAGTTTCCAAACATATACCCTGGGTGGTATGATGTCCAAATATAATATGATAATTTTGTTCGGTAGGACCAGGATTATGGATAAGATCAAAATAGGTATAAAGGAAAATCTGATGCAGTTCACTTTCTTGGTTGTAATGAGCTTTTTTGTCGGCTCCATGGTAGGAATCGAACGAACTGTATTACCTCTACTCGGTGAAGAGGAGTTTGGCTTGATTTCTACAAGCGCAGCACTCAGCTTCATCATTACATTTGGCTTTTCTAAGGCGATAATCAACTACTTTGCAGGTGGGATTGCAGACCGTTACGGACGGAGACGCGTTCTCATAGTGGGGTGGATTATAGGACTTTTTGTTCCGGTTCTCATCATCACGGCAGGGTCCTGGTGGATTATAGTCCTTGCGAATATGATGCTCGGCATAAACCTGAGGTTGACATGGTCCATGACGGTTAACATGAAGATTGATTTGGCAAGAAGCGACCAGAGGGGCACTGCAGTGGGATTGAATGAATTTGCCGGTTACACGGGAGTGGCCGTGCTCGCGGCGGTATCAGCTTCCATCTCTTCAAATTACGGAATGCGTCCGGAACCGTTTTATATTGGTATAGGAATTGCTCTGGTGGGGTTGCTGCTCTCGATCATCATCAAGGATACTGGACAGCATCTAGAACTCGAGGAACGAAAGTCAGTACAGAAAGCAATCATCTGACTGCAAAGCAGATTTTTAAACGGACGACACTGCAGGACCGGAACCTTTCCTCAGCAAGCCTTGCAGGACTATCGACTAATTTGAAGGATGGCATGGCCTGGGGTCTCTTCCCGATTTACTTTGCGGCTACAGGACTGACTGTGCCGCAAGTGGGTATGATTGTGGCCATTTACCCTGCAGCTTGGGGTGTGTTCCAACTCTTCACTGGAACTTTAAGCGATAGATTCGGGCGTAAGCCATTTATCGTATCGGGTATGCTAGTGCAAGCTGCAGCCCTGTGGTTCATTATTTCTGCAGAAGGATATGGATTATGGATCACTGGCGCCATCATTTTGGGATTGGGTACAGCGATGGTGTATCCGACATTACAGGCTGCCATTAGTGATGTTGCGGCGACAGATTGGCGCGCCTCCTCTATGGGAGTCTATCGTTTCTGGAGAGATAGCGGCTATGCATTTGGCGCATTATTAGCGGGTATCGCTGCAGATTTACTTGGCGTGGGCGCAGCGATAGGTATCGTTGCAATATTGCCATTTCTATCAGGTGTCGTTGCTTACATCAGAATGGACGAAACATTGGAATGAATATGGCTTGAAGATATAAGTACTGGCCTCGGAGCAATCACTTCGAGGCCAGTACTTGTCATTTTGCGCGGTTTAGGTACCAACTACCCAGTGTCAGATAAGCTGCAAATGTCGTCCATAATGTATATGGCAGCAGTATGATGCCGGAGAGCCGATTTACTTTAAAGAATTTCGTTAATACGGCATACATGGTAACCCAGATCATAACACTGTTGACTAACGCCAATTGACGCTTTCTGAGTCGGAAAAATAGGAACGACCAAGTATAGTTGATCATAAGGTGAACCTTGAACAGTTTGCTTGCCTGACGATTCCCTTTTTTGTTGATGAGAGCATGAGATAGGCCCATCGTCAGATAAAGGAAGGTCCACATCGGCGCGAAAATTTTACGCGGTGGCGCAAATGGCGGTTGTTTCAGTTTCTTGTATTGTCTTGGAGCGGATCTAGTAGATAGCTTACCGACTGTTTTCCCTAATATGAGCGGGGTGACTAGATGAAATATAAACTGGACGATTGATTTCATGGGGCATCCTCTTTTCGTAGTTTGATGATAGGTATATGCTATATTTAAGTTTAAATAATAGCAATAATAATGCCGGAGATATAGGAAGTGATTGGATGATGGAATTATATTATAGAACATTTCAATTTGTTACAAAGCGGATAATGGCTCGTCTTCCTTGGCGTGAACCGTTAGTCGTAAAAGGGAAGGACAGCTTTATGGAGTTGCCTCGAATGATTGCAGCGGCCAATTTGGATAGCATACTCATCGTCACTGATGAAGGGCTTTCGAAATCGGGTCTCCTTGATGATTTTCTTCATCAAATGGAAATGATGGGGATAAGAACGCATATATATGATGATGTCCACTCAAACCCTACCATCAGAGATGCCGAGTCCGCAGCAAGCCTCTATACGGATATGAATTGCCAGGGAATCGTGGCTTTTGGAGGGGGGTCACCCATAGATTGCGCCAAAGTCGCAGCAGCACGTCTAACTAAGTCCCATCAACCGATAAGCAGCATGCGCGGAATATTCAAGATCAGAAAAAACATACCTCCTTTTTTTGCCGTCCCGACAACGGCTGGGACCGGCAGTGAAACCACATTAGCCGCTGTTATCACCAACAGCGATACACACGAAAAGTATGCCTTGATGGATCTATCGCTGATACCCCATGTAGCAATACTCGATCCAGTACTTACAATTGGCCTCCCCAAAAAAGTTACAGCAATGACGGGGATGGATACATTGACTCATGCTGTTGAAGCATACATCGGGTACGGAGGCACTTCGGAGACGGATAAGAATGCCAAAGAAGCGGTCCAACTTGTTTTCCATAATCTATATCATGCCTATAATGATGGGAGCGATATAGAGGCAAGGAGCAATATGCAGGAGGCCGCATATAAAGCTGGGTTTGCCTTCACACGCGCATTTGTAGGTAACATCCATGCTGTAGCGCATACACTGGGAGGCTTCTATAACGTGCCACATGGATTAGCTAATGCCGTTATAATGCCATATGTACTTGAATATTACAGTGAACTTGGTGTGGCTACTTACCAACTCGCTGAATTGGCGGATATCGTCGATATAACGCAATCTGACGATGATGATAAAGAGAAGGCGCGCAAGTTTATTCTTGCGATAAGGGAACTTAATGGTTCTATGGGAATTCCCGAAAAGATTGCCGGCATAAAAGACACCGACATTCCATATATGATTGACAATGCTCACCGCGAAGCCAACCCACTTTATCCCGTGCCGGCCATATTCGGCCGAGTAGACTTTGAAAAAATCTACAGGATGATTAAAGAATAGTGAACAAGCCCGTACTGTCTCTGTAACGGGTTTGTTCACATATAGATAAATATTATTTTTTCATGGCCTGGAGTTTTTCACGGATTTGATCTACATCGGAACCTATGCTACTTTCAACAGCAGCCAAAAAGCTGCCTTCGACTATCGGAGCTTCAGTCAGATAAACCGAGTGGGGGCCTGTATACATTTCAACAGCCATCTCAAGGTTCATCCTGCTTGAACCGATATCATAGAAGCAAAGAGTATCATCATTGACTTTATCCAGCATTTCAGTAATCTGATCGATGTTGGTGCCGATTCCTCCATCTACGCCGCCTGAAGCATGAATGACGGTGTCCCCGGCCATCTGTGAAATGAGTGCTTTAGTACCTTCCGCTATTTCAGCACTATGGCTGATGATAAGTATTTCAGCCATTCTTTACACCTTCTCCCAAGGCCTGAATGACGTAGACTGCACTTTGGGCGCCAGGATCAATCGTCCCCTTGGAATTTTCCTTGAAATAGGCAGCACGCCCTTTAGTTGCAATCATATCCTCGGTATCATCGGCTAAAGCCTGTAGCGATTCCAAGTCGAGCGATCCTCCCTCCCGAAGTAGATCTGCAGTTTTTGAGATGACATCGTACATTGTTTTTTCACCGCCTGAGACCTTCCCCTTTTCACCCACTGTTTTTGCAAATACATCGAGCATCTCCGCCAAATTATTTGAGTCTATAGTATCTTCCGCCACTTCACTCATTTTAACGAAGCTGAAACCATATAAGGGGCCACTTGCACCTCCTATTGAACTCATGAGTGTCATACCAGTTTGCTTCAGGATTTCTTGTGTGGATCCGTCAGTGACTTTTTCTGCCACGGCGGAAAAGCCGCGTTTCATATTGACGCCGTGATCGCCATCACCAATCTCGCGGTCTAGCGCAGTCAATTCCCTTTCTTTGTCATCAAATACTGTTTTCAGACCGTGGAGTTGTGAAATTAATTTCTCAGCATCCATCATCTTTAGCCTCCTAATTGAAATAATCCGAATCTGTTTCTGCATCCAATGCTTTCAACAGTTCATCGGATGCATCGACTATCGTCAGAGAGAATCCTTGCATATCAAGGGAAGTCATATAATCTCCAACAAGCAGTTTCGCCATTTTCATATTTCTTCTTTTGAAGCTTTCGACAGTATATTTTGCAACAATGGAGAGTTCGCTTTGAGGCGTTCCGCCCATGCCATTGACCATCACAACAAGCTCGTCATGTTCATTGTATTTGGAAAGTTCATCCAACAATCTGTCAATGATTTTATCGACGGGTTCGGCCTTTTCACGATATATACCTTTCTCTCCATGGATGCCGATGCCAATCTCCATTTCATCATCTTGTAGATCGAAGCCATATTCTCCGGTTGTCGGAACCATGCAAGGATGAATCGCCATGCCTATGGAGTGGAGTGAAGTCATCATCTCCTCCACCTTTTTTTTAATGGCATTCAGGCTATGGCCACTACTTGCCAGGAATCCTGCATATTTATGCACAAGTACTGTGCCGGCTACCCCTCTTCTTTGTTCCTCGTTTTCAATGGCGATATCATCACGCACTACTACGGCTTTCACCTTATGTCCATTTGCTTCAGCCATCTCCTGCGCCATTTCAAAATTCATGACATCACCTGCATAGTTTTTGATGATGAGAAGCACACCGTCTCCATTATCGACGGCTTCTATTGCGGCCAACACCTTATCAGGTGTTGGGGAAGTGAATACTTCTCCGCATACCGCGGCATCAAGCATGCCCTCAGCAACATAGCCGGCGTGTGCCGGTTCGTGCCCACTCCCTCCGCCGGAAATGAGCGCGACACCGCTTGTCTTCCTATTGCGCCTGACGACTACGGTCTCTTCGACGACTTCTATTTTCTTATCACGATATTTGAGGCCATCCATCATATCTGCCAGGAAATGTGACTTGTCATTAATCAATTTTTTCATGATTGCATCCCCTCTTCTACCAATGTGCTTTAACCTTATTTAAAGTAGCCCTTGATTGATTTGACTTCAAGGAACTCTTCAATTCCGTAGTCTCCCCACTCCCGGCCGAGACCTGACTGTTTATACCCGCCGAATGGCAGATCGGTACGACCTTTAGCAACATTAATCTCAATTGTCCCGGCTTCAATGCGGCGTGCCACATACTGGAGTGTGTCCTGGTCGTTGCCGTATACGTAGCCAGCCAATCCATATTTTGTATCGTTTGCGATTTCAAGTGCTTCGTCGATGTCACTATAGGTGATTACAGACATCACCGGTCCGAATATTTCTTCTTGGGCGATGATCATGTCATTTTGAACATCGGAGAATATGGTCGGTTTGACATAGAACCCTTTGTCCAGACCATCTGGATGGCCAGTGCCGCCATGATAAAGGGTTGCACCTTCCTCGCGTCCTTTTTCAATATAGGATTGGACCGTGTCAAACTGTTTGCTGCTTACAAGTGGTCCGACTTCGACGCCTTCTGCGCGCGGTTCCCCCACTTTGACTGCTTCCATTTTTTTCTTCGCTGCTTCCAGGAACTCTGCTTTAATGGAGGCGGGTATCAATGTGCGGGTACCTGCTGTACAGACTTGACCGGAATTGCGGACTACTTTCTGGACAGCCACTTCAGCAGCTTCGTCTACGTCGACATCATCAAGAATGATGAGCGGGGACTTGCCGCCGAGTTCAAGGGATACTTTTTTGAAGTCTTCACTGGCGTTCCTCATGATCTTGGCCCCAGTTGGGCCTGAACCTGTGAATGACATCATGCGTACTTTAGGATGTGAACTGAGCGGCTCACCTACCCCTTCCCCGTCTCCATTTACAAGGTTGAAGACGCCTTTTGGGACGCCGGCCGCTTCAAATATTTCAGCTAGGATAATTGCGGCGAAAGGTGTTTCTTCAGACGGCTTCAATACGACTGGGCTTCCCGCAGCAAAAGCAGCAGCAAGCTTCAATGAAGTCTGATTGGTCGGAAAGTTCCATGGCGTGATGAGTCCGGAAACTCCAACGGCTTCCTTCATGATGAGGTCATCTCCACGGCGTTCTTCAAATTCGAATGTATCAAGTGCGTCACGTGCTGCAGTGAAATGATTGAGTCCGGCTTGGTAGTGGGTCTTCTCTGATAAACCGAGTGGCGCCCCTAACTCATCGGTCATCGTTTCTATCAAATCACCTTTACGTTTTGTATATTCATCAACGATGCGGTCCAGCATGGCACGCCGTTCCTCAACAGGAGTATGCCGGAATCCCAGATAAACGGCGTAGGCTGACTCAACAGCACGGTTGACATCTTCTGCGTTACCTTTTGCTATCTTTCCGAAAGCTTCTCCAGTAGCAGGATTGATGACATCCAGAGTTTCTCCGCTGGCACTATCAACCCATTCTCCATTGATGAATTGCTTTGTTTGATTTCTCATTGGTGGATGCTCCTTCTTTAAAGTGATATTGTTCTTTACCCTCATTTTCGGTATTTAATTTCTATTATGGCAGTAAAAACTGAAATAAAAAAAGCAAGACATCGCCTGAAGATGTCTTGCTGCTGGTTTAACAGACTGAATCATTGGATTTAGGGACGGACAGTCCAAATAGAGGCCTCAGATATAATGCAAGGAACGTTCCGCCGAGTGCCATGATGCCCCAGATATATCCGTGCATGCTGAAGGAGGCAATCCCTCCGAAGTACGCACCGATATTACAGCCGAACGCAAGTCGGGCACCATACCCCATCAGCAATCCGCCGATGACTGATGCGGAGAAGTTCCCTAGAGTTATTTTGGTGAATTTGAATAATCCGCCTAGTGCTGAAGCGATGAACGCCCCTAAAATAACACCAAAATTCAGTACAGTTGTGCTGTCTGCAAATATCGAAGATTCGAGTGCAGTCGCATTTGCACCTTGCCAATATCCCCACTGGGCTACATCGAAGCCAAGGAAATCGGCAACTTTTGAACCCCATAATGCAAATGCAGAAGTTATTCCCCAAGGCGTGCCGCGGGTCATCAAGGTCAAGGCATTCAATACAGCGAGAATGATGGCTGCTGTAAACAGGGGCCATGAGCCTCTAAATATGCGTTTCCATCCGTGCTCTGTCGGCAACGGAGCCATTTTAGGTGCATTTTTCCTTTTTTCTACAATCAACGTAATCCATGCGATCAAACCAAAGAGGGCGATGGAAAGAGCCCATGCTCCGCCATATCCGAGGCCAGTGGATGTAGCGAGGGAAATGGGTTCGAATGCTGGAAGTTCCTCTGTCCAAAATGGCAGATGATATGCGCCGACTGTAGCACCAACGATAAAGAACAGCAATGTGATGAACATTACGGTACGGCCACCACCTATGGAATAGAGTGTCCCGGAGGCACACCCGCCCCCAAGCTGCATGCCGATGCCAAAGAGGAAGGAACCGACTATCAGACTCACTCCGACCGGCGAAACATAACCTGCTGTATCAGCACCGAAGAACGATATGCCAAAAGCCAGGATTGGGGCGAACAATGTAACTGCAACGGCCAGCATGAGCATATGGGCTCTCATAGCCTGTCCATTGCCGACTGACATCATTCTTCTGAAGGCAGATGTAAATCCAAAACGCGCATGGAACAATGTAAAACCAAGTGCTAATCCGATGAGCAGCAATACCGGCTGCATCATCGGTTGCGTAGCGGCGAGATAGAAGAAGAGCAGAAGACTTGCTGCTATTCCTCCGACAACAAGTGATTTTTGAACTGGATTCATGGAGGAGGACTGCGTGGCTATAGAATTTTTTACTTTATTTATAGGATGAGCGATGGTGTTCATAAAATACGCCTCTTTTCATATCATTTAAGTAGGAATTTAAATCACTTTAATATATCATAGTAAATAAGTCAAGATAATGATTCCCACCATGAGGAAGAGGTTATTGAAGTACACATAAATGTGGTATTATAATGTGCGCCGGGATATACGGAAATCAATGAAGGAAAGTCGAGGGTGCACAGTGGCAAAATTATATTATCGTTACGGCACGATGCAAAGCAATAAGAGCAACCAGATCATCACCACTCATCACCAATATACAACTCAAGGGAAACGCTGCTTGGCGTACTCATCGAGAGTGGATACGAGAAGCGGATATAAAATGATCAAGTCGCGCATCGGATTGGAACTGATGTGTGAGTATATAACGGATAATATCTACGATGAAGTGCATAAGACCCATATGGAAGAAGAAGTCCATGCGGTTGTAGTGGATGAAGCTCAATTCCTGTCCAAGAATGATGTCATGCGCCTCAGTGATATCGCCGATTATCTGGACATACCGGTAATCTGTTTTGGACTTAAGACTGATTTCCGGAACCAGCTCTTTGAAGGAAGCCGTACATTGTTGGAACTGTCGGACGCAGTGGACGAATTGAAGACGATCTGCCAATACTGTAATAAAAAGGCTACTTTGAACATGCGCCTGTTGGATGACCGCCCCGTAAATGAAGGGGAAAGCATTTTAATCGGTGACGAAGAATACGTACCTGTATGCCGAAAATGTTATAAGGAAAGGTTAGAGCTTGTCTGAGCTACTTTCTATGACGGAGGTATGAACGCATTAGATAATGAGGAAAGCGTTATATTGGCGATTTTTTTTGGAAAATCAATCAGCACCAATCAGGAGGCTTGAGGAATGATCGAAATCGAAACTGTTTCAAAAACCTTTATAGGAAGAGAAGGTACATTCAAGGCGATCGATGGCATCACTTTGAAGATCGCAGAGCGCGAAGTGTTTGGCATAATCGGGGAGAGTGGCGCTGGAAAGTCGACATTGATGCGCTTCATCAATGCTTTGGAAATACCGGACGAGGGCTCAGTCAAGATGGACGGGGTCGATGTAGGTCGCTTGAAAGGAAAGGCGCTGAGAGATCATCAAAAAGATATCGGTATGATTTTTCAACATTTCAACCTATTGGGTAATAAGACGGTAGAGGAAAATGTAAGGTTGCCCTTGACGCTTCATACTTATAAGCACTCTCTATCGCTCGAAGAAGTGCTCGATTTTGTCGGCTTGGCTGACAAACGCAAAAATTATCCAGCGGAGCTTTCAGGAGGGGAGAAACAACGCGTTGGTATCGCTCGTGCCTTAATCACTCGTCCCAAAGTGCTTCTCTGTGATGAACCGACTTCTGCGCTGGATGAGAATACTACATACGAAATAGTTGACGTGTTGAGAAAAGCCCAGAGGGAGTATGATATGACAATCATCGTGGTGACCCATGAATTGCATGTTATTAAAGCGTTATGCCATAGGGCAGCAGTCTTGGAAAAAGGAAAACTAATCGATACGGTAGAAGTAGTGAACGAAACGCATGAGAGAAGCATCAAATCATACCATGAACGGATATTGGAAGTGTTGAAGAATGAATGAATTCAACCGGTATATCGAGAGACTTATTGAGTATGCACCAAAGCTGGCTGTCAGTCTGTATGAGACTGGCATCATGATGGGTTTTGCGATGGCCGCAGCCATACTATTAGGCTTACCACTCGGGACGCTACTATTCCTCTCCGCCAAAGGCAATCCCCTGGAGAACAGATACATACAGCAACTGTCCAATGTGTTTATAAATATCATACGCTCGTTCCCTTTCCTGTTGCTCGTAGTTGTCATGCAGCCTTTAATTCGTGCAGTGTACGGAAGGGCTACTGGAGACCCAATTGCAGCATCATTTCCAATGATGTTGATTGCTATAGCATTATATGCGCGTTTCGTCGAACAGTCTCTGCATGATGTACCAAAAGGTGTCATGGAAACAGCAAAATCGATGGGTGCATCCACTCCACAACTCGTATGGAAGTTCCTCTATGTAGAGGCAAGGAGTTCATTGCTGATTGGCTTTACTACGGCATTTGTCAGCTTTATCTCCTACTCCACGATTATGGGAGTCGTAGGGGGTGGCGGTATTGGTGATTTTGCCATAAGATATGGTTATCAGCGATATGAGACCGATATCATGTATACGTCTATAGTAATCATAGTCATTTTCGTCATCATGGTGCAATGGCTTGGCATGTATACCGCAAAAAGATTGGATAAGAGATGAATCATATAAAAGGAGAGATATATCATGTTTAAAAAAAGTATTTTATTGGGTAGCTTAGCTTTGGTTCTAGCTGGATGTAGTGATGGGGGAAGCGGTACTGAAGACTCGGCAGACGGTGGGAAAACGGAAGAAGAGAAGGTGGTGAAGGTTGCCTCACACCTGCCTCCAATGACGGATGTAGTCGAGATTGCTGGAGAAGCGATTGAAGACCCGTATAAAATAGAGTTGGTTGAGGTGTCCGATAACATCCAATATAATGAGGCGCTCCTGAACGATGAAGTCGATGCCAACTTTGCCCAACACACGCCGTTCATGGAAAATTTCAATGACGAGAGGGATGGCGATCTGGTGGCGTTACAACCCATCTATAACGCCATTGTGGGCTTCTATTCGCCGACCTATGACTCC
Organism: uncultured Salinicoccus sp.; assembly: GCA_947494965.1. Classification (GTDB taxonomy): domain Bacteria; phylum Bacillota; class Bacilli; order Staphylococcales; family Salinicoccaceae; genus Salinicoccus. Next base: position 131,164 of record CANLWV010000003.1, on the reverse strand, counting down.
ATCGATGAACTTGAAGAAGGTGCAGAAGTTGCAATTCCTTCTGACGGTACGAACGAAGCACGTGCCCTGATGATCCTCGACCAGCATGAGATCATTGGCTTGGCGGATGGAGCAGAACACGCCGCTACCGTCGATGACATTGAAGAAAACCCTAAAAATCTTGAGTTCACCCATATAGACCTGCTTAATCTTACAGGAGCTTATGAAGATGGCGTTGAACTGGTCTTCAATTATCCAACTTATATAGCGAGTATCGATTTGACTACAGAAGATGCAATATTGCTTGAGGAAGATGACAACGATACATTTGCAATTCAGTTTGTAGCAAGGGAAGATAATCAGGATACAGAAGCAATTCAGGCAGCGAAGGAAGCATTCACCTCACAGGAAGTATATGACTTTTTGGATGATTTGAGTGAGGAAGGACATTTGGAACCGACATTTGAACCCGGTGAATAGTAGAATTGATCATTAGGCAGCATAAAAATGCGTCATATGGGATATCATAAGCTTAAAAGTATGGAAATTATGAGTGTTTCACACGAAACATGGGAGGACAGGAAAAGTGCCTCATATGTTAAAATGCATTATAGATAAAGACTTCATAGGAAAGGATATTTCAGATGAAAGTTGCCCTTTTTGATTTTGATGGTACTTTGTATCCGTACGAAACATTTAATATACTTATGGAACGCTTGAAGACTCATCCCCAATTCAAAAAAAACCATAGGCGTTTCATAAGTGCATTCGCACCTGTATATATCGGCTATAAACTGAAACTCGTCAAAAAACATACAATGCAGCATAAAGCCATGGAATACTATCTGAGATCCTTTAAAAGGAATTCGAGAAAAGAGATAGAATCTTTCTTTAGAGAAGTAGCGAATGATATGGTCGAAGATTTGAGAATGCCACTTTTGGCCAAGATGCGGCAGCTGAAACAGGATAATTATTATGTCATGCTTATATCAGGAGCCTTCAAACCTTTACTGGAATCTGTGTTCAAGGGCTTTGATATAGATTGTGTAATAGGCTCCCAAGTTAATTATAATGGCGAACATCTGGATTCGCAGTCCAAGTTTGAACGTGTTTATGCCGAACGTAAAATTGATATCATCAAAAAGCACTTCGCAGATAAAAAAGTGGATTGGCAGAACAGCGAAGCGTACAGCGACAGTTATGCAGACTTGCAGATGCTCGAATTGGTGGGGAACCCAGTGGCTGTAAAGCCCGACCCGAGATTACTTGCAGTAGCGACACGTAAGGGCTGGAAAATTCATCAAGATTAACTTTAATTATTTCAATGCCGAAAAAATGAGGCTATATTATCATAAATTTTTTCAAGGAGTGAAAACCAATGAAACTGACAGAAATAAACGAGGATGAATTGTATCCTACGGAAAAATTCGGGCCTCATGTCGAGGGCACACTCATTTATAAAGTAGGAGAACAAACCCAGTTCAAGGGTGCATATATAACGACTAACGAGCGAATGATCATGAATGTGGATATGGGTGGAGAAAGCTATAGAAGAGTCTTCAGCTATAATGATATCGTAAGGGCTACTTCAGAAAACGGGACTCTGTTCATAGAGTTCCCTGAAGGGATGGGCAAAATAGCCATGGTGGATGTTATAGAAGGTGACATAGACTCATTTGTAGAATACGTCAACGAAAAAGTATCCTGACTAAATAAGGGCGCCTTGGAGAATAACCTCCTAGGCACCCTTATTTTTATTCTTTTCTTTTATCTTGTCATACATGAAACGTGCTGCCATGACAAGGGAATAGATGAAAATACCCCCTACAGCATTTTGTATATCTGTAAATAGAATAAGGAAAGCAAAGAGAAGAAGCGGTAGAAAAATATATACGAATTTAAATGTCATGAGAACAGCTCCAAAAGTATGTCATAAATATAAATTGTATGTCATATATAAGCCCCCTTTTATATGGCTTATAAAAGGAGTATAATCAATATATGATGAATAGTGAATTTACAATTGCATTTTAGTATATCATCTATACTCAAGTGGGCAATCCTAAACACTGGAGATGGATGATTGAAATGATGTTATCATTTTAACAACAATATTATTGATAAGGAGCTTAGAGATATTATGAATAGTGTAATGAACAAGAGTGACGTCATTATGATTGGCGGCGGCATCATGAGTGCGACTTTGGGTACACTTCTTAAAGAAGTGAAACCTGAATGGAACATGAAGGTTTTCGAAAAATTAGATGCTCTTGCGCAAGAAAGTTCCGATCCTTGGAATAATGCTGGCACAGGACACTCAGCGCTTTGTGAACTCAACTATACTCCTGAGCAGGCGGATGGATCGCTTGATATATCAAAGGCAGTACATATCAACGAACAGTTTCAGATTTCCAAACAGTTCTGGGCTCATCTTGTAGAAAAAGGAGACATGGAGAGGCCTCAAGACTTTATAATGCCAGTGCCCCATCTCAGTTTTGTCGAAGGTGAGAAAAACGTTGAATTCCTCAAAAAAAGGGTTGCAGCGCTTTCTGAGAATCCACTTTTTGAAGGAATGGAAATTGCTGACGATAGTGAAACGTTGAAAGAGTGGCTACCATTGATGATGGAAGGCCGTAATTTTGATAAACCTGTTGCTGCTACAAGAATCAAATCAGGTACTGATGTCAATTTCGGCAATTTGACCAAAAAGTTGTTTGAAAATCTTGAAGAGAAAAATGTATCCATGCATACAAGGCATGAAGTCATGGATCTCCGTAGGACAAAAGGTGGAGAATGGCAAGTTAAGGTGAAAAATCTGGATACTGGTAAAGTAGAGTATCATACATCGAAATTTGTCTTTATTGGAGCAGGCGGCGGCAGTCTGCCACTTCTTCAGAAGACAGGCATTCCAGAGTCTAAAAACATTGGCGGCTTCCCGGTGAGTGGTATTTTCATGGTATGTCAAGATCCTGAGATCGTGGAGAAGCATGAAGCGAAAGTATATGGTAAAGCGAAAGTCGGCGCTCCACCAATGTCAGTACCACATCTTGATACGAGGCATATACATGGTAAAAGGTCATTATTGTTCGGGCCTTTTGCGGGCTTTTCACCTAAATTCCTTAAAACTGGTTCTTATTTTGATCTTATTGGTTCTGTTAAACCAAACAATGTGTTGACCATGCTGTCGGCAGGTGCCAAAGAGATGGGCTTGACCAAATACCTTGTTGAACAAGTGCTGCAGTCAAGTGAAGATCGGATGGAAGATTTGAGGGAGTTCATACCTACAGCCAAGAGCGAAGATTGGGACATCGTAGTGGCAGGGCAACGTGTTCAAGTTATAAAAGATACAGAAAAAGGGGGCAAGGGCACGCTTCAATTTGGCACTGAGGTCATAACTGCTGAAGATGGTTCCATCGCTGCCCTTCTTGGAGCATCTCCAGGTGCCTCAGTATCTGTAGATGTGATGTTGGATATCATGAAAAGGTGTTTCCCCGAAGAATATCCGAATTGGGAAGACAAAATCAAAAGCATGATACCTTCCTATGGCATGAAACTTGCTGAACATCCGGACAAGTACAAAGAAATACATGATGCCGTCTCAGAGAGATTGAATCTTAAATCTCAAGAGGATAGTGCCCTCTTAAGTTGATGGAGTCGGATAGGCAGACCGGTATATTCACGGTCTGCCTATTTGTATTGCATAGCGGTACTCCATTATAACGCATGGCAATATATTATAGCGCCCGTAACTAAAAAGAATTATCAATCGTAGCCTTTTAAAGGCCAAAAGGAGCATATATGAAGAATAAAAAAATTGGGTTTATCGGAGCTGGAAAGATGGTCGATCACATAATAAGGGGGTTACTAATTTATCCGGAGATGAAAGATTCCATTATTGTGGTCGGTCGCAATCAGGAAAAACTTGAACTGTTCAATAAAGGGAAAGGAATTGAGATAGATACTGATTACAGTAGACTGCATGCATGCGACGTCATTATAAACGGCGTAAGCTCAAGCCAAGTGCTGGATTCGTTTAAGGAAATCCAGGACTATACCAGAGCAGATGCATTGTACGTATCAATTGCTGCTGGTATTTCTTTAGAGGACCTCGAAGCCATACTACCAGGCTATAAAGTCGTCAGGAACATGCCCAATATTGCTGTATCGTCTCAAGAAGGGGTCATGATTATGACAGCCAATAAGCATGTTACGGAGGAAGAACGCAATATTCTTACTGAATTGTTCTCAATGATAGCTCTGGTGGAATGGGTAGATGAGTCACTAATCAAGTACGCGCCTTCCTTGACAGGTTCCTCCCCGGCTTATGTCTTTCTGATGATAGAAGCGATGGCCGATAAGGCAGTGAGCGTCGGTTTTCCGAGAAACCAAGCCTACAGGCTTGCAGCACAAGCTATCAGAGGTGCAGGGAAGATGGTGATAGATACTGAACTGCACCCGGGTGTGCTGAAAGATCAGATTACGACGTCTGGTGGTTCAACGATACAAGGTGTCATGAAATTGGAAAACCTTGGTTTCAGGGATAGCATCATTCAGTCAATGGAAGAAATAAATAAAGCCAACAATAAATAGAATACAATGGATGAGAAAATTTTGAAGGATGTAAGCATACCAAAAATCCCCTACGGCTGATTTTTGAAAATCAACCATAGGGGTCTTTTTATTGTTAATGATAGTTATATCTATATTGTTTCAAGGGCAGCTTGAAGGTCAGTTATCAGGTCATCCGAATTTTCAATGCCTACAGATAATCTGAACAAGCCATCGGTGATTTCTTTTTCTCTCTGCTCTGATTCCGATAAATCTTTATGGCTGGAAGTTTTAGGATGTGACAATATAGTTTCTACTCCACCAAGACTTACCGAAATCAATGGAATTTTGAGATGATCGGCGAATTTTTGTGCCTGGTCTTCATTCTTCAATTTGAAGCTGATTACTGCTCCTGCGTGATTGGTCTGACTCATATGCACTGAATTGTCTAATGGATAATACACTTTTTCAATTTTTTGATGAGCAGTGAGGAACCGGTGAATCTTTTCAGTGTTACTAGTGGATTGTTTCCATCGTATGCCCAACGTTTTCAAGTGTTGGTTCAATGTCCAACAATCGTATGTGCCAAGTGCAAGCCCCATAACGACCTGAAGTTCTTTAAGAAGCGTACTTATATCATCATCGTTTACAATGATTGCCCCGGCTATCAAGTCACTATGTCCACTTAAAAACTTGGTTGCGCTATGAATGACTATATCAGCACCCAAATTCAGAGGGTTTTGTCCCAAAGGTGTCATAAAAGTGTTATCGACGAGTGTTTTAATATTGTTGGCAGAAGCAAATTGGGTAATCGCTTTTATATTTGTCACTTTAAGCGTCGGATTTGACGGGGTTTCAATATAAATTGCTTTAGTGTTTGCGTTGACCGCATCAGTTACATTATTTATATTGGTCTGATCGACTTCGGTGAAATTCAACCCAAAACGTTTTAAGATAGTTTTTACCAATTGGTATGTACCACCATACATATCAGCAGGCATTATAATATGATCGCCTGGTGAAAATGTCATCAAAGCGGCACTTATTGCTGACATCCCAGAATTGAATGCATAGGCGTATCTTCCATTTTCCAGTTTGGCAAGTTTTTCTTCAAGTTTATCCCTATTCGGATTGCCATGCCTTACATAAAGGTAGCCATCCTCTGCGTTGAGGTCAGGTCTGAGAAAGGCAGTTGAATAATACAAAGGTTGGTTTGCGGTGCTATAATCCAATCCCCGTTTATTATCTACGATCATTTCAGTTTCTTTTTTGTAGCCCATATAGTACTCCTTTGCAGATAAATTTAAATTCTGATACGTTCTCGTGACATTAAAATCAAAATATATATCCAGTATAATGCCAATCAACACAGTATCAAAATAGAAAACCTTAAATTAATGAAATTTTAAAACAATTAAGAACAATTTTCCAGAAGTATCATCAACGTTATTAAAAATCATCAATAAAATTAATTATAATGCTATTATAACGCCTTTAAAAACCTGCATTTAGGGTTTTTCAAATAATAAATAACGTATGTAGCACTATCGTTATTGAAACGGTACGGCAGAATATGGTATTGTTATTGTCATAAGGTGTCAAAATCATTTTGATTTTCAGCCATAATGACATTATATTAGGGAGAAGATATCATGAAAGAATTAAATCAGGCGATATTCTATACGACTGCACAAGTTAAGGACAAAGTGGAGCTCTCGGATCAAAACGTCCGGAAATATGTCAGGCTGCTAGAAGATAGGAACTATGAAGTTGCCAAAGATGAGCATAATAGAAGGCTGTTTTCGCAAAACGATATTGCAGTCCTGCAAGAGTTCATCAAGACAGCTAAAAAACCAGGCTACACTCTCGAAACAGCAGCTGATGAAATAATTTCCCAAGTATCGGATATCGTTATTGAAAAGGAAAACAACACGCCTGCCAATGTCACTAACAATGACATCAACCATATGTTGGGAATCGTCATGGAAAAACTTGAAGCAATGCAACAGGAAAATAGAGAGCTTAAAAACAATGTACATAGATTGGTAGAGAGGCTGGATGAATATGGGAGACAACCCGAGACTCTATCATTGAACTATAATAGTGAAAATAATGCATATGATCCCCAAGAAACTACTGCAGAAATTAAAGAAGATCAAGATTATGAGGATGTCGAGGTGGATGAGGGACGTGAGATGAGGACAGAAGAAACTACTGCTGATCCAATAGCAGTTGGTCATGATGCACAAATCCCAGCTTCGGATGCCTCTCCGAACATAGATATGAACCAGTACAGCAACCGTAAAGTACATGGACAATCAGCGGAAAACCACCCTGAAAATGAACAGAGAGAAGAAAAAGGTGGATATTTGAATAAATTATTTAATATATTCAAAGGTAAATAACGTTTAACAGGGTTAGGAGACAGGCTGTGAAGAAGATAATTTGGATTACAGGCGCTTCGAGTGGTTTTGGAATGGCAACTGCCTTGAAGCTATTAAAGGAGACTGAACATATAGTCTGTGTAAGCGCCCGCCGTATTCGTCTACTGGACATTCTTGTTAAGGAAGGCGCATTTGCCTTTCCTATGGACGTCGCCAATCCAGAGGAAATTAAAGAGACCCATCAGATGATAGAAAAGAAGGTCGGGATCGTGGATGCAGTTCTAGTAAATGCTGGATACGGCGTCTATGGGCCTATAGAGGCTGTGCCTGGGAGTGAAATGAGGAGACAGTTTGAAGTGAATGTGTTCGGTGCTGTAGAAACCATCCGGGCAGTCTTGCCTTCGATGCGTCAGCGCAGAAAAGGCAGAATCGTTATAACCAGTTCTTCTGCAGCGCATATTTCGAGTGCTGGCATGGGCTACTATGCCGCAACGAAGCACAGTATCAAAGCAATAGGCACTGCGCTCAGACAGGAAGTGAAAAATTTGGGTGTTGAGGTTGTGATGGTAGAACCTGGAGTCGTGAAAACATCGTTTGGAGAAACTGCCTTCAGCCAGAATTATATGGAAAGTGGAGGGGCCGACTATAGTGAACAGATGGGGAACATGAAAGCATTTATGATGAGAGCTTTCAACCGTGCGCCGGAGATGACGAAAACGCGGGATATAATGTATGATGCATTATTAAACAGTCGTGTTAAATCTGTATATAGGACAACACGGGGATCGCTCGCACTTAACTTAGCCGGTAAACTGCTCTCTGCAAATATTTACGACAATATGGTGGGATTTGGGGTCAGGAAATTGCAATGAAGCAATATACTTTATTCACCGGTTATTTCATGGGATGATTGAAATCGTCTTGATAAATCATAAAGAATTGGGTTGATGGTATGATCGAATCATTTAATATTGGCACAATATCAATACCGGGGATATATATTGTACTTCTATTGAGCCTGCTGGTCAGCTACCTGATGTTGTGGGAAGCTGAGTATAAGAAGGAACTGTTCAATGAATGGGTAAATGCACTTATAATTGTCTTTCTAGTCCATAAAGGAACCTATATATTGTTCAGCTGGAGTGAGTTCCTCGATAATCCATTGGGCGTCTTCTATTTTGATGGTGGGCCCTTTGGTCTTCTTATAGCTATGGTGGCTGCTTTCATATACATGTTCTATACGATGAAGACATTATTTCATGCAGAAGCATATGCTATATTCATCGTTGCTTTCTATACCTTCTATGGTCTTCTTGAACTTAGGGCTTTTGGCCAATGGCATTACATTTTCCTGACCGTGATGTCACTTGCTGCGCTTATTTTCATATATTTCAAATGGAAGCATATAAGGGTCATATTAATTTCAACCATAACGTTACTCGTACTGCAGTTGATCATGCGTTTCTTTATCTATAACGGTGCTGAAATATTCAGCCTCAGCCTGTTGCAATGGCTCATCGTCCTAAGTATCCTTTATCTTTCTCTTACTGTGAATAGAGGAGGAGAAGATGAAGAGATATAGACATTATATTATCGTTGCGATAATTTTAAGTGCGCTCTTTTTTACCGTCTATCAAGCTGTTACAGAAGATGCACGTGTCAGCAAATCTTTGGAGTCGGATCCGGAAACAGGGCTTGATATAGGATCTAAAGCCCCTGATTTTACATTGCAGGGTTATGATGGTGAAGCGATCTCGCTTAGTGCCATAGATAAGCCTGTAATGCTTAATTTTTGGGCTTCCTGGTGCCCACCTTGTAAAGCGGAAATGCCTCATATGAAGAATTTTTATGAGAAGAACAAGGATGAGGTTGAAATCGTAGCTGTGAACATGATGCATCAGGAAAGTAGTAATCAAGATATGGAGAAGTTTTATAAAGAATATGGATTAAACTTTCCTGTACCAATTGATGAAGATGGGATGATGAGCACCACCTATCAGGTTGTGTCGATTCCGACGTCGTATTTCATAGACTCGGAAGGAATTATAGTATCTAAATATACGGGGCCTATGACGGAGACATCAATTTCAGAAACATTTAAACGAATTAAATAATGAAGCATGGTGATTTTTATCTGCACGAATATAAATTACCTCACCAGTATTGAAATTGCATAAATTGATGAAAAGCCTGATCCGGATTCAACTAAAAACGGCCTGGAAATCTTAACTCAAGATTTCCAGGCCGTTTATCTTATCTTTAAAGATCATTATAATTAAATTAAAGCAGTTGCTCTAATTTGATGCCAAAATATTCATCGAGGATAGAGGCTTGGTCACCCTCATCAACATCAGTTTTTTGTACTTTCCCTTCATAGGTGGTAATTAGAGTATTTCCTGAAAGTGTGACACGCCCATTCGAAGTAGCTAATGATACAATTTTCTTTTGCGTAAAATGAGATTCTGGTGAGGTTTGGTTAAAATGGCATGCTTCTTTAAAATCAGTCAATTCTCGCGGTGTGATGTCAGCACGGAATAACGTTCTCCATCCATGCTCATTTTCTTTTCTCTGCAAGTCAAAGATCTGCTCCTTCACTTTGGCTACACGATAAACACCGCTTACATCTTCCCTGACTTCACCCGTTAAAGGCAACGGCATTCTGGCAGAATCACCAAAACCAACATCAACCAGATAGGGTTGATCAAGCTCAACAATCAAAGAAGCATGAAGTCCTGGTTTTGCCCACGTTCCATCGGGACGATTAACAGTAGCCGATATGAAGTAAGTATTAAAACCAAGATCTTTCAACAAAGAGTTAAATAGCCCATTCAACTCATAACAAAAACCGCCACGCTGTTCCAATACAATCTTTTTATAATAATTCTCCACATCCAGGGGGATCGGGATATTATGCATGACATTTAAATTCTCAAAAGGAACATGCAGCATGTGCTGTGATTGCAGTTGCAGGAGGGCATCATAATTTGCAGCCTCTATCTCCTTTAAGCTGATGCGTTGCAAATACCGGGTGATATCCAATCTAAGGTCCTCCTTTATATTCGTCCTGACCGTAATCTAGGGTGATTCATATAACTGACATTTCGTTATTGCATTTATCTGTACACAATATAACGCCAAATATATTATTCAACAAGCAGCTTGCTTGTCAGACCAATTATATTGCATCCTGAATGATCCAAGCACCAATAGAGCATATAACTGCTTAAACACTGATATAACGACAATATAACACTACCAACAATACTAAAATAAATCAGAAAAGATAAAAGGCCTGCCTTATTAGGCAGACCTTTTTACATGACCACTTCTGTCCAAATTTTGATTGCTGTACCTAGAATAATCAGGGCCAGAATCCATTGCAGGACTTTAGTATTCATATTCTGTCCGGCTTTTGCTCCTAGCGGTGCTGCAAGAAGACTAGCAACAATCATGATGGCCGCAGGGCCGTAAAGCACCTGGTCGGTAACGACTTTACCTATGGTAGCACCAATCGAAGAAATGAATGTCACTGCTAGACTGGTGGCTATGGTGACCCGTGTTGGTATTTTAAGGACAACCAACATTATAGGTACCAGTATAAACGCTCCAGCTGCACCTACGATGCCAGCTGCCGCACCGGTGATCAAGGCTAGGCCAGCGGCCAGAGGCCCATTAAACTGAAGGTCATCTCCTGGACTGAAGGAGACCTCCTTCTTTGGAAGGAACATCATGACGACGGCTATAGTCGCTAAGATAGCATAGACGATGTCAATCTGGGTTTCTGTAAGGAACTCAGAACCATATCCACCTATCAGACTACCAATCAGGATGGCGCCCCCCATATATGCGATTAATCTCATGTTGAGGTAGCCACTGCTTTTATAAGCCCACACTCCTGCTATTGTTGCAAAAAATACCTGAACGGCACTTATACCTGCAACTTCGTGGGAAGTGAAGGTTGCCACCCCCAACAAAGGGGGGATATACAGTAGCATAGGATATTTGATGATGGATCCCCCGATTCCAACCATACCTGATATGAAGGAACCGACGAAACCAATCAGAAATATCGCGATAATGAAAGGTATATCCATCACTTCATCGCTTCTTTGATGCCGCCATAGCCTTTTTCAATATTGACGACGTTCTCAAAACCACGTGCTTTCAACGCGCTCATGGCGATTGCCGAACGTACACCTGATTGGCAATGCACATAGATTGTCTCGTCAGTGTCGAACGGCACTTCTTTTTCATCGAGGTGGCCGAAGTGGACATGGTGTGCGTTCTCCAGATGGCCCCCTTCAAATTCTGAAGTCGAACGGACATCGAGGATGTTTTTATCCTTGTAGCTTTCGACAAGCTCTTCAGGGGATATATTATCATAGGAGTCATCGAAGTATTTATCGGCTTTATCTTCAGGCACAATCAGTTTCAAGTCATCAAAACCGATGGATGCAAGATCTTCTTGCAGTCTTTCGCTGTCTTCAGGATTTGCGATAACGGTCATTGGCTGGTCAAAATCGATATACCATCCGGCGAACTGTAGGAATTTATCATTGTAGGGAATATTTATAGTACCTTTTTTAAAGGCTTTTTTAAATGCTTCCTTACTTCTGAGATCAAATACTTGACCAGGCAGTTCATCAGGGGTGCCAATTTCTACATCTTTCACTTCAAACTCTGGAAGACCTTCTTTATTGACTTTCTTCATCTGTCCAAAGTAGCTAGGTGGTTCAGGCTGGTCGCTCGTCAATTCTTTGATGAAATCGTCTTTATCCTCATAGTCAAACACCCAGTTATTACTACGCTCATACCCGAGGGTGGACAAAGGAACTGCGCCCAATGATTTACCGCACGCACTGCCCGCGCCATGTCCAGGCCATACTTGCATGAAATCTGGGAAGTCATTCAATTTCTTAAGGGAATCGAACATCGCGTTAGCTCCCTCTTCAGTAGTGCCTTCCATGTCTGCTGCTTCTTCCAATAGGTCAGGACGGCCAATATCTCCTACGAATAGGAAATCGCCAGTAAATATGCCCATTGGTTCTTCACTGCCGGCGCCACGGTCCGTCAGTACAAACGAAATACTTTCCGGTGTATGCCCAGGGGTATGCATTACTTTCAGTTCCACATTACCTACATTGATGATATCCCCATCCTTTACATATACAGTATCGGCAGGCATATCCTCGTATTTCCAGTCTTCACCGCCTTCGTCAGATACATATGCGGTGGCGTTGAATCTTTTCGCAGCGTCACGTAGACCAGAAGCAAAGTCAGCATGAATGTGGGTTTCCGCTACATGTGTAATGTTGAATCCCTCTGCGTTTGCAACTTCTTCATATTCATCAACGACACGTTTTGGATCGATGATCATAGCTTCTTTTGTTCTCTGGCAAGCTACCATATAGGAAGTCTGTGCGAGTTTCTTGTCGAAGAATTGTTTAAAGAACATTAATATACACTCCTTGAATTGATTGATTTTAAATGCATCGTATACTCCTAATTAGATGAACAGGTTCAAGTTTCCATTCTCGGCATCGCCAAGATAGGTACCAACTCCACCGAAATTAACATTAGGAAGCAGTTCGTCTTCCTCTATTGCCATTATATCCATACTCATTGTACATGCTATCATTTTAACGCCAAGTTTATCTGCTTTGTCTATCATTTCCGTGAGTGCATCCACACGTTTCTTTTTCATGACGTGCTGAATCATCTTGGAACCGAGTCCGAATAGATTCATGTTGGATATCGGAAGCTTAGAGGCTGATTTCGGCATCATCATGCTGAAAGCTTTATCGAGCCCTGTCTTTTTCTTTCTTGGGGCATTCGGGTCCTTAATGACGTTTAGTCCCCAGAACGTGAAGAACATCGTGACATCTTTGCCCATACTTTTAGCGCCTGTGGCGATGATGAAGGAAGCCAATGCTTTATCGAGATCTCCACTGAATACGACCATAGTGGCCCCATCTTTAGTTTCAACCATCTGATGTCCCTCAGATGCAGTTTTTTCTTCGGAGTCATTCTTTTGAAGTACCACTACTACCTTCTCGCCGACCTTTTCATTTTTCAGGATAAAGTGTCCTTTTTTACGGGCCCAGGCTTCGACGTCAGTACAGAAACCAAAATCGGTCACGGTCATTTCCATCTGTTGACCATTCTTTAATCCATCCATGACTTCATTTACCTTAAGAAGCGGACCTGGACATTGTAGACCACTTGCTTCTATTTTGACCCTATCAGGATCGATGGTGAGATTCTTCTCTAAAGGTTGATTTCCAGCAGTCGTTTCATCAGCGCTGTCATACTTTCCGTTGTACTGGCTATAACCTTCTTCAAGGTTGATCGCATCAAAACCGTTGCGTTTCAAGATATCTGTCGCATCAGCACCGCGCTTGCCTCTTTGGCAATATACATGGATCCTCCGGTTTTTAGGAAGTTCGCCTAGGCGCGATTCCAATTCATTTACTGAGATATTATCGGCGTTGGCGATATGTCCCATCTCATACTCGAAAGGTTCCCTTACATCGAGTAGATATTCGTTTTTCTCAACTAGTTGATCCGCATCATTAATATGATACTTTGTAGTTGTGTCGTTCATAATTACTAATCATCCTTTCGCTTTTAAATACCTATAGGGGTATAATAACAGCTGAATCATACCTTGTCAAATACCCACCAGGGTATATTTTCAGGAAATAAAAACAGATGAAATCATCTGCTCTTATTCAGGAGCTCTACTGCTTCCTTCACAAGAACATCTGTATTTTCATCTGGATCATTCATTGTCTCTTTTACACATTGGACAAGGTTATCACTTACAATGACGTTCATAGTACGGTTTAAAGCACTTTTTGCAGCACTCAATTGCGTAACTACATCTTTACAGTCCTTGCCTTCTTCCATCATTTTTAAAGCACCATTAATCTGTCCTTGCAAGCGATGAATACGATTCATGACAGCTTTATCATAAACTGTCTTTTCCTGGATTGAAGTCAAAGCATCACCTTCTTAATTAGTTATATATACATTATAAAAGCTATAAATAGATCTGTCAAATACCCCTGTAGGTATATGGGGCTGGCTTCCCCAAGTCAGGTGTGCTCATCAAGTAGGAAAACTGGACAAAATAAAGAAGCGGTGAACAACCGCTTCTTCAGTATACGTCGCCGCATGTCGCTGCAAGTAGTGCTTTAATCGTGTGCATGCGGTTCTCTGCCTGTTGAAATACTTTTGAATAGGGGCTCCTGAAAACTTCATCAGTGACTTCAAAACCATCCATTCCGAATTTGTCGAAAACGATGCGCCCCATTTCCGTTTTTGTATCGTGTATGGCAGGGAGACAATGAAGAAATATGGTGTGCGCTTTACCCGTCATATCGATCAATGACTGATTTACCTGATAAGGACGAAGTAGAGTGTGTCGTTCCTCAAGAGCATCTTCTTCTCCCATGGAACACCAGACATCTGTATAGATGACATCACTGTCATATACACCCTCTTCAATATTTTCAGTGACTAATATGCTGCTTCCGGAGTCTTCCTTGAGTTCACTGGCTAGTTTCTGAACACTGGTGCTCGGCTGCAACGCTTTTGGCGCTACTATATTGATATTCACCCCGAGTATCGCGCCTGTAATAAGAAGGGAATGTGAGATGTTGTTTCGACCGTCCCCAACAAAAGTTACAGTTTTTCCATGAAAGTCTCCTAAATGCTCTTTGATGGTCAGAAAATCGGCAAGCATCTGCGTAGGGTGCCACTCATCGGTGAGGGCATTCCATACAGGTACCCCCGCATGTTCTCCAAGTGATTCGACAGTTGCTTGATCAAACCCTCGAAACACTATGCCGTCAAACATCGAACCTAGTACTTTCGCAGTGTCCTCTACAGACTCTTTGGCCCCAAGCTGAATATCATCTTTATTTAAATACTCCACTTGAGCGCCAAGTTTACCGGCAGCTACTGTGAAGGCCGAGCGTGTACGCGTCGACTGCTTTTCGAAAATCATTGCGAGATGTTTGCCGCTCATGAAGCGTTGTGGAATACCGTGCTTTTCTTTAAGCTTCAAATGTTCAGCAAAGTCGATGAGTAATTCCAGTTGTTCCCTTGAGAAGTCGTGTTCCTTTAAAAAATTTCTATTGTGGAACTGTATGAGTTCTAATTGTTTTGCCGTCCCAAATAATCATCCCCTATTTAAAGTTATTAAGGCAATTATACATAAAAATGCTAATTAATCAAATAAATATTTAATATATTGCATAATAATTAATTTTTGGACTGGGGGGGACGACGAAATATATCTGTGTTGTTCGATGTGTCTGCTTGAAGTGACTGATGAAAAAACCATGCATTCAATGCATGGCACTTACTCTTTTATTCAGTGATGTGATTTAATTGTGAAGATCATGATACCTGCCCCGTGCTTCAATCATCATTTCTTTCATTGCATTGAAATCCTCATTTTCAATGGCGTCTGATAAGTGGTTCAACTGATCTTTAAAACGCTCTATATGCTCCATCAGGTAATCTTTATTCATCACAAAAAGTTCAGGCCAAAGCGCTTCATTAATGTTCGTGATGCGTGTCAAGTCCCGGTAGCTGTCCCCTGTATATCGTTTAGTTTCTCTTTCCGGGTCGTCGCTGTTGATGAGTGAGAGTGCTATGACATGTGCAAGTTGGCTCGTGAAGCCGATGACTTCGTCATGGAATTCAGGCGTAATCAAGGAAACTTCCTTGAATCCCATCTGTCGAATTAATTCTTTGATGATGTTGATGTTTCTGCTGTGATTCCGTTCTGTAGGGGTTAGAAGGTAGTTTGCACCTTCAAAAACCTCAGCACTTGAAAAATGCAGGCCCCGATTCTCACGCCCAGCCATGGGATGCCCGAAGATGAAGTCGACTGTGGTCGGCAGAAGTGGCTCGATTTCATTGATCAATGTCCGCTTAACGCCTGTTACATCGGTAAGGATGGTATTCTCTTTCATGTAAGGGATGTATTTCTCGATCAGCGATTTTAGAATTCCAGGGTATACTGAAAATATGATGAGATCTGCTTTTGGAATTATCTCTTCCGGGTTCTGATAGCCTTTAGAAATTATATTCTGTTGTTCTGCATAAAGGAGTGCCTCCTTATCGACATCAATGCCGAACACCTCATGCTCCGGTGCATGTTTAGCTAGATTGAGTGCGAAAGACCCTCCGATATTACCAAGGCCGACGATGACTATTTTCATTGAATACCTCCATTTTAAATGTATTAAAGTAGTATAAGCGTAAAAGGGCTCCAAATCAATCCATATAATTCTGACAATTCTGTATTGACAAATAAATTATAGGTGGTTATAATTGCTCTCAACACATCTCAAAAGAGGCGATTATAATGGGACACATAAAACACCAACAACATAATCGATTTTATTTTAGCTATTTTTGATGCCGTTTGTACTCATCATTGCGTACAAACGTAAAACATATTCTGTTTGTATCAATGATGGCTAAAGCATTTTGTGATGTCTAGCCATTTATATAAAATAAGTGGCTAGAATTCGGCAATATCATTTCATTCAACCTGAACCGCCACTTATTTATATAAATAGGTGGCGGTTTTTTTATCAAAATTTTATCTAATGGGAGGTTGTCAATATGATCATTCATGTTGGACAAGGTGCAGAAGAAAGTGAGATACAGGAGCTTATACGTAATGTAGAAGGTGCAGGGTTCGGTGTGAATCGCTCTGACGGGAGAAACCGGACTGTTATCGGACTGATAGGAGATACATCTAATGTTACAGAAAATGATTTCGCGAAATATAGGATTGTGGATGGTGTCCATCGTATACAAGCTCCATACAAAAAAGCCAATAGATTGTTTCACGAAGATGACAGTGTCATTGATATAGATGGTGTGAAGGTAGGTGCAGAGAATTTCATGGTCTGTGCCGGCCCATGCTCCGTTGAACATGAAGATGATATGGTGGCACTCGCCCAAAAGCTTAAAGCAGCGGGTGCAAACACATTCCGAGGCGGAGCGTTCAAGCCAAGAACCTCCCCTTATGCATTCCAAGGGCTTGGTCTCGAAGGATTGAGGATCCTCGACGTTGTAAAGAAAGAGACCGGATTGCCGATCGTATCTGAACTCATGTCTACAGAATACATCGATGAATTCGTAGATACGGTGGACGTCATCCAGATAGGGGCGCGGAATATGCAGAATTTTGATCTTCTCAAAGCAGTAGGTGAAACGGATAAACCTATATTGTTGAAGAGAGGAATGTCGGCAACGATGAAGGAGTGGTTGATGTCTGCAGAATATGTCATGGCCGGTGGTAATGACAATGTCATTTTCTGCGAGCGGGGGATCCGGACTTTTGAAACGGCCACGCGCAACACTTTAGATATTCAGGCAGTACCTGTCATGCAGAAAGAATCCCATCTACCAATCATTGTTGACCCTAGCCACGCAGCAGGCGTCAGACATGTCATCCCTTCGATGGCAAAAGCAGCTGTCATGGCAGGTGCCAATGGGCTGCAGATAGAAGTCCATGAAGAACCTGAGAATGCATGGAGTGATGGCCAGCAGTGTTTGACGCCTGATGAATTCGGTGACTTGATGCAATCGATAAATATGCTGCTCGACATCGAAAAGAAAACAGCCAATAATCAGCAAGTTATCCAACAATAGGATAAAGGAGGGGAACGCCATGAACACTCATGGAAAGTTGAGAGGGAAAATTGATGAGATAGATACAGAGATGATCGCTCTGTTTGAAGCACGTATGGAAGTTGCAGAGGAAATAGCAGAATATAAAATCGCACAAGGCATACCAGTGTTTGATGGCACACGTGAAGAAGAAGTGATATGCAGGAATGTAAATAAACTTCAGAATGATGCCTTGAAAGAATACGCCGACTCATTTTTCAAACATCTCATGGCGCTCTCCAGAAAAAAACAACAGGAAAATTTTGAAACAAGTAAAATCTCCCATGAAATATAAAACACATTACGTAGAAAGCCTCTGAAATTGGATCTAGTTTCAGAGGCTTTTCCGTTATTATTCCTCAAGTTGTGTGAGGTCGTAATAGGTATTTTGGTATGTTTCATTGATCCAATTATTGAAAAGGAGATGGGCGTGGCTCTTCCAGGAGAACACAGGTCTGGAATCAGAGTCGTCCTCGATGAAATAATTGGAGGGTGGCAGAATTTTTCCGCCCGTGCGCAAATCTCTTTCATATTCCTTTTCTAAAGTGGTGCGGCCATATTCCAGATGACCGAGGACGAAGAGATCACGCTGATCATCAGTACACATTATGTCCGGACCGAAGCGATCATGCCTAGTCAATACCTCAAGTCCCTCTGTATGCTGGACCGCCCTACAATCTATTTGGGCATGCCTGGATTGGGGGACCCGGTAGACATCATCGAACCCTCTCAATAAGGGGTGATACGGTTTGATGTTATCATAGTCGAATACGCCGAATAGTTTGTCTGAAAGCAAAAACTTACGGATGCCAAAATAATGGTTCAATGCGAATTGGGCTCCCCAACAGATGAAGAATCTTGAGAATACATGAGTTTCGGACCACTTCATTATATTGCGCAATTCGTCTATATAATCCACTTCGTGAAAATCCAGTTTTTCGACTGGCGCACCGGTTACAATCATGCCGTCATACCGTCTGTCAGTTATTTCCCTGAACGTGTGGTAATACTTCTGAAGGTGGCTGGTGGGTGTGTTCTTGCTAATATGGCTGTTCATATGCATGAAATCCACATCGACCTGCAGCGGTGTATTACCCAGGAGACGGAGAAGCTGTAACTCCGTCTCTTCTTTTTTAGGCATCAGATTCAGAATAAGAATGCGTAGCGGACGAATATCTTGAGTATATGCACGATGCTCTTCTATCGTATAGACATTTTCATTGTGCAGGTGTTCCTTGACAGGCAGACCTTCAATTATTTTTATCGGCATTTAAATCGCACCCAAAGCTTTTTCAAGGTCACCAATGATATCATCGATGTGTTCCAAGCCTATAGATACGCGGATGGCTTCAGGTCTCACTCCGCCTTTCAACTGTTCAGATTCGTCGAGCTGTGAGTGTGTCGTAGAGGCGGGATGGATCACCAGGGACTTTGCATCACCGACATTAGCGAGCAAGGAAAAGAGCTCCAAAGATTCAATGAAACGTTTTCCGGCTTCATATCCGCCTACCACCCCGAAAGTAAATATGGCGGAGGCGCCTTTCGGAAGATATTTTTTCTGAAGAGCATTATATTTACTGGACTTAAGGCCCGCATAATCCACCCATTGTACTTTTTCGTGATCTTCGAGATATTCTGCTACGGCTTTTGCATTTTCAACATGTCTTTCCATCCTTAAAGATAATGTTTCGATGCCCTGTACCAGTAGGAATGCATTGAAGGGGGATATCGCAGCGCCTGTATCACGTAATAATGTAGTTCGAAGTTTGAAGACGTAAGCGGCCGGGCCGAATGCCTCGGTAAAAACAAGCCCGTGGTATGAGTCGTCGGGTTCAGTAAGACCTGGGAACTTGCCGTTGTTCCAATTGAAATTCCCACCGTCCACAATCACACCACCTATAGAAGTACCGTGTCCACCAAGGAACTTAGTTGCAGAATGGACAACAACATTAGCTCCGTACTCAAGTGGACGGCAAAGGTAAGGTGTGGCAAATGTGTTATCGACAATGAGAGGGATGCCATGAGTTGAAGCAATCTCAGCCAATGCTTCAATATCCTCTATATTGCCTTCAGGATTGCCGATTGTTTCAATGAATATCGCTTTTGTATTATGTTTAATTTCACGTGAAACGTTATCAAGATCCTTTGTGTCAACAAAACTTGTCTCGATGCCGAACTTCTTGAAGGTATGGCTGAATAGAGTGTATGTGCCTCCATATAGGCTGGTCGTTGAGATGATATGATCACCGTTACCTGCAACACCTTGGATGGCATAGGTGATGGCAGCCATGCCTGACGCGACAGCCAGGCCTGCAACCCCGCCTTCAAGATCGGAGACCCGTGTTTCAAGTGCTGCAGTCGTAGGGTTCATGATGCGCGTATATATGTTGCCGGCATCCTGCAGACCGAATAGTTCAGCCGCGTGCTTAGTATCATCGAATACATAAGAAGTGGTCTGATAGATTGGGAGCGCGCGTGATTTGGTGTCTGTATCTACTTCCTGGCCTGCATGCAACTGTTTTGTTTCAAATCGATAGTGTTTCGACATTTCCATACCTCCAGATAATATATTAAAATTAAAAAAGAGTCTGCCCAAAGATAAAGGGAGACTCTTGAGTCGCTCATCTTTCAGGACATGCCTGTTGGATTTAGCACCTTACCTAAAAGGTTGCCGGGCTTCATAGGGCCAATCCCTCCACCGCTCTTGATAAGTGAATATTGAATTAAGAGCTATAATACTATAGGGAATGTTTAATTGTCAAACATTTTAAAAAACTTTAAGGATGTTTGGTAAAGTATCTAATAAGGAAAATGAAATGAAACAATGAAAAGGGGAATGAGCATGAAGATTGTCAAACCTGCTCCTATATATCATGAAGGTGGTTATAGGGCGATCATCCTATTGCATTCTTTTACGGGTACAGTAAGGGATGTGAAGAACTTGGCAGAACATTTGAAGGATGAAGGCTACACGGTATCGGCACCCAGCCTGGCAGGACATGGTACGGGGCCTGATGCAATGGCAAGGGTGGGCCCTCAAGATTGGTGGCAAGATGTAGAAGAAGCTTACGAAAGCCTCAAGAAAGATGGACACGATGAAATTGCGGTTGCTGGAGTCTCTCTTGGAGGGCTCCTTTCCTTGAAAGCGGGCGAAGAGCTTGAAGGTATAAAAGGAATAGTGGCGATGTCGGTACCTATGGATAAGGATAGTGATGGCATCAACAGAAGAATGATAGATTACACACGCAATTTCATGAAGTTCGTTGGGCATTCGAATGAAGAGATAGAAGAAAAGGTTAAGGAAATCGAAGAAGCGCCTATGGAGGGCCTAAAAGATTTCAAAACAATGATTGATGAAGTACATGGGCGTTTATCGGCAATCGATGTGCCTGTAGCGGTAAAATACGGTGAGAGAGATGCTGAGTCGTATAGGGATAGTGCGCTGCAGATTTATGATGAATTGCAGATCGAAGAAAAACATGTCAAAGGATATTCAGATACAAGCCATCTCATGACTCGTAGCCGGGAACAGGAAATACTTTTTGAAGACATTATCAGATTTATGGACGGCCTATCGTGGAAGCGCTAAAGATATATAGGATGTAGCTACAGAGTGAATGACTCCAAAGCTCGTGCGCTTGAAATTCCCTAGGAAAACAGTTAAACTTTACAATAAATTCATATGAAGCCGTCTAGGGTTCCGCCATCTAATGGGACTGGTCCGAGAGATGGCGCATGAGCGGATCATGACACGGAGGGATAAAAGCCTGGGAGAGAAATCTATTTTCTCCCGGGCTTTTTTTACGGATTAGGAGGAAAATGATGAATATACAATGGATAAAAGTATTTATTGCAAGTGTTTTTGAAGTAGGGTGGGTGATTGGTTTGACCCACTCAACTTCATGGTATCATTGGCTGTTTACAGGCATTGCGATTTTTGTCAGCTTCTACTTGATGATTAATGCAGGAGAATATCTTCCAGTAGGTACAGTCTATGCAGTTTTTGTAGGACTGGGTGCATTCGGGACTGTGCTCTCTGAAATCATCTTGTTCGGGGCACCCTTTCTACCATTGAAGATCACTTTGATTTCATTGATATTGATTGGGGTAATAGGGTTGAAGATAGTTACAGATGGCAAGGAAAGGCAGGGGGGTTAGTATGGCGTGGATATCACTTATAGTAGCTGGAATGTTTGAAGTATGCGGTGTGCTTTCCATCAATAAATTGCATAACGACAAATCGCTCCCTGCCCTATTCCTCCTACTCCTATGCTTTGGCTTATCCTTCTTCTTCCTGGCAGTCGCATTGGAAACATTGCCGATGGGTGTGACGTATGCTGTGTGGACGGGAATAGGGGCCTCCGGAGGCGCACTTCTTGGGATGTTCTTCTTCGGGGAGTCCAGAGATTGGCGACGCATCTTTTTCATACTATTGATTATTTCTGCTGTTGTAGGATTGAAACTCATTTCCTAGGAGCAATCTAAGATTAAAGGGAACTATTGTGGCAGATTGTTAGAGAAAGAGGCCGCTTTCAATAGAAGCGGCTTCTACACATCAGTCCAGGTATTTTTCCAGATTGGTGTTATTTGTCACGATTAAAACTGTCTCTCCTTCATTGGAACTAGTTGCATAACGCTCGGCCTCATCTTCGCTGAAACCGAAATCCTGGAATTGTTTTCTCATGGTTGTATCCCTTTCTTCTAAAGCAGCTTTTATACTTTCTTTGACTCCCATTTCAATGACCCCGGCTGTGTTGATACCCATTTTGCTGACAATTTCCTTGGTGTAATCATAATCATATGAAAGGATATAGATATCACTGCGATTTACATTGTTAGTGATAAGCGTGTCTACGGCTTTTTGGAAGACATCCTGATCTTTATAGAGTCTAATGAATGGTTTCATGAAATTTCCCCCAATCCATCTACATAATCCCTATTGAATTCCCGGTAGATAATTCAACTAAACATAAGGACTCCTACCATAATTTTAAGCTACATTTGCAAAAGTGTGGCTATATACAAGCATTGACAAAACTTTGCTCACTCTTTAGTATTACAATATTATAATTCCCAAAGAACGGAAGGTGTCTGATTGTGAACGCAGTTCTGATTGCAGTACTGGTAATGATATTATTGAGCCTATTTAGATTGAATGTGGTATTGGCCCTTTTCATAGGCGCACTTGCTGGTGGTCTTGTGGCCGGCATGGGGTATGGAGAGGTTATCAGCATCTTTACGGAAGGAATCGTTGGTGGTGCAGAGATAGCGTTGAGCTATGCATTGCTTGGCGGATTTGCAGCTTTAATCGCCTATAGCGGCATCACGGAAGTGCTGGTGGGTTTCATCATCAGAACCCTGAAAAAAGAACAATCCAAAAAAGCACGGATTGTCGCCAAAGTGTCGATTGTTTTTGCCTTATTGGCAATCTCCATAATGAGCCAGAACTTGATTCCGGTACATATTGCCTTTATCCCCATATTAATCCCGCCTTTGCTGAGTCTGATGAATGAACTTGGATTTGACCGTCGTCTCATCGCAGTCGTTTTGACTTTCGGATTGACCTTCCCCTATGTTGTGCTGCCTATCGGATTTGGACAGATATTCCAAAATACCATCGTGACCGGGTTCCAATCAGCAGGGGTGGAAATTGCTTTTAGCGAAGTCGCTCCTGCGCTTATCATACCCGCGGCTGGCTTCGTAGCAGGACTGGCTGTTGCACTGTTCTTCTATAGGAAACGCCGTTATTATAAAACGATTGAAATTGGTGACGACACGCCTAAACAAATCAACGGCAAGACCATAACCATTGCGATAATCGCAATCATTATAACGTTCAGCGTTCAAATAATGACCGATTCCATGATATTTGGGGCTTTGGCTGGAATAATGGTCTTCTTCTTATCTTTCCAGTTCAAATGGCAACAGCTTGATGATGAATTGGTAGCCGGCATTAAAATGATGGCGTATATCGGCATTGTAATGCTTGCAGCAAACGGATTTGCGTCTGTCATATCAGAAACCGGACATGTCAATTCGTTGGTTGATGGCATCGCAGGTGCACTGGAAGACCAAAAGGTTCTGATAGTCATTTCAATGCTTCTCGTTGGACTGGTCGTCACTATGGGGATAGGATCGTCATTTGCTACAATACCGATCATCTCAAGCATTTTTATTCCGATGGGGTTGGAACTTGGACTATCGATCACTGCCATTATTGCAATCATTGGCACTGCTGGTGCTCTCGGAGATGCAGGCTCACCTGCTTCCGATTCGACACTTGGTCCGACCGCAGGGTTAAGTGCAGACGGCCAGCACAATCATATATGGGATACTTGTGTACCCACCTTCGTTTTCCTTAATATCCCAGTCCTCATTGCCGGATTTGTTGCAGGAATGGTGCTATAGGTTGGAGAGCATCTGCTTTTCTAATAGTGGATTAATGGAGAGTTGAGGAGTAACATTATGTATCATACAGAATCTAAAAGAGAGATGTGGCGGCAATTCATCACGATATTATGGCCGATACTGATGACGCAGGTGCTACTATATTCCATGAACTTGGTCGACACGATGATGTCGGGAAGGGCAGGAGTGGCTGACTTGGCAGGGGTGGCAATTGGTTCCAGCTTCTGGGCCCCTGTTTCCACCGGGATCAATGGCGTTCTTTTAGCCGTTACAGCAATTGTTGCACAACTGTTAGGTGCTGGTTTGAAAGATGAAGTGAATCACACAGTGAACCAAGCGATGTATATAGCCGGTGCTTTGACTGTTTCCGTGGCTGTATTAGGTTTCTTTTTCCTGGATGACTTGTTGGTGCTGATGTCATTGGATGCTTCAGTCCATGATATTGCGTACAAATACCTTGCGGCCCTTTCTACTGGTATACTGCCGTTATTTCTATTCAGTGTACTGCGCAATTTCATTGATGCACAAGGTCTGACCCGCATATCGCTATATGTTATAGCGACATCATTGCCGTTAAACGTATTCTTCAACTATGCATTCATATTCGGTAAATTTGGACTACCGGCACTTGGTGGTGTAGGGGCAGGTGTTGCCACAGCGATTACTTATTGGTTGATACTATTCATAGCAGCCGGCATGGTCTTGAAAGTCGAGAAGCTGAAGGATTTTCAAGTATTAAAGCGGTTCACTCTGCCTGACTTTAGCGTTATAGGTCATCATCTTGCAGTCGGCATACCGATTGGCATACTCATATTTGTAGAAACGAGCATTTTTTCAATGATGACGCTACTGATTGGCATCATGTTCACGACGGAAATCATTGCTGCGAACCAGATTGTCTTGAATTTTACAACGATGCTCTTCATGTTGCCCCTCAGCATCTCGATGAGCATGACTATTGTTGTTGGTTTCAGTGCAGGTGGAGGACGGTTTGAAGAAGCAAAGCTTTATAGGACGATGGGGGTTGCTTCGAGTCTTGGGCTGGTAGGTGTGGCTTCCATCATACTGTACTTGTTCAGGGAGCCCATTTCATACCTGTACACCAGAAATCCGGATGTGGTTATGATAACGATGCCGTTATTCCTCTTTGCCATCGTCTACCAATTCTCTGATGCTCTGCAGGCAGCTTTCCAAGGTATATTGAGGGGTTATAAAGATGTAGTATGGCCCTCGATCATTGCAATCGTATCCTATTGGTTTATAGGAATGACTACAGGATATGTTCTTGCCGCATATTCAGCGTTTGAGTTCTATGGGCTCTGGATTGGAATCATAGCAGGGTTGACTTGTGCAGCTATTGGATTTTATATACGTCTCAGGCTTATTGAGAAGAAGAAATTACAAGAACATCTACAAGAGGGATTATAGGTATTCAATTGAAATAGAGGATAAGAAAATAAAGGAGGATGCCTAGGCATCCTCCTTTATTTATTTCCATATATACTTAATGATTTTTGAGAACAATTTTGAACTTGGATACCTGAATGGAAAATCGAAACAGGTAGTCTGATCAAGCACACTCTTTTTATGTGTAAAGGTGTCGAATGAGTATTTGCCATGATAATTTCCCATACCGCTATTACCGCGTCCTCCAAACGGGAGGTGTGGATTAGCCAGATGGAAGACGGTATCGTTTATTGCACCGCCGCCGAAAGGAACAGCACGTACTACACGCTTGGCTTCAGATTTTTTATCAGTGAATATATAGAATGCCAATGGATCAGGAAGATCCCTTACATCCAATAACGCTTTATCCAAGGAGTTGAATTCAAGGACGGGGAGTATTGGGCCGAATATCTCCTCCTGCATCGCCGGGTGATCAAAATCGGCATTATCTATGATGGTAGGCTCGATGGCAAGGGTGTTGCTTAAGGAGCGTCCGCCGTATGCGATATCACCTTGCATAAGCTCTTTTATCCTATCGAAATGATTTCTGTTTACAATGCTCATGTAACGCCCTTCATTGAAGTCCTTTTCATAGAACTTCCTTGTGTAATACTTCATGTGGGTGACTAGTCGCTCTTTTACTTTTGAATCGACATAGACAAAATCTGGCGCCACACAAGTTTGGCCAGCATTTAGGAATTTGCCCCAGACAATTCGCTTAGCGGCTAGTTTGATGTCTGCATGCCGAGTTACTATAGCAGGAGATTTCCCTCCCAATTCTAAAGTGACCGGCGTCAAATGCTGCGACGCTTTCTCCATTACAATTTTTCCGACATGTGAGCTACCGGTATAGAAGATATAATTGAAAGGAAGATCAAGGAGTTCCTGATTGGTCTCCACTCCGCCTTCGACTGAAGCAACGTGCTTTTCTGGAAAAGCCAATGCCATTATATGACTGATGACCCGGCTGACATGAGGTGTATGTTCTGACGGTTTCAGAATTGCTGTGTTACCGGCTCCAAGAGCGCCAATAAGTGGTGATACAGTGAGATTGAATGGATAATTCCACGGTGCAATAATCAGCGTTACTCCGAAAGGCTCTTTGTGTATTCTGGAGGTTGAGCCGATATGAGTCGGGGGTGTCTTGACTTTCTCCGTTTCTGCCCATTCTTTAAGATTTTTAATGGTGAAGTTGATATCGTTGTAGACATAGCCGATTTCAGTCAGATATGCTTCAGATTCGCCCTTGTTGAAATCAGCTTTCATAGCTTCAAGGAGCATTTCCTCATGGTATTTGATGCTGCGTTTCAATTGCTTGAGCGCTTCTATTCTGAATGGTATAGGAAGCGTTTTTCCGCTTTGAAAAAATTGTCTTTGTCTTGCGAACAATGATTCAATCATTCAATCACTCCTTCTTTATATTTAAACCCTACCCGTTTGGACCTTCAGTCAGTCATATTCCATTAAGGCATGGACTACGTCTATCTAATCCGAACTCCACTGCATTTATGTGTTTTATTATATTAAAGTACTGTATTCCGGCAAGATGTACGCCATATGGACGCATGTAACCTTATCTTACGGATTCCTAATAGATGTCTCCCCTTTAAATTACCCTATATAGATGGACTTGTGGTATAATTAATTTTAATCATACGAAATTGATTGAGGAAGGTGAATATATGGATATTGGTTTAAACTTCGACCTGATGACCGAAAAATTGACGGCTTATCAAATAGGTAGGGCGGTCGACATTTCTGTTGATCAGGCTCAATCAATAATAGACGGCGATGTAAAAATTGATGAATTGGATGAAGAAACGGTAGCAAAACTAAAAAATTTAAACGATAAATTGATGAACTGAGGTCGGCCGCTGCCAATCTCAGTTTATTTAATACAACCTTCGACGGGTATAATTTAACTGCCTATGATGCTATCATGATGTATAAATGCAAAATAATGGGCAAAGGAGTCTTTCGAGATGAATTTATTGATTCTTTCAGGGAGTGCTTTTCCTGGTTCTCATACACGTTCAGTTGCAGAAACTATTGAAAGTCTCGTAGGACAACCAGAACATGAAGTGACGCATATAGATTTGCGGGAGTTAAACATCCCGATCTTCGGGCAGGGCAAGACGGATGATATAGAGTATTTGAAGCGGTTTGTAGAAGATGCGGATGCGGTCATTATTGGTACGCCAAACTACCACACTTCATTTTCAGGAATATTGAAGAATGCATTGGACCATTTATCGATTGATGAGTTCGAGATGAAATTCGTGGCACTATATTGCAACAGCGGTGGCATGCGCAATTCCGATCCTCTTACACAACTCAGAATGGTCATGAGAGGGGTCCATGCGATGGTGATTCCGACTCAAGTTTGTACATGCAACGAAGATTTTGAAAAGACTGAAACAGGGTATACACTTAAGAATGAAGCACTCAGAGAACGTTTGAGCGTGATGGTTGATGGATTGATCAAACAATCTAATTCAGAGAGAGTGAGCATCTGATTTTCAGATGCTTTTTTAGATGGATAAACTGGATGTATGGAGAAAAATAAATGAACAAAAAACAAAGAGAAAATATACCTATTTTGATACTGATGGGTATCATAGCGATATTTTTCTTGTCTTTTGTAGATTCGGAGACGACCCTTATCAAAAAAAATAAAGATTCAAATTCATTCGAGGACGCGTTGGATAAACAACTTTCAAGCGATGCGCTACATTTAAAATTACAGGAAGGAACCACTCGAAAAGCAACACCGGAAGAAATCGAAGTGGCGATGGAATTGCCTGAAGAAGACCGTCATTACCAATTTTTGGCGCTGACGGAGCCTGTGGAGACATCAGCAGAGGAACTGGATGGGATTTTAGAAGGCAAAGGGATATTGGAAGGCCAAGGCGGAGCTTTCATGGAAGCCCAGTCCAAGTACGGAGTGAACGCATTATATCTCATCAGCCATGCACAATTGGAGACAGGAAATGGACGTTCACAGCTTGCTCAAGGCCAGGAACTGGAAGGGACGCGCTATTATAATTTCTTCGGTATTGGAGCATTTGATTTTGAAGCTGTAGAAGCAGGAACGAGCTATGCAGTACGCGCAAGATGGAATGAACCGGAAAAAGCGATTTTAGGCGGTGCTCAATTCATCAAAAACAACTACTTGGATAAGGGTCAAAAGACCCTCTATGCAATGCGGTGGAACCCTGAATCCCCAGGTAATCATCTCTATGCTTCCGACATCGAGTGGGCGAGTAAAATTGGGAATATCATGAAGGGGCATTATAGACGATTGGGCTTGGAAGGACACAACTTCATCCAAGATTATTATGCTGAATAGGAAAAGAGTCCAGCCTAGTAGCTGGACTCTTTTCTTATACGCCAAGGATGGCTGTAAATATTGAAAGAATCTCCTCTGATAAATCCAACCGCAGTAATATTCAGGTCTTCAGCCATTTTTATGGCTAGATTCGTAGGAGCGGACTTGCTTAAAACGATGCCCACACCGATTTTAGCAGCTTTTGTCAACACTTCCGATGAGATGCGCCCGCTGAATATGAGTACTTTATCTTTTACGGAAATGCGGTTCTTGAGGCAATGACCGTATAGTTTATCCAGTGCGTTATGCCTACCAATGTCCCCCCGATGAACAAAGGCGTCATCTTTGGTGGCGAGGCTCGCATTATGGATGCCACCGGTTTTCTTGAAGACCATGCTGCTAGACTGCATCTCTTGCATTAAACTGATGCAGGCAGAAGGGGTGAGGGTGGTCTGAGACATTGAGATTTTAGTCGTTTCCGCATCATTCTGGAAATAGAATTGCCGGCTTTTACCGCAGCATGAGCCGAGCACTCTCTTTGAATATGTGAAGTGATCGGTCATAACTTCATGAAATAGGCGAATATGACAGAAGCCGCCTCTGTCATCCAGGTTGATTGATTCAATTTCATTGAAATGCCGAATGACACCTTCAGAGGCAAGAAATCCAACCACCAGTTCCTCGAGGTACTCGGGAGAGCACACCAATGTGGCAAATTCAACGTCATTTATATATATTGTAAGAGGGAATTCTTCAACGAGTGTATCCTCGATGCTTGTCATCCCTGCACTGTCATAGCGGGTAATGGCTCGCCTGGCCGTAATTTTCAAGGCAGCACCCTCCTCATCTTCATGTTAAAAAAGAAATCATTGCTGCATCAACAACTTTGCCATTTCATATTTTCCACGTTATTACCTGTTATCGAATACTGCTTTTTTGGTGTGAAAGCTAGTATACCTATAACTAGTTTAAAGCACAAATGGATTTATTAGTAACGGAACTGCGCTTTTATCTCCATGCAAATATTATCGATCTGTCACCACTGCTTCACTTCTTTTAGAATAGTCATAACCTATTATCATCATAAATGAAATTCAATCATACGCATACATAAAATCATTTGCTAGTGGAGAGAGTACCCTACACCTGGTAAATTTATACACCATATTCTAGGGAATAGGTGGATAATGTTCAATATGGTGATCAAAAAAGATGCGGGCAATAGAATATTCATTGGATTATAACAGTCAATTTATGATGCAGAGTATTCAAACATCTGGAATATGTGCTAATATATTAGGAACTGTATGTGTAAAATCATATTGAATATACCTATAAAGTGAGGTTAGTGTATGAATAGTTCCAGATGGGGATCCAAATTAGGCTTTGTGCTTGCTGCAGCAGGTTCAGCAATTGGCTTGGGCGCGCTTTGGCGTTTTCCATACATGACAGCTGAGCATGGGGGCGGCGCTTTCCTTCTTGTCTTTCTTCTAATGACACTTTTTATCGGCATGCCGCTTCTCCTATCAGAATTCGTCATAGGCAGAGCCAGTCAACGTAATCCCATTGAAGGATTCGAATACCTCGGAGGCAAAAAATATTACCGTATATTCGGTTGGCTTGGTAATATTGGTGTCTTCCTGCTTTTATCTTTCTATAGTGTCATCGGAGGTTGGATTCTGATATATCTGGTCATAGCACTCGGAGAGAGCATCAATTTGATTCAGATTGACAATTATGGAGCAGCTTTCGAAGGCATAATATCCAACCCGCTCTATGCTGTAATCGGGCAAGGTGTTTTTATCTTCCTGACAGCCTTTATAGTAGCAAAGGGTGTACAAGAAGGTCTCGAGCGCGCATCTAAAGTGATGATGCCCTTATTGTTCATTCTGTTTTTGATTGTAATCATCCGTTCTGTAACGTTACCGGGAGCTATGGAAGGAATATCATTTTTCCTGACGCCAGATTTGGGTGGAATTGATTCGACCGCAATATTATATGCATTGGGGCAATCATTCTTCGCTTTGAGTATAGGTGCAACGACTATGATTACCTATTCCTCCTACCTAGGGGAAGAACATAACTTGACCAAGTCTGCGCTTTCCATTGTCCTTATGAATATCACAATTTCAATAATGGCGGGACTGGCAATATTTCCAGCCATTGCATCCCTTGGCATGGAAGCAGCAGAAGGGCCAGGGCTTGTATTTATAGTGCTGCCTCAAGTATTTGGCGAGATTCCTCTTGGAATTCTATTCTATATCCTGTTCCTTGGGGCATTCTTGTTTGCGACTTTGACTTCTTCAATTTCCATGATTGAGATAAATGTGGCAAATGCGATAAAGGGCAACGAGAGGAAGCGCCGCAGTATGGCTTATATATTCGGTTTCTTTGTATTTCTAGCCGGTATACCTTCTGCCCTCTCCTACGGAGTTTTGAGTGATGTATTGATATTCGGCAAGTCGATATTCGACAGCGTGGATTTCCTGGTTTCAAACATCATGCTGCCGATCGGAGCGCTTGTCTCCACTCTGTTCGTCGGTTTTGTAATTGACCGCCGTGTCACCATGCACCAGCTCAATGTTGATGAAACTAGTGGCATGTATGGTTTCTACAAATTGTGGATGGTTATGCTCAGATTTGTACTGCCTGTCATAATATTGATAGTCTTTGTAGTCAGCATAGTAGGGTAAATAATCTAAAGACCGTTGATTGGAGAACAATCAATGGTCTTTATCTTTTAATGACATCAGTTTTAAATTAAATTTATGTTAGATTTCTGAAAAATCATGTGCTAGTATATTAATATGATTTGGGAAGCGGACATTTTTGGCGGAACATCAACTGCTGCAATGACGTATATGCTCAAATTTCAATGCAGATAAAGTCTTATAATTTATGGGAGAGTGAATAATGAGTCAAAGAAAAAAGCAGGACATCATCGACATGGCGCAAAAAGAAAACGTCAGGTATATCCGTCTACAGTTTACAGATATTCTCGGAACCGTCAAGAACGTTGAAGTGCCGACAAGCCAACTGGGTAAAGCGCTCGATGGGGAGATGATGTTTGATGGCTCTTCAATAGAAGGCTTCGTTCGAATTGAAGAGTCTGACATGTACCTTGTTCCAGATTTGAATACTTGGAGTGTTTTCCCATGGACGGCTGGAAAAGGTAAGGTCGCAAGACTCATTTGTGATATTTATACGATAGAAGGCAAACCCTTTGAAGGAGACCCGAGATCTAATTTA
This sequence comes from uncultured Salinicoccus sp., assembly GCA_947494965.1. Classification (GTDB taxonomy): domain Bacteria; phylum Bacillota; class Bacilli; order Staphylococcales; family Salinicoccaceae; genus Salinicoccus. Next base: position 99,121 of record CANLWV010000003.1, on the reverse strand, counting down.
AAACGTGTGTTGAAAGAAATGGAAGAGATGGGCTATAGTGCGTTCAACTTGGGACCGGAGCCTGAATTCTTCTTGTTCAAACTAGATGATAAGGGTCAACCGACTACTGAACTGAATGACCAAGGAGGCTATTTTGACTTGGCGCCGACGGACTTGGGAGAGAATTGCAGAAGGGATATCGTGCTTGAATTGGAAGACATGGGCTTTGAAATAGAAGCTTCACACCACGAGGGTGCTCCAGGACAACATGAAATCGACTTTAAGTATGCAGATGCCATTACTGCATGCGACAACATACAGACTTTCAAGCTCATAGTCAAAACTGTTGCGAGGAAGCATAACCTTCATGCAACGTTTATGCCGAAACCGATATTTGGCGTAAATGGTAATGGGATGCATTTCAATGTATCGCTCTTTAAAGGCAAGGAGAATGCTTTCTATGATGAGAGCGAGGCTTCAGGCCTTAGTCAGGATATGTCCTACTTCATGGCAGGGATTTTAGAGCATGCACGCGGATTCACAGCCATCTGCAATCCCATCGTAAACTCCTATAAAAGATTGGTGCCAGGCTATGAAGCACCAAGCTACGTAGCTTGGAGCGGTAAAAACAGATCGCCATTATTGAGGATCCCGTCTTCCCGCGGGCTTTCAACACGTGCAGAAATCAGATCTGTAGATCCCGCAGCCAATCCATATTTGGCATTGGCGGTCATCCTAAAAGCTGGGTTGGAAGGAATCAAAAACAAAGTGGAACTTCCCGAGCCGGTCAATTTAAACCTTTATGAGATGTCGCGTGCTGAGCGGGAAGCTGTAGGAGTTGAAGACTTGCCTTCCACCCTTTATACAGCTTTGAAGGCATTGAATGAAGACGAGATCATGAAAGAGGCACTTGGAAACCATATTCATAAGCATTTTGATAAAAATAAAAGTTTGGAATGGGAAATGTACCGTTCACAAGTAACATCATGGGAATTGAAGCATTATTTAAACCAATACTAGAAATACGGGGCTCCTGCCCCGTATTTTTTTATTTAATAACGCTATCCGTTATAATGATAGGCATAATAACAGACATAAATATTTATTGGTTTCCCTGGTGATATGGGGGTTTACACGGTAACGTGATACGATATAGGGCATTTATAATATTACATCGTTATAGACAAATTCATGGGAGAAAAGTGCTTGAATATGTTCTGACAGGGAATGGTTAAGAAAAAAGGGGGATTTATATGAAGCGTCAATACAAGGTGGTGATTTTGGGAGGCGGTACAGGCGGCATAGCCTCAGCCAACCGGCTTCTAAAAAAAGATAAAAGTTTGAAGAATGATATTCTTATCATAGAACGGGAATCCCATCATTATTTTCAACCTGGATGGCCACTTGTAGGAAGCGGGGAAATGAAACTTAAAGAAACGTGGAAAGCAACGGAGGATGTCATTCCAAAAGGCATCGACTGGATTCAGGAGAGTGTAGAGGAAGTAGACCCGATCAAGCGCGAGGTGGGGACAGATGAAAGGACGGTTCAATATGATTTCCTGATAATCGCCTTGGGCCTGGAATTGGATTATAACGCCATCAAAGGCGCACCTGAGTCGCTTGGAAAAAATGGGGTGTGCACCAACTATCTATATAACCACGTAGAATATACTTTCGAATGCCTTCAGAAAGTCGAAGAAGGGAACATCGTCATTTCAAAACCAGTTTCTGAAATAAAGGGAGGGGTATCTGCGGAAAATTCATTATTTACAATGAATGACTATATCCGACGGCGTAATCGAAATGTCGGACTGGTATTTCGTAGCGGGAGAAAGGAACTGTTTCCTGTAGCTAAATATAATGATAATCTGATTGATCAATTCAATGAAAAAAATATAGATTATAAGTTGAATAGTGAACTCATTTCAGTGGATGGGGAAGGGAAACAGGCAATTTTCAGAGATCGATTGACCGGAGAGCATCATGAAGTGCCATTTGAAATGCTGATCATCACCCCGCCCATGCACGGACCTTCAATCCTTCAAGATACAGAACTGTTGAACCCGGAAGGATGGGTCGATGTTGACCCCTACACTTTAATGCATAATAAATATACAACAGTATTCTCTTTGGGAGATGCTTCCAGCCTCCCGACGGTCAAAATGGGGGCTGCCGTCAAAGAACAAGTGCCGATACTCGTGGATAATCTGCTCGAAAGGATGCAGGATGAAGCTCCGTCGCATTATTATGATGGTAAGACAGCATGCCCAATCGCAACAGGATACGGAGAGCTTATTATGGCAGAATTCGGTTATGATCTCCTCCCGAAAGAAACAACATTTTTAGACCAGTCTGATAATAAAAGGGTTTTCTATAAATTCAAAAAGGATATGCTGCCATTCATGTATTGGCATGCGCTGTTAAAAGGGAGAATATAAAATAAAAACGCACACCGGCTCTTGCTGGTGTGCGTTTATTCTATTCAAAGATTGTAAAATCTTCCGCCAAATCTTCGACGTCATCATTGAGGTTTGTTTCAGAAATATTGCGTGCATTATACCCTATACGTTCTAAAGTACTGATCAAGTCTACATATAATAGACCGCCATCAGTTGAACATAGCCCTTTGTTCAGGCGCTTGACGTGCTGCTTTCTAAGTTTGTTCTCAATCTTATAGGATTTCTGGCTGAGTCTGATGACTTCCTCCAGATCTTGTGGGCTGTAAATATCGAGCGATTGGACTGCCTTGCTGTAAGATTTATAGACATGTTTGAATAGATCTTCCAAGCCCTCTTGTGCCGGCTCGGTCAGAACGATCTTTTCACGGAACTTTTTGTTGTAAAGGTCTGTATAGTCATTGATCTGATCTGTCGCCTTGTAGAAGATGCGGGTTACTTCGAGCAGTGTTGATTGCCTCTCTGCATCTTCAGGGGAAATGTCGTACTTGGATGCATCTATCAGATATTTTCTGAGTGCATCTTGAAGTGTATCAACTACGTTTACTTTTTCTTTAATCTGCTTATACATCTTTGGATCATTATTTTCACTGAATTTTTTCGCGTCATCCAGTATGCTTATCGTGAGGTTTCCAAGGTTTTGAACTTCCTTTTGGGCACCTTGCAAAGCGAGACCTGGAGACCGCTTCAACAATAGTGGGTCAAGATGGTTCGGTTTGTAATCCTCGGAAAAGTCCCGGCCCGGTACGATGCGGGTTACAATCCAGGCAAGGACGGCAATGAATGGCAGCTGGATAAGCGTGTTGGAGACGTTGAAGAAGCCGTGGGCAAATGCAATCGTCATTTCCGGATTCAGTTGGAGCAATGACTGCAAGTAAGATATCAAACCGATGAAGAGCGGCATGATGATCAGAAATATTGCTGCCCCAATCAAGTTGAATATAACATGCACAGCTGCAGCTCTTTTTGCTGCAATAGAACCGACGAGAGCGGCAAGTACGGCTGTAATAGTTGTCCCTAAGTTATCCCCGAGCAGTACCGGCAATGCTGCACTTAAATCAATCAGATCATTGCTGAATAAACTTTGTAAAATACCGATAGTGGCACTCGAACTCTGTACGATGACCGTCAATACTGTTCCTACTGTTATACCGAGGAGCGAATTGGATGACATGTCGATCATGAGGTTTGTAAACCATGGGTATTCCGCCAATGGTTTCATTCCCTGTCCCATCAGGTCAAGCCCATAGAATAAAGCACCAAATCCGAAAAGTATCCGTCCGATATTATGTGCTTTAGGGTTGTTTTTCAGGAAGAAGATAAGGAAAGCGCCCACTGCAAGAATAGGCAAGGCGTAATCACCGATCTTCAACCCGATGATAAATGCTGTAACTGTCGTCCCTATGTTAGCTCCCATTATGACACCGATGGATTGACGCAATGTCATGAAACCTGCTGATACCAGGCCGATGGTCAAAACTGTGGTCCCTGTACTGGTTTGAATCAAGATTGTAACTATTATACCAGCGAGGATACCTTTTATAGGATTTGAAGTCATGCGGTTGAGTATCTCCCGCAGTCTGTCTCCGGCTGAAGCTTGTAAGCCGTCACCCATCTGTTTGATGCCGTAAAGAAAAATACCAAGTCCGCCTGCGAATAGGAAGATGACTTCCATCGGACTGAGTTCCATAATTATTCCTCCAACCAGGTACATAGTACCTTACAAAGTTTTTTCTTTTAAGAGTGCTGACCCATTTGTGGTTATGCCTTACATTATAAAATGAAAGATATTAAAATGCATTAGGATAAAAAAATTAACCTGAGTTAAAATCTTACATTTGAAGGGAAGCGCGAATTCATCCTATTAAAAGACAATATAGCCAATATTCAAACTAGAAAAAATACTCACGTGTATATGGTATCTTAAATTATACTTTTACTAAAGGTAAAGCTATAATGATGGAGACTATTCAGATCATCTGAAGTATCGTCGACAACTACTTGATGATATGAGAAACTTAATCTTATATCATCTGAATAGAGACGGGGAGGATAAATTGTGACTGTTGTATTGTTTGATGTAGACGGGGTGTTTTTAAGTGAGGAAAGGTGCTTTGATGTATCAGCACTTGCGGTACATGAAATGCTTTATAGCCCAAGGTACCTCAACCTTGACCAACAAGAATTCAGAACGGATCATGATGATCATCAGATTAAACAGATACGTAATGAAATATTCATAGACGATGCAGTTTTGAGCCGCTTTAAACAGATGGGATTGAATTCCAACTGGGATATGCTGTTCATCACTTTCTCTATTGTATATATAGATCTGATTGAAAAAGCCGGCATCAATCTATCAAACATAGACCTTTCAGACCTCCAAGGCATGGGTGAGATGCTAGGGTCCGAGCGTCCTGATTATTCCAGAGTACTGGCCTTCCTACAAAAAGAAGGGTTCAAAAAAGATACTATCTTTGATGTTTTGCAGGAATATGCAAAAGAACATCTAGGTGTTGAAGACGTATCAGCATTCGGTATGTCCGGGTCCATTTGGAGGACAGGCCAATATAAATACCAAGAGTGGTATTTGGGGAGCAGGGACGTCAAAACTTCAACTGGAATTGAAGCAGAGGAAATGGATAAAACCGGATTCATTCATGATGAAGAATGGATTGTACCGCCGGAAGAGATCCGGGGCATGCTGAACAGACTTCTAGACGCAGGTGTTGAGATTGGAGTGGCTACAGGAAGGCCACGTCAGGAGACGTTGATCCCTTTCAATCAGGAGCGTTTGATGGATATTTTCAGAAGCAACAAAATTTCTACAGCATCTGAAGTGTTGGCTGCAGAGGCAGTCGAAGGTGTAGGGATATCTCTGGCAAAACCGCATCCATACAGTTACTTATGGACACTTTATGGCCATGATGAAAATCATTTTTTCGATGCGGTAAACAAGAAGAATAATGTCGATGATACTGTGATTATTGTGGGAGATTCTGTTGCGGATTATTATTGTGCCGAAGCGATTGGCGCCGGATTCGTTGCGACTTTAACAGGTCTGACGGGACGTGAAGTGATTCCCACTTTTAAGGCCCTTGGGGTAGATGAGTCCCAAATGGCCGGGACAGTGCTTGACGTTGAAGAAATCATTTTAAAAAGCCATCACGCTTAAGTGATGGCTTTTCTCTTGCTATGACAAATCCACTTGCTTCAGGTTATGGAACCCTTTGATCTGCCCGAGTTCATCCATAGCCTCTTGATTGACACTCTGGTCAAGTGAGAGGGAGAGGAGTGCAGACCCTCCGGCATCAGTCCGGCCAAGTTGCATTGAGGCGATATTCACGTTGTATCTGCCTAAAGTGATTCCCATTTCACCGATGATCCCCGGACGGTCCAGATGGTTTATGAATAGGAGATGATTAGTGGGTTTTATATCGACTTGGAAATCGTTTATTTTGACGATGCGCTCACCATAACCGTTGAGTACGCTGGCCCCAAGGGTGAGCGACTCTTCTCCATTAAGGAGTTCTACTTCAAGGTAATTACTGTATCCATGTGCCTTGCCCCTCTTCTCGACCTTGTAGGTGACGTCTTGCTCTTGAAGGAGGTAGAGTGCATTGATGATGTTGACGGTCTCCCCCAAATGGGGTTTTAACATGTTCGCGACAAATGAGCGCGTCAAGAGGCTGGTATCGTCCAAAGCCAATTCCCCATGGTACTTCAGCTTCACTTCTGATGGAGGGCGGTTCATCAGTTGAATGGCAACACCGCCCATATGGGTGGCAATATTGATGTAAGGTTTAAGCTCATCATTGATGGTGTCTCCCATTCTCGGTGCGTTCACGGCATGGATAACTGTATTGTTCTCCAAAATATCAATTATTTCCCGGGAAACGCTTGTTGCGACTTTTTCCTGGGCTTCTACAGTCGAAGCACCCAAATGTGGGGTGACTATGATGCGTGGATGTCCAAGTAGCTTTTTATTAGAGGGGGGTTCCTCCTCGAAGACATCGAGGGCTGCGCCTTCGATTTTACCTTCGTCCAAGGCACTCAGCAATGCAGTTTCATCGATGATGCCTCCACGCGCGACATTTACGATTTTAAGCCCGGGTTTTGCACGGGCAAAAAAGGATTCTCCGACTATACCTGTTGTTTGAGGAGTAAGAGGAGTATGTACAGTCAAAAAATCGGCGTTTGAAGCAATTTCTTCAACTTCCATTTTTTCTATCTCTGCTTCTTGTGCTTTCTCATCAGAAAGGTAAGGGTCGAATGCAATGACCCGCATACCAAAGCTCTGCGCCCTTTTAGCGACGCCAAAGCCAATTTTGCCTACGCCGATTATTCCAAGCACTTTTCCGTACATCTCTGTACCCTTGTACTTCTTACGGTCCCACTTGCCTTCAGAAAGCGCTTTGTGTGCAGCTGGAATCTGGCGTGTCAACGCGAGCATCATGGCCATTGTGTGCTCTGTCGCGGATATTGTATTGCCATCAGGGGCGTTGATGACGATGACCCCATATTTTGTGGCGGCGTCGACATCAATGTTATCAACGCCAGCCCCGGCACGGGCAATCACCTTCAGGTTGCGTGCATATTGAATGATTGTTTCAGTAATCTGCGTCTGGCTACGGACGATCAGGGCTTGGTAATCATGTACGATATTCAAAATTTCTTCTTCAGCAAGACCAATATGGATATCGACTTCATAGTTGGGATGATCGACGAGCTCTTTTATACCTTCTTCATTTACCGGGTCTAGTACAAGCACTTTAAATTGATTCATGGTAGGCCTCCTGTGCGGCAGTCAATGCTGTGCCGTAGTAGTTCTTATTGCGGTATCGGGTCAATATGGATTCAAGGGCTGCAAGGACGGTGAGCATATCTTTAGGGAACATATAACCCATATGGCCGATCCTAAGGATTTTCCCTTTTAATTGCTTCTGGCCACCAGCTATAGTGATGCCATACTCCTTTTGAAGGGTGTCCTTTATATGGGATAATTCTGCTTCTTCTCCTTTAAATGCTGTAACAGTTGGAGAGGCATATGCTTCTTCGACCAGAAGTTCGAGGTCAAGGGCTGTGAGTCCGGCGCGAATCATGTTCTTCATTTTCATATGACGGTCGAAGATCTTATCGATGCCTTCTTCTTTATAGATGGACAGTACCTTATCCAGCCCCTGTATAAGAGATACAGCCGGCGTGAAGGGGGTGGAGTGCTTTTCCAAGGCAGAGAAATATTGGTTGATATCCAGATAAAATCTCGGCAGTCTGTTTTGTGACGCCCGTACCCTCGCTGCTTCATTCATGGTGACAAAGGCGATGCCCGGCGGAAGCATCAAAGCTTTCTGACTGCCGGTCACTAGGCAGTCTATGGATTGCGCCTCGAGATTGAAAGGAGTGCCACCTACAGCGCTCACGCCATCCACTATAAAGAGAGTGGAGGAATCATAATTTTTAACTGCCCTGCCAATTTCCTTGACTGGATGCAGAACTGCAGTCGAAGTTTCACATGCCTGGCTGAAGACGGCTTTGATATCAGACTTACTGTTTAGGAAAGCTTCAAAATCTTGAACGTTGACACCCTCCCCCCAAGGCACTTCATATATATATACGTGGAATGGGTGGGCTTTTGCGATACTTTTAAAGCGATCACCGAATGCACCGCTGGCTATAATAATGATCGACTCATCTTTTCCGACAAGGTTGATCATGGCAGTCTCAAGTGCGCTGGTTCCGCTGGAGGTAAGCACTGCGACTGGATATTTGGAACCGAAGACTTCTCCAATATTGGATTGTACATGTTTCATAAGCTCTGTAAAATCCGAAGAGCGATGTCCGATCATCCCTTGTGACATGGCTTGTGACACTTCAGGTGGAATAGGTGTAGGTCCAGGTGTGAGAAGCAGTTTTGGTTCCATGTATTATCAGCCTCCATGGCATATAGTGAATCTATAGTATCAAATTTTTCAGTATATTACATAAACTATGAAGATATTCGTTATTTCAAATGCCTTTCATCACTAAAAAATAATGTCGTTTCAATTATCTTTACCATCCTGTAGCAGCCCGTCGACGAGGGAATGTGCTTTTTGGTATCTATCGCGGTAGGAATCCCCATCCAAAACATGGGTGATTGAAGAGAGGTCATTATCTTCGATTTCATCACACAGCATTGAGTGGATGCGATGCTTAGTCGCATCATGAGAGTCTTCTGGCGGCAGCAGCAAGATCAGCGACCAGTGCTGGAGATGGATATAATAGTCGAACACCGATTTCAGACGGTTGAATTCTTCACCATCGGCATGCATCTTCATGTTCACTTTAGTGTACATTACATCGGTGTCAGCAAAAAACACTTTTCTCGTCCCTGTCGAATGGATACGCTGTTTGTTGTTTTCGAATTGACCGATGCCGATTGAATGAAAATCTTTAACATCGAGTTCATCTTTCTGAAGGCGCTGTTCCATCAGGTAACTTTTAGCATATTCCGTCGAATGGCTCGTGGAGTATCTGCGCGCCAGATCTTGGACGAGTGAGGTTTTGCCCGTACCCGGTGCGCCAAGTATCAATACATTCTGAACAAAGAACTTCCTGAAAGGCCGGGTTACATAATCCCAATTCAAAATAGGTTCTTCGCGTATGCTGGTACCGCTGATGCCTAATATTTTACGGTCTACCATAGTGATATGAATGGCTGAGTTCGGGCGTTCGGCTTTGAAAAATGATTTCAATGGTTCGAGGTATTCCTGTTCACCTGCATAAAAGGTTAAGCTATCGACTTCAAATGGAAGGGTGGCCTCTTCCCGACTGATGATATCAGACAACCGATCCAGCCAAGAGCGCCATCCATGGGGATATCTTGGTATGTCCGTTTCATCAAGCTTAAGGATGGTTACATTGTCATCTGGGGTAAGGAGTTGCCGCATTGCTTTAACACGATTGTCGAGCGTCATTTCGTGTTCTTGACCCCGATCCCCTTCATATCCACTGACGATTACGAATGCATGCCTGTTTTCACGTTTTGCACGTATGACCTGTTCGAAGTGACCAACGTGGCAGGGGGCGAAAGTACCAAAATAGATGCCTAAATCTCTCATTGCACAAGCTCCTAACTGTTTCAGTGTTAAAACAGTTATATCAGTATAAAATTTGTTTATCAAATCATCAGCCGGCCGTAATCCCATTTATGTAGAATATTTATGCTACAATCAGTATGTCAAAAATGAAAAGGTAGAGGGATAGTGAAATGATAAGATGGATAAATATATTTAAAGGTTTTCTGATGGGTACATGTGAGCTCATACCCGGTGTCAGCAGCGGCACCATGGCCTTGCTCCTCGGCATATATGACCAGTTTTTAGGAGCCATCTCAAGGATAGTATCAAAGGACTATAAAAAAGCAATCTTGTTTCTGGTTCCGCTTGTGATCGGCATGGGTATAGCCATTGTAACGCTGTCTTCATTAATTGATTATTTGCTGAAGGCGCATACTGTACCTACCCACTGGTTTTTCATCGGTTTAGTATTGGGTGTGGTGCCGATGCTGTTGAGGATTTCAAACTATAAAGTTGAATTCCGTGCGGTTCATTACCTCATCTTCCTAGCTGCGGTTGCAGTGCTGTTCATAACGGGTATGGCCAGGGGAGAGGGTGCGCCGGTCACGGAAGTCGACATCACAGGCCCCTTGTTGTTGAAAATGTTCGCAAGCGGTCTGCTCGCGTCCACTACCATGTTGTTGCCGGGGATATCAGGATCATTGGTATTATTGATACTCGGATCTTATTCGATCGTCATATTTTCAATCAGTGAACTTCTGGATCTGAACTTCAGCATACTGCCGGTCGTCATCGCTGTGGGCCTCGGCATAGTATTGGGTCTGCTTGCAGCAAGCAGAATCATACAATATATGCTCAGACATTATACCTACTTGACTTATGCAATGATTTTGGGGCTTGTGACGGGCTCTGTATTCGCAATATATCCAGGACTGCCTGACACTATCGGGTCATGGATTGTAACGGTCATAACAGCATTTATCGGATTCATCATCAGCCTATACATGGGATCAAAAAATGAAGATGGCGTTTAGGAGGTGAATAGCATGGAGAAAGAACATCCTTTGCTGCAGTCCTATCATGAATACATCAAAAGCACTTTAGACTATCGTATTGCGATAATTGGCCAGGTTGATGCCGGAAAAAGCGCACTCGTCAATCGCCTGACAGGAATGGATTCGGCCGTCTCGACACAGACTGATGCCACACGTGAGGTAAGTGCCTACCCCTTTGGGAAAAAAGGTGAGATATTGGACTTCCCGGGCGTCGGTACTACAGAGTATTCCCCAAAACAGTACAAAAAGCTAATTTCCAAAACAGGGATAAAACATGTACTGTATGTCTTCTCCTCCAAGATAAGGGAAGCGGATGAAGCGGTAATCCGGTACTTGGCGAAAAAAAGAGTGCGCATCACCTTCGTCTACAATAAAAGCGACACCTTGATTGATGTAAGCGGCGAGCGACTTCAAAAAACACTGATGAACGACAAGGATACTGAACTGCATGTCACTTTCAAGAAGCATCTCGACCAGCCGCTTCATTACCAATTTGTCAGTGTTAAGGACGATATCGGCATCCGTGAACTGGAACTGACGATTTCATCCGTATTCGACGAGAAGGATGCACTTTTTGATAAGAGGGCTAAAAGTGCAGGGTATCTGGAGAAGTTCCTGACCCGTAAGATGAATACACTGGCGAAGAAGCTCCTTTCGCCAAGCTTCAAAGACATCATACTGAACCGGTCATATAAGTCGATTGAAGAGATGACCGAAGACCATTATCAAGTCAGTAAGGCTGATGCCGATGTCATTGGCCACGAAATACCAAGAGCTGTCGATTACATCAACCGCGCAAAAGCGGAAGACACTGATAAGAAGAGCCCAGCAGACCACATCACTCACCTCACGTCATTATTCAGTGCGGTATTCAAAATGCGTAAATTAAACGTGGTGACTTTCATTGTATCTTCACTAGGTGAAATGGGAATCAAAAACATCTATCCGGTTCTAAAAGGGACTTTCGGATACGCGGGGGACATGAATGATTTTGCACGCGAAGTCATAAAATACCACCGCTAGATACACCGGCACCTGCCGGTGTATTTTTTTCGAACAATCGTTTGCATAAGAAATTTCGTCACACCTCCATAAAAACTGTCTGTGAGTGTATGATTTTAATGCAATCGTTTGCAAAAAGTGTTGACTTATCACATGAAAGCGCTTTAATATTGAATTATGAAAAGATTTACATATTTGAAGGAGGATTATAATGAAGAGCAACAAATGGTTTCTATTGATGATGTTTGCATTGGTTCTGATGTTGGCAGCCTGTGGGCCGGACAGACCAGAGAGTGGGGAAGAAGCTGCTGGTGAAGGAGCCAACGGCTCAGGCGAAGAGGGCTCTGAACCAGAAAAGCCTGAAGTGCTGAATGTTTGGCTTGATGGAGAAAATCAGATGGAAGTATACGGTGAAATTTTTGAGAAGTATGAAGAAGAAACAGGTATTGCTGTTGAATTTACAGAAGTAGGCATGACTGACCAATTGGAACAATTATCATTGGATGCTCCGGCAGGACAGGGTCCAGACCTCTATCAACAGCCACACGATATGATTGGGAGTGCTTATCTCCAAGGCCTTGGAATGGAACTCGACCAATCTGAATTCGAGTTGGATGCATTTAACGAAAATGCCCTTGAAGCATTCACTTACGAAGGGTCATTGATGGGCGTGCCATTTGCTGTTGAAGCTGCTGCTCTCTATTATAATAAGGATATTATAGATGAAGCGCCTCAAACAGTTGAAGAACTCGAAGCAATCATGGAAGAGTATACGGATGAAAGTAATAATGAATACGGATTCCTGATGGAAGCAACCAACTTCTACTTCTCATATCCCCTGCTGTTCTCTGGAGATGAGCAGATTTTTGGCCAAGAAGAGGATGGAAGTTACAACTCTGAAGATCTTCAAGTCGCTACAGATGGTGTAGTTGAGCAAGCAACACGTATGCAAGAGTGGTTCCAGGCCGGATACCTTAGTGAGAATGTGACCGGTGATGTGCTTGATGGATTGTTTACAGATGGAAAGGCACCTGTTGCAATGACAGGCCCATGGAAACTCTCAGACTATTCTGAGGCACTTGGAGATTCACTGGGTACAGCAACACTACCTGAACTTGATGGAGAAACAATGACACCATTTATGGGAGTCAAGGGATGGATGATTTCCGAATATACGGAGAACGAATACTGGTCAAAAGACCTCTTGAAGTTTATGACTAATGCTGAGAGCAGCAAACTGGTCACTGAGGGCCTCAGGGAAACAGTGCCACGCTCAGATGTTGAAAACTCCAATGAACTGTTGAGAGTGTTTAATGAGCAGGCCGAGAACGCAAACCCAATGCCTAATATTCCGGAGATGGCACAGGTTTGGGAGCCTATGGGAGATGCGCTGATTTTCATATCGAATGGGGATGATCCTCGCGAAGTATTGGAAGAAGCAAAATCCCAAATACAAACTGACATAGACTCAGCTTCAGGAGGGCAAGATTCTGAAGAGTAGTATCGAAGATTAGGAGGAAAAGACTATGAAGAAAAATCCGAAATTAGCCGCAGCTTTGTCTATCCTTCCTGGGCTGGGCCAACTATACAATAAGAGGTACGCCAAAGCAGGTGGCCTCTTTATTCTTTTTATATCATTCTTTGCGGTTTTCTATAATTTCTTGAATATTGGATTCTGGGGACTCTTTACTCTTGGTGAGATACCTCGTGTGGATGATTCACGAATTTTACTGGCACAAGGAATTATATCTCTTCTTGTAGTAGTAATAGCAATTACTTTCTATATTGCAAATATAATAGATGCCTACAAGGATGCTAAACTAATCAATAACGGGGACTTTAGAACAATGCTACAGAGATTCAGGGATGCATGGGATAAAAGCTTCCCTTATGCAATTGTTGCCCCTGGGCTTTTTCTACTCATTTTTCTAGTCGTATTTCCATTGCTATATATGTTCTTCCTAGCATTCACCAACTATAATCTCTACAATGCACCTCCTAGGAACGTTCTAGACTATGTTGGTTTTGAAAACTTCAAAGCTTTGATTGAAGTGGACATCTGGAGGAATACTTTCTTCAGCGTCTTTACATGGACGATCGTATGGACACTCGTGGCCACAACACTACAGATCGCCCTGGCCCTACTTCTTGCAATCATCGTCAATCATCCTTTGATAAAGTTCAAAAGGCTGATACGCACTATACTTATCTTGCCATGGGCAGTGCCGGCATTTGTGACGATTCTTATTTTCTCTGCACTATTCAATAACCAGTTCGGGGCGATCAACAATGATATTCTGCAACCATTGTTCGGCCTTTCAATTCCGTGGCTATCAGATCCCTTCTGGGCAAAAGTTGCTCTGATAATGATTCAAACATGGTTAGGATTCCCATTTGTCTTTGCCTTGTTCACGGGCGTCCTTCAAAGTATATCCGACGATTGGTATGAAGCAGCTGATATGGATGGTGCGTCAGGATGGCAAAAGTTCACAGGAATAACTTTCCCGCACATCATGTTTGCCACGGCACCGCTTCTCATAATGCAATATGCAGGGAATTTCAACAACTTCAACATCATTTATCTATTCAATGCTGGTGGACCTGCTATAAGAGAGCAAAATGCTGGTGGCACCGACATTCTGATTTCATGGGTCTACAAACTAACTTTTGAGACCCAGAATTATAACATGGCCGCTGCAATTTCCATCATTATTGGTCTTATTGTAGCATCGGTTGCCGCATTTCAGTTCAGTCGTACTAGAGCGGTTCAAGAGGAGGGTGAGATATAATGACTAAAAAAAGAAAAAATCTTTTAAAACAGATTGTCATGTATACGATATTGTTTATTATGACGATAGTAATATTCTACCCTCTTCTTTGGACTTTCGGCATTTCGTTAAATCCGGGGAATAACTTATATGGAGCTAATATGATTCCTGAAAATTGGTCATTCACTCATTATAAATGGCTGTTTACAGACCCTCAAAGTATGTATCTGACATGGTATAAGAACACATTGATTGTAGCGGCATTTTCTTCTTTCTTTTCAGTGGTTTTCGTGACTTTAACTGCTTATGCATTCTCAAGGTATCGGTTTATTGGACGAAAATACGGCTTATATGCTTTTCTTATCCTACAAATGTTTCCAGTATTAATGGCTATGGTCGCCATCTATATCTTGCTTAATACAATAGGATTGTTGGATTCTCTCTGGGGACTTGTTCTTGTATATGTAGGTGGATCGATTCCGATGAACGCGTTCTTGGTAAAAGGATATTTTGATACTATTCCAAGAGAATTGGATGAGTCTGCGAAAATGGACGGTGCTGGACATTTCCGTATATTCTTTACAATAATGATTCCATTGGCTAAACCGATTATTGCAGTAGTTGCATTATTCAATTTTATGGCGCCATTCATGGATTTTATATTGCCGCGTATTGTTTTGAGAAGTCCAGAAAACTTCACTTTAGCACTAGGACTTTACAATATGGTCAATGATCAATTTGCGAATACTTTCACAAGATTTGCTGCAGGCTCCATTTTAATTGCAGTGCCTATAGCAATCGTGTTTCTTTTCCTACAGAGGTATTTAATTTCCGGCTTGATGTCCGGATCAACTAAAGGTTAGATGAGGTGGTCTAATGGTTACAATTAAAGATGTGGCAAAAGCTGCTGGGGTATCTCCTTCGACAGTCTCAAGGGTTGTAAAAGATCATCCGGGAATTAGTTCAGATACCAAGAGGAAGATACGCAAAATAATGGAGCAGATGGGGTATACGCCTCATGTCGCAGCAAGGAATCTTGTTACCAAAAGATCATATACTATTGGACTTGTGGTAAAAAGTGCAGTACATGAAGCTGTATTAAATCCATTTTTTACAGAAGTTAATTTCGGAGTGTCAGAAGCGTGCAGAACTAAAGGTTTTTCGACTATTATGACTGCAGCGGAGGATGATGACAGCCTTTTTCTTGAAGTTAAAAATCTTATAAGTTCAAAAAGAGTGGATGGTTTTATATTACTTTATTCAAAAGAAAATGACCCAGTGATAGAGTACTTGACCAGTATGGCCTTCCCATTTGTAGTCATCGGAAAAGATGTAATGAACAGCGGTGATGCCATCCATGTCGATAATGACAATGTGCAGGCTGCAAAAGAGATGACGGAGCTGTTGATCGCTGAAGGTTATGAAGATATCGTCATGGTGGTCGACAACGATGTTTTCGCTGTTTCCCAAGATAGGATAGCCGGCTTTGAGCAAGCGATGGCATCTAACGGACTAAGCAGTAAATGCAAAGTCGTGCAATGCGACAAGGACGAGTCTTCCATTGAAAGGATGCTGGTTGATCTCTTTGACCACACATCACCGCAGGCACTTCTTACACTCGATGGGGTATTGAATGCACGGATCATCTCCCGGCTGTATCAAATGCAGATTCGGATACCTGAGGATGTGGCGACAGCCACTTTCAGTGAATCGCCTCTAACCAAGTTTGCAGCGCCTCCCCAAACAGTCGTGGACATATATCCCAAGGAATTGGGAAAAGAGGCAAGTAACGAAGTGATCATGCTGATAAAGGATGACAACAGACTAAAGCGCAATATTACTGTACCGACACGTATCATAGAACGCCAATCGACGAAAAAGGAGGAAGAAAAAGGATGAAGGTAACCGTTTGGAATGAATATCGTCATGAAAGGGAGTCGGAAGTTGTAGAGCGTGTCTACCCGGAAGGAATCCATAACCAGATCGCCAGTTTTCTAGGAGACCACGAAGTGAAGACGGCTACACTGGACGAACCTGAGAACGGATTGACTGATGAAGTGCTGGACAACACTGATGTCCTTATATGGTGGGGTCACAAAGCCCACGACGAAGTGTCCGACGAAGTCGCTGATAAAGTACGCCAGCGCGTCTGGGACGGCATGGGGCTGGTGGTGCTGCACTCTGCCCACTTCTCAAAACCCTTCAAGCTTTTAATGGGTACATCATGCGATTTGAAGTGGCGTGAAGCTGGAGAGAAGGAGCGTCTTTGGGTAGTAGATCCAGCCCACCCGATTGTGGAAGGCCTGGGAGAGTATTTCGAACTGCCTGAAGAAGAGATGTACGGGGAGCACTTCGATATTCCAACTCCTGAAGAGTTGATAATGCTCAGCTGGTTCGAAGGCGGAGAAGTCTTCAGAAGCGCATGCACGTTCAAAAGAGGAAACGGCAAAATATTCTACTTCCGCCCAGGTCATGAAACACATCCGACGTACTATGATGAAAATGTTCAGACAGTCATTAAAAATGGCGTCGTTTGGGCAGGAAGCGGACATGGCAGGAAACATCATTATGGAAACTCCGAACCACTAGAAGAGATAAAGGAGAATGAACATGATTAATGTTGGCATAATCGGTTGCGGCAGTATCGGTGTAAAACGGCATATCGCTGAATATGAAGAGAACGATAACGTAAAGCTGACAGCCTTTTGCGATCGTGTAGTCTCGCGTGCGGAGGCACAGCAAAAAATATATGGAGGAAAAGCCTACGAAAAGTATCAAGATCTTTTAAAAGATGAATCTGTCGATGCTGTAAGTGTCACGGTGCCTAATCATCTGCATGCCGAAATCTCCATTGCTGCCTTAGCAGCAGGTAAGCACGTCCTATGCGAAAAACCTATGGGACTATCTACTGAAGAGATGGACCGTATGATTGCAGCAGAAAAAGAGTCAGGGAAACAATTGATGATCGGCCATAACCAAAGGCTGATAAAAGAACATCAGGTTGCACGTGATTATGTGACCTCAGGAAAACTCGGAAAAGTCTATGCCTTCCGTACGACGTTCGGTCATCCGGGACCCGAAGAGTGGAGCGTCGACGGGAAGGAAAGTTGGTTCTTCAAGGAGAAAGAAGCAGGTATGGGCGCAATGGGGGATCTCGGGGTGCACAAGGCAGATCTGATCCGCTACATTTTAAACGAAGAGATCGTTGAAGTAGGTGGATTGATCTCCAAAGAAGCGAAAAGTTTTTCAGATGTCGATGATAATGCAGTATGTATCCTGCGGACAGCGTCCAACGCCGTCGGCACGCTTCAAGCAAGCTGGTCCTTTTATGGGTCAGAGGATAACTCCACGACGATATATGGTGAAAAAGGAGTGTTGCACCTCCTTGGCGACGAGAAACATTCTTTTATATTCACAGGACGAGACGGCACGGTTGTACAAGAAAACTACGGAGGCATTCAGACGAATGACGAGGAAGGACAAGCAAAGAAATCATTTGTGATGGATGCATTCATCGAAGCAATCGCAATGGATGAACGGGTGCCGGTGACTGCTGAAGATGCAAAGAAATCCGTAGAAATCATTTTGGCGGCTTTTGAATCGGACCGGACCAAAAAGACTATGATGGAGGAATAGGTGCTGAACATGACTAAAATCAGATTGGGTTTCATCGGAGTAGGCGGGATAGCGACAGGGCGCCATATACCAACCTTCAGAACATTTGATGAAGTGGAGATTGCCGCTGTTCATGATGTGGATATAAAGCGGGCAGAGAAGGTAGCAGAAGAACTGGGGATTCCCAGTGTCTTCGCCGACATTGAAGATATGTATCCCCACGTTGATGCCATAGTCATTTGCACCCCGAATAAATTTCATGCCGAGCTTAGCATAAACGCGATGGATAATGGTAAACATGTGTTGTGCGAAAAACCGATGGCTATGACAACTGAGGAATGCAATGCAATGATTGCAGCCGAAAAACGCAATGGGGTAAAGCTTCATATTGCTTACCATTACCGCTATATGAAAGAAGCCATTGCATCCAAGAAAATAATTGAACGTGGAATGATCGGGGATCCATTGGTGGTGCGGGTGCGTGGTCTAAGACGGCGGAAGGTCCCAGGATGGGGTGTCTTCACCAATTATGATCTGCAAGGTGGGGGTGCTCTGATCGACTATGGATGCCATCTGCTTGATATGGCCATGTATCTTATGGGGGACCTCAAGCCAGTGGAAGTATCGAGCACCACCTATAACCATTTAAGTCGTACAAACACTGTCAATGAATGGGGGCACTTCAATCGGGATACTTTCGAAGTGGAGGACCACGTCAGTGCGTTCATCCGCTTCAACAATGGTGCCACTATGCTCTTTGAAACAAGTTGGGCAGCGAATATTCCTGAAGACGAGAATCACATAAGCATCTCCGGCACAAAAGCGGGGCTTGATGTATTCAACATGCAAGTCAACCAGGCTGATGAAGACCTTATGACGACTATGAGGATCGATTATATCAAAGTCGACGAAACATTCAGCCGGCTTCAAGCTGAAGACTTCATTTCGGCGATCAAATACGGAACCCCTTTGACAGTGACTTCAGAAGAGGCGAAGGAAGTATCGAAAATCATCGAGGCGATCTACTTGAGCTCGAAAGAGCAGCGCAGTATCAGACTTTAGGAGGCTAACGGATGAAACTAGGAGTATTCAATCCTCTGTTCCAGAACATGGGGCTTGAGGAAATGTTGGACTACATTGAAGCATCAGGGCTTGAAGCGGTTGAAATAGGGACAGGCGGCTATCCCGGAAACGCACATTGCGACGTTGACGCATTGCTTGGATCTGAAGATTTACGGGCCGAGTATATGGAGAAGTTCACTTCGCGCAATATAATCATCAGTGCATTCAGTTGCCATGGCAACCCAATATCGCCGGACGAAGCATTTCGTAAGCAATCTGATGAGAATCTGAGGAAAAGTATACAACTCGCAGAACTCATGGGTGTGCCTGTCGTGAACACTTTCAGCGGGACACCTGCAGGCAATGAAACAGATACGACAGTCAATTGGCCGGTGACGCCGTGGCCGGAGGAATACTCTGCAATAAAGGAGTGGCAATGGGAAAATAGGTTGATTCCCTATTGGCAGGATATCGCAGGGTTGGCAAAGTCAAAGGGTGTCAAAATCGGGCTTGAGCTCCATGGTGGTTTCTTGGTGCACTCTCCCCACACCATGCTTGAACTGAGGCGCGCAACGAATGAATATATCGGAGCGAATCTTGATCCGAGTCATATGTGGTGGCAAGGCATCGACCCAGTAGCTGCCATTAAAATTCTGGGTCGTGAGAGTGCCATTCATCATTTCCATGCGAAAGATACCTATATCGATCGGGACAACCTAAATATGTACGGCTACCTGGACATGAACCCATATAGCAGAATCAAAGATAGAAGTTGGACTTTCAGGAGCGTCGGGCTCGGCCACAGTATGGATGAATGGGCTGATATGATGAGTGCCCTCAGAATGTATGACTATGACTACGTCGTCTCCATTGAACACGAAGATGGATTGATGTCTATAGAAGAAGGGTTCCGTACTGCTGTCAGGAACCTGCAGAATGTCATTATAAAAGAGAAGCCGACTGACATGTGGTGGGCTTAAAGGAGTGGGAATATGGCAGAACTAAAGCTCAGCAACATACAAAAGACATATGACAAAGGTCCGACAGTCGTTCATGACTTCAACCTCGATATACACGATGAGGAATTTATCGTTCTAGTCGGCCCTTCAGGATGCGGCAAGTCGACGACGTTGCGCATGATTGCAGGGTTGGAGGAGATCTCCGGAGGAGATCTATACATCAACGATAAACGAATGAATGATGTCGAGCCAAAGAATAGGGATATTGCGATGGTTTTCCAGAACTATGCCTTATATCCCCATATGAGTGTCTACGACAATATGGCGTTCGGACTCAAATTGCGCAAGACCCCGAAGGCGGAAATTAAAAAGCGGGTGGAAGAAGCTGCAGCAATCCTGGGATTGACAGATTACCTTGATCGTAAGCCAAAAGCACTATCGGGTGGCCAACGTCAACGTGTGGCGCTTGGCCGTGCGATTGTCAGGGAAGCTAGTGTGTTTCTGATGGATGAGCCTTTATCCAACCTTGATGCAAAACTGAGGGTGCAGATGCGTGCTGAAATCATCAAGTTACATAAACGACTCAAAACTACAACCGTCTATGTGACACATGATCAGACCGAAGCGCTCACCATGGCTTCTAGAATCGTCATACTCAATGAAGGGGATATCATGCAGGTGGGTTCCCCGAAAGAAGTGTATGATTACCCTGAGAACGTCTTCGTGGCACAATTCATCGGCTCTCCGGCAATGAATGTATTTGACGCAGAGATGAGGGATGGCGTGCTTATGATCGGAGATACCACAATAGAAATTCCTGAAGCGAAACGCCGCATGCTCATTAACGGAGGATACGACAATCAACCGGTTAAATTCGGCATCCGTCCCGAAGATGTAAGGGAAGAGACCGTGTTTGTGGAATCCGGTCTATCGACTGCTTTCGAGGCGGAGGTGAAGGTGAGTGAACTGCTCGGATCTGAAATCATGCTCTACTCAGAACTAGAAGGTCAGGAATTCATTTCTCGTGTAGATGCGCGGAACGATCTGGCACCGGGTGATGTCGTCAAATTTGCTTTTGATATGAACAAAGGTCATTTCTTTGATTGGGAAACTAAGCAGCGCATCGTCACAAAAGACGATCGGGCGAAGGAAAAAAAGGCTTTGGCATCCAAAAACCAGACTTCGAATGTAATAGAAGCATAGAGTTATAAAAACAGTCCACCTATATTCAGTGGACTGTTTTTTTGCTCATTCAATCTGATGCCGTGGTATTATGATATAGTTGAAGTGAGGTGAAGAAGATGATTAAATTTGATCATATCATACACTATGTAAATGATTTGGACGCTGTAAAATCTGAAGGAGTACTGCCCATCCATTCAGGTGGTGAGCACCCTGCCTTCGGCACTGAAAATGCACTGTCTTACTTTGATTTGAGGTATATAGAATATTTGACGATAAGTGATGAAAAACAGTTCAACACCCATCTTGAGGACGGAGCAGAGTCCTTTGCCAGGACCATTGCAGACAAAGGCTATGAAGAAGGGTTTATCAGGTATGCGATAAACACCGATAAAATTGAACAGCTTGCAGAACGATACCGTGCCAAAGGATTCAGCGTATCAGGGCCAGTTGATATGGAACGGGAGACCGCGGGTGAAACCATCCGTTGGAAATTGCTTTATATAAAGGATGATGTTGAAACATTTCCGTTCTTTATAGAATGGGAAGAAAGTGACGATATGCGGCTATCACGTATAGAGGCGATGGGAAAAGAAATCATCTCCCCGGAAATCGTCATCCATAATAATGTAGTGGATTTGAAGAGATGGGAAGCGTTCTATGATGTGGTTGGAGTGTGGGAGGGTCAGTTGGATTCTCAGACTACAGTCTCCCTCAAGGAGACCGGGGTACCTTCCATTACTCTACAAGTAGGAATGGAAGGCACCTCAGCCCACTACAGGGGAGCGGACTATAGATTTATATAAAGAATCATGAGCAGATGGCCCAAGGCTAAAAGCGCCGTAACCACACTCAGGATGACGAGGGACTTAGAACCGCGTACAAGGATATAGGCAATGCTCAGCATAACAGTGACAACGCCAAGTATTATCCTCATGCTCATTAGCGCGATGAGGTCACCATGTCCATATTGATTCAATTGGAACATGCTGATTGCATTGAGAACGATAAGTAGGATTAAAATGACTTGTCTCATTTATAAAGGACCACCTTTCTTGCAATTATTATATCAGATTTTAATCGAATGGAGATTATTATGCTTAAACTAATCAATCTGACCGAAGAAGAACACAATCAATTTATAGAACACCACCCGAATGGCGATTTACTTCAATTGACTGACTGGGCACAGTCAAAGCGGCTGACAGGATGGTACTCCAGAAGGTTTGCGGTCAGCGATGGCGATCAGACCGTAGGTGCTGCGGTACTGATGTTCAAAAGACTGCCGAAACTGAAGCAGACGTTGTGCTATGCCTCAAGAGGATTCGTCTGTGATTATAATGATGAGAAACTCGTGGAATTCATGCTTGAAGAAGCATTGAAAATCGCCAAAGAGGAGAAAGCGTATGTACTGAAAATCGATCCCGATATACCACTTGGGGCGCATGAAGAGACCATAGAGTTCCTCAAGCAGATCGGATTCAGGCATCGTGGGCTAAAGGACGGCATGAGTAAGGATAATATCCAGCCGAGGCAGACGATGGTGACACGGATCGATAAGTCGGATGAAGATCTGCTTGGAAGTTTCGAAAGGAATAACCGGACGAAAGTGCGTAACGCGATAAGAAAAGGGACGAAGGTATATAAAGCTACGAGAGAGGATCTGCCGATCTTTGTGGAACTGATGAAAGTCACCGGAAAAAGAGATGGCTTTTTGACCCGGGATATCACTTATTTCGAGTCCTTATATGATAACCTGCATGAGAATGGCCACATGGAATTGTTCCTTGTTAAACTTGTGCCAAAAGACGTATCCGCGTCGCTTGACTCTGATATCAGCAAGGTGGCCAAAGAACTGGAGAAAGCCCAAAAGAGGAAAGACAGCAACAAAAAGGAGAATCAACTTAAAGACCTTGCCAACAGAGCGGAGAAACTGGAGAAGCAGAAACAGGAAATCGAAGAAATGGCCCATGATCATCCAGAAGGCATCATTTTATCCGGCGCGCTTTTAGCACAGTCGGGACATAAAGCGTACTATCTCTACGGGGCCTCATCTGACTTGTACAGGGAATATCTGCCAAATCATCATATGCAGTACGAAATGATGAAGTACGCGCGTGATGCAGGAGCCCTGACCTATGATTTTGGTGGCGTCAGTGTCGATCCGCCTCAAGACTCAGGGCATTTTGGCTTATGGCAGTTCAAGAAAGTATGGGGTACGGAGGTAAGTGAGAAAGTCGGCGAATTCGACTATGTGATCAATAGACCGCTCTATACATTGGCTGAAGTGGGCGTTCCACTGTTTCAAAAAGGAAAGGTTAAACTGAACCAGCAGATTAAAGCATTCAAAGAAAGAAAATAAGCTGCCCTTGAAAGGGCAGCTTTTATATTCTATAGGAAATACGGTCTCGTCGCTGCAATAAGCGCAACGAATATCAGCGACATCAGGGACATTATGAGAAGTGTGAGAGACAACGAAAGATGTATGCTTCTGTTCTCATACAGGTTTGGTTCGGCAACGACAGCGCGCCAGGATGAAATAAATGAGATTATACTAAGCAGTGCCCAAATATAGATGCTGAAGAAGATGACACCGTTGTTGATGATATAATTTATGAAGAACATCGCTTGCATGAGAATGAGAAGAATGAGGATGACACGTCTCATCAAAACACCTCTTTCCTGTTACGCTGTCAGCAACATGAGTATAAGTACTGCAGAAATCATGAGTGTGAACGCGTGAATGAGAAATAATCGGTTACGATCGCCCTTGTATTCCTTGTAGCTAGTTATCTCCACGGAGATGAAGAGGCTGAGCGCAAGTGCAAAAATCAAGTAACCATCTGGGTTGGGTATTGCCAGGGCGAGAGTGGTGACCATTAGAAGGAACGCCACTCCTGCAATGATACGGAAAACATCGAATAGCCTACTTCTTTGATATAAGATGGTCATGGCACCGACCACAAGGTACATGAGGAGCATGAGGACTGCTAGAATCATACAACTTTCCTCCTCTTTCTAAAGTATTGGAATATAAAGTATGTCGATAATACAGTAGTTATGGCGCCGAACCAGAAGGGCAGTCCAGGAGTCATAAGGAATAGTATATTAAAGGCCAGGGGACCAAAAATCCTCCCAAGACTATCCAACGAATATGTGGTCGCTGTAATGCGTCCCATTTCTGCTTGACGTGCCTCCTTGGTAATCTGCGAAGTCAGGAGCGTCTTTACTAAGGCATTTCCTGTCATGAGGAGCACAATGCAGAATCCAGCAAACAGCAGGCTCGACATGAACGGCAGCAAAACGAAAGCGATGATGGTCATAACTTGGCCAAGCAGCATCATCGGATACTCCTGGCCATCTTTCAATCGGCTGATGACACCACCTTGAATGCCTGCATTGAATATCCCACCGATGACAAAAAGAAGTCCCATCTCAGCAGGGGTGATATTTATCCGGTCTATACCCAATAACTGGAAAGTGCTCTCCATCCCGCTCATGGTGAACATGATGAAGAATGTGGAGATCAGAAGAATGCCGACAGGTTTCAGGAAGTACTCGCTGGCAACAGTAATTTCCTCTCTTGAAGATGCACCCGGCTGATAGGTTTCTTCAATTTTAAACATGCTGAAGAGCAATGCCCCTATGATTACAGCGGCAGTCATATAATAGGCAAGACTCAGACTGATTTCCGCCAAGAGGCCACCTACACCTGGGCCGAAGATGAATCCGAGCCCGATTGACATCCCTATCAAGCCCATGAAGCGGGTGCGCTCCTCTCTGGTCGTCAAGTCTGCAACCATACTGGTCGTTGCAGTATAGAGTGCACCAGAAGCGGCGCCTCCTATTACCCGGCTTATGTATAGAATCCATAATACATCGATGAACATACCGAAAAGAAGGAAGCTGAAACTGAAAGCCAGAAGACCATACAATAAGATGGCGCGGCGGCCGTGCCTATCACTGAGCCTTCCAAAAAACGGGGCGGATATAAAGCTGGCTATTGAATACACGGCGAGCAGTCCACCCATATGGAGAGTAGAGACCTCGAGCGTGTCCACCAATTCGGGTATGACGGGTATGACCATACTAAAACCAAAATAGATAAGGAATTGTATGATCATGATGAACAGAATCATTTTTTTCATAGTCTGCACTTCCTATTTATTACTTTGTTCTCTCATCTCTTTTTTCGTCTCCGCAATTTCTGCTTCTATCTGGGCAAGCCTTTCATCCATTTTGGATGTGCTGTTTCCAGTAGATTCGAGTTTTTCCAAATCGCCTTGAATGCGCACATATTCATTTTTCAATTCTCTCATTTTATACTCCAGGTCCATTGTGCTCACCCCCTTGAAATTATAGTTGTATCTTATCATAACATATCGCATATTAGGGGAAACACTGATGACATCTGAAGGATGATTGAAGTAAAATAGGAGGGAATGGAGGGACTTTGATGCATACGTTTGAAATATACGAAGAATATTATGACTGGGAACGGCTGAAAGGCGATTCTGATGCAGAAGTGCACTTGCTGAGTTACGGAGGAGAAGACCCGCCCAATATGTATCAGCCCCAAGAGCCGTTGATAGCGAAATCATATGCAAATGATATCAGGAAAACAAGGCGTGAATACAAAAGACTCCTTTGGATGGACGTCAACAATATGAATGGGGTGCCAAAACCGGTTACCTTATATGAGGAAGCAGGGGCTTATATGTTTTACCTAGCCCTACCAGGCATAGATGCCCAAGTATTTCTGGAACAGCAGGATGAGAAGACGACAGCTGAAACCCTTAAGCAGATTGGGAGGTATTTGAGTTTTTTCCATAAGCAAAAGATTGAAGGGTGCCCATTTGACCATAGGAATGGACAATTGGATGATGACCCGGTTTTCAGCCATGGTGATTTTACATTATCCAATGTGATCGTCAATGAGAACTATATTACAGGAAGCGTTGATATGGTCGGGATTGGTATACGTGACCGTTACTATGACATCGTGTCGATGGCTCTGGATATAGAAGAAAAGCTGGGTGAGGGTTATGTAGAAAGTTTCTACGAAGGGTACCGCATAAAGGATCAGGTTGAAAAGGGAAAGTTCGAGCAGTTTGAAAAACTTATAGCCAAGAAATAAAGATGCCTGGTACAATCCAGGCATCTTTATTTTGATTAATCATCAGTTTTCAGGACTTCTCCATTTTCTGCATTAATCTTAACATCATGACTGTTGCTGTCTTGCTTCAGTTCTATCTCGTATTCCAGCTGACCATCATCCTTATCTAGGCTCCACCCTTCCAGCTTGCCATCTTTCTCGTCCATTGCCGTCTGGATGGCGTCTTCTGCTGGAACAGCATCTTGATAATTGAAGTGTTCATCCGTATCGAAGTCACTGTCATTTTCTTTTTCTTCATTAACCATTGAAAGGTCATCAGCCGAGATGTGCGCTTCGTATTCTTCACTTTCGCTTTCGAGCTCTACTTTGTAGACCCACGCATCATTTTCTTTTTCGAACTCTAGACTTTTCAGCTCCCCATCGAAATTATCAGATGCCGTCTGTACCGCTTCATCTGCACTATGTTTTATTTCCTCAGGAGAGATGGTGTCGCTGGTTGTGCTGGAGGATTCGTCTGTAGTACCGCCCCCCGTACTGCTTTCAGTAGTGGCTTTATTACTGCTAGAACTATCATCCGTTGTTTCTTCTGTCGTAGTCTCTTCTGTTGTTTCGTTTGCCGTGCTTTCCTCAGTAGTGGTTTCTGCATTCTCACTTTCGGAATCATCACTGCATGCACTGACCATAAGTGAGGTCGCGAGAAGTAAACTTGCTAGCTTGTATCGCCTGCTCATAAGATTGCTTCGCCTCCCATAAGATATTTTAGTATCATATTCCCGCGCTCGCTGGTGTCGAAACTATTAAGAGTCGGCTATAAAGCATATTGCAATTTTCTTCGACCGGGCGTACACTAGTTTAGATAATAATAGGTATGGAGGTGCCCCGTGAAAAGCAATATAATGAAACGCTGGATGTTTTATCTGATGGGTCTTGTCATCCTAGCCTTGGGTGTCACGTTGACAATCAAGGGCCATCTTCTGGGTCTGGGATCATGGGACGTCTTCCACTATGGATTATGGCAGACATTCGGTCTCACAATCGGGAGCTGGTCGATTATAGTAGGTGCAGTGATCGTCATATTCACTGCAATGATGACACGAGAATGGCCTCGTCTCGGGGTCTATGTCAACATGCTCTCCATCGGTATCTTCATCGATTTCTTCAATTGGCTGCTGCCGAATTTTGAAGGTTGGACGCAACATACAATCGTCTTTTCCATTGGTCTTTTAGTAATGTCATTCGGTGTGGCATTCTACATCACCCCGAATCTCGGGGCCGGGCCGCGCGACTCCCTGATGCTTCTAATGGTCGACAAATTTGGTTTGAAAATTTCTGTAGCCCGAAACATCATGGAATTCAGTGCGGCAGTAGGAGGGTATCTATTGGGTGGCCCGGTATTCATAGGCACCCTTGTGATTGTATTTGGGCTCGGTAAATTAATAGAGGCGTGGCTACCTTTAACGCGTCGTCTACTGGTACGGTTTTTGGGCGCTGAAGATAAGAACATCATTAAAGTGATCTAGTTTTTAGAATATGACAAATGAATGGAGTAGATTATGAAAAAGTTTTTTGACTTTGAAGGGCATGGTACGACTTACCGCAGCGAAATCATCGGGGGATTGACGACATTTCTCTCGATGGCATACATACTAGCCGTCAACCCATCTGTATTGTCACTTCAAGGAATAGAAGGCATACCTGATTCCATGGGCATGGATATGAATGCAGTATTTGTGGCCACTGCACTTGCAGCTTTCATAGGCTGTCTCATCATGGGATTATATGCAAGGTACCCGATTGCATTGGCACCGGGCATGGGGCTTAATGCATTCTTCGCATTTACGGTGGTTCTGACGATGGGTATACCATGGCAGACCGCGCTGACAGGTGTCCTCTTCTCAGGTGTGATTTTTGCCTTGCTGACGATTAGTGGACTGAGGGAATACGTCATCAACTCAATCCCTATGGAGATGAAGATGGCAGTCAGTGCAGGTATAGGCTTCTTCATTACCTTTGTGGGACTTCAAGGCGCCGGTATTATAGTGATGAATGAAGCGACGCTTGTGGGATTGGGTGCACTGCATGACCCTAAAGTACTTTTGGCGGTAGGCGGTCTCTTCCTTACGGCAGTGCTCATGGCAAAACGCGTACCGGGTGCTATATTCTTTGGTATGATACTGACGGCCGTGGCAGGACTCGTCCTTGGGCTTGTACCGAGACCTGAAAGTTTCTTTGGACCTGTGCCAAGCATGGCTCCGACTTTTGGGGCAGCATTCGAAGCATTTTCGAATCCGGCGGATATTTTTAATGTACAGTTCCTGATTGTGGTCCTGACATTCCTATTTGTAGACTTTTTTGATACGGCGGGCACATTGGTAGGTGTAGCAAGTCAGGCGAATATGATCAAGGACAACAAACTGCCGCGTGGAGGACGTGCACTGCTTTCCGATTCGATTGCTACAATAGCAGGTGCAATCTTCGGTACTTCTACTACGACTTCATATGTCGAGTCGACAGCTGGGGTGGCAGCAGGTGCAAGAACTGGTTTTGCGAGTGTTGTAACTGGTTTTCTTTTCTTATCTGCAATTTTCCTATCGCCTCTTATAGTTACATTCACTTCAGAAGTGACGGCCCCAGCCCTGATCATCGTAGGAGCGCTCATGGTCTCCAATCTGTCTAAGGTGAGATGGGATCAGTTTGAAGTCGCGGTACCTGCTTTCCTGACTATGTTCATGATGCCATTGACCTATAGTATTGCAACGGGTATTGCGATCGGTTTCGTATTCTACCCGATTACGATGATTATGGCAGGGCGGAGAAAAGAGATTCATCCTATAATGTATGGGTTGTTTGTGGTGTTCATTCTATACTTCATATTCATGACGGAATAACCATTGAAAACTTCAGAAAAATGATGTAATATTATACACCTTGATCATGATCAAGTGAAAAAAGTGAAAGAATCTCGAGTTAACCCTTGATTTTTTCACTTTTTTCGTGTAATATATCTAGCGTTGGACTGAAATGGGTGGCAACCACCCATGCTGAAAGACAAACGCCACAACTACAGTAGGCGCGTGTTTTTTGAATCGATGAAGCGAGAGGTTACTGACACGCCAGGCCGCATTGCCATGGCTGCGTGTAAGAGAATTTTCGTGGAGAAGTCTATCACACAATGATGACGACCAAAAGGAGGTTAAATAATGGCAAAGCAAAAAATTCGTATTCGTTTGAAAGCTTACGATCACAGAGTGTTGGATCAGTCGGCAGAGAAGATTGTAGAAACAGCAAAACGTTCTGGTGCGGATGTATCGGGTCCTATCCCACTCCCTACAGAAAAGGCTGTTTACACGGTTATCCGCGCGGTGCACAAGTACAAGGATTCCCGTGAGCAATTTGAGCAGCGCACACACAAGCGTCTTATAGACATCGTCAACCCTACACCAAAAACAGTAGATGCCCTCATGGGACTGAATCTGCCATCAGGTGTAGACATCGAAATTAAATTATAAATTATAGTAGGAGGTGCGACTTTCGATGACCAAAGGAATCTTAGGTAAAAAAGTAGGAATGACTCAAGTTTTCGGAGAAAACGGAGAGTTGATCCCTGTAACAGTAGTTGAAGCAGCAGGAAACATAGTACTGCAGAAGAAAACGGAAGAAACTGATGGGTACAACGCTGTACAAATCGGTTTTGACGACAAGCGTGAATATTTTGAAGGTGCAAGAACCAAAAAATATGCAAACAAAGCAGAAACCGGCCATGCCAAAGCATCCGGCAAAGCTCCTAAGCGCTTCGTACGCGAATTCAAAAATCTCGCAGCAGATGAATTCGAGGTAGGTCAAGAAGTCACTGTAGATACATTTGAAGCAGGAGACGCAGTGGACGTGACAGCAACATCCAAAGGTAAAGGTTTCCAAGGCTCAATCAAACGCCATAACCAAAGCCGCGGACCAATGTCACACGGTTCCCGTTTCCACAGAAGCTCTGGTTCAATGGGACAAGCCTCTGACCCATCCCGCGTATTTAAAGGTAAAGAATTGCCTGGACGCATGGGCGGCGAAACTGTCACCCTACAGAATCTTGAAATCGTAAAAGTGGACGCAGAACGTAATGTTCTATTGATAAAAGGTAATGTACCTGGTCCACGTAAAGGCTATGTAAAAGTCGCAACAGCAATTAAAAAAGGTGTTAAATAAATAGTAATTCAGGAAGGGAGGATTTAACACATGGCAAACATAGATGTATTGACTAAAGAAGGAACGAAAGTTAACTCTATAGAACTCAACCAGGACATCTTCGGCATCGAACCGAACCAGCATGTGCTGTTTGAAGCTGTAAACCTGCAACGTGCATCACTGAGACGTGGCACGCATTCCGTCAAGAATCGTGCAGCAGTACGTGGTGGCGGCAAGAAACCATTCAGGCAAAAAGGTACCGGTAACGCCAGGCAAGGTACGATACGTGCGCCGCACTATCGTGGAGGCGGAGTCGTTTTTGGACCAACGCCAAGAAGCTATTCCTACAAAATGCCGAAGAAGATGCGTCGTCTTGCATTGCGCTCTGCCCTCTCGGCAAAAGCGAATGAAGAGGCAGTCACAGTAGTCGATAATTTGACTATTGATACACCTAAAACAAAAGATTTCCTTGCAATCCTCGACAACCTCAAAGCGGATAGGAAAGCACTTCTCGTTCTTGAAGCAGAAGATGCCAATATCGAACTTTCAACTCGCAATCTGCAAGGTGTCACGCTGTTGACGCCGGAAGAACTCAATGTACTTGACATTCTTTCTGCAGATCGTGTCATCTTCACAGAAGGTGCTATCAAAAAAGCAGAGGAGGTGCTTCTGTAATGGATGCACGCGATATCATTAAACGCCCAGTCATCACTGAGCGTTCTGCTGACTTGATGTCATTTGACAAATACACTTTTGATGTAGATGTGAAAGCTAACAAGACACAAGTTAAACACGCAGTAGAAAACATTTTTGATGTAAAAGTCAGCAAAGTTAACATAATGAACTATAAGCCGAAGAAAAAACGCATGGGGCGTTACAGTGGCTACACTAAGAAAAGAAGAAAAGCGATCGTAACACTAAAAGAAGGCTCTATTGATATATTCTAAGAGCTGTTACCAATAAGGAGGTAAAACGAGATGGCGATTAAAAAATATAAGCCGACCACCAATGCTCGTCGTAATATGACTGGTTCCGACTTCGCAGAAATCACATCAACGACACCGGAACGGTCATTGTTACAGCCGCTTCCGAAAAAAGCGGGACGTAATAACCAAGGTAAGATTACAGTGCGTCACAGAGGTGGCGGACACAAGCGTCAATATAGAGTGATCGACTTCAAACGCATCAAAGATGGCGTACCTGCCCGCATCACTCAAATAGAGTATGACCCGAACCGTTCAGCCAACATAGCGCTTGTCATCTATGCTGATGGCGAGAAGAGCTACATCCTGGCGCCTAAAGGTGCACAAGTTGGCCAAGAAATAATGAGTGGACCAGAAGCCGACATCAAAGTAGGTAACGCTATGGCGCTTACAGACATCCCGGTCGGTACTACAATCCATAACATTGAACTCAAGCCAGGCAGGGGTGGCCAGTTGGTCAGATCTGCAGGCTCAAGAGCTCAGGTACTTGGTAAAGAAGGTAAGTATGTACTGGTTAAACTGCGTTCTGGTGAAGTACGTATGATTCTTTCAACTTGCCGCGCAACAATCGGTGCTGTCGGCAACGAACAGCACGAATTGATCAACATCGGTAAAGCAGGTCGTTCCAGATGGAAGAAGAAACGCCCTACAGTTCGTGGTTCTGTTATGAACCCTAACGATCACCCACACGGTGGTGGTGAAGGACGTGCCCCAATCGGTATGCCGTCACCTATGTCTCCTTGGGGTAAACCTACCCTTGGCAAGAAGACGCGTAGAGGCAAAAACCGTTCTGATAAGCTAATCGTAAGAGGACGCAAGAAGAAATAAATGAAACCATAGTGTGCGGATAAAATATCCGCACGCATTATTGGAAGGAGGCGCCAAAATGGCACGCAGTCTTAAAAAAGGACCTTTTGTTGATGGTCACCTCATGAAAAAGGTGGAAACACTCAACGAAAGCAACAAAAAAAGTGTAATTAAAACTTGGTCACGCCGTTCCACGGTATTCCCTAACTTCATCGGACATACTATTGCTGTATACGACGGCCGTAAACATGTACCGGTTTATGTCACAGAGGATATGGTCGGTCACAAACTTGGAGAATTCGCTCCAACGAGAACTTTCAAAGGCCATGGAACTGACGATAAGAAAACAAGAAGATAAAAGTGATAAGACGGAATAAAGGAGGAACGAAAGATGCAAGCGAAAGCAGTTGCTAAAACTATAAGAATTGCTCCTCGTAAAGCGAGAATGGTCCTGGACCTGATCCGCGGCAAGGAAGTTGGAGAAGCCATCGCAATTCTTAAACTCACAAACAAAAGAACATCGCCGGTAGTTGAAAAACTGGTTCATTCAGCTGTAGCCAATGCTGAGCACAACTACGACATGGACGTCGAAAACCTATTCATCTCAGAAGCTTATGCCGATGAAGGTCCGACATTGAAACGATTCCGCCCACGTGCACAAGGCCGTGCGACTAAAATCAACAAGCACACGAGCCATATCACTATAGTTGTTTCAGAAGTTGCAGAAGAAGCAGTACAGGAAACGACTGAAGAAGCTGAAACAGAAGAAAACGCATAAAACCACAAGGAGGGAATTAATTTGGGTCAGAAGATAAATCCTATTGGACTTCGTACAGGAGTCATCCGTGATTGGGAAGCGAAGTGGTACGCAGAGAAAGATTTCGCAGACCTTTTGCATGAAGATCTTAAAATTCGTGAATATATCGAAAAAAACCTTAAAGACGCAGCCATTTCCAAAGTGGAAATCGAACGAGCGGCTAACCGTGTGAACATTGCACTTCATACCGGCAAACCAGGTATGGTCATCGGTAAAGGCGGTAGTGAAATAGACAAGCTCCGCACAGCGTTGACTAACCTCACAGGCAAGAAAATCCACATCAACGTTGTAGAAATCAAGAAAATTGATATGGATGCAAAGCTTGTTGCAGAAAACATCGCACGTCAGCTTGAAAACCGTGTCTCTTTCCGTAGAGCACAAAAACAAGTACTGCAAAGAGCGATAAGAGCTGGAGCTAAAGGTATTAAAACGCAAGTTTCAGGGCGTCTCGGTGGCGCTGACATTGCACGTTCAGAAGGCTACAGCGAAGGAACAGTTCCACTTCACACTCTCCGTGCAGATATAGATTATGCACATGAAGAGGCTGATACAACATACGGTAAACTCGGTGTTAAAGTATGGATCTACCGTGGAGAAGTTCTTCCTGTCAAGAATGACAAAAAGTAAGGGAGGAAAATAACAATGCTATTACCTAAAAAAGTGAAATACCGTCGTCAACATCGTCCGGACACAAAAGGACGTGCTAAAGGCGGAACAGAAGTAAGTTTTGGTGAATATGGCCTACAGGCAACAACAACAGCATGGGTAACTTCCAGACAGATTGAAGCTTCCCGTATCGCCATGACACGCTATATGAAACGTGGCGGTAAAGTATGGATCAATATTTTCCCGCATACACCATATACAAAGAAGCCATTGGAAGTACGTATGGGTTCAGGTAAAGGTGCTGTCGAAGGATGGATGGCAGTCGTTAAACCTGGCCGTGTAATGTTTGAAGTTTCAGGTGTGCCAGAAGAAGTAGCGAGAGAAGCGCTTCGCCTTGCAAGCCACAAACTTCCTGTAAAGACTAAAATCGTTAAACGTGAAGAATTAGGTGGTGATACGAATGAAAGCTAATGAAATCCGCGAACTGACAACTTCAGAAATTGAAAATAACGTCAAAGACCTTAAGGAAGAACTCTTCAACCTACGCTTTCAACTAGCTACTGGTCAGCTAGAGAACACTGCTCGTATCAAAGAGGTTAGAAAAGCTATCGCAAGAATGAAAACAACTATCCGCGAGAGAGAGCTCAGCGAAGCTAAAGCGAACCAATAATAATAGAGGGAGGCTCACATAGTGGAAAGTAAAACAGAACGTAAAGTTTACCAGGGCCGCGTCGTATCCGACAAAATGGATAAGACCATCACTGTAGTCGTAGAAACTCAGAAAAGACACCCGATCATTGGTAAACGTGTCAAATATTCCAAAAAACATAAAGCTCATGATGAAAATAACACTGCTAAGACTGGCGATATCGTAAGAATCGAAGAAACTCGCCCATTGTCTGCAACTAAGCGTTTCCGTCTAGTGGAAATCGTAGAAGAAGCAGTTATCGTCTAAACAATCGAAGATAAAGGAGGTCTATTCGCATGATCCAACAGGAATCCCGCTTGAAAGTGGCAGATAACTCAGGCGCACGTGAAGTGCTGACTATCAAAGTCTTAGGTGGAACAGGCCGTAAGACAGCAAACATTGGCGATGTCATCGTTGCAACTGTAAAAAATGCAACACCTGGTGGCGTTGTTAAAAAAGGTGAAGTAGTAAGGGCTGTAATCGTTAGAACCAAATCCGGTGTACGTCGTGAAGATGGTTCCTATATCAAATTTGATGAGAACGCATGCGTAATCATCCGTGATGATAAAGGTCCAAGAGGTACGCGTATCTTCGGTCCCGTTGCTCGTGAACTGCGTGAAGGCAACTTCATGAAGATAATCTCACTGGCACCAGAAGTACTTTAATCTACATTTAAATTAAGGAGGTGCGATTCCCATGCACGTAAGATCTGGAGATAAAGTCGTTGTAATCAGCGGTAAAGATAAAGGTAAAGAAGGCACGGTCCTAAAAGCGATCCCTGCAAAAAACCGTGTAATCGTCGAAGGTGTCAATATGATGAAGAAACATCAGAAGCCTTCCCAGATGAACCCTGAAGGCGGCATCCTTGAAACTGAGGCAGCCATCCATGTTTCCAACGTCATGCACGTTGACCCTGAATCAGGAGAACGCACTCGTGTCCGTCAAGAAGTAAAAGAGGACGGTTCTAAAGTCAGAGTAGCAGTAAAATCAGGTAAAGAAATCCCTAAAGTAGCATACGAAAAAAATAACTAAGTAGTGGAAGGAGGTCCATATTAATGATACGCCTTAAAGAAAGATACAATGATCAAATCAAAAACGAACTAGTGAATAAATTCAACTACACATCTGTTATGCAAGCTCCGAGAATTGAAAAGATCGTAGTCAACATGGGAGTTGGTGATGCTGTTCAAAACGCTAAAGTACTCGATACGGCAGTAGAAGAATTGACGGCGATCACAGGACAGAAGCCAGTAATTACAAAAGCTAAAAAATCCATCGCAACGTTCAGGCTTCGTGAAGGTATGCCTATCGGTGCCAAAGTCACTCTCCGTGGCGAAAGGATGTATGATTTCCTGGATAAGCTGATTTCAGTATCTCTACCACGTGTCAGGGACTTCAGAGGTATTTCCAAGAAAGCATTCGATGGCCGCGGCAACTATACACTCGGTATAAAAGAACAGTTGATCTTCCCTGAAATCGACTATGACAAAGTCTCCAAAGTAAGAGGTATGGATATTGTTGTTGTTACGACAGCGAACACAGACGAAGAAGCCCGTGAGCTGCTCACTCAGTTCGGAATGCCATTTCAAAAGTAAGCTATAAGGAGGCAAAATTGTGGCTAAAAAATCAATGATAGCTAAACAGAAAAAAGAACAAAAGTTTAAAGTACGCGAATATACACGCTGCGAGCGTTGCGGACGTCCACACTCAGTCTACCGCAAGTTCAAGCTCTGCCGTATATGTTTCCGTGAACTTGCTTACAAAGGTCAGATCCCTGGCGTTAAAAAAGCAAGCTGGTAAGCGCCATAAATTGAAAGGAGGCAACTAGTAATGACACTCTCAGATCCAATTGCAGATATGCTAACTCGCATCAGAAATGCGAACATGGTGAGACACGATTCACTAGAAATCCCTGCATCCAACATCAAAAAGGAAATTGCAGAGATTCTGAAAACAGAAGGTTTTGTTAAAAATGTTGAATACATTGAAGATGACAAACAAGGCGTCATCCGTGTATTCCTCAAGTACGGCAGCAAAAATGAAAAAGTCATCACTGGTTTGAAACGTATTTCCAAACCAGGACTCAGAGTATATGCAAGAAGAGAAGAGCTTCCTAAAGTTCTTAACGGACTTGGAATCGCGCTCATCTCTACTTCAGAAGGCGTACTTACTGATAAAGAAGCACGCAAAAGAAATATCGGCGGGGAAGTACTCGCATACGTTTGGTAATGAATTAACAGGAGGTGCAAAGAAATGAGCCGTGTAGGTAAACGTATTATTGAAATTCCTAGCGACGTAACAGTCGAAATCAATGACAATACAGTCAGCGTAAAGGGCCCTAAAGGGGAACTTGTCAATACTTTCAATGAAAAAATGACTTATGAGCTTGAAGATAATACACTTCAGGTCGTCAGACCAAATGATTCTAAAGAAAACCGTACGAATCATGGTACAACGCGTGCGCTTATCAACAATATGATCGTTGGCGTATCGCAAGGATTTGCTAAGGAACTCGAACTTGTAGGTGTTGGTTACCGTGCACAGATGCAAGGTAACAAACTCGTACTGAGTGTTGGGCTTTCTCACCCGGTTGAATTCGAACCTTCTGAGGACCTTACCATTACAGTGGAAGGCAACACGAATGTTAAAGTTGAAGGCATCAACAAAGAATCTGTTGGGGCACTTGCTTCTAAAATCCGTGCTGTACGTCCACCAGAGCCATATAAAGGCAAAGGTATCCGTTATAAAGGCGAACTGGTTCGTCAAAAAGAAGGAAAAACTGGTAAATAACTAAGTGGGGAGTGAACATTAATGATCGCAAGGATCGATAAAAACAAAGTCCGTCAAAAAAGACACGAACGCGTGCGCAGCAGACTTTCCGGTACTGCAGAAAGGCCGCGTCTGAACGTCTATCGCTCGAACAAGCATATCTATGCTCAGTTGATTGACGACAATCAGCAGACTACTCTTGCAAGTGCTTCCACACAAGATCCAGATTTCAAAGGTGAAGTTGGATCCAACAAGGAAGCTGCAGCAGAAGTGGGCGCTTTGATTGCGAACCGTGCTAAAGACAAAGATATTAAAAGCGTAGTATTTGACCGTGGAGGCTATCTGTATCACGGACGTGTGCAAGCACTAGCAGAAGCAGCCCGCGAAAATGGTCTACAATTCTAATCGAAGGAGGGAATCACACTTATGGCTCGTAGAGAAGAAAAAGTACAAGAGTTCGAAGAACGTGTTGTTACAATCAACCGTATCGCTAAAGTCGTAAAAGGTGGACGTCGTTTCCGTTTCTCTGCACTTGTTGTTGTAGGGGACAAAAAGGGACGTGTTGGCTTTGGTACAGGCAAAGCACAAGAGGTGCCTGAAGCTATCAAAAAAGCGATCGAAGCAGCGAAGAAAGATCTCATCGAAGTACCGCTCGTAGATGGTACGCTGCCTCATGAAGTGATCGGCAGGTTCAGCTCAGGTAACGTATTGATGAAGCCAGCTGCGCCAGGTACAGGAGTTATCGCCGGTGGTCCGGTTCGTGCCGTATTGGAACTTGCAGGTGTAACTGATATACTAAGCAAGTCGCTTGGTGCGAATACTCCAATTAACGTTGTCCGCGCGACTATGACTGGACTCTCTGAACTTAAAAGTGCAGAAGAAGTTGCTAAATTGCGTGGTAAATCTGTAGAAGAGTTACAAAATTAAGGAGGGATTTACAGACATGGCAAAAATTAAAATCACCCTCAAAAAAAGCTTGATCGGAAAGACTGAAACACAAAGGCAGACAGTTGCTTCACTAGGACTAAAAAAGCTGCATCATTCCGTCGAGTTGGAAGATACACCTCAACTCAGAGGCCAAGTCGCAAAGGTTAATCATCTGGTCTCAGTTGAAGAGAAATAATTATATTATATAGGAGGTGCGGAGATGAAACTACATGAAATGAAGCCGGTTGAAGGCGCACGTAAAAGTCGTCATCGCGTCGGACGCGGTATGTCTTCAGGTAATGGACAAACAGCTGGACGTGGTCATGATGGTCAGAACTCCCGTTCAGGCGGTGGAGTGAATCCGACGTTTGAAGGTGGACAGCTACCACTTTTCCGTCGTATACCTAAACGTGGATTTACGAACATCAACCGTAAAGAATATGCAGTGCTGAACTTGAGCGATTTGAATCGCTTCGATGACGGTACTGAAGTAACACCTGAAATGCTGAAAGAAAATGGTATTGTTAAGGATGCTAAATCTGGTATCAAAGTGCTTGGCAATGGCACTCTTGAGAAAAAGTTAACAATTAAAGCTCATAAGTTTTCTGGTTCAGCTGCTAAAGCAATAGAGGAACAGGGCGGAAGCTACGAGGTGATCTAATGATCAGCACGATCTCCAATTTCTTTAGGATTAAAGAAATCCGAAGTAAGATCCTCTTTACTTTGGCAATGCTCGTGATCTTCAAAATCGGCACTTATATACCGGTTCCAGGTGTGGACCCGAGTGTATTTGATGCCGGAGCAGGACAACAGGGCGTGCTTGATCTAATGAACACCTTCGGTGGTGGCGCACTGATGAACTTCTCGATCTTGGCAATGGGGATTATGCCTTATATTACGGCATCGATCGTCGTCCAACTTCTACAGATGGATGTAGTCCCAAAATTTGCCGAGTGGGCCAGTCAAGGTGAAGTAGGAAGGCGTAAACTGAGTCAGTTTACTCGTTATTTCACAATAATACTTGCGTTCATTCAATCATTGGGAATGTCCTTTGCTTTTAATCAGATGTTTGAAGGTATGCTTCTTGATAACAACAACATTGCATCGTATCTTCTGATTGCGCTCGTCCTTACTACAGGAACTGCGTTCCTCATGTGGTTAGGGGAGCAGATTACGACCCATGGGGTCGGAAATGGCATCTCAATCATCATATTTGCAGGTATTCTCGGAATACTGCCAAGTTCAATCATACAGCTGTACCAACAGAAGTTTGTAGGTGCAGATGACACTACAGTGGCTGTACTACAGATGGTCGGTTTGTTCATATTGCTGGTTCTTATTACAGCATTCGCAGTCTTTATACTGCAGGCTGTGCGTAAAATCCCAGTACAATATGCCAAGCGCCAGAGGACTTCGACCCAACTTGGGCCGCAATCAACGTTCCTGCCGCTTAAAGTTAACCCTGCAGGGGTTATACCAGTTATCTTTGCTATGGCGTTCTTCATGATGCCACAGACTTTGACACTGTTCTTCCCTGATGCAGGTTGGGCACAGACTGTGGCGAGACTCGCCGATCCCACCGATTGGATAGGCATGATATTCTATGTCGCACTGATTATCGCGTTCACTTACTTCTATTCATTCGTTCAGGTCAACCCTGAAAAAATGGCTGATAATCTCAAGAAGCAGGGGAGTTATGTCCCAGGTATACGACCAGGTAAAAACACACAGGAGTACATCACTTCGGTTCTTTACAGGCTCGTATTCGTAGGTTCTCTCTTCCTTGCAGGAATTTCGATCCTTCCACTGCTCATCACCAAATTCATGGACTTGCCTCAGGCAATCCAGATTGGCGGAACAAGCTTGCTGATCGTGATTGGTGTGGCACTTGAGACTATGAAGCAACTGGAAGCACAGGCGAACCAAAGAGAATATCGTGGCTTCAGAAAGCGCAGGTAGGAGGAAATCGTATGAATATCATTTTGATGGGATTACCTGGTGCCGGAAAAGGCACCCAGGCTTCCAAAATTATTAAAAAATACCCGATCCCTCACATCTCGACTGGGGATATGTTCCGTCTTGCTATCAAAAATGGAACAGAACTCGGTAAAAAAGCAAAATCATTTATGGATGCGGGTGAATTGGTGCCTGATGAAGTTACAATAGGCATTGTGAAAGAACGTCTAGCCCAAAGCGATGCGAAGGAAGGTTTCCTACTGGATGGCTTCCCCCGTACCGTAGAGCAGGCTGAAGCGTTGAACGGCATCATGGAGGAGCTTGGGACAAAAATCGATAGGACGATTTTTGTGGAAGTGACCGAAGAAGAACTGATGAATCGTTTGACTGGACGCCGCATCTGCGAAATTTGCGGCACGACTTATCACCTGGTGTTCAACCCACCTAAGCAAGAAGGCGTATGCGATCTTGATGGCGGTAAGTTGTATCAGAGAGAAGACGATAATCCTGAAACAGTTGCGAATCGTCTAGAAGTGAACATCAACCAGACAACACCAATGCTCGATTTCTATGAAAATCAAGGTGTTCTTGTTAAAGTGGATGGATCACAAGATATCGATGAAGTCTTTGATGATGTCGATGAGATTCTGCAGAGTATATAGGGATATTCACCTCTACAGACGCTTTGGGTGAATATTACTTGTATGATAACGGAAAATATCCTAGTTCATATTTTGGCGTTAAGTGTAGATCAATCTTCACCTGAAGTGAATTTCTAAAAGAGTTTAGGAAGCTGTAAAGGGGGAATTTGCAATGAGTAAACAAGATGTTATCGAACTGGAAGGCACAGTGCTGGATACACTGCCGAACGCCATGTTCAAAGTGGAACTGGAAAATGGACATGAGATTCTCGCACATGTTTCCGGCAAAATCCGCATGAACTATATACGTATCCTTCCTGGCGATAAAGTAACAGTAGAAATGTCACCGTACGACTTGACACGTGGCAGGATCACTTATCGTTTTAAATAATGGACTCCACATTCTAAGGAGGTAAAACACATGAAAGTAAGACCATCAGTCAAACCTATCTGTGAGAAATGCAAAGTCATTCGCAGAAATGGCAAAGTTATGGTAATCTGTGAGAACCCTAAGCATAAACAGAAGCAAGGCTAATATATAATAACGGAGGTGTAACATATGGCTCGTATTGCAGGAGTAGACGTACCGCGTGAAAAACGCATCGTAATCTCACTCACTTATATTTACGGTATCGGTAAATCAACAGCACAGGAAATCCTTGGTAAAGCAGGTGTGTCCGAAGACACACGTGTAAGAGATTTGACTGATGACGAACTGAATAAAGTCCGTGAAGTCATCGACACGTACAAAATTGAAGGTGACCTTCGCCGTGAGCAAAGCCTCAACATAAAACGTTTGATGGAAATTGCCTCATACAGGGGAATCAGACACCGTCGTGGACTGCCAGTGCGCGGACAGCATACAAAAAACAATGCCCGCACACGTAAAGGTCCAGTTAAAACAGTTGCTAACAAGAAGAAATAATTAGGGAAAAGGAGGAGAAAAAATGGCTCGTAGACAACAAACACGTAAACGTAGAGTGAAAAAGAATATTGAATCAGGCGTAGCGCATATCCGTTCAACATTCAACAATACGATTGTGACGATTACTGATGATTTCGGTAACGCACTGTCATGGTCTTCAGCTGGTGCACTTGGCTTCAAAGGGTCCAAGAAATCTACACCATTTGCTGCACAAATGGCTTCTGAAACAGCTTCAAAAGCTGCTATGGAGCATGGCCTCAAAACTGTTGAAGTTACAGTAAAAGGTCCTGGTGCAGGCCGTGAATCTGCAATCCGTGCACTGCAATCAGCAGGGCTTGAAATCACAGCAATCAGAGATGTCACTCCTGTACCACACAATGGCTGCCGTCCACCTAAACGTCGCCGTGTATAATTACTGGTCACAGGAAAAATCCGAGTGTAATGTAATATACGTGGCTGCATAATATTTTCGACGTTTAAAGGGAGGATAAGTAA
The DNA here is from genome assembly GCA_947494965.1 of uncultured Salinicoccus sp. Taxonomy (GTDB): domain Bacteria; phylum Bacillota; class Bacilli; order Staphylococcales; family Salinicoccaceae; genus Salinicoccus. Next base: position 57,079 of record CANLWV010000003.1, on the reverse strand, counting down.
ACAAATGATAGAAATCGAAAAACCTAGAATTGAAACAGTTGAAATGTCGGATGATTCTAAGTTTGGTAAGTTTGTTGTCGAACCTCTAGAAAGAGGCTATGGGACAACACTTGGGAACTCCTTACGTCGCATTCTGTTATCTTCATTACCTGGTGCGGCAGTCAAAACGATAGAAATCGAAAATGTGCTGCATGAATTCTCGACTGTAGATAACGTCGTAGAAGATGTTACAACCATCGTCACAAACATCAAGAAGCTTGCACTTAAAATCTATTCTGATGAAGAAAAAACACTTGAGATTGATTTTAGTGGTGAAGGCATTGTTACAGCAGGTGACATCACACATGATAGTGACGTTGAGATTTTGAACCGCGACATGAAAATCGCGACAGTCTCAAACGGAGGCCAGTTGAAGATCCGCATGATAGCGAACCGTGGAAGAGGCTATACTCTTGCTGAAGTCAATAACAAGAGCGAAATGTCCATCGGTGTCATTCCTATCGATTCGATCTATACACCTGTCGAACGTGTCAACTACACTGTTGAAAATACACGTGTAGGTCAAATGACGAACTTCGATAAACTGACTCTCGACATCTGGACTGATGGATCAATAACACCTCAGGAGGCTGTGTCCCTTGCAGCTAAAATCATGACGGAACATCTGAATATCTTCGTCGGACTTACTGATGAAGCTCAGAATGCAGAAATCATGATTGAAAAAGAAGAAGATCAGAAAGAAAAAGTTCTGGAGATGTCAATTGAAGAACTGGATCTGTCAGTACGTTCCTACAACTGTCTGAAACGTGCAGGCATCAACTCTGTCCAAGAACTGACCGACAAGAGTGAAGCTGATATGATGAAAGTAAGAAACTTGGGACGAAAGTCTCTTGAAGAAGTCAAATTCAAACTCGAGGACCTCGGTTTGGGGCTCCGCAACGAAGACTGATAGAAGACTGATAAAGGAGGTAAATTTCAATGGGCTACAGAAAACTAGGACGTACGTCCGACCAGAGAAAAGCAATGCTTCGTGACTTGGCGACATCCCTTATCGTCAATGAGCGCATCACTACTACTGAGCAGAGAGCCAAAGAACTCCGCAGAATCGTGGACAAACTTGTTACTCTCGGCAAACGTGGAGACTTGGCGGCAAAACGCCGTGCAGGCCAAACGGTACGTAATGTAGAGATCGCAAAAGAAGATGGGACAAGCCAGCATGCGCTTCAAAAACTCTTTGAAGACATCGCACCACGTTTTGAAGACCGTCAAGGCGGATACACAAGCATCAAGAAACTTGGTGAACGTCGTGGCGACGGTGCAGAACTGGTAGTTATCGAGTTCGTACAAGGCGCGGTTGAAGCTGAAGAAGCATAAACTATAAAAGCAGAATGAGTGTTACGATAATGTGATTTGCATCATATTGTCTAGCTCAACGTACCCTGCAGGCAATACACAAGATATGCGCGACTCCTATGCAGGGTACGCGCTTTTTTATTACATAAATATGGCGGTGGAGATATGATCAGGCTGGAAAATGTAGCTTACGGCTACAAGACAAGTGAACATAAGGCATTGGATTATGTCTCCCTATCCTTTCGTCAAGGAGATTGGATATCCGTCATAGGGCACAACGGTTCAGGGAAGAGCACGCTCGTTAAAATCCTCATGGGTATTATCAATGAGTATGAGGGGACCATTACAGTTGACGGCACAGTGCTTGACGATATGAATGCGTCGGCACTTCGTAAGCGTTTTGCCATAGTCTTTCAAAACCCAGATAACCAATTTGTAGGGGCGACCGTCGAGGACGATGTGGCCTTTGGTCTTGAGAATGATGGGGTGCCGCGTGAGGAAATGATCATCCGGACTGAGGCAGCTTTGAAAGCAGTCAATATGCTCGATTTCAGGAACCATGAACCCAGTCGTCTATCAGGGGGACAAAAACAGCGGGTCGCCATAGCCAGCGCGCTTGCCATGGCGCCGGATGTCCTCATCTTGGATGAAGCAACCTCGATGATAGACCCTGAAGGGCGCCGGGAAGTGATGAAAATCTTGAGGACTATTCATAAGGAGCGCCAGACGACCCTTATATTCATCACTCATGATCTGGCAGAAATCGAACACAGTGATCATGCCATAGTTATGGGTGACGGCAAAGTAGTCAGTGAGGGGACCGTAGAGGAAATATATCGAGACATTGATACATTAGTGGCGAGTCGCCTTGAGCTCCCTTTTAATATGAAGTTATCCCACGGTCTGTTGGATGGCTCATTCATGTCATATGAAGAGCTGGTGGCGCGCCTATGAAGCTCCATATAGAGAATCTGACAGTTGTCTACCACCAAAACACTCCGTTTGAACACTTGGCGTTGAACAAGATTACGACGACATTTGAAGAAGGCGTATATTATGGGATCGTCGGACACACAGGGAGCGGCAAATCGACGCTTATCCAAACGTTAAACGGTCTGTTGCTGCCAAGTAGCGGCACGGTATATGCAGGTGACCTTGTGTTAAGGAAAAAGACGAAATACAAATATGTGCATGAAGTCAAAAAGCACGTAGGGATGGTCTTCCAGTTTCCCGAGCATCAGTTGTTTGAGGAGACTGTCCTGAAGGATGTAATGTTCGGTCCGAAGAACATGGGTCTGGACGAAGAGGAGGCGAGATCAAAGGCGGAATATTATTTGGAATTGATGAATGTAGACAATTCCCTCTTTAAGGAGTCGCCGTTTGAACTCTCCGGTGGTCAGATGAGGAAGGTGGCGATAGCCGGTATACTGGCAATGGAGCCTGAAGTCCTTATCTTGGATGAGCCGACAGCAGGGCTCGACCCAAAGAGCCATAGTGAGACCATGCGTCTTTTTCAACAGATTCATAAGGATATGGGGATTACCATCATTCTCGTCACACATGATATGAATGACGTCTTCGAATATACCGACCAAGTTAAATTGTTAAGCGGCGGGAACCTTGTGCGTGAGGGACGCACAGAAGATTTGCTGATGGACTCTGGGATGCTTGAGAATAATGCACTTGAACCACCTGATATTGTCAGGCTCATGAAAGATCTGAAAAAGAAAGGCCGGAGTTTCGAAAGCGTGCCACGCAACATAGAAGATTTTATTGCACTCTATGAAGAACGGAGGAGTGCGGATGCTGAGTAAAATGTTATTGGGCAGGTACATCCCCGGCTCGAGTGTCATACACAAGATGGACCCCCGAGCAAAAATTTTGGCGGTAGTATTGTTCATGATTATTGTATTCTTCGCCAACCATTGGACAGGTTATGCGCTGCTAGTCACTTTTGTAGCGTTCACAACCAAGCTCGCTGCGCTCTCCTTCCGTTTTCTCTTCAACGGATTAAAACTTATATTCCTGATACTTCTGTTTACCTTCTCGATGCACCTTTTTCTGACTAAAGGAGGAGTAGTCCTGATCGACGGAGGCTTCTTCACAATAGAGTCAGAAGGCGTCATCAGAGGGGTATATATCACCATCCGTCTGGCACTTCTTGTACTGATCACAACGATACTGACTCTCACCACACGTCCTCTGGAGCTTACAGATGCTATAGAGCGATTGTGCAAACCCTTAAAAAAGATTAGGGTGCCTGTACATGAAATTGCATTGATGATGTCAATCAGCCTCCGTTTTATTCCGACACTGATGGATGAAACTGAAAAGATAATCAAAGCTCAGAGCGCCCGAGGGTCTACATTTATGACAGGCGGGCTGAAGTCGAGGCTTGAAGCTCTGCTTCCGATCTTCATACCTTTGTTCATCTCTGCCTTCAAACGTGCAGAAGAAATGGCGATAGCGATGGAAGTAAGGGGATATCAGGGGGAAGAAGGACGCACCCACTACCGTATCCTCGATTGGCAGTTCAAAGACACAGTAGCACTCATATGCATCATTCTGTTCGGCATCGTACTATGGCTGGTCAGACAGTAAGGAGTAAAGAATGCGATACTTGGTAAAAATCAGTTATAATGGCTCACGATTCAATGGTTTCCAATACCAGTTGGAAGGACGTACGGTACAGGGGGAAGTGGAGAAGGTTCTTGGACGTATGCATAAAAAGCCTGTCAGGATTCATGCAGCCGGCCGTACAGACAGCGGCGTACATGCACGAGAACAGTTCTTTCACTTCGACTCAGACCTGACAATCCCTGAAACAAAGTGGCAGCATGCACTGAACAGTGCCATGCCTGAAGATATCGCGATCCATGGCGTGCAAGCGATCGATTCCGATTATCATGTAAGATACCACTCACACGGCAAAATCTATCGTTACCGCATCTATCAGGGAGCAGTGCGCGATCCTTTTGAGAAAGGCTTGAAGACATATTATCCTTATGTACTCTCGGAAAGTAAGATGAGGCAGGCGATGTCGTATTTTATCGGTACCCATGATTTTACAAGCTTCTCAAGCGCCAAATCACCCATAGAAAACAAAGTCAGGCACATCTATGCCTTTGAATTGATAAAGACTGATAATGGCTATGATTTTCTGATAATCGGCTCCGGTTTCCTCTATAATATGGTTCGTATCCTCGTCGCCTATGTGCTTGAAGTCGGCCAAGGCAGATGGGAAGCTGAGAAAACTCCAGGCATAATTGCAGCAAAAGACCGCACGCTGGTGCCGAAGACCGCTCCAGCGGAAGGATTGTATTTGGAAAGGGTATTTTTGGATGAAAAAGCACGCAATGAAGCATTGGAAAATTTAAAAATCCCCCGGTGACACATTGACAAAATGAGCTATTAGGGTTATCATAGACAACGGTATAATTTTATATCACCCACGATAAGCCCCGGAAACTTATTGTGCATGCAGATATAAAGCAAACGAAGCTTTTTAAAAATTTTAAGAGCAAATAACGCGCACTACTGATATATTTAGGAGGACTGGAAATGCGTCAAACATTCATGGCTAATGAAGCTAACATTGAACGTAAATGGTATGTTGTCGATGCAGAAGGACAGACGCTCGGCCGTCTCTCTTCTGAAGTGGCAGCGATACTACGCGGCAAGAACAAAGCCACATACACACCACACGTTGATACAGGTGACAACGTCATCATCATCAATGCAGAAAAAATCGAAATGACGGGTAATAAAGCCCAAGATAAAATGTACTACAGACACACAGGTCACCCAGGTGGAATCAGATCCATCTCTGCAGGAGAGCTTAGGGAAAAGAACCCGGTACGCCTCTTGGAAAATTCCATCAAAGGCATGTTGCCTAAGAACAGACTTGGACGTGCACAAGGCAAGAAACTTCATGTATACGCTGGAAGCGAGCACAAGCATGAAGCACAAAAACCAGAAAACTACGAACTTCGCGGTTAAGGATAGGAGGTTAATTCATTGGCTAAAGTAGAATATACAGGAACAGGTCGTCGTAAAAATGCAGTAGCGCGTGTACGTCTCGTACCAGGTGAAGGCAATGTTACAGTTAACGGTCGTGACATGAGGGATTATCTTCCATTCGAAAGTCTTATACTGGACTTGAACCAGCCATTCGCGGTTACTGAAACACAAGGTAACTACGATGTATTGGTAAACGTTAAAGGTGGCGGCTTCACAGGACAAGCACAGGCAATTCGTCACGGTATCGCCAGAGCACTTCTGGAAGCAGATCCGGAAAACCGTGGTCCACTTAAGAGAGCAGGCCTCCTTACACGTGACCCACGTATGAAAGAGCGTTACAAATACGGCTTCAAGAAAGCCCGTCGCTCACCACAGTTCTCAAAACGTTAATATTGTTTTGCGATCCCTTCAACCATTTAAGGTTGGAGGGATTTTTTAATATGTCGGTCTCATGAAGGGGAATAAAAATAATCCGTAATTTCCTTGTTTATATGTTTGAGGCTGAATAGGGAAGGCTATTGCCTTATATGACAACAGCATAAATTATATAAACAAAGATAAGGAAGGGATAACATGAAGGCGGTAACATTCCAAGGTAAGAAATCAATGGTTACAAAAGACGTTGCGACACCGGATATACAAGACAACAAAGATATGATCGTCCGTATCACTGCAAGTGGAATATGCGGATCAGATCTTCATCTATACCATGGGGGGATAGTCCCAGAAGAAGATTATGTCATTGGACATGAACCGATGGGTATCGTGGAAGAAGTGGGTTCTGAAGTCAAGAACTTGAAAAAAGGCGACCGTGTGGTGATTCCGTTCAATATCGGTTGTGGAGAGTGCTTCTTCTGCAAGAACCAGATGGAAAGTCAATGTGATGAATCGAATCCTCATGGAGAAGTGGGAGGACTATTTGGTTTTGCCGAGCCTAATGGAAATTTCCCGGGCGGCCAGGCAGAGTACTTACGCGTACCATATGCCGACTTCACGTCATTCAAGGTCCCCGAATCCAGTGAATTGAAAGATGAGCAAGTGATGCTGCTATCTGACGTACTGCCGACAGCTTACTGGAGTGTGGAGCACAGCGGCATGAAGAAAGGCGACACTGTCATCGTATTGGGGTCAGGTCCAATTGGACTTATGGCGCAGAAGTTCGCATGGATGAAAGGCGCTGAACGTGTCATAGCTGTAGACCAGGTGGACTACAGGCTCAAGCATGCGAAGAAAACAAACAATGTTGAAACATTCAATTTCAAGGATAATGAACAAATCGGCAAACTTCTCCATGAAGAGACAAAAGGTGGCGCGGATGTTGTCATCGACTGCGTCGGCATGGACGGCACAGTACCGCCGAATACAGAATTCGGGTCAGAGATGGACAACCAGTTTGGTACCATTAGCCCTATAGTAACTGCTTCGCAGTCTGTAAGAAAGTTCGGCACAGTGCAGCTTACTGGTGTCTATGCATCAGAAGCTAATGGTTTCCCGCTTGGTGATTTCTTTACACGGAACGTATCACTCACAATGGGTCAGGCTCCTGTCATCCATCTTATGCCTGAACTTTATGAGAAGATTGAAAACAACGAATTTGATCCGACCGACATCATCACCCATAAGATGGATCTTGATGATGCAGGAAAAGCGTACGATATCTTCGACAGGAAAGACGACGATAGCATCAAGATCATATTCAAACCGTAATTCGATGAACGTAAAGAATGATGATTTGATCTAACAGCTTGGCTTTGAACAATTTTATATTATGTCAGGTATACCAGAGACATCCGAGGCAACCGGAGAGTGAAACATCACCTTCAGTTGCCAGGATGTCTTTTGATTTATAGTCGGGAGATGTCTGAAACACGATCATTATGGGAAAGGTGATAGTGGAGAATAGGAAGGAGGGAGCCGTATGGCGTTTGATTACGATATGGATTTTGACTCGATTGACTTCAGGGAACAGCCTGAATTATATCGGGTCGGCAGGGGAGAACAAGGCGTGCTGATGGTTGAACCTTATAAGAGCGAGATATTGCCTCATTGGCGCTTTAAAACCCCTGATATCGCAAAAGATTCTTCTGAGAAGATCTACGCGATGTATCTGGATTACAAAAAGGCTGGGGATTTCGTCGGAATGGATATGTCGCGGAAATTTCTGCAGATGGGGTATACTCGTGCGCGTCGCTATGCAAATTATAAAGGTGGACGTAAATATGGCTCTTACGCTAAGTTGGGGAGAAACGGGTATGTATCAGTAAAAAGGAATGGTGACCATGTATGATCATTTCACTGATTTAGACCCTCGCTTGACTGTACTCTCCTATGTGAAAACAGAGGATATTGTATCATATGTCATTACATTGGATACGCACACAGGCCGTTGTCCCCACTGCCATTCCACCACCTCTCAGCGACACAGTGCCTACATGCGGGTCATAGATGACCTGCCCATCCAGGGGCGACGCGTTCAACTGTATCTGAAAGCCCGGAAATGGTTCTGTTCGAATGCATTATGCGCCACAAAGGTATTTACGGAACGCTTTGACTGGCTGGTCCCTTATGGCCAGCGGACGATTCGTCTGGATGAAGCACTGCGGACCATTGCTTTCTCCAGCAGCTGTGTCCAAGGAGAAACTGTCACCCGGCAGCTTGGGATGCCGGTCAGCCATGACACACTGCTGCGCCTGATTCATAAAACAGAGATGCCTGTTCCGCAAAGCCCCTTTTGTTGGCATCGATGATTTCGCCTGGCGAAAAGGGTATCGGTATGGCATTCTGATCTGCGATGCCGTCACACATCATCCGATTGATCTCCTGCCCGACCGGGAAACGGCCACATTGGCCCAATGGATTCAGGGGCATCCGGAGCTGACCCACATCACCCGAGATAGATATGTGCGTTTTCAGGACATCATCACGACCCATGCCCCGGCCGTCATTCAGATCCATGACCGGTTCCATCTGATTCAGAACCTCTGGACCCTACATGATCGGATTATAAGGAAAGTGTTGCCGGTACGCATTGACCTCGGCATGCGATCACCGCCGCCAGTTCCTCCGCCTCAGACCAAAGCTGAGCATCACCGCTTGGAAAATGCCCAAAGGAAATGGGCACAGGCCCGGACACTCCAGAAGTACCATGCACAAGGGTATTCAATCTCCCGGCTTTCCCGGCAGTTCAATCTACACTGGAAGACGGTCGAGCGATACCTTGGGATGACAGGGGTGCCGGACACGACCCGTCAGAAACGGCCCAAACTGCTGGATGCCTTTCACAAATCGGTCATTCACTGGGAGGCGGACGGCGATTCCGTTCGGGCAATCTATGAAAAACTACTGAAGATTGGATATAAAGGGTCCTACGGTTCAGTGAAAAATTTTGTCGCCGATCTTCGAAAACGGAAACGGGTGGCGGCCCCATTGGACATTGAGTATCACAGCCGTCGTGACATTCGGCGCATACTGTGGCAGAACCACCTTGAAGTGGACGCCGAGCGCGACATCATCAACCGTATCCTCCAACAGTACCCAAAACTCCAGCCCGTCTATGCGTTTGTGGCTGGTTTTCGCGAATGCATTGCCGAGAAGGATCATGTCGGATTTACTGAACTCATCCTATTTGAACAACAACGCCGTGACCCTCTGACGAAACACTTCATCCGGCGGCTGCTCACTGATTTCAAGCCCACGGTGCATGCCCTGATGTATAATGAAAGCAATGGTTTCGTCGAGGGGAACGTCAATCGGCTGAAGACCATCAAACGGATTATGTATGGCCGGGCCGGTTTCAGGCTGTTGAGACAGCGTATGCTTTATCGTCCACTATAAATTTAAAATTTTGGCTATGTTCATCACAATCTATATATAAGCATTCCCCAAATTAGCGTAAGAGCCGTAAATATGATGGAGATGGCAACATAAAGGATAGAGAAATAGATTCTGAAAAGGCGGAGGCGGCTGCAATCTTCGAGAAAAAGTGGATAAAGGTCAGGGAAGACGAAGAATATCTTGCACTTAAGAAGGACCATCAGAAAAAGTATGGATGATGGACGCAAGATAGACATGTTGGGTATACGAGCTCTGATATAATGAAGCCAAGGAGAGTGATGCCATGAAAGTATTCGTTGATGCGGATGCATGTCCCGTAAAAGACATCGTGATTGATGTGACCGCCCGCAAATCTTTACCGGTCGTACTGGTATCCAGCTTATCCCACTATTCCCCAAAAGACCTTCCGTCTCACGTTGAGAGTATCTATGTCGAAGCGGGACCGGATGCTGCGGATTTCCGCATTGTAAAGTTGGCCGACAGTGAAGATATAATCATTACACAAGATTACGGCTTAGCTTCATTACTGTTGCCAAAAGGTTGTACAGTCCTTCACCATAAGGGGTTTACGTATACCGATGAGAATATCGATCATCTTCTTGAGACCCGTTATATGGGTGCTATGATACGAAAAGGCGGTGGCCGGACAAAAGGTCCCAAACCTTTGTCTAAAGAAGACCGCAAGGCATTCTCAGAGTTGTTTCATCAGAAGATTGAACAGCTATCCCTATGGTAGCGAACTATTTTAAACTCTACAGACTTATGCGTAAGGTTGAAATTGATAAGACAAGGAAGGATGAATATAAATGGATGTCAAATTTCCAATCGGTGAATTGAGTGTGCCTGATAAGGTAGGCAAAGCAGATGTTGAAGAGTGGGTTGCACAAATTGAAACGTACACCAAACGTCTGAGGGAACAAGTGGATGGACTGACCGAGGAGCAGCTTGGAAAGACGTATAGAGAAGGTGCATGGAACGTGCGCCAATTGGTCCACCATATAGCGGATTCCCAGTTGAATATGTACCAGCGTCTTAAACTGGCCTTAACGGACGATGCGCCTAAAGTACCTGAATTTCTTCAAGAGGAGTGGGCAGCTTTGCCTGATATGGATCTTCCGGTGGAAAGTTCAATCAAAATGCTGGAAGGTATGAACGCGCGCATTGCTTCGATTGGACATAATCTCACCGAAACTCAACTGGATCGGTATTTTGTACATGATACCAATGGAAAAATGACCGTAGCAACAAAGATGGCAAAGCTTGCGTGGCATGAAGAACATCATCTTGCCCACATCAAGATAGCATTGTCCAAGTGATTACCCGGCTTAGCAGATTGTAAAGTAAGGGGGTTCAGTATGGATATCGATTTCGAATATATACTCACAAATGGTGTTGATCTCCATATGGCGGTGGCAGGCCCCGAAGAAGGTGAACTGGTGATCCTACTCCACGGTTTCCCTGAGTTCTGGTACAGCTGGAGACGACAGATACGTGTACTGGCCCAGGCAGGTTACCGGGTGGTCGCCCCCGACCAACGCGGATATAACAAAAGTGATAAACCTGCAGGAGTGGAGTCATACGGCATAGAAGTTCTTAAAGATGATATAATCGGGCTCATCGATCACTTCAACAGAGATGAGGCGGCGATTGTCGGACATGACTGGGGCGGTGCTGTGGGATGGCATCTCGCAAGCGCCAACCCCGAGAGAGTAAAGTGTTTCGTTGTAATCAATATGCCCCATCCGGGTGTGTTTCCAGAAGTCATGATGACTAAGCCCACCCAAATCCTGAAAAGTGCCTATATGCTCTTTTTCCAGATTCCACGTCTTCCGGAATCCATCATGAGTTTTAGAGACTACAGCACCATGGAACAGGCCTTGAAGGTCACGAGCAGAAAAGAGACGTTTTCCGGGAAAGAACTTGGTGCCTATAATATTGCCTGGTCTAGGCATAACGCATTGAAGAGTATGTTGAATTGGTATCGGGCGATACCTCATAGTATAAGAAGCATCGCTAAGAAATCCAAAGTAGATGTGTCTGTAAAAATCATCTGGGGCAGCTCAGATCAATTCCTTTCGCAGCGTCTGGCAGAGGAGAGCCTCAAGTATACCGATGCTGAGGCAGTTGTATGGGTGGATGGTGCTACGCATTGGACCCACCAGGAGTACCCTGATTTCGTCAATGAGCAGATATTGGAATTTCTGGATGAACATAAGTAAGGAAAGCAACCGCTTGTCATAACTGTCTGATTGACGCACTTCTGTACAGGAATATTAAAAAAAACCAGGCCCTTCATGCTCAAATATAAGCATGAAGGGCCTGGCTTTACTGATTTTTACTATTCAACCATTCCTCAAAATACCTGTTGTGACTGAAACTGTTTGTTCAAATCCAGTTATCGAACTCTTTTTGGGAACAGAATACATAATGTTCGTTGCCGAAATCCCTGAGTGTCACTTCTTCATCTTCGCTGTAGTTGTGCTGACTGGTATCATAGTCCACCCTTTTCCTCTTTTTCTCAGTACGGGGATCGGGCTGGGGAACTGCCGAGAGCAATGATTTCGTATAAGGGTGGATCGGATTGTTATAAAGATCCGATGCCTTCCCGACTTCAAGAAGCTGGCCCATATACATTACAGCAATGCGGTCTGAGATATATTTGACCATCGATAAGTCATGGGCGATGAATAGGTAGGCGAGTCCGCGTTCTTCTTGGATCTCCCTCATCATATTGACGACCTGTGCCTGAATGGACACATCGAGTGCGGAAATCGGTTCGTCAGCTATTATCAGTTTAGGGTCGAAGCTGAGTGCACGTGCGATACCGATCCTCTGCCGTTGGCCACCTGAGAATTCGTGAGGGTACCTATTGGCATGCTCACGGTTCAACCCTACAGATTCCAGCAGTTCATATATCTTTATGCGACGTTCTTTCTTGTCTTTGTATATACCGTGGATATCATATCCTTCGGCAAGGATTTCAAAGACAGTCATCCTCGGGTTGAGGGAAGCATATGGATCTTGGAATATCATCTGGAGTTCCTGGTTGAATTTCTTCTGTTCTTTAGTGGATAACTGATCTGTATGCTTGCCATTGAATATGACTTCGCCACCGGTCTTCTCATAAAGTTTGATGATGGTTCTGCCTGTAGTCGATTTACCACAGCCAGATTCTCCGACAAGCCCCAATGTCTCTCCCGGCATCACATGGAATGTGATGTCATTTACGGCTTTGAGCGGATTGTTTTTTGCCCCAAAGTATTTTTTTAGGTTCTTCACTTCAAGTATGGGCGCTGTCATCAGTTGTCACCCCCTGTATATTGAAGATATCTGTTTTTGATGATGTCTGGTATTTCTGTTTCGGGGGCGTCGGGATGCAGTCTCCATGTTTTAGCGAAATGCTGATCATTTACTTTGAACATAGGTGGATTTTGTTCATAGTCGATTTTCATGGCGTATGGGTTCCTCGGTGCGAATGCGTCCCCTTTCGGAGGATCCGTCAGGTCTGGCGGAGAACCTTCTATTGTGCGTAATCTTTGATCCCTATCTTCGTTCAAGTCAGGCATGGATCCCAACAGGCCCCATGTATAGGGATGCTGGGGATTATAGAAGATATCCTCCACCGTTCCCACTTCAACGATTTCACCAGCATACATTACAGCCACCCGGTCAGCAACATTGGCCACGACGCCGAGGTCATGGGTGATGAAAATGATTGATGTTTGGGAAGATTTTTGTATTTCTTTCATCACATCGAGTATTTGAGCCTGGATGGTTACGTCAAGGGCAGTTGTAGGCTCATCTGCAATAAGTAGTTTCGGGTCCGCTGCAAGTGCAATCGCAATGACGACACGCTGTCTCATACCACCCGAGAATTCATGTGGATATTGATTCAGACGCCTCTCGGGCATTGGAATGCCGACCATCTTCATCAATTCAAGTGCGCGTTTTTTGGCATCATTCTTAGAGATTTTCTGGTGTTTAAGCATTACTTCTGTAATCTGTTTACCTATTTTCATCGTTGGATTCAAAGATGTCATGGGATCTTGGAAAATCATGCTTATATCTTTCCCTCTTACTTTTTCCATCTGCTTTTCAGAGAGGTCGAGCAGGTTTTTGCCATCGAAAAGTATTTCACCACTGGAATAGATGGCCGGAGGCTGGGGGAGAAGCTTCATTATCGCCTGGTTTGTGACACTTTTACCTGACCCGGACTCACCGACAATCGCCAGCGTTTCTCCTTTATATACATCGAAGCTTACTCCTCTGACTGCATTTACAGTGCCTGCGTATGTTGAAAAGTCAACGTGCAAGTCTTTCATTTGGAGAACTGGTTCATTCATCAATATCACTTCCTTAACTTAGGATCCAAAGCGTCTCTCAGTCCGTCGCCAATCGAATTAAATGCAAAGATTGTCAAACTGATGAATAGCGCTGGGAAAAATAGTCTCCAAGGTGCGTTCGCCAATGCCGGATAGCCGTCGTTGGCCATAGTACCCCAACTGGCAAGCGGCGCAGGTACACCAAGCCCCAAATAACTTAGGAATGCTTCAGTGAAGATCGCATTCGGTATTGTAAGTGTCATCGTGACGAGTATGGCGCCGAGTGCGTTAGGAAGTAGGTGCTTTCTGATCAGATGAAGGTTTTTGGCACCAAGTGTCCTGGCGGCGAGTACATACTCCTGATTCTTCAGCTTAAGTATTTCCGAACGTGTGATACGGGCCATGTTCACCCAACCTGTCAGAGACAATGCAATGATCATGGGGAACAGCCCCGGCTGCATGACGACAAGCAGTATGATGACCACAAGGAGATACGGGATTGCTGTCAATATATCAGCGATACGCATCATTATTTCATCAGTCCGGCCGCCTTTCAAGCCAGCGATGGCTCCCCAGGCCACACCGATTATAAGGTCGATGATAGCGGCTGCGAAACCGATGAATATCGAGATCCGTGCCCCTATCCACACACGGGTGAATATATCCCGGCCAAGGTCGTCGGTTCCAAACCAATATGTTCCATTTGGAGAGACGTTATAGTCGCCATTCTGCTGCCTATAGGAGAACTCTGAAATCATGGGTGCGAATATGGCACCGAGAATGATGAGGAAAAGTGTGACAAATCCCACCAGCGCCAATTTATTTCTGAGGAATCTTCTGGAAACTTCTCCCCAGAAGGAAATCGATTTCTTGGCAAGTATTTCTGTTTCGTCGGAGCGTGTCCCGACGACTTCAAAATCTGAATCGTTGAGTTTCGGAATATCTTTATTTGCCACCTGATTTTCCTCCTCTCAGTTTGATGCGCGGGTCGATAAAGCTGTAAAGGATGTCGACCAATAATACAGCAAGAAGCAGGATGATGGAGTAGAAGACCGTCGTACCCATTATTACTGTATAGTCGCGGTTTGTGATACTTGTAACAAAATATTTACCCATACCAGGGATTGCAAAAATTTCTTCGATGACGAAACTGCCGGTAATGATTCCTGCTGTGAGAGGAGCCAAATATGTAACGACAGGCAACAATGCATTTCTTAGGGCGTGTTTGAAAACGACCACCCATTTTGATATGCCTTTTGCTTTAGCCATTTTGACATATTCACTATTAGTTTCTTCAAGCATGCTGGAACGCGTCAGTTTGGCGATAAATGCCATAGGCGTGGAAGCTAAAGCCACGGCCGGCAATATGCTGTATATGAAACCTTCCCACCCTGCGATAGGGAACCATCCCGCTTTTAGGGCGAGGTAATACTGTAGTATCGATGCCATTACAAAGGATGGTACTGATATGCCGATGACGGCGATCAAGCTCATTAGATAGTCTGGCCACTTATTGTGGAATAGTGCAGCAATGGTGCCGATCAGTACTCCCATACCGACTGCAATGAACATGGCTTCAAGACCAAGTGTCATTGAAATCGGGAATCCTTCTGCTATCATATCGTTCGTCTCACGGTACCGATACTTCATAGAAGTACCAAAATCGCCTTGAACTGTATTCACTAAATATTCTCCGTACTGAACATACCATGGATCATCGAGACCGTACTTTTCATTTAGACTTTCCTGGATGGCCGGAGGCACAGTCCTTTCTGAAGCAAAGGGGTTTCCTGGAGCCAAGCGCATCAAAAAGAATGTTGCCGTAATGATTATAAATAAAGCAATGATGATGTATATAAGGCGCTGACCAATATATTTGACCATCTTTAGCGCTCCTTCCTCAAAAATGACAGGTGAGTATGTTTATACTCACCTGACAGTGTATTTCATATCTTTTGAAGTCTATTCTTCGATGTCTACGTATTTTAATTGTACGTTACCAAGTGGATCTGGTGTCATATTCTTAACTTTGTCTTCATGTACTGAAAGGTTCGTGTAGAAGTATATCGGAGCAATCGGGAAGTCTTCCATGAAGACGCCTTCAGCTTCTTGAAGCAGTTCCGTGCGGGCTGCTTCATCCGTTTCTTGTGATGCCTGGTCTAGAAGGCTGATGTATTCTTCATCCGTCCAGCCTGTGTTGTTGTTGCCTTCTTCCGTTTTGAAGATTTCGAGGAAGTTGACAGGGTCGTTGAAGTCCGCGAGCCAGCCGTAACGGCCAACTTGGTGTTCGCCGGCGTCAAGTGCTTCAAGGTAGACCTGCCATTCTGAGTTGTCGAGTGTGACATCGATGCCGAGGTTCTCTTTCCAACCTTGCTGTACGAATTGTGCAATCGCAGCGTGTGCTTCACTTGTGTTGTAGGAAAGTGCAATGCTGAGTTCGGAAGGATCTTCCATACCGAGTTCTTCCAGTCCGGCATCAAGGGCAGCTTTTGCATCGTCCATGTTGCCTGGTTCGAAGTACTCTTCAGGTTCTTCAAAGCCTTCCATTGTCAGTGGTACGAGTCCAGTTGCAGGTTCTTGCTCACCTTTAGTGACGTTGTTGATGAGTCCTTCACGATCGATGGCGATTGTGAGGGCCTCACGAATATTTTTGTTCTGCATGATTTCGTCTTGTGTATTGAATACATACATATAAGTGCCGGCCTGGTCGCTGACGTTCAACGTACCATTGTCCTTGAACTTATCCAGGGCATTCAAATCGATTGAGTTGAATGGTGAACCGAGATAGTCAAGATCTCCGCCTTCATACATCTTGAGTGCAGTGGATTCACTTTCCACCATATCGATATTGACTGTCTGCAATGCTACATTTTCAGAGTCCCAGTAATCATCATTCTTTTGAAGGACAATTTCATCTGAACTTGTGAAGCTCTCCAGGTTGAATGGTCCGTTTCCAATATAGTTCTCACCATTTGGATCTGTGTGCCAATCTGGATTTTCTTCAGCCATCTTGGAGTTGACAGGGTAGTATGTGTAGAATGCTGTCAATTCATCAAAATAAGGTGTCGGGTTGACAAGTTGTACTTCAAGTGTTTTTTCATCAACTGCTGTAACCGCTACATCGTCTGCAGAGCCTTCGCCTGAGTTATAGGCTTCAGCACCTTCTATGTAGTACAGTTGATATGCGTAGTCTGAAGCATTTTCAGGATCAAGTGCCCATTTCCAGGCATATTCGAAGTCATCGGCTGTAACAGGGTCGCCATTGGACCATTGGGCATCCCTTAAAGTATACGTATACGTTTTTTTGTCTTCACTGACGTCGATGTTTTCAGCCATGGCTGGCTCAGGATTACCTTCAGGATCGAGACGCGTCAGGCCTTCAAAGACACTGGCCATGATGGCACCTGATGTCGTATCTGTCGCGAGGGCCGGGTGGAAGGAAGGTGGGTCTGAAGCGATCGAAAGGTTGATGGTTTTACCATCTGATCCTTCACTGCTGGAACTGCCTTCTTCGCCGCCGCCGTTTCCGCTGTCGTCTCCGCCAAAGTTACATGCGGCAAGGACGAGTGTCAAAGTCAGGAAAAGCAATAAAGCCTTAAAACTTTTCATACAATTCACTCCTTTTTTATTATTCTCATTATACTGCTAATTACCAGGCTATTACAACACTTCAATGGTGTAATATCACAAAATTATCAAATGCACCCCCTCATTTGAAAACGTTTGCTTTTAATATTATCTATAAATTCAATAAAGTTGTCAAATTTGAAATAATTAAAATGTAAAGCACCTTGAATATGAGTACTTGGCTGTGGAAGACTATGTCCCATAAAAAAAGGGTATGGATAAAAATACAGAAAATAATTATGGAAGAGGTGTTTTGATGAAGATTTTATTGACCGGTGCTTCAGGGTATATAGGGGGCAACCTTTTAGGAAGCCTTAAAGAGGATAATGAAATCGTCGCAGTGTCGAGAAACACATCAAATAAAAAGAATGAAGAGAATGTAACATGGAAGAAAGCAGATCTCTATTCACAGATTGATATTGAAGAAGTGATGGAAGACATAGATATTGCGATATATCTCGTCCATTCGATGCAGCCTTCGTCCAAATTGTCTCAAGGAAAGTTTAAGGATATGGATGCGATCCTAGCCGATAATTTTGCATGGGCAGCTAAACAAAAAGGCGTCAAGAGAATCATTTATCTGAGCGGGATCATCCCAGATGATGCCCATTTATCCGAGCACCTTTCGAGCCGTCTTGAGTGTGAGGAGATTCTCGGGGCTTACGGAATTCCTGTAACAACATTGAGGGCAGGACTTATCGTGGGGCCGAAAGGGTCATCATTCCCGATCTTGCATAATCTTGTGAAACGGTTGCCCGGACTGCTGTTGCCTTCATGGGCCTATAACCGTACGCATCCTGTTGCATTGAAGGATGTCATCGAGGGATTAGGCAAAATCGTCAAACGGGAACCAAAAAATAACGAAGCCATCGATATAGGCGGACCTGACGAAATGACCTATAGGCAGCTTTTTGAAGAGACAGCTGAAGTGATGGAAAAAAAATTGCCGATGATCGATGTGCCGCTCATTCCTATAACCTTGTCGAAACTGTGGGTAAGGCTCATTGCCCAGAAACCGAAAGAAATGGTCTATCCTCTACTGGAGAGCCTCACGCATAGCATGGTGATGCATGATGACAACCGCGTTGAAGGTATTTCAGATGCACCGACTACATTCAAGGAGAGTGTCCGTATTGCGCTTGACGGAGAAATGGATACTGCTGGAATGCCAAAACCTGAGGTGATACAAAAACAGGACCTGGAGAAAAATGATGTGAAATCCGTACAGCGCATCCGGATTCCCGATAAATGGTCGGTTGACGATACCGCCGACTATTACATCAATTGGTTATCAAGAATCGGCGGCAAATTCATCACGACCCGGGTGAAGGATGCGGAAACATCCATCACATTACCTCTATTCAAATCACCCATCCTTATCCTTGAACGTTCCAAGGAACGTTCCTATGAAGATCGCATCCTCTACTACATTAAAGGAGGCAAGTTTTCCCAGGAGCGTCAGGGCGGGCGTGCCCGTCTTGAATTCAGACGAATACTGGACTCGAATGAAGTGCTCATCGCCATCCATGAATATGAGCCTACTCTGCCATGGTATGTCTATACACTGACGCAGGCTAAAATCCATCTGCTTGTCATGAAAGCATTCGGGCTGGAAACAAGAGTGCTTGCGAATATGCTGGACTCAAGATATGCCAAATATGCTTCAAGTCCAACAGCGAATTAATATCAAATAGGCAGCGCGTAGTCAGAAACATTGATTACGTGCTTTCTAATGCAGGCAATCTGCCGATTGGATAGTGAGCAACCAATTCTGGCAACGGACATCAATATGCTATTCTAGAGGAGAAAGGATGATAGCATGTCAGAACAAGTTATCTTGAACGACACACAGATAGAAATAAAAGAGCATAAGCTGGAATATGAAGGTGACCAGCGCCGGTTGACCATCATCTTTAATGTCAACAGTAGGGAATATCATGATATTGCAGTGCTGTTATATGAGCGGACTTTCGATATCAAATTGCCATCCGAATCTTTGGGTTTCAAGGGAACGATCGTAAATTATTCAACTTCGCTGGATAACCTATATGAGCCAGGACAAACGGCAGAATATCGTGTCACGCTGCAAGAGGTCGCATAGGGGGAGACAAGTATGAAATTGAGTATTCTGGACCAGGCGCCAATTTCCGAAGGCCAATCTGCAAAAGAGGCATTAGAAGCATCGTGCCAACTGGCCCAGGTCGGAGATGAATATGGCTTCAACCGATTTTGGGTGGCTGAACACCACGCGCTACCCAGCCTAGCCTCCAGTACGCCGGAGGTGTTTTTGGGATATATAGGGGCGCAGACGAAACAGATAAGAATCGGATCGGGAGCTACGCTGCTCCCATACTATAAACCATATAAAGTGGCAGAAAATTTCAATATGCTGGCCACGCTCTTTGAAGGACGGCTGGACCTTGGTATCGGTCGGGCACCAGGCGGACCTTCCAAAGCATCTGAAGCTTTGACTGACGCCTTTTTACCTCAAGTGTTCAAAATGCCGGAGTTGGTGGATGAATTGATCCGGTACAATCAAAAGGCCACTGCTAATCCGCCTGCTAACCCGCTTCCCAATGTTCCACCATCTTTATGGATGCTTGGCACCAGCCCCAAGAGTGCGGCTTTTGCAGCAGAAAAAGGGCTTTCCTATTGTTTTGGTCAATTCATGAGTGATGAAGACGGGACAGAAGTGATGAAGCAGTATAAGCAGGGGTTCCAACCACGTGATGGCCAGGACTGGCCTCAAGCAATGTTGGGGATATCCGTCGTTTGTGCGGATACCGCGGAAGAAGCACATGAAATCGCCGACAGTTGGGTTGTATGGCAATTGATGCAGTCGGAGGGTGCAGCAGAAAAAGTGCCATCTTCTGAAACGGCACGTGCGTATATGGCTTCAATGGAAGACCCCGCAAAGGTTGAAGCGGCTAAGCAGAAGATGATTATCGGCGACCCGGCTGATGTTGTGGATGAACTTGAAAGGCTTCAGGAATCCACCGGAGTTGATGAATTCATAATCATCACGATTACACATTCGCCTGAAGAAAAATGGAAATCCTATAAGCTCATTTCGGAAGAAGTTAAAAATAGATAGTTGTTTTGACTGTATATTTATTTTTAGGTTCAGAGGATTTCCAGTTGCTTGAGCAAAGCATCACCGGCATTTCCGCCAGAAATGACGAAGCATACATCATCAGTAGCATTCACTTTGAGCTGCTTCGAGAGTATGGCGGCAATCCCGATGCAGCCCGAAGGTTCTGCAAAGATCTTACCTTCCATCAGCATTAATCTTGTAGCCGGCAGCAGCATTTCCTCCTGGACATTGAGTATACCATCGGCATGTTTCTGGATAACCGGGAAATTTTCAATGCCTGGCTGATTGGTGACGAGTGCATCTGCAAGGGTATGCTGATCATCAACCTCTCTTCTCTGACCTGCTTTTAGGCTTATGGTGTAGCGCGGTACGGAGGCAGGCTCGGCTCCATACACCTTGATGTCTTCCATAATCGGTTTGACAGCTGAAAGGATGCCTCCAAGCAGACCACCCCCGCTGGTCGGCACTATTATTTTGTCGATGTTCGGCAATGCATTTATAATTTCAGAACCAATGGTTCCCTGACCTGCCATAATATCGGCATCATCATAAGGGTGAAGCAGTGTGTAACCATGTTTTTCAGCTAGTGCCTCACTGATGGTGAAGCGTTCTGAGACATTGCATCTGATAATATCTGCACCATACTGTTCAATGGAGCGAATCTTGAATGGCGATGCGGTATCCGGAACAACCACAGTGGCTTTTATGCCTAGAGATTTTGCAGCATATGCCACTGCCTTCCCATGATTGCCGGATGATGCGGTAATGATACCTTTTTCCTTATCCCTGGAAGACATCTTCAATATTTTGTTCATGGCTCCGCGGAATTTGAAGGACCCTGTAATCTGCATATTTTCCAGCTTCAAATAGACTCGGCATCCTAAAGCTTCATCAAGTGCCCACGCTCTGATGAGGGGCGTTTCAGTTATATGCCCTTGTATTCTTTTTGTTGCATCATCAATCATTTGAAGTGTGACCATAGTTTCAACCTCTCTTTTTTGCTCCATTATACGGGGACGGATTGAATCAAGGAATTAAAATGTAAATTATTTAGGTTTCTGCAATTGCACGACATATTCAGCGAGGCGGGTTTTGTAAATCTTTTCATGTAAGTCGTGCGCCATATATCAAGCGCTTATGGCTTTTGATGGAAATGGCAATGAAACTGGTGAATGATTGCATCGTCTAATCAGTGCCCAAATATTTCTAACCCAGAAAGGATGACTGGATGTATAAAGAAGTGTTGTTGGCGGTAGATGGCTCCGAGAATAGTCGCAGAGCGGCAGAAGAAGCGCTTCATCTTTCAGATGATAAAACCCAGATCACCCTCCTCCATGTGATGGATCCTGATGATAACCAGGGGGACATAGTAAGGTCGACGAATGAACGCGCATGGAATAAAAAAAAGAAAGATGAAGTGTCTTCCATCATTGCATTCTTCGACAGGGAGAATGTGGGGCATAAATATTTGACACGCCGTGGTCTGCCCGCTAAAGAAATCATTAAAGAAGCCGAATTGGAGAATTATGAGCTTGTAGTCATCGGCAGCAGGGGGCTGAGCAGATTTCAGGAAATGGTGCTCGGGAGCGTCAGTCATAAAGTAGCTAAACGGGCAGAGATCCCAGTGATGATCGTCAAGTGAGCATCGCCGGTTCGATGATTCATGTATGAAGCTCTAGTGTAACCTCCTCAATAAGTCACTTCCTTTGACATGAAAGGCTTTTCATAAGGTATGATGGTTGTGCTTGTAATGTAAATAATGGATGAGGTGCAAGGGAATGAAGGATAAAAGCATTATTTTCTTTGATATTGACGGAACCTTGTTGGATCATGATAAAAATCTGCCGCCTTTAGCCAGGCAGGCAATCGCAGAATTGAAGGAAGCGGGTCATATCGTCGCAATCGCTACAGGGCGTGCACCATTCATGTTCAAGGAATTGAGGGAGACACTCGGCATCGATACATATGTCAGCTTCAATGGTCAATATGTTGTCCTCGAGGGGCAGACCATATATAGAAACCCCCTCGACTCAAAAGCGTTGGAAGCTCTGACGGAAGACGCACTCAGCAATGACCATCCGGTCGTCTATTTGGATGAAGAAGACATGATGTCGAACGTGCCTGAACATGAATATATCACAGAAGGCATTTCGACCCTGAAGCTCGGGATGATGCCTGGTCATGATCCCACATATCATGAGACACGAGCACTTTATCAGACGCTGCTCTTCTGCCCGGAGGGGGAGGATGCACAGTATGAAGAAAAGCATGTTGCATTCGACTTCATCAGATGGCATCCAGTCAGCATTGATGTCTTGCCGAAGGGCGGGTCAAAAGCGCTCGGCATCGAAAAAATAACCACTCAATTGGGGATTCCCGAAGAGAATCAGTATGCATTCGGAGATGGTCCGAATGATCTGGAAATGTTGAGCGCCGTCCATCATAGTGTGGCGATGGGCAATGCGGCCGACGAAGTTAAATCGTATGCCAAGTATGTCACTAAGGATGTGGATGAGGACGGACTCCTCCACGGGCTGAAACTGGTTGGCCTTATAGAGTAGAAGAACTGCAGGTGAAAACCTGCAGTTCTTTTTTGTCTCGAATATTGATGGCCATCAATTTTTAATCAGCCGGCAGAGCCTATAATAAGAATTAAGCAAAGCGCCGGCATTTAAAAATAAAACAGAAGAGGTGGCAATTATGACGAGGTGGCTAAATAAGCATTTGAACCAGATGATGTATATTTCTGCGGCACTGATCATAGTGGGAGTAATATTCAGGGTGGCGGGGTATGGCGAAATAATGAACATGACATTCATTGCTGCAACGATTGCAGCAATCGGTCCAATCGTCAACAAAGCATGGATGACACTGAGGATGAAAAGTTTCAGCATAGAACTCCTCATCACCATTGCAGTCATTGGGGCCATGCTGATACAGGAATATACTGAAGCGGCAATTGTAACTTTCTTGTTCCTGTTTGGCGCATACTTGGAAAAAAGGACTCTGAATAAAACAAGGGATTCAATTCAGACACTTGTAGATATGGCACCTGCAACGGCAACTGTGTCAAGGGACGGAGAGGAACAGGAAGTTGATGTCGATGAGGTGGAGGAAGGGGAGAAAGTAATCGTCAGACCGGGAGGTAAAATTCCAGTCGACGGCATCATATCAACTGGCCAGGCACACATCAATGAGTCTGCCATCACCGGGGAATCAAATCTAAGGTTCAAGAATGAAGATGCTGAAGTATTCAGTGGCAGTGTTCTGGATGAAGGTTATATTGAGTTGACGGCAACTAAGGTCGGTGAAGATACAACATTCTCTAAAATCATCGAGCTGGTGGAGGAAGCCCAGGAAAGTAAGAGTGGCACGGAGAAGTTCCTGAATAAGTTTGCCCAGTACTACACGCCAGCAATCGTAGTACTCGCAGTGTTGGTTTTCATGCTCACACGAAACCTGCATCTCGCCATCACCTTTTTGGTCATCGCCTGTCCGGGCGCATTGATCATCGGAGCCCCGGTGGCCTACGTTGCAGGGATAGGCAATGGTGCTAAAAATGGTGCACTCATCAAGGGTGGCGAAATTATAGATAATTTTGCAAGAATCGACACAGTAATCTTTGATAAGACAGGCACTTTGACGGAAGGACGGCCTTCGGTATCAGATATCATGGTATTTGATGGTACGGATCGGAACAAGCTCCTCGAACAGGTTGCGAATATTGAAATGGTCAGTGAGCATCATCTTGGACAGACAATCGTCAAAGAGGCGAAAAGACGTTCACTGAGCGTGGACATGGAAAATGTAACTGATGCAGAAGCATGGAAGGGCAGAGGGGTCACCGGGAAATATCGCGGAGATAATTTTGTCATCGGCAACCTCCAACTGATGGAGGATTATGGGGTAAATGTGGGACTGAGAGCTAAAGAAGACTACATCAAGCAACAAAAGATGGGTAATACAGCGATATTTGCAGCAAAGAATGGTGAAGTCGTCGGGATCATATCCATTATGGACCAAATCAGGGAAGATGCTTTTGAAACAATCACAGCTTTGCGCAATAAAGGGGTCGGGAAGTTGGTCATGTTGACGGGTGACAACGTATATTCAGCTGAAAAGGTAAGCGGTATACTCGGCTTGGATGAATATCATGCAGAATTGATGCCCGATGATAAAATGAGGTATATAGAGAGGGAAAAAGAAGCGGGAAGACGAGTGATGATGGTCGGTGATGGCATCAATGATGCACCAGCTTTGGCGTTTGCAGATGTTGGAATCGCCATGGGACATGGCGGTACGGATATCGCAATGGAGACAGCGGATGTGGTATTGATGGGGTCAAGGATGGAACAGTTGGCTCACGGATTTACAATATCAAAAGCAACTTATAGGGTCATGCTCCAAAACACAGCGATTGCGTTGCTGACGGTAGCATTGCTGCTTGGCGGAGTGCTTTATGGATATATCCATCTCGCTTCTGGTATGCTCATACATGAAGTCAGCATACTGCTTGTCATACTGAATGCGATGCGTCTGAGAAAGTTGAGGGAACCAAGCCTGAAGGTCGTACAAATGAAAGAGAGCATGGGTTAGGAGGCATTATGTAATGGAACAACACGCCAATCATAAGATGTGTGTCAGGAAAGTCCCGATTTTCAACCATCTTACCGACAAGGAAATGGATGAAGTATTCAAACAGGTCAATTCAAAAACTTACAGAAGGCAGGAGCATCTTTACATGGCAGGAGACCCTGAAAACGCTCTGTTTGTCCTTCATCGCGGAAAAATTCGTATATATCGTCTGAACGAAGAGGGCAAAGAACAGTTGATCCGCGTCCTCCTGCCGGGAGACTTTACAGGTGAACTGGCTCTTTTTGGCGGGGAGACAATGCATGACTCCTATGCTGAAGCAGCAGAAGAGTCGAAAGTATGCGAGATTCAAAAGGAAGAATTGTATTCGCTCCTTAAGGAGTATCCAGAGATTGGAATCAAAATAATAGAACGGTTTTCTGAACGCTTGAGTGAAGTCGAACAACAGGCCACCAATATTTCATTGCTTAGCAGCGAAGAACGGTTGATTGAATTCATACGGACGGATGTAGACGAGAACGATCGTTTGAAGCTGTCGATGACGAAAAAGGATCTGGCGTCCTACTTGAGTATGCAGCCTGAAACACTGACCCGGCTATTCAAGAAATTGGAACAGGACGAGATATTAGAAAGGGTCGACCATAAGACCTACAATCTGTTGGACTACAGCATCTTGTAAGAAGTTTATGGAGGGTGGACCAGGGTATATTTAATAATGATATCAATCAGGAAAGGTGATTATTAATGGCTAATTCAGATCGTAAACAAGAAGTAAGACAAGCACTTAACCTACAGGTCGCCAACTTTACAGTGTTATGGACAAAACTTCATAACTACCACTGGTATGTTAAAGGAAACAATTTCTTCTCATTACATGACAAATTTGAAGAACTGTATGACACTGCAGCAGAATATGTGGATGAGCTTGCAGAACGCCTGCTTGCCATTGGAGGAGAGCCTATCGGTAAACAGTCTGAAGCAATTGAGAGGGCGACTGTAAAAGAAGCGGAATATGATATAGAGGCCAATGCGATGGTCAGACAGCTTGTTCAGGATTATGACAATATCATCCAGGAGCTTGATGAAGGCAGAAAGGTAGCTGAGGAAGCGGGGGATGACCGTACAGCGGATACATTCATCAGTATGACTACGGATATTGAAAAAAATAATTGGATGCTTAAATCATTCTTGGGCAAAGAGGTTAAGCAGTAGCCACAAATTGGATAATCAACATGAAGAAGCACCCTATGGGTATTGTGCAAACAATCCATAGGGTGCTTCTGTCTTACTAAATGACCAAACTAGAGGGGGCGGAATCATTAAATTAAAGTATGCCCAACGTTACTAGTATGAATCACTTGAGGCATTCTTCTGCTTTTTCGCGGCTGCTTTTGTATTGTATTTCCAGGCCTCGTCCTTATCAATCATCTTTATTACAGCATAGACTGTCAGGAACTGTAGGAAAATGATTGGTAATCCCATCAAACCGGACACAATTTCAAGTGGGCCGAGACCTCCGATCTGCATGAGCACAAGAGCCAATCCTGTGATGACGAGAGCAACAAATATCCTCAAGAATTTCGACGGATCCTGTTTACTCATGTCATTCTTGCTTGTATAGGCAGCAATTGTAAACGTTGTAGAGTCGAGTGTCGTAGTAAGGAAAATCATTGCTATGATGATATAGACGACCATCACTATGCTTGAGAGCGGCAATGTCTGAAGGATGTCTGGTATTATCTGAACCGCTTCCTGTTCGCTTGCCAATGCCAACACATCGAGTTCTCCATTCAGTTGGCTGTAGACTCCGATGCCTCCCAGCACGCCTGTAGCAATCCAAGACAGCAATGTCGGTGCAAGAAGATAAGTCAGTATCATTTCCTTTATCGTTCTTCCCTTGGATATTTTGGCGGCAAAGACACTGTGGAGCATCGCCCAAGTAGAACTGTATGCAATCCAGAATATCATGTGGTCACGCATATGTGCAGATTGTTCCACGGCCAACGAATCCGTAAATAGAGAATAGGTGAAATAGTTGTTTAGCAGATGGCCGACCGTGTCCGTAAAATAATCAAAGATGAAGACGCCTGGTCCGACGATCAATATGAAAATTGCAAGCAAGGCTGCA
Source organism: uncultured Salinicoccus sp. (assembly GCA_947494965.1). GTDB lineage: Bacteria > Bacillota > Bacilli > Staphylococcales > Salinicoccaceae > Salinicoccus. The sequence goes on along the minus strand of CANLWV010000003.1, from coordinate 30,108 downwards.
AGGTACATGTTCGCCAAGCTCAACCGCTTGATGCCTTTCTCGATGCCGAGGTATGCACTGAGCGAGAACAATGATACCCAGATGAGGGTGACGATCATGGTCATAGTGAATGTCACTTCCATATCAAGAAGGGCAGCCAGGTTGGAGGTGATGATCGGTGTGCCTAACCCCAACGTGACGGCAGCACCTGAAAGGATGCTGACAAGGAAGAGTATATCAATAAGTATACCGCCGATGCCATCAGTGAATTTATCTCCGAAAATGACGCGTGTCGCTTCTGAGATGCGCATCATCGGCCGTTTCTTTACGTGGATGACATAAGCGACTGCAGGAGCAGTCATGACGAATATGGAGAAGATCTGGAAGCTCCACATGTACATCGCATAGGCGTTACCCCATAATAGGGCTTCGTTGGAGCCAGCTTCTATACCGAAAGGGGGATTGTTTGCAACTTCGGCCCACTGTATCATACCAGTTCTCATTATGGTGGAACCGAGTCCCATTGCAATCAATATCGAAGCGTAGGATAATAATGAAAACCGTGGTTTCTCACTAGGGTCCCCCAGCACGACCTGTCCGTATTTTGAAAAGGAGAGATAAAGGCCAATTCCAAGTAGAATGGTCGCATACCAGATATATCCCCATCCGAACGAAGCTATAATCTGATCGAAAATCCCGTTGAGTATTTTTAGAGACTGTGACTCATAGAATGAGAAGGGTATGCTTATTGCAATGATCAGGAAAACAGAAGGTAGAAATATTTTCCAATCAATCGCCCTCCATCCAGTGAGTTTTGGTTTGTTCGACATTTTGTTTTCCTCCTTGTCATTAAATTGTTACACTATATACATGCGTAATGCATATGCAAGCAGTGTAACACATTTTCAATCCCTAAAATGTTTTGTAGTACAATAAACGTTATGAAGATAATATAAACTCGAATGGAGAAATGAACCATGGACGAATCCAATGATCAAGCACTATCTTTGAAATTATATGTTATACTTCACCACGCTTTCCATGCCTTGCAGACCGAAGCTTTCAGGGATATGCGGAAGCATGGTTTGAAACCGACGGCTTTTGCGGTTCTTGAACTGTTGTATAGTAAAGGTCCCCAGCAAATTCAGCATATTGGGGAAAAAGTATTGATTTCTTCAAGTTCAATTACGTATGTCGTGAACAATCTTGTACGAGAAGGATACGTTAGGAAAGAGCAATACAGTGGCGATCGGCGCATCACCTATGCCAGCCTGACGGAAAATGGCCAGGAATTGATGAAACATACTTTTCCGGAGCATGCGAAGCGTCTTGAGCAGGTGTCCAAGGGACTGGACGCAGAAGAGAAGGCTCAGTTGATTGATTTACTGAAGAAGTTGGGTAAGAATGCCAGCGGCTGATATGAACTCCATAGTAAGGGGGCGACATGAATGTGTCGTTCCTTTTTTTGTGCTCAATCCGCCGAGTTTTAGGATGCATCATATCGTTTCACGGGAAACGTCTCCTTCAGTAATTCAGTATTTCTGTAAGTTCATCCAACCGTCTAACCGTATAATCAGGATCATAAGAATGAGGATTAGTATGGTTGTCAGGGTTGAACCAGCATGTGTCTATTCCACTATTGATGCCTCCTTTGATATCTGATGTCAACGAATCGCCGACGATGAGTGCTTCATCATGCCTAAATCCTGGAATACTCATGGCTACATGTTCAAAAAAAGCCTTCATAGGTTTCTGATACCCCGTATCCTCACTGATGAAAACATCAAAAAAATAAGGTTGCAAACCTGATTTCAAAAGTCGGGCCTCCTGAGTCTCCTTGACGCCGTTGGTGATGATGTACAGATCGTGATGATGTGACAAACTGTGAAGGAGATCCAGGGCTCCATCGAACAGCCGAGTGCCGTACTCAGCGATATTGCTGCGGTACAGATTATCGACTTCATGACCATCGACTTCAAGGCCAAGGGTGGAGAAGAAACGCTCGTGACGCAACTTCAAGACATCTTCTTTTGTGATTAGATCTTGTTCAAGCATCTCCCAATGTTTTCTGTTTATTTCCTTGTACATGCTGAAGTGCTGTGGGGTGCTCGTGACCCCATGATATTCAAGGACCTTCTTCAGAGCGGTTTGTTCAGCGTGACCAAAGTCCAATAGTGTGTCGTCCAAATCGAATAGCAGCGTTTTATAATCCTTCAAGTTTTAGCCTCCTTACGATGTGTGGTAACATCAACAATTATAAAGTTATTTTAGTGTAAATGCATATGGTATACTTAAGTGGAATTGCAAACGTTTGCACAAAAGGAGGATGCATATGGAAGAGCGCTCCAGTGGAATATTGCTTCACATATCTTCATTACCCGGGAAATACGGAATTGGTGATTTTGGAGAAAATGCATACCAATTTGTAGATTTTCTCAGCGCTTCGAGAACCAAGTACTGGCAGATACTGCCGCTTGGCATTACGAGTTACGGGGACTCGCCCTATCAAAGTTTTTCCGCTTTTGCCGGCAATCCTTATTTTATCGATCTGGATAGGGTCATTGAATCCGGTTGGCTGAGGAAATCTGAAATCACGAAGACGGATCTGGGTGAAGATGACGAGACAGTCGATTACGCAAAATTATATGAAGGTAAAATGGCGTTGCTGGATACAGCATTTCAACGTGCGTATCCTGATGTGAAAGATGAATTGGAAGCCATGATGGAGCGCCATTCAGATTGGCTGCCTGATTTCGCCCTGTTTATGGCGATCAAACGGGCCCATGATAATGCAGCCTGGACGGAATGGCCTGAACGCTACCGCTTACGGGATGATAAGACGCTGCAGCGCTTCTACGGGAAGCATGAAGCGGAGATAATGTTTTGGGTATTCACCCAATATCTCTTCTTTGAACATTGGCATGATCTTAAGGAGTATGCCAATGGGAAGGGCATAAAGATTATTGGGGACATACCTATTTATGTGGCTGCAGACAGTGTCGATGTATGGTCGCGACCAGACCTCTATAAACTTGATGAAAACCTGCATCCGAGTGTGGTGGCAGGAGTTCCACCCGATATGATGAGCGATACCGGACAGCTATGGGGGAACCCCATCTATGATTGGGAGAAGATGAAGGAAGAGGGTTACCATTGGTGGATCAGACGTGTCGAAGAAAGCTTCGAATTATATGATACTGTGCGGATTGACCATTTCAGAGGATTTGAAGCATATTGGGAAGTGCCAGCCCAAGACGAAACGGCTGAAGATGGCAGATGGGTGAAAGGTCCTGGACTGTCTCTCTTTGAAGCCATACGCGAAAAATTAGGGGAGAAGGATATACTGGCTGAAGACCTTGGATTCCTTACCGAGGAAGTTTATGAACTTATTGCATCGACCGGCTATCCAGGGATGAAAGTGCTTCAATTTGGTTTCGGAGGCAAAGAATCGGAATATCTTCCTCATAACTACACAAGGCATACGATTGCCTATACAGGCAACCATGACACACAGACCACAAAGGGATGGCTGGATAGTGCAGATAATGATACTTTCAACAAAGTCCAAGCATATTTGAACCTGACTGAGGCAGAGGGGCACGTCAACGGCTGCATCAGAGGTGTTTTTGCATCCAGTTCGAATCTTGCAATTATACCTGTGCAGGATCTTCTGGGCCTGGATGATGCTGCGCGGTTTAACGTCCCATCCACAATTGGCGGCAATTGGGAATGGCGTTTGACACCTGGTATGCTCACCAAGGCGCATAAAGACTATCTGAAAAATATGAACGAACGATACGGGAGGTCGCTATGACATCATTAAAACTCAAAGAAAGAATCGAAGGCCAGGCGTATGAGAGCCATGGACAATCCTTCTATGAATTGAATGAAAAAGAACAGTTCATCGTGGTTGGCAATGCAGTCATGGAACAACTTGTGCCAAGATGGATAGAATCAAAAAATAAATTCAAAAAGAAGAAACAGGCCTATTACCTGTCTGCAGAGTTCCTGATGGGACGCGCACTCAGCAATAACCTTGTCAATGTGGGTATGGAAGATGAAGTCAAACGTACACTTGAAGAGATGGGAGTCGACTATAATGCCCTCGAGGAAGCTGAGGATGATGCTGGCCTCGGAAATGGAGGATTGGGCCGTCTGGCTGCTTGTTTCCTCGACTCAGGGGCAACCCTTGATTATCCTTTGTCGGGCTATGGAATCCTTTACCAATATGGCATATTCAAGCAAAATTTTGTTAATGGTTTTCAGGTGGAGGAAGCGGATCCGTGGCTTGAGCATGACAATCCGTGGCTTATAAAGAACAGCAATGATACGAGGGTTGTTGAATTCAGTGAAGCGGACAAAGTAGAAGCGGTCCCTTATGATATGCCGATTGTAGGGTATGGAGGGGAGACAATCAATACGCTGCGTCTATGGAAAGCGGAAGCCATCAATAAATTCGATTTTAATGCATTCGATGAAGGCAAGTACATCGAGTCTGTCCGTGCCCAGAACGAAGCAGAAACGATTTCGCGCATACTCTACCCCAATGACTCGCCGTATGAAGGCAAACGCCTCAGATTGAAGCAGCAATATTTCTTCACATCGGCCTCTTTGCAGGATCTTATGGAGAATTATAAGGCGGAAGGCCATAAGAACTATGATGATTTCTCCAAGATGCATTCCATACAGTTGAACGACACCCATCCAGCCATGGCGATACCTGAATTAATCCGACTGCTTGAAAATGAGGGTGTGGAGTTCGAAAAAGCTTTCGATATCACCCAAAAATCGATGGCGTATACGAACCATACGCTATTGGCAGAAGCACTGGAAGTTTGGGAAAAGGATTTGTTCATCTCGGCAGTGCCGAACCTCTATCCTTATATTGAACAGATTAATGCACGTCTGATCGGCGAACTAAAAGAGTGGAATGTAGATGAGTCAGATTGGCATAAATACCTGATCATCCAAAACAACTCGATTCATATGGCTTTTATGTCCATCTATGCAACTAGTGCTGTCAACGGTGTAGCTGCCATCCACACCGAACTGCTGAAAACGGATGTCATCAAAGCGTGGCATAATATTTTTCCTGACCGCATACTCAACAAGACTAACGGCATTACTCAAAGGAGATGGCTATTGCAATCGAATCCTCAATTAAGTGAAATGATCACCGATTTGATTGGTTCAAAAGATTGGATCACTGATCTGATGAAGTTGAAGGGTATTGAAGGAAGATTTGAAGAAGAGGAAGTGCTGGAGCGTTTCATACACGTCAAAAAAGAAAAGAAAGTGGAACTTGCCGATTATATACGCTTCCACGAGGAAGTCGATATCGACCCCGATTCCATCTTCGACATCCAGATAAAGCGCCTGCACGAATATAAGCGTCAGCTTATGATGGCGTTCTATATAGCAGACTTGTATAACCGCATCAAAGCAGAACCTGATGCCGATTGGACCAAGCGGAGCTTCATCTTTGGAGCGAAAGCGGCTCCCGGCTATTATGCTGCAAAATCAATCATCAAATTCATCAATGAGCTTGCAAATAGAGTGAATAAAGATCCGGAGGTCAACACTATCATCAAGGTCGTGTTCGTGGAAAACTACGGTGTCTCCTATGCAGAGAAGCTGTTCCCAGCAGCCGATGTTTCAGAACAAATTTCCCTGGCCGGGAAGGAAGCTTCTGGAACAGGCAATATGAAATTCATGCTGAATGGTGCCGTCACAGTCGGTACGATGGATGGCGCGAATGTGGAAATCGTAGAGGAAGCGGGTCGGGAGAACAATTACATCTTTGGAATGGAAGTTGCTGAAGTTGTAGAAAAACGCGGTGAATATGATCCCAAAAAGGCTCTTAAGAAGACAGAAGGGTTGAAAGACGTGGTCGAGTCGCTTGTTGACGGGACTTTCAACGACAATAACACCGGTATGTTCCAAGACTTATATGACAGCCTCATCCATGACGACCAGTACTTCGTGCTGGAAGATTTTGCAAGTTATCGTGAGGCGCAGGATCAGATAGCAAGTGATTTTAAAGATCCGAAGATGTTTTACAGGAAAGGATTCATCAATATGGCGAACGCCGGTAAATTTTCATCCGACCGGACGCTTGAAGAGTATGCAAAAGAAATATGGCTTGTCAATAAAGGATGATTGCATGAAAAGTGCCCAACCGGCTACGGCTGGGCACTTTTTCTTATTATTCGGACAGCAGCAATGCTTCTTCATCCCGTGAATGGATCTCATCTACAATGACGATTGAAACAGAGTAATCTACAAGCTTTTGGAAATCGACTTCATCTTTGGAAAGTTCATCCTTCATCTTATCGATCATGATTCGCATCAGATCGTGGTCTCGGGTCAGATGTTGAATCTTGTCATGCATATCGGGATTGTTGCGTACAGTTTCTTCATATAGCCCTGAATCTTCCTCTTCGCTGTCGGCATGTGTCAATATACGCTGTTCAACAAATTCGATGAACGATTGCATTTCTTCAGCAAGTTCCTTATGTTCCATTTTATTCAGCATGATTTTCATATCGGCTACGTGATCCTCTGCACCTCCTAGGCTTGCATCGTGGATGGCTCTATGTGCATGCAATTGTTTCAGGGCAGGTCCTGCCATGTCACCACTCCTTAACGTTTATTATTTGTGGATGGGATTGGTTGCCCACATTTGACTTGTTTTGATGAAAGTGCGCGGATTCAGCTTGAGTTGACTGACAATGATGTCCGCAATATCTTCCGGATGGGTCATTGATTCTTCTTTCAGGCTGGATTCTCCAATGAGGTCAGTCAGCACGGCTGACGGTGTCAAGTAGGAAACGCGAATATTATGTTTGCGCATTTCCTGCATCACGCCTTCTGTCATGCCTATGACAGCATATTTAGTGGCAGAATAGAGTGCGCTATGTGAGGAAGCCTTCAAGCCGGACATGGAAGAGATGTTGATGACATCACCAAGACCTTGCTCCTGCATCATCGGGAGGACGCCATGCATCATATTGTAGATGCCGAACAGGTTGACATTCATCATCTCACTTAAGTCATCTTCGGAACTTTCAAGGAAAGGCATATGTTTCATGATGCCGGCATTATTGATGAGTATATCGATGCGAGGGAAAGCATCCTTCACTTCGTTCAACATGCGTGTTACATCCTCATTACGTGAAACATCTCCGTTCAAAGCGACAATCTGTACATCATGTTTTCTGAGTGAATCGGCAGCATCAGCCAAAGTGTCGGCATTTCTTCCGATTATTGCTACGTTTACACCTTCTTCGGCCAAAGCATGGGCTGTTGCCAGTCCAATGCCGCGTGTGCCGCCCGTGATGACTGCATATTTACCAGTAATCTCCTGCATATACGATTCTCCTTCTTGTTCATTGCTATATTATCATTATAACAAAGAGGGGGAAGAACAGACATGGATGAGACTTTAATTGTGGGGATTTCGCTGTATAATGGAGAAAAGGCTTACATTTACAATAAGGAGGCATATTATGGAAGAATGGTTGAAAGTAGCACACAGTAAAGATTCAAATGATTCATTGGCGAAATTCAGATCACAGTTCTATATCGGTTCAGGCAGTTATTATATGGACGGCAACTCCCTAGGGCTGATGAGCAAGGCAGCTGAGGAAAGTCTGCTCTCGGTCATGGAAGATTGGAAACGCCATGCCATCGATGGATGGACCGAAGGGGAACGGCCGTGGTTCTATATGAGCGAACGCATAGGGCAAATGATGGCTGATCTCATTGGAGCCGGGCACCACGAAGTGCTCGCGACGAATTCAACTACAATGAATATCCATCAGACGGTAAGGACGCTCTATAAACCGACAGAGGAGCGGTATAAGATCTTGGTGGATGAATTGAACTTCCCTTCTGATATTTATGCTGTGCAAGCAATCCTCGATGATGCCGGCTACTCGGATGGTATGGTCAAAGTGCCTTCCCCGAACGGGCATACATTGTCAACAGAGACCATCATAAATATGATGGATGATAGTATCGCATTGGTTCTTTTGCCTTCTGTCCTATACAGGAGTGGACAGATTTTGGACATGGAACAGATAACAGAGCATGCAAAAAAGCATGACATCATTATCGGTTTTGACCTGTGCCACTCAATCGGTGCAATCCCTCATGATTTAAAGGAGTGGGGGGTTGATTTTGCAATCTGGTGTACTTACAAACATCTAAATGGTGGCCCAGGTTCTGTTGCCGGATTGTATGTGAGTGAAAAACACCATTCTCGGGAAGTCTCTCTGAGGGGATGGTTCGGCAATAATAAAGAAACCCAGTTCGATATGTCCCATACGTTTGATCCTGCCTCCGACATCAGCCAGTACCAAGTCGGGACCCCCCACATCTTTTCTATGGCGCCGCTTCTTGGCTCACTCGAAATATTTGAGGAGGCAGGCATTGCAGCCATCCGCAAAAAATCCCTCGAATTGACGGATTTCATGATTGCGATGATTGAGGATATGTTCGAGGGAGATGAAATTGAAATCGTCACCCCGAAAGATTACGATGCAAGAGGGGGCCATATCCTAATTGGCCACCCCAATGCAGCAGGCATCAATGCAGCGTTGAAATCCAAGGGCGTCATTCCCGATTTCAGGGCGCCGAGCTACGTCCGAATTGCACCCGTTGCCCTCTACAACTCATTTGAAGATGTGTATCATACGATAATGATATTAAAAGAAATTATGGATGGACGGCTATATGAAAAGTTTGAGAATAAGCGGGGAGTGATTGCCTAGTGTGGATGGATATTACCCAGATGCTTGAAGAGGATATCGCACATTGGCCTGAGGATACGCCTTTTGCCTATGAACGTACTGTTACCAAGGCAGAGAGTGGTTCCGTGAATATTGGAAAGATCACAACGAGCACTCATATCGGTACCCATATTGATGCGCCATTTCATTTCGAGGAAGATGGCGATACCGTCGATCAGCTGGATATCAACCGATATATCGGAGAGGCGACAGTGATAGCAATAGAAAACCCGAAAGAACTGGGTCTTGAGGCAATCAAGCAGTTTGATATCAGAGGGAATATACTGCTTATAAAAACTAAAAGAAAAACCGACACTACAGTTTTTCCGGAAAGTATACCCGTGCTTGAAAAAAGGGCAGTGGAATATATGGCTGCTCAAGGAATCAAACTGTTCGGGACAGATGTCACTTCAGTAGATCCGATTGACTCCAAAACCCTTGATATTCATCATCTACTCCATGAGAGAGACATCATGATTCTTGAAAATGCAGTGCTGGACGATGTCACTCCAGGCTACTATGAATTTGTTGCATTGCCATTGAAGATTAAAGGGGCGGATGGTTCGCCAGTGCGTGCAGCGCTGCAGTATAAGGGGGATTTAAATGACTGATTATCAGGATCATACACTAGACGGAGAAGAAGTGAAGACTGATTTTACAAAAGATATGACATACAGCGAATACCTCAACCTGGAGCAAATACTGTTTGCCCAGGACACTATGAGTGAAGAACACGATGAGACATTGTTCATCATCATCCACCAGGTGACGGAATTGTGGATGAAACTCATCATCCATGAAATAAATTCAGCCATTAAAGATATAAGGGCGGATAATTTCAGGGAATCGTTCAAAAAACTTGCGCGGGTGACGAATATACAAAGGCAGATCATTGCTGCATGGGATGTACTTTCAACAATGACTCCAAGCGACTATCTAAAATTCAGGGAAGCACTAGGTAATGCATCCGGTTTTCAATCCTATCAAAACCGCATGATGGAATTCAGTCTCGGCTACAAGACGACACATGCATTAAAGATTTATGAAAAAGATCCTATCATCCATGCGAAGTTGAAAAAGCAGATCATGTCACCGAGTATCTATGATGAAGTTATCCGCGCTGTGGATAGGGCGGGCTTCAATATAGACAAAGAAGTCCTCGAGCGCGATGTAATGGAGAAATATGTGCCTAATCCATCCGTCAAAGAGGCCTTCAAACAGATATACCTCAATACTGAAGATTATTTTGAACTGTATGAGATGCTCGAAAAACTGGTTGATGTGGAAGACCTGTACAGTCAATGGCGATTTAGGCATATGAAGACTGTCGAGAGGATCATCGGTTTCAAGAAAGGCACAGGGGGGAGCTCTGGTGTGAACTATCTGAAACGCGTCATAGATGATTATTTCTTCGAAGAACTTTGGGAATTACGTACTGAACTTTAGGAAGGGTGGCTTGCAATGCGTGATTTTGGACAGACCAATATATTTGATGATGTGATAAAAGAAGATGAGACGTTTGTGATTGTTTTGCAGGAAGTGGCCGGATCGGGTGCACGATTGCAGAAGCGTGTCCTACGGGAATACCCGGGCCTTAAGATGGAAGGCATGAAGCATTTATACGAACATTTAAAAGACGTCTATCTGGAAGAGCCTTTCTCGGAAGATGGAAAATACTTTGATATTACCGTATATACCAATGAAGATTATGCAGGTGAAAATGTCTATGCACATACCAAACGGCATAAAAACAGTAAAGTATGGACGACGACCCCGAAATAAAAGGCCCCTGAGGGGTCTTTTTTTGTTCCAATAAAATAGAATATTCTAAAATATTAAGCCAATGTAAACGCTATTATGTTACAATATATAGTAAGCAAGATAAAAAATACAAAGGGGACTGGGATTATGAAGAAATTTTCATGGTTGCTTGTATTGATGATGTCTCTATCTTTTGCCTTAGCTGCCTGTGGCAGTGGTGGCGAAGGAGAGGGGGAGTCCAGTTCAGGTGAAGGAGACTCTTCTGGAGAAGGATGGGTTGAAAATGTCACTGTGTTGACCGGCGGCGAAGCAGGGGTGTACTTCCCGATTGGTGTTGCGATGGCGGATATCATTGATTCCCAATTGGAAGATGTGTCGGCTACTGGTGTTTCATCAGGTGCTTCCGTTTCCAATACGGAGCAGTTGAATAATGGTGAAGCGCAACTCGCTCTTGTCCAGAATGATATTGCATATTACGGAGTAGAGGGTACGAACATGTTTGAAGAGCCACTTGAAAATTACAGCGGGGTGCTCACGCTTTATCCTGAAACGATTCAGTTGGTTACAATTGCAGACTCAGGCATTGAATCTGTATCGGATTTGGAAGGTAAACGTGTAGCGATTGGGGACGTTGGGTCAGGAACAGAAGCAAACGCAAAACAGATTCTTGAAGCTCATGGTTTGAGCGAATCTGATTTGGATGCACAGTATCTTGATTTCGCCGATGCATCGACGAATCTCCAAGACGGTAACGTCGACGCAGCATTCGTTACAGCCGGAACACCAACTGGTGCGATTCAGGAATTGAGTGCCAGTGCAGATGTGAAGTTGATCAGCTTCGATCAGGATGCAATTGATTCATTGACAGAAGAATATTCCTATTATACACAACAGGATATTCCTGAAGATGCTTATGAAAACTTTGACAGCACAGCGACTACGGTAGCTGTACAAGCTATGGTGATTGCCTCCAATGATATTCCTGAAGATCAGATGTATGAAATGACGAAGGCGCTGTTTGAAAATCTTGATGATTTGAGCAATGCTCATGTCCGTGGTGAAGAAGTGACGCTCGACACTGCACAGGATGGTATGCCGATTGACCTTCATCCGGGCGCCAAAAAATATTATGATGAGCAGTAATTGAATGGATACTAGTAATAAGAAAAAGACATTGCGTCGCCGCAATGTCTTTTTCTCCCTTATTGGAATTTCAGTGGTAGCGTTACTCGTCATTCTTTATATAACAGCGCCTTTCCGTATTTCGATTTCTGACATGGAAACAGGTGAGGTTTTATACAGCACCCGGATTGATGACGGGGAACGTTTCTCTGTTGAATACATACATTCAGTCGAGCGCTCGCCTGTGAAGGAAATTTTTGAAGTGCGCGGTACAGATATATATACGATGGAGAGCCATACGGAATCATTTGGGGCCGGAATGCCTTATGAAGGGGAAGTGATGGAACTCGAGGATGGCAAGTTCATCATCAGTGAAATCAACAGACCTGTCCATGGAGGGACCTTGAGAATACGCCCATCCTCTGTATTTCCTCATCACATCATGATAGGAGACGATGACATACTCATTTCTGAACCGCCGTTCAAAGGCAGGAATCTGGAGGTCAATGTCACCCGGACCTTATTCGAGAGAGGTGAAATCAATGGAAGATAAAGAACAGAAAAAATTGCTCCAGGAACTGGAAGGAAGTGACAGGGAACTCGGGAAGAAGATGGGCCGATTGGTCAGTTTTGTGGCTCTATCTCTGGCATTCTTCCACCTCTATGTGGCTGGGTTTGGCCTGCCTGGCATCGGGTCCAGGACTTTCCTGGTCATCCACCTTATATTGGGGGTCGTCCTTGCATTCCTGATTTTCCCGATAAAAAAAGGTTTGAACCAGAAGACCATACCTTGGTATGATTTGTGCCTTGCAGTTTTGACTTTGGGTATAGGAATATATCTCATCAATCGGCAGACGGCTGAAGCTATAATGTCGGCTCGCCCTACCGAAGTGGATTTGTTGGTAGGCGTGCTTTTTGTACTCATAGTCATTGAAGCCACGCGTCGCGTGGTCGGCCTGCCTCTAGTCATAATAGCAGCCATTTTTATGGGTTATTTCTTTTTGGGCCAATTCATGCCGGGAGATTTCTACCATAATCGAGGGGACTTTTCCCGATTCGTCTATGAAATTGTCTATCGCAGCAATGGTATATTCGGCACGCCGATCTACGCCTCGGCGCAATTTGTTTTCATCTTTATCCTGTTCGGTGCCATACTTGAATCGACTGGGGCAGGTAAAATGTTCATCGATCTCGCCATCAGAGGGTTCGGTAAATACAAGGGAGGCCCCGCCAAAGCCAGTGTGGTCGCAAGCGGAATGATGGGGAGCATCTCCGGGAGTTCTACAGCAAACGCAGTTACTACAGGTACATTCACGATACCTTTGATGAAGAAGGTCGGATTTCCCTCTCATGTGGCAGGTGGCGTCGAAGTAGCAGCTTCTTCAAGCGGGCAATTCCTCCCGCCTGTTATGGGGGCTGCGGCCTTCATCATGGTGGAATTCACAGGGATCCCTTATTATGAAATCATTAAAAGTGCATTCATTCCAGCGATATTGGCTTACGTCGGCATTTTGTTCATGGTTCATTTTGAAGCGGGTAAACATAATATCTCGGGGATGGAACGTTCTGAAATGTCCTCAGCCCGGAAATTACTTATGAAGCAAGGTTATATGCTGGTGCCGATATTGATTCTGCTGTATTATCTCGTCATTGAACGCGCATCGGTCAATGCTTCGGCATTCTATACGATCATAGCAATGATTGTCATAGCACTCTTTACCTATCGCTTCAAGGAACGTCTGGGACGAACGATACTTTATGCGGCGATATTGCTTGCACTCACGTTTGCGATGCAGTATCTGGTTGGATACCTTAACCAGGGACTGGTCGCGTTGAATGACGTTTTTGGAATAAGGGTCTTCAACAACCAGACGATCCGATGGAGGGACTCGATATTCACCATGGTGTTGGGTGGAATCCTTGTGGCGTTTCTATTTGGCCTCTTCCAACGGAAGATGAGACATGACAAGGTGAAGTCGGAATACGGAAGCAAGGAATTATTGGAAGGTTTCGACACCGCTTCCAGGAATGCGCTGAGCATTATAGTGGCGTGTGCGACTGCAGGGATTTTGATCGGCGTTATCACGACAAGCGGTTTGTCTACGAAATTCACACGTATCGTCATAGAGTTTTCAGATACCATTGAATCTTCACTGCCGACCTTCATGATCACCGATAACACCCAAATTTATATTGCGTTGATACTAACGGTGTTTGCATGTCTGCTGCTGGGACTTGGTTTGCCGACTACAGCGACTTATGTGGTACTTGCTGCAGTGATTGCGCCAGTGCTCACCGATTTGGGCTTGCCAATCATTGTAGCCCACCTCTTTGTCCTGTATTATGGTGTGCTTGCAGATGACACACCACCAATAAACCTGCCCGCCTATGCGACGGCCGGTATTGCGAACGCCGGTCCAATCCGTACAGGGGTGCAGGGCTTCAAATACGATTCTGCGGCACTTCTTCTGCCGTTTATGTTTGCGATAAATCCTACTATATTGCTGATTACAGATGCCACGGTACTTGAAATGGCATGGGCCGTCCTCACTGCTGCAATAGGAATGGCGACATTTGCGTCATTCATCCAAAACTATATGCTCACCCGCTACAATATTGTAGAGAGGATAGTTGCGGTCGCTACTGCACTATTGTTCATACAGAGCAGTCTGATGACGGATGGAGTGGCAATCGGGCTGTTCATCCTACTCGTGGCTTTCCAGTATTATAAGAAGAAAAAGCAACAACGTGCACCTGAAGCGGTTTGACCAGGAACTGGATCCATCAGGATCTGGTTTCTTTTTAGCATTTCATCAAATAGTCATTAAAAGTTTGTCCGAAGCCATAAACATCTTTATAATGGTGTTGTATACTAGTGGTATACTGTGAGTATTGTAAATAACACTTGAAGCGAGGGATTTTTAAATGAGAATTATTGTAGCAGGAGGAGACGGTTTCTGCGGATGGCCTACTGCATTGTACCTTTCTGAGAAGGGCCATGATGTGACGATTGTAGACAATCTGGTGAGACGCAAAATCGATAATGAACTGCATTCCAACTCTGTAACACCAATTGCTTCGCTCCAGGAGCGCGTGGATAAATGGAAAGAACTCACCGGCAAAGAGATCAAAGTGTACGAAGGGGACCTTAACCATTATGATTTCTTGACTCTGGTCTTCAAAAATGAACGTCCGGAAGCCTTTGTCCATTTTGCCGAGCAACGGTCAGCGCCGTATTCCATGATTGATCGTGAGCATGCGGTCTATACTCAGCAAAACAACGTTTTGGGAAATCTTAACGTGCTTTATGCAATAAAAGAATTTGAACCTGATTGCCATCTCATAAAGCTCGGAACGATGGGTGAATATGGACAGCCGAACATAGACATCGAGGAAGGGTACATAGAAATCGAACACAAAGGCAGAAAAGATACTCTACCGTTCCCTAAACAACCGGGTTCTTTCTATCACCTGACAAAAGTGCATGATACTCATAACATCATGTTCGCCTGTAAGATTTGGGGTATTCGTGCAACTGATCTCAACCAGGGTATTGTCTATGGTTTGAACACTGAAGAGACAAAGAAAGATCCAGTGTTGGCTAACCGTCTTGACTACGATGCTGTTTTCGGTACTGCTCTCAACCGGTTCCTGGTACAGGCTGCGATCGGACATGATATCACTGTTTATGGCTCAGGTGGCCAAACTCGGGCCTTCCTGAATATCCAGGACACTGTCCGCTGTGTTGAAATTGCTGCGGAAAATCCGGCTGAACAAGGTGAGTTCCGTGTCTTCAACCAATTCACAGAGTCATTCTCCGTTCAAGAACTTGCTGAGAAGACTAAAAAGGCAGCAGAAGAACTGAATGTCGAAGCGACAGTTAAATCAATAGAAAATCCGCGTGTTGAAAATGAAGACCACTACTACAATGCAGTGAATACAAACCTGATCGACCTTGGCCTTGAACCACACCTGTTGACGCAGGATGTCCTTAAAGAAATCCTCCAGGAAGCAATGGAACATAAGGATCGTATCATTGTAGATAATGTTCTTCCTCAAGTGACTTGGAAATAGAAAGAGGTAAGACCGTATGAAGATAGCAATTGTCACAGAAACATTTCTACCATCGACTGATGGGATAGTGACGAGATTGACGAAAGCCATAGATTACTTTATACGGGAAGGACACGAAGTTCTGGTCATTGCGCCGGACCTTGGTGTATACGATTATAAAGGTGCAAAAGTGATCGGTATCAAACCGATCACTTTCCCTTTTTATAGATACCGTAAATGGGGGGTTCCTTCTCGTAAAGTGTACCATGAATTGAAGAAATTCCAGCCTGACGTAGTACACGCAGTCAATCCGATCCTTCTTGCAACGAGTGCAGTGAAGGCTGCACAGAAACTTGATATTCCGCTTGTTTCCTCTTACCACACTCATCTGCCAAAGTACTTGGATTTCTATAAAGCGTATAAGCCGGCGAAACCGCTGCTATGGTGGTATATCAAACGCAACCATAAAAATGCGGATTTGAACCTTGTCACTTCACAAGCCATCCGTGAGGAACTTGATGCCCAGGGCATCGAGCGTCTGGATGTCATTCCGCGCGGGGTGGATGTAGACCATCGGCATCCACGGTTTCGTGATGATAAGATGAGGGAATGGCTGACCGGAGGGAAGCCGTCCAATAAGTTGCTGGTGTTCATCGGCAGGATAGCAATAGAAAAGGAACTGCATAAATTGGTGCCACTACTTGAAAAGCGCCCCGATATAAGCTTAGCCATGGTCGGCGACGGTCCAGCACGGGCGGAGATCGAAAAGCGTTTTAAGGGCACTAATACGGTATTTACCGGCTTCATCCATGGAGAAGAATTGTCCAAGGCATTTGCTTCTGGAGATGCATTCATCTTCCCATCAGTTTCTGAAACCCTTGGGCTTGTCATTTTGGAATCGATGGCTTCAGGCCTACCTGTCATTGCCGCGAAAAGTGGACCGACTAATGAACAAGTTGAACATGGCGTCAATGGAATGCTGTTTGAAAATGAAAATATTGAAAGTATGCTCGAGGCGGTATCTGTCCTTGAAGATCCAGAACATCTTGACTTGCTGCGCAGAAATGCCAGAAAAGAAGCGCTGGACTTTGCATGGGATAAGACTTCCCAAAGATTGATAGATTTTTATATGGAGGCGCGTAACCGACACTCTGTTGGAAGTAAAACTATATAGTGTGGAAGGAAGATATGTATGAGAATGGTCGATATAATCGCTAAAAAGCGTGATAATGGAGAACTTACTAAAGAGGAGATCCAGTATTTTATAGACGGCTATACAAAAGGGGATATCCCGGACTATCAGGCTTCAGCCCTATTGATGGCTGTATTCTTCAATGACATGACTCAAGCAGAACGGGCAGATCTTACAATGGCAATGGTCAAATCCGGAGATGAAATCGATCTTTCGGCAATCAGTGGCGTTAAAGTGGATAAGCACTCGACAGGTGGAGTAGGCGATACCACGACACTCGTCTTGGCACCGTTAGTGGCGGCCCTAGATGTGCCTGTAGCCAAAATGAGTGGGCGGGGGCTTGGCCATACAGGTGGAACAATCGACAAACTTGAAGCGGTAGAAGGATTCCATGTCGAGATTACAGATAAGGAATTCACAGACATCGTCAATCGTGACAAAGTGGCGGTCATAGGCCAATCCGGCAACTTGACCCCAGCAGATAAAAAGATCTATGCGTTACGTGATGTCACCGCGACAGTCAATTCGATTCCCCTGATTGCAAGTTCAATCATGAGTAAGAAAATTGCTTCAGGCGCTGACGCAATTGTCCTTGACGTTAAAACAGGGGATGGTGCCTTCATGAAGCATGAGGAAGACGCCGTTGCACTTGCAGAAGCAATGGTATCAATCGGCAATAATGTAGGCCGCAATACAATGGCGATCATATCAAGCATGTCAGAACCACTCGGCTATGCCATCGGCAACGCCCTGGAAGTCAAGGAGGCCATTGAAACGCTTAAAGGCGAAGGCCCTGAAGACTTGACTAGGCTGTGTCTGGAGCTCGGTGCACAGATGGCAGTCCTTGGAGGAGCTGCGGAAAGCTTGGATGAGGCCAAAGAAAAGCTCCAGGCGGTCATCGATGATGGAAAGGCTCTTGAGAAATTTAAGATGTTCTTGAAGAATCAAGGCGGCGACCCGACTGTAGTCGACGATGTATCGCGCCTGCCTCAAGCAGATTATCAATATGAGGTTAAGTCGAAAGAGAGTGGATTCGTGGAAGAAATCAAAGCTGAAGAAATTGGTATCGCATCGGCGATGCTTGGAGCCGGGCGTCAGACCAAGGAAGACGTTATCGATCTGGCTGTAGGCCTTGTGTTGAAGAAAAAGGTCGGCGACCCTGTAGAAGTTGGCGACACACTTGCCGTCATCCACAGCAATACAGAAGATGTGGCAGAGGTTGAAGCCAAGATTCTCAAGGATTATAAAATTGGCAGCAACAAGGTGAATATTGAACTTGTAAGACAAGTCATCACCGGATAAAACTCCCCGGGAGGGAGTTTTTTTATTGCGCTGCTCTATCATGCCACCGGAAGCCATCAGCTAAAGGAGGTCACAGCAGACTTGATTGCGTCCCATTGCTTTAGCTCTATAAAGATGTTCATCAGCTTGTGGGTACAACTCTTCTATACTTCATTCGGGCAAAGGAACCCCTCATCATCATTTTTTATATTTTTACAGTTCCATGGATATACATTATAATTAAGAAAATGATTTGTGGAGGATAATGATGATGAAGGCAATGATACCCCAATACGACAAACTGGAAAGAAATGAACAGGAAGAAGTGGAACATCAATTCCAATCACTTGATATGGATGAAATCAAGGAAGTGTTTGAGGAGGTCTACCAAAATCCGACACCAGTGGATATGGGAAACATCACTGAAATCCCTTATACCACACCGGAAGAACTGGATGAACATATGTTGCATGAGATGACGCTTGATGCAATGGCCGATGGCCAGGTAGGGGTCCTGCTGATGGCAGGCGGTCAAGGGACCCGTCTTGAGCATATAGGACCGAAAGGCACTTTCTCGTTTGATGGCCATTCCTTATTCGAATTGCAGGCAAAACAACTCAAAGCATTCCAGGAAGAAGTGAATGTGTCTGTACCATGGTTCATCATGACGAGCGACATCAACCATGAGGAAACCAAGCAGTTCTTCTCCACGCATAATCATTTCGATTTGGATGCAGACAATATCCATTTCTTTAAACAGGAACATTTCCCGGCGTTATCAAAAGATGGGGAACTGCTGCTTGATGCTGACAGGAATATACTGGTGACCCCAAATGGCAATGGAGGAATATTCAGTGCGCTGAAGCATTCAGGTATGCTGGAGCATATGAAAGAGTTGGGTATCAGGCATGTATTTATGAACAACGTCGATAATGTGGTGGTCAAGGTGGCGGACCCGCTGCTTGTCGGACTTCATATTCAAAATGACAATGAAGTGACATCCAAGTCAATAGAACCGAGGCCAGGGGAAAGTGTCGGACGTCTGTGCCTAGTGGAAGATCAGAAGAGCGTAGTTGAATATACTGAATTGCCTGAAGGTCAAGAGGAAAAATTCAAGAATGGGAACATCGGTATACATGTTTTCAATATCGAGTTTCTTGAAAAGGTAGCTGACGTAAAAATGCCTTATCATCTTGCATTGAAAAAATTGGAGCATCTCGATGATGACTTGAAGATCATTAAGGCGGAGGCCCTTAAATTCGAAAAATTTTATTTTGATGCGTTCCAGATTGCAAACACTCATATGACACTACAAGTCGACCGGACGGGGGAATTTTCGCCGCTTAAAAACAAGATAGGGAAAGACAGTGTCGAAACAGCTAGACGGGACTTGATGGATGAAGGCTTGATATAATGTTTTTGAAGCATACAGGTACACGCGGCCCTTTATACAGAAAACAGCACGATATGGGGGATAGAGTCGTGGATTCATTGAAACATATGATTCCGCTGTCTTTCGGGGAAGAAGTCGGCAATAGCGTCAGCCATGGCGTAGCAGCCATCATATTTATATTGCTGTTGCCCTTTACGGCAGTCTATATGTATGAGAGTGGTGGCATAATGCATGCTGTGGGCGGCTCCATCTATGTCATCAGCATATTTTCCATGTTCCTGACTTCTACTCTTTATCATGCCATGGCTCATAACACAAAACATAAATATATCATGCGTCTGCTTGATCATAGTTTTATATTTGTTGCGATTGCAGGCACCTATACACCTATTGCCTTGTCAGTGATCGGCGGCACTTGGGGCATAGCCACCTTGATTATCCAATGGACGGTGGCAGTGCTGGGTATTTTATATAAAGTGCTGAGTCCAAAAGTGAGTAATAGGGTGAGTCTGACAGTCTATCTCATCATGGGATGGATGGCCGTCATCTTCTTCCCGAGAATATTAGCGAATACAGATTGGATGTTTTTACTTATGATTACATTGGGAGGCGTGAGCTACACGGTGGGAGCCTGGTTTTACGCACAGAAGACACGCCGATATTTCCATATGATATGGCATTTCTTCATCATAATAGCGAGTTTCCTCCACTATATTGGCATTGTTTTCTATATCCAACCTTGATTAGAGCGCCATTTTAAATATTCTTTTCAGTTTGTTATGATTGTTACTGTCCGTAAAATCAAAAATGGAGCTGATCTTATGAAAATCGTATTTTATGGTGCAGGTAATATGGCGAGTGCCATCTTTATAGGGATGATTGAAAATAAAGTGGTAAAACCAGAAGATATATATTTGACGAGTAAAAGTCAGAAAGAGAAAATAAAATTCTTTCAGGATAAACTGGGAGTCAATATCTCTTATGATGATTCAGAACTGTTGAAGGATGCAGATTATGTCATCTTAGCGAGCAAGCCGCAAAGTTTTCCTGATGTGGCCAAGAGGCTGCGCCCATACCTTGAAGAAGCGACGAAGATTATTTCGGTTATGGCAGGCACCCAGATTAAAACAATCAGAAGAGAACTTAAAAGTGACAATCCAATAGCTAGGTTGATGCCGAACACTAATGCGATGGTTCAGCATTCCGTCAGCGGTATCAGCTACTCCGAAAACTTTCCTGATAAGGATGAGCTTGTGGAATTGATGGAGAGTTTTGGCACGACCGTGGTAGTGGAAGAAGATGCAATGCATAACATTACTGCTGCAACAGGTTCGGGATCGGCCTTCCTATATTATATTTATGAGAAGTATGCAGAGAGTCTCATGGAGCTTGGGTTCGATGAAAACGAAGCCATGTTCCTAACGACAAACCTTGTTATCGGCGCTGGTAAAATGGTGGAGGATTCCGATCTGTCGTTCAGTCAACTAAGGAAGAATATCACTTCAAAGCGGGGAACGACTGAAGCGGGATTGGACGCTTTAGATGGCGAAGGGATTAAGAGCATCTTGATGACAACATTAAATGCGGCAGCTAACCGCAGTGAAGAACTGAGCCAGGATGATTAATTCAACCATTTTAGGAAGATAATGATGGATGCTTCATATATAATGTATATATGAAGCATTTTTTCTGGGGGTAATGTATGAAGACATTATATTATAATGGGAATATATATACGATGAAGCGGTCGGAAGATAAGGTACAGGCGGTTCTTGTAGAGAATGGAATTATTCTCGGCGCGGGTATTTACTCGGATTTTAGGCATGAAGCGGATGAACTGGTAGATCTAGAAGGTGCCACAATGCTGCCGGGATTGACTGATACACACATGCATCTGGTCATGTTAGGGAAGAAATTAAAATCACTCGCACTCAATGACGTCGACGATATCAATATGATGAAAAAATTGGTCTCAGAATTTGATTCGAAGGATAAATGGAATGTCATCTTGGGCTATGATGAGAATAATTTTCCTGGTCAATATAAAATGAAGCGTGAAGAGCTGGATATGCTGATCCATAAGCCGACACTGATTACCCGTGTATGCCATCACGCCGGATTGATCAACACGGAAGCAATGTCGCTTCTCGGCCTTGATCGTACCACAGGAGATCCGGAAGGTGGATATTTCGAAAGAGATGCGGACGGGGAATTGACAGGGTGGGTCTATGATAAGGCTTTTGAAATGGTTAGGGAGAAAACTGTGGAAGATGATATCGATTCAATAAGCGATGACATATCAACAGCAGTCGATCATCTCCATTCGTATGGCATCACCAATGTCCATACAGAGGATATGTCTTATCACGGTCCTTATCAAGTACCCCTCGGGGCATATCTCAAGACGGTGGGGCCCGAGGGTAAAAAGATCCGGGTCAATCTGCTTCGGCACGAACAAGTTTACGATGAGATGGTTGCAGATGGGCCAGATTACCGAAAAGACTGGATTGAACCTGATGCCATGAAACTTTTCATGGATGGCGCTTTCGGTGGGAAAACCGCTCTGGTTAAAGACCCTTATGAAGGCACGGCTGAGCATGGACTGCAGATCCACTCCCAGGAAGATCTGGAATCGCTCATTGTGAAGGCCCGGTGCAATAAGGATGCAGTAGCAGTACATGTCATAGGAGATAGAGCGTGTGAGATGGTGGTGGACGCCATTGAAAAACATCCAGTTCCTGAAGGTAAACACGACAGATTGATTCACACAAGTCTGTTGAACCAACCCCTGCTTGAGAGAATGGCTAAAACGAGTATCATATGCGATGTACAGCCAACATTTCTTACATCTGATATGCCCTGGGTAGAGAAATATCTCGGAGAAACACGTACAGCATACCTTTATCCATTCAAGACAATGCTTGATTATGGCTTGATGCTTGGCGGATCGTCGGATGCTCCTATCGAAACAGCCAATCCGATGCAGGGAATCCATACACTTGTCACACGTCGTGGGGAGAGCGGGGTCTATAATGAAAGTGAATGCATCAGCCGGTATGAAGCATTTAAAATGTATACACATGATGCTGCCGCGATTATCTATAAAGGTGACAGGGCGGGGTTGATTGACGTAGGTTATTACGCTGACTTCGCGATATTTGAGCGTGACGTCATGCAGATATCGTCTGAGGAATTATTAACCGCAAAAGTAATAAAAACAATCGTCGACGGCGAAGTCGTCTATGATGGACAACTATAGAAGGAGGGATTTGATGGGTTTAAAAATAGGGATTTTTGGTGCCGGCAATGGTGGGATCACCGCGGCCGCTGATATGACTGAGAAGGGGCACCAGGTGACACTTTTTCAGTCGCCGCAATCGAAGAAGGATTTGAGTCAAATTGAGGAGAGTGGGACAATTTCATTCAATGGAAAACCAATCTCCCTCCATAGATTTACACGCGAAGCGGAAGAGGCTGTCAAGGGGCAGGATGTAATAATGCTTACAATACCTTCTGTTGCAATTGAACCGGTTGGCGAAACGATTGCACCTTATATTGAGGATGGACAGTATATACTGATCAACGGAGCAAGTGCAATGTCAAGCCTTCGTTTTAGGCGTGTACTGCATAATATGAAAGCTGACGTCGATGTAAAAGTAGGCGAGACGATGTCACTGACCTACGCCTCACGCTATTCATCTGAAAATAATGAAGCACAGCTCATCGCCTATAATAAATATAATCTCTTTGCCGCATATCCGGCGAGACATACCGAGGAGATGCTCGAGGTATTCCATCGCATGTACGACTACCTCGAACCCGCTGAAAATATACTGGAAACAACCTTAAACAACGGTAATCCTGAGAGCCATCCAGGCCCTTCCATACTGAATGCGGGGAGGATCGATTACGCTGGGGATGATTTCTATCTCTACAAAGAAGGAATCACCAAGCACACTGTGAACGTGGTGCACAAAATTGATGAAGAACGTCAGGAGATCTGCAGAGCGCTTGGTTTTGATGCACTTTCGAAATCAGAAAGAAGCCTCAGGAGTGGGTATTTTGAAGATGGACTTACCTTAGATGAGCAGTACAACCATTCGAAGGTTTTGAAGGATATAAAGGGACCGATAGAACTTGACAATCGTTATGTTACAGAAGATGTATCCAACGGGCTAGTATTGTGGGCAAGCATTGGAAAGATGGTTGGGGTTCAAACACCGGTAATGGACTCGGTCATTATATTAGCGGGAGTCCTTTTGGAACGTGACTATTTCCAGGAAGGTGTGACTTTGGCTAAGCTAGGTATAGAGGATAGCAGTCCGGCACAACTGAATGAAGATATGAGATACAACCATACTAGAGATTAATTCGTGACTCATCAGATGCACATGATATTTTGAAGATTAAAAATAGGCAACCCCACTTAGTGATTCGATATTTTAGTATCGCTAAGTGGGTTTTTTACAATATTTACAGAAACGAAATCTCTTTAATCACACATGTTCATCTTCTATATCTTTCTGGTAATACTTCGGATCATTGAAAAATTCCTTCTTCAATTCGATGACCTTTGGAGAAAGCAATATTATGGCGATGATATTCGGTAACACTACAAAGAATAAAGTGAGATCAAGGAAGGCCCATAAGGCAGTTGCTCCTCCTATCGCCCCGACAACGATTGAAATGACGTAGATACTCTTCATGACTGTGCCGGCCCAGAGGCCGAAAAGGTACTCTGCTTGCCGTGCGCCATAAAAAACGACTACCGTTATGGTCGAGAAGACAAATATAACCAAGGCTATCGATACTACATAACTTCCGACCGGTCCAAAAGATTCTTCGAAGGCCCGGGCCGTCAAAGCTTCCCTGACACTTTCCTTATGTGCATCACTCTGTGGCCATACACCTGTTGTTAGGACGACTAACGCTGTAACTGTACAAATGATCAGGGTATCAACCAGAATTTGAATCACGGCCCAAAAAGCCTGACGAATTGGGTGATCTGTCTGGGCAGCAGCATGTGCAATTGGAGAAGTACCTAGCCCCGCTTCATTGCTGTAGATGCCGCGTGCGAAGCCCCACCGTATTGTTTCAGCGAGTACCGCTCCAGCCCCGCCGCCAAGAGCCGCTGTCGGATTGAAGGCTTCGGTGAAAATCAATCCAAAAGCTGCGGGAACGGCCGAGGCATTCAAAATAAGAATGATAACCCCTGCCAGAATATAGAACAAGGCCATGAAAGGGACGAGGTAAGAAGACACTTTGCCGATGCGTTTCACACCACCAAAGACAACGACGCCGACAGCAATGGCTATAATGATACCGGTTGCCAGTGGGTTGAAATAGAAAGGGTAGACAAACTGAAAGAACTTCAACCTGAAAGTTAAGTAGACGCTAGTGAAAAACAACATGATGATAATCGGGTATCCCCAAAGGAACGATGAAATGGCCGTCACTGATTCTATTAATTTCTCCATGGCTTATCCCTTTGTTTAATTATATATTAAGCGTCTGGAAGAGCGTATACACTGACGCTCTGACTATCGACGAAGAATTCCCCATTGCCTTCTTCATCGATGGTAACGATATCCTCCCTGTTTTCGGTAACATCAATCCATTCCTCACCGCTATGCGCGTCGCCCACATACATTTTTTTGACCCCTTCTTCCAGCCCATTTGAAATGAGGACGGCGCAGCCGGAATTTTCGACTTCATCTTCTCCAAAACGCACCCAGCCGATTGTATTGGGGTGGTCGAGGTAATCTTGTTGTTCTCCAAGCGCCTTGTTATGTCTGGCGTATAGAAGTGGATCGATCAATTCTCCCATCCCGTCTTCACCATCCGTTCCATAGTAATCTCCGTAGAAAACGCAAGGAAATCCATCCTGTCTCAGAAGAATGAGTGCATAGGCGGACTGTTTGAACCAGCCGTCAATAAATGACTCAAGAGATTCTCCAGGCTGCGTATCATGATTGTCTACGAAGGTGACGGTATTCCAAGGATCTTCCTGCACGAGTGTGCCATCGAATATCTGGGTGAGATCATAGCCTTCATATTCATTTGCAGCTTCAAAAAGATTATAGTGCAATTTAACATCGAAAAGATCTATATCGAATTCTACATCCTTCAAAAATCCTTCTTTAGCTTCTACATCTGGATTCCAGAACTCTCCGAAGAAATATAAGTCGCGATCAGCATGTGCTTCCAGCGCTTCTATAAACTCTGCGATAAATGTACTATCGATATGCTTGACGGCATCCAACCTGAATCCATCGACGTCCAAAGTATCAGTGAGCCATTTTCCCCAACCAATCATCTCTTCTTTGACATCGGGATGATCGTAATCGATGTCTGAGAACATGAGGTAGTCGAAATTGCCATATTCGTCATCAACATTACTGTTCCAATCCTTGTAGTCACCCAAGATACGGAAAATCCCTGTTCGGTCTTCTCGTGCATCATAGTCGACTCCACTGAAATGGTTGAAATTCCAAACGAAGTCACTGTATTTTCCATCTCTTCCGGGGAAGAAGAACCGTGTATACCCTTCGATATCAAAAGGTTCAGAAATATCCTTTTCCCGATCTTCCTGATCCACTTCGATGACTTTGAATGTTTCAGTTTCATCTCCGGCAGCTTTATGATTCATCACAAGATCGATGTAGACCAGTAGATTGGCCTCCTTACATGCTGCTATCGCCGCTTCGAGTTGTTCACGCGTACCATATTTGGTGCGGACGTCTCCCTTCTGATCAAATTCTCCAAGGTCGTACACATCATAGACTGCATACCCGGGATCTGCCGTACTGTCCGCTTTAGTGGGTGGTGGCAACCATACGGCATCAAAGCCTTTATCCTTTATTTTTTGGGCATCATCCTTGAGACGGTTCCAATGTTCGCCGTCATCGGGGAGATACCATTCGAAATACTGCATGATTGTTAAGTTCATATATGGTCCCATTCCTCTCTATTGTAATACTCTCTTTATAGCCAATATGAGCGTAGTTAACCTAAAATGAAATATTTTAATTTTGAAATAAAAAGGAAAAATGTGTTTAGTTGCCATAAAACTAGATGATGGCTAACCATAATACATTTTAAGGAGGTAATTTTTTGGGGTAACGTAGGAGATCAACTAATGTCGGTATTAGACAAGATCATCGCTTTTATACCTAATTTAATCAGTGCACTTTTACTTTTACTTTTAGCGTGGATTATCGCAGTAGTGCTTAAAAACATTATCGTAAAAGGTTTGAAGGCAGTCGGCTTCGATAAATGGCTGCAGAAAAAAGAGTTGAGCAGTCCGGACGAAGCTAAAAAGGAATCGGAAGGCATCATTACTACACTTGGAAAGCTGGCATACTTTCTAGTATTTATCTTGTTCCTGCCCCCAGTTTTCGACGCGTTGAATATGCAGTCGGTATCAGCTCCAATTAAAGAAATGATGACTGCAGTACTTAATTTCATCCCGAAACTGCTTGTTGCTGCGGTTCTGATAGTATTGGGACTGTACCTGGCTAAGATTCTAGGTAGATTGGTTACAAATCTACTCCAGAACTTAAATATGAGCAGATTCAATTCATACGTAAACTTTGGCGATAAGACAAAAGAAGGAATTGACATTCCACAAGCTTCCGGTGTAGTCATATCGGTACTAGTAGGTCTGTTCTTCGTCGTACAGGCGTTGACAGTATTGAACCTGGAAGTCTTCAATACGATTGGAACAACGATTATCGCCTATATTCCACTTATTATCTCAGCCCTAATTATATTGACTCTAGGATTTGTCGGAGGCAATTTACTTTCTACTGTAATAACTAAGAGTACAGGAAATGCCTTCATCGGCGAGATTGCCAAGTATCTGATTATAATCGTCGCGGTCTTTATGACGCTCGATCAATTGAATTTCGCCCAGAGCATCGTAAATCTAGCATTCCTGATCATCCTAGGCGCTGTAGCTGTTGCTTTTGCAATAAGCTTTGGTATGGGTGGTAAACCGTTCGCTCAAAAACAGCTCGAGAAATTCGAAAATAAAGTGAATGAGAAAGAGTAATATCCATTAACCTACAACTTAATGTGAGTAAAGTAACCAAACACTTCAGCCATAAAGTGTTTGGTTTTTTTTCATTATAAATAGAATATGTTGTGTTATCATGGATGTATTAACCATAAGGCGTAAAGGAGAATTTTTAAATGCTTACTAGAGAGCAAGTGGAAGAAATCGTCGGCAACATAAATGATCCAATCCTCAATGTACCTATATCCGAAACAGAGGGCATCCAGGAAATAAGCATCAAAGAGGAAAAGAACCATGTAAGTGTAAAAGTGGCAATTGGCCGTCTCGGCGGACAGGAGCAGCTTGATCTGCAGATGAAAATCGTAAATGCAGTCAAAGAAGCAGGCGCAGATACAGTCGGTCTCAGGTTCGATGAACTGGACGAAGAGACAATCGAACGCCATAGAGGCACTTCAGGCAGTGAAGTGGAGAATCGCTTCAAAGATAATGATACAGCGTTCATTTCTATCGCTTCCGGCAAAGGTGGGGTCGGCAAATCGACAGTAGCAGTCAATTTAGCGGTCTCATTGGCGGAGAAAGGCAAAAAAGTCGGACTCATAGATGCGGATATATATGGGTTCAGTGTGCCCGATATGATGGGTATCACCGAAAAACCTGGAATTAAGGATAAAACAATCATCCCTGTTGAAAGATACGGAGTAAAAGTTATTTCCATGGCATTTTTTGTCGAAGAGAATACACCGGTGATCTGGAGAGGTCCTATGCTCGGCAAGATGATCAGCAGCTTCTTTAATGAAGTCGATTGGGGCGATCTTGACTATCTTCTTTTGGACCTCCCTCCTGGTACCGGAGATGTGGCACTTGATGTCCATCAGCTGTTGCCGCACAGTAAGGAAATAATAGTAACCACACCACATCCGACAGCCGCATTCGTCGCTGCCCGGGCAGGTGCCATGGCACAGCATACTGATCACGACATCATTGGTGTCATAGAAAACATGAGTTACTTTGAGAGTGAACTTACAGAAGAGAAGGAGTATGTCTTTGGACAGGGTGGCGGACAGAAGCTTGCTGATGAACTAAGTGTGCCGCTACTTGGCCAGTTGCCTCTTGGCCAGCCTAAATGGGACAAAGAGGATTTTGCGCCTTCAGTCTACGGGGCGGACCATCAGATAGGAAAGATCTATCGCGAGATTGCAGACAATGTAATCGATGAAAGTAAATAGCCGGGGGATTATAGTATGACATCTAAGTATCTTGTGAGGTTCTATTTCAGGACACTACTCCTCGGCATGATCATCACAGCTCTGGTGAGCATGGTTACAGAGTATGAGAATGTAACGCGATACCTTTTTGCAGGCCAATTTGGTGAATTTCTTGCTGGCTTGATCTGGTTTCTTGGATATGGATTGTTGATTGCCACAGTAAGTCAAGTGGCATTCTTCATCTATCTGTTCATCCATCCATTAGGGATGGGGCTTTTCAGGAAGCTATGGCCTTATATACAATTGTTATTGGTGATTTATGCTGTATTCGACCTTTTCTATGTCAGATTTTACCGCTTTGGCAAAGAAGCGGGTGAGATAATTGATTATATATGGATTCCAATCATTGTAGTCATTGCCGGTTTTATAGTCGCATGGTGGAAAGACCGCGAAGCGCGCGGTACCCAAGTCTTCATCCCATCACTCTTCTATATGGTATTCATGACCTCGATTGCCCTGCTTCCTTTCCTAAACGTAGAGGATACATCTTGGATCTATCGTTCAATCTTTACATTGGTGGCAGTGAATGCTTTCCAACTTATAATGTTGCCAAAGTATATTGAAGCGTCAGAGCAGGAAAAACGAGAACGTGGTAGGGTGACGAAGGCAGAACGCAACGAAGAAAATAGAAAAGCAATGGCACAGAGAGATGAACGCCAAAAACAAAAAGAAGCTGGTCAGGTTAAAGTAAACAATAAGATGAAGTATAAGAACAAAACGAGACAGAATACATCTCATAAGAAATGACAAAGGCGGTGCTATGCACCGCCTTTTCAATTAGTGTAACAATGCACGATAAAAAAGCTGCATACCGTTGACACTCTAAAGAGAGCTTGCTATGATATAAAAGTCGCTGAAAACAGATGGCAACTTACCGACAGCAACCAACCTAAAATAAAAATAAAAAAAGGTTGCAAGCGAAATTGGAAGATGGTATAGTAGAGAAGTCGCTGAAAACAGTAGGCGGGCATTTAAAAACTACAAAAGCAATTTTGAAAAAGAGATAATAAGGATTGCAAATATGTAGGACGAATGCTACAATAGTAAAGCAGTCAACGAGAGAACATTGAAAACTGAATGACAATATGTCAACGTTAATTCCAATAAAACCGGATGGTATAACCATTCAACTTGGGCGACAAGTAAAACCGCAACGAGTCAGAGCACTCCAATTATGGAGAGTTTGATCCTGGCTCAGGATGAACGCTGGCGGCGTGCCTAATACATGCAAGTCGAACGCGCAGCCCCGGAGC
>CANLWV010000002.1 GCA_947494965.1 uncultured Salinicoccus sp. | reverse complement strand
CCTCCGATTCAGTACTTGATGAACATTGTACCATTTCGAAGGTGTTTTATATTGTCTCAAATAATTAGGTTAGTCTACTATCCATAAAGATAGGCTGATTTTTTTATTATTCAAACGCTTATTCAAACGCGATGCCGGTAACATGCACAAGCTTTTCTTCCATATTACCATCCTTGATGACCAGCACATCGATCATGCCGTCATCATAGATGCGCTTTCCATCCTGACTGAAATGGGCATAATATGTATCACGTGCATTGAAGGGAAGAGTAGTCGTCCCCTCGTCATGTGTGAACACTATCATGGCATCTTCGCCCTGATGGGGCTCGGTATATTCCAGGAAAGGCTTTAGGCAAATGATGAAAGTGCCTTCTAGAAGTTCTTTATTTTTGAACTTTTTCTCGGTTTTCAAAGTAGGCGGTTTAGTCGTGCCCTCAATGATCTGCCTGTTCCATTCTGTGCTGTCCGAAAAATTGATCTGTTCCTTTTCGGGTTCCTGAGCCAACACCTTTTCAAGTTCTTCTTTGCGGTCGTCGAATATCCATGTGGATGGGTCGAGTGTAATCTGGTAACGTACATTGCCCAATATTTGTATAATCATCTGCATTCTCTCCTTACTGCTTAATTATAGCAGAAATATATGTATTGTTTAAGCTGTTTCAATCGTATCATACTCTTGTATTTACTTGCTTTTTTGCTGTTCCTGATATAAAATTTTATAGAGAGTTTATAGAAAGGGGTAATTTCGTGTCCACTAAAGATGAATTGAGCAGACAGGCTTATGAACAGCTGGAAAAAGATGCCGAAAAGATTGTCCAGCTGATCGAAGTGCAGATGGACAACTTGACAATGCCCCAATGCCCGGTCTATGAAGAGGTTTTGGACACACAGATGTTTGGATTATCAAAAGAGGTCCATTTCGCTGCAAGACTTGGCCTGATCGATCCCGAAGACGGACATGCCGTATTGGAGAAACTGGAAAAGGAAGTATCCAAAGTGCACGAAGCATATATGGAAAAGGAAAAATTCGAGTCTAAAGAAATATAATCTTTAGACTTTTTTAAATGAGGCGATAAATTGTCATACATAAAAGACTTCTTCGACTACGTAAAAGTATACTCCAAACACGTTGATTTCGTCATCGTGATCAGCTATATCCTGCTAAGCCTCATCGGTCTCATCATGGTCTACAGTGCGAGCATGGTGATCGCATCGAAAAGCGATATTACAGGCGGGAATCCTGAACATTATTATATCAGACAACTGTTCTCCATAATTCTCGGTTTCATCGTCGTATTCATCATGACCTACTTCATGTCTGGGAAGTTTCTGCGCAATAAATACTTCCAGATTGCAGCGACGGGGGGTATTTTTGTTCTTCTGTTGTTTACGGCTTTCTTCGGTACAGAGGTTAATGGGGAAAGGAACTGGATCCGCTTAGCGGGCTTCAACTTCCAGACTTCGGAGTTTTTCAAGATAGTGACCATTTTATATCTGGCGTACATATACGATAGGAAGAAAGACCGCCTCAAGCAACTTGAGGCAGGTCATCTGGTGCCCTTGTTGTTCATAGGTTTCTGTACGACGATGGTCATCTCGAACGATTTCGGCACCGGGCTCGTCATCACTGGCATCATTGCAGGGATATTCCTATATTCCGGCATCTCGATCCGATTTCTCGCCAAGGCGGGCGGGGTAATCGCCATGGCGGCAGTAGCGATAGGCATCATCATCTTTATGATTAAGGGGAGTATCCTCTCGCCTCACCAGCAGGCCCGCATAGACACGTTCCTCCATCCATTCAATGATCCGACCGGGACGGGGTACCAATTGACGAATGCGTTGGTATCCATATCCCATGGCGGCATTTTCGGCAATGGGCTGGGCAATGGTGTAATGAAGCTCGGCTATCTTCCAGAGCCGCATACTGACTTCATATTTGCGGTGGTGGCAGAAGAGCTGGGGCTGATTGGGGTAATATTCATCCTACTCCTGTACTTGGTCCTTGTACTGAAGGCATTATGGTATGCAGCAGTCTCAGAAGACATGTTCTATCGCCTCATCTGTGTAGGCGTCGCCATATACATCACCTTCCAGCTGTTCGTCAATCTCGGCGGCATCTCAAAGCTCATCCCGCTTACCGGTGTGCCGTTGCCGCTGCTCAGTTATGGGGGCTCGTCATTCCTCAGCATATCCATCGCAATCGGCCTGCTCATCATTTCGGCCAAACATGTTAAAAAACAAAAGACGCTGACTAACCTATAGACCAGAATTCATTTTCTGGTCTTTTTTTGATCACGATCTTTTGCCCTCATTTACAAATTAGGAGAAACAATGAATTGGATTGTATATTTTTTGAATATTTATTATAATTAAAATGATAATAGAGGAGGAATGTCATGAATAAAATCAACAAACTGATGGTTGCCAATAGGGGAGAAATCGCTATCCGTATCTTCCGCGCCTGTACGGAGCTCGATATTACTACAGTAGCGATATACAGTAATGAGGATAAAGGGGCATTACATAGATACAAGGCCGACGAAGCATATCTTGTCGGCGAAGAGCTGTCGCCTACAGAGAGTTATCTGGATATCGAAGCCATCATAAAAGTGGCGAAAAAAGCAGATGTGGATGCCATACATCCAGGTTATGGCTTCTTGAGTGAGAACATGACGTTCGCGAAACGTTGTGAAGAGGAGGGCATCATATTTGTCGGACCAGAGCAGCGTCACTTGGATATGTTCGGCGATAAGGTCAAAGCACGCGCAACAGCGGTGGCTGCCGGACTCCCGATCATCCCTGGTTCAGACGGCGCAGTCCAGTCATTCGAAGAAGTAGAACAGTTCATTGAAAAGCATGGGCTGCCGATCATCATCAAGGCCATATCAGGTGGCGGCGGGAAAGGGATGCGTATCGTCGATGAAGGCGATGATGTCAAGGACAGTTACGAACGGGCCAAGAGTGAAGCATCCAAGTCCTTCGGTAATAGTGAAGTCTATCTTGAAAAGTATATCGCCACTCCGAAACATATCGAGGTCCAGATCATAGGAGATGCTGAGGGCAACGTCCTCCACCTCTATGAACGCGACTGTTCAGTCCAGCGCCGTCATCAGAAGGTTGTGGAAGTGGCGCCGTCAGTCGGCCTGAGTGAAGAGATGCGTGGAAGGATCTGTGGGGCGGCAAAGGACATAGCTGAAAAAGTCGGCTACGTCAACGCTGGAACCATTGAATTCCTGGTGGCTGGAGACGATTTTCATTTCATTGAAGTCAATCCGCGCGTACAAGTCGAGCATACGATCACAGAAATGGTTACCGGCATCGATATTGTCAAAACACAAATCCAAATAGCCGATGGCAATACGCTGTTCGGCGAAGCAATCAACCTGCCGCAGCAAGAAGATATTCCATTGATGGGATATGCCGTCCAGTGCCGGATTACTACTGAAGATCCATTGAATGATTTTATGCCGGACACAGGCCAGATCATGGCGTATCGTTCAAGCGGCGGGTTCGGCGTACGGCTGGATGCCGGAGATGGCTTCCAAGGGGCGGTCATCTCACCTTACTACGATTCGCTTTTGGTCAAACTTTCTACACATGGACTCACATATAAGGATGCGAACGAAAAGATGCTACGCAGTCTGAAGGAGATGCGTATAAGGGGAATCAAGACCAATCTCCAGTTTCTGGCCAATGTCATCAGCAATGAAGATTTCCGAAAAGGAGATTATTCGACCAAATTCATCGACAACACACCTTCACTTTTCGAGTTCGAGAAGCCAAAGGATAGAGGAACCAAGACGCTTGAGTACATTTCGACAATCACGGTCAATGGATTCCCAGGAGTCGAACAACGCCAAAAGCCACATTTCGATCCTCCACGCATGCCAGACTATGAGCCGAAAATGGTGGAGGGAACAAAACAGATACTGGATAAGGAAGGGCCGGAAGGCTTGGTCAGATGGTTGAAGGCACAAGAAGATGTGCTTTTGACGGACACCACAATGAGGGATGCGCATCAGTCATTGCTTACGACACGGATCCGCACTTATGACATGAAGAAGATTGCGCCTTATACGGCATATGATCTGAAGGATGCATTTTCCCTTGAAATGTGGGGTGGGGCCACCTTTGATGTTGCATATAACTTCCTTAAGGAAGACCCGTGGAGACGACTTGAAACATTGCGCAGTGAAATACCGAATGTCCTCTTCCAGATGCTCCTTCGCGCTTCCAATGCAGTGGGCTATAAAAACTATCCGGATAACGTCGTAGAGAAGTTTATACAGGAAAGTGCAGAGGCAGGCATAGATGTTTTCCGGATATTCGATTCCCTGAACTGGATGGAAGCAATGAAGCATCCGATCGAATCCGTGCTCAAAAGCGGTAAGGTGGTTGAAGCGGCCATCTGTTATACAGGGGATATCCTGGATCCCCAGCGTTCAGCCGTCTATACTCTGGACTATTACAAGAATATGGCCAAAGAACTTGAGGCGGAAGGTGCGCATATACTTGCGATTAAAGATATGGCAGGACTTCTTAAGCCGCAGGCAGCCTACGAGCTTATTGGGGAATTGAAGGCGACGGTGGACCTTCCAATCCATCTGCATACCCACGATACGAGTGGGAATGGCATCCTTATGTACCATAAGGCGATTGAAGCAGGTGTGGATGTGGTCGATACGGCGCTCGGATCATTAAGCGGTCTGACATCCCAACCAAGCGCGAACAGCCTATATTATGCACAAAGCAATCAAGACAGGAAGGTCCGCGCGGATATAGAAGGGCTTGAACGCCTCAGCGAATACTGGGAAGATGTCAGGAAGTATTATGTCGATTTTGAAAGTGACATCAAAAGTCCGAATACTGAAATCTACAGACATGAAATGCCGGGAGGTCAATACTCAAACCTCTACAGCCAGGCAAAGTCACTTGGACTTGGTGACCGTTATGGTGATGTCAAGAAGATGTACCAGAAGGTCAATATGCTGTTCGGCGACATCATCAAAGTGACCCCGTCATCCAAAGTAGTGGGGGATATGGCATTGTTCATGGTACAAAACGAACTCGATGAGGAAAGTGTCATCGAGCGCGGTCAGCACCTCGACTTCCCCGACTCAGTCGTCAGTTTCTTCAAAGGGGAAATCGGCAGGCCTGAAACGGGATTCAATGAAGCCTTGCAGAAAGTTGTGCTAAAAGGCAGCGAACCATTGAGTGTACGAGCAGGCGAGGTGATGGAACCTGTAGACTTCGATCAGCTACGTGAAGAAGTGGCCGAATTCTGCGA
Organism: uncultured Salinicoccus sp.; assembly: GCA_947494965.1. Taxonomy (GTDB): domain Bacteria; phylum Bacillota; class Bacilli; order Staphylococcales; family Salinicoccaceae; genus Salinicoccus. The sequence goes on along the minus strand of CANLWV010000002.1, from coordinate 317,929 downwards.
ATACAAGATCACCGAGAAGGATGTATTGTCCTATGCGCTCTATCCGAAAGTGTTCAAAGACTTCATCATGACCAACAACAAGTGGGGCAATGTTGAAGTATTGGATACGCCGACCTTCCTGTTTGGAATGCGTAAGAATGAGCAGCTTGAGATTGAAATAGATAAGGGCAAGACGCTGATCGTAAACTTATTATCGATCGGGCATGTGCACGAAGATGGTTACCGTTGGATGTATTTTGAATTGAACGGTTTCCCACGCAAGGTCTATATAAATGATGAGAGTGTCGAATCGAAAGAAGCAAGGCTCAAAAAAGCCGACCCTGCAAGCATAAGCGATATCGGGGCGCAGATGCCCGGTACCGTGAGTACGGTGAAGTATAAAGCAGGGGAGACATTCAAAAAAGGAGAGGTCATCATAATCACAGAAGCAATGAAGATGGAAAGCTCTGTAAAGGCACCCTTCGACGGCAAAGTGACAGAGGTATTTGTCGAAGCGGGTGATAAAGTAGCCTCGATGGATCTTATGATGACCGTGGAAAAAGCGTAAGGTGGCATTCTGAAACATATAAAAGGCGTGCCCTTCATCTCTTGATTTATAGATGAAGGGCACGCCTTTTGCTTTATGGTTTCTGTTTACAACCACCATATCACTTGGAGCGGTACAGTAGAAGTATGAAGTAGCAGAGCAGTCCGAACAGTAGCGTGATAAATAGGGCATGCAACAGGGCGATGAAGATGTTTACCAGCGTGAATACGCTGAGCATGCCGGTGGTCGCCTGCAGTAGGACAAGGACGAATGCAATAATCCAGCCATACTTCAGGACTCTATATTTACTGTAGTGCTTAAGGACATGAAGCATGATGATGAAGATCCAGATGATGATGACCCCGGCCAAAACCCGGTGTCCCATCTGCACCCATTCATAGAATGTATCGGCCCATAGCTTGCCGGGACTACAGTGCGGCCAGCTCAAACAGGCAAGTGATGAGTCGGTGTGCCTGACCAGAGCGCCGCTGTAGACAACAAGGTAAATATAGATTGTCAGAAATATGGTGTGGTATCTGAGATAAGGTCCAATGACCAGGGTTTGCGCCTCAAACTTCTGATCGACTTCGAACACGAGGAGCGTCAAGAGGAAGACTGATGCAAAACTGATCAGTGAAATCCCGAAATGGGCTGCAAGTACGAAGTCATTCTGACCCCACATCACAGCTGCAGCGCCAAGGAGCGCCTGGATGATGATGAACGCGATACTCAGACCCACCAGGAATTTGGTTTCTTTTTTATGGGCCATCAGCTTAAGGGCCATAAAGCTCAGTACACCAACCAGTATGATCGCAATACCAGATACCCCGCGGTGGGCCAGTTCTATAATCGTCTCAATCGGCCACTCGCTCGGGATGATGCGCCCGTGGCATAGGGGCCAAGACTGGCCACAACCATCCGCGGAGCCTGTTTTGGTTACCAGAGCGCCGCCTATCTGAACGAACACCATCGAAAGCGTGGTGATGACAGCAAGTATTTTTAAATTTTTATACAATGGTAACACCTCTATAGCTCTTATGCTGTTAGTAGTCACAAATATTCAATATATATGAAAGAACTTGTCTTCGCAATCATTAATATTTTTAATTGCTCTTAACAATTCTAGAATATATGGTAAAATCGATTATGTACAACAAACAACTATTCCCAGTATAAAACATATTCGGAATAAGAATGTGGCACATTGATGAACAATTTTTGAACAATATAAAATGTAACAATTTTATTTCAAAAATATATAGTAAATGTGTCATATTTAATTTATCATTATTTGTAATGTATCTGTGGTGAAAGGAGGCGTATGAATGCAAAATGATGTATATGGTAATGATGTGCATCATGGTAATAGGGCGATGACCTATAAGGCGGTCAAAACTCTGGTCAAAGATGGTATAATCAAAGCGAATTTGATTCCGGCTTTTGCTGCAGGTTTTCTGGCTGTCATGTACTACAACCAGTCTTTCTTCTCGAATGTCCCGCTTCTGCTGCTGATGGTTGCAGCGACTGCTCTTGTGATAGGCGGTGTAGCTGCACTGAACAACTATTATGACAGGGACATAGACATGATCATGGAATCGAAGCAGTCCCGTCCGAGTGTAGATGGCACTTTCTCAGGGCGAGACATACTGTACATAGGATTTGGATCATTCATCATTGGAGAAATACTTCTTTTCATGATCAACATGACTGCTGGAACACTTGGATTGATCGCTGCTTTTGGATATGTAGTCGTCTATTCCATTTATGCGAAAAGGCATCTGGTGTCGAACACCGTCATCGGGTCGATACCCGGGGCGATGCCGCCACTCATCGGTTGGGCAGTAGTAGACCCTGGTCTGCATGTGCTCGCCTGGGCGATGTTCGTTGTCATGTTCCTCTGGCAGCCTCCACACTTCTATGCATTGGCTATCCGAAGAAGCGAGGAATACAGTAAAGCCAGTATACCGATGCTTCCATCTGTGAAAGGAAACCGCCGGGCTAAGGCGTCAATCATCTTCTGGGTGGCGCTGCTACTGTTTACTCCGCTCATGATGACGGAACTTGGGCTATGGTTCGTGATTCTTGCGACCGCACTGAACATCACCTGGTTAGTCATAACATTGAACAAGTTCCGCCCGGCCAAAGATGATTACCGCCATGCCGGCAGGGTCTTCATCTTCTCGTTGAATTACATCATCATTTTTTTCGTAATGATCATTGTTGCCGGCCTATTAGAGAATTTTTAAAAGCTCAAGTATGAAAGAGAGGTCTATTTAAATGAAAAATCGTTGGATGAGCGCCAAATGGATTGGTCTTATCGTTTTCCTGGCGGCTTTTGCTTCCGGGTGCGGGAAGAATCATCTCAGTACGCTGAGACCAGCCGGTGAAGTTGGACAAGAGCAATTCTATTTGATGGTGTTTTCTATAGCCATCATGCTACTCGTTGTAGTATCAGTCATAATCCTATTCTCTTTCGCAGTGCTGAAAAGCCGCAGAAGTAAATTAGGTGAAGACTACAAACCAAAAGATGTGGCTGGTAACCACGTATATGAAGTGATCTGGACTTCCATCCCAATTTTGCTCATCATCATCCTTGCAGTACCAACAGTCTACCTGGTCTTCAAACAAGGTGATGTCCGCGGCATGGAAAATGAAGATGGAGGAATCAATACAGAAGAGACAATCGTCAATGTCACCGCCAATCAGTACTGGTGGGAATTTGAATATCCCAACGAGGAAGTCGTAACAAGCCAAGAGCTTGTGGTACCTACCGACAGGAGAGTTTACTTCAACCTTAAGGGAGGCGACGTTAAACACTCATTCTGGGTACCGGCTGCCGGTGGTAAGCTGGATACGAACGTAGATGGAATCAACAGCTTCTATCTGGTGTTCGATGATGACAGTGCCGAAGAGTCCAACCGTCTCTTCTACGGAAAATGTGCGGAACTTTGCGGACCATCCCACGCGTTGATGGACTTTAAGGTAAAGGCATTGCCGGAAGAAGAATATGATCAATGGCTCGCTGACATGAAGGCTGTTGAGGAACCGGCCCAAGCATCGACGGACGATGCGGCTGAAGGCCAGGAAATCTTCAACAACTCATGTATCGGCTGTCACGCAGTAACACCGCAGGGCGCGGGTGCTGTAGGGCCTAACTTGGCGAACTTCGGAGACCGCGATCTCATCGCAGGCTTCCTTGAACATAACGAAGAGAACCTTGTCGACTGGATCAAAGATCCGGAATCCTTCAAACCAGGAAACAAGATGACGGATCAGTATGATCTGTCAGATGAAGAAATCGATAAGGTAGCGTCTTATCTGATGGAACTGAAAGTTGAAGAAGGTTCCGGAGATGTTGAATCTCTGAGGGAAAAACCTGAAGAAGATTCAGAAGAGGGAGGTAACTAGTAATGGCAACTACTGCTAAAAAGAAAGGCTTCGGTTCCGTAATCTGGGAATATATGACTACGGTTGACCATAAGAAAATCGCAATACTTTATTTGATTGCTGGTGGCTTCTTCTTCGTACTTGGCGGTATTGAAGCAATGCTGATACGTATTCAGCTCGCAGTACCGAACAACGACTTCCTATCTGGAGGATTGTTCAACGAAGTCATCACAATGCATGGTACCACCATGATATTCCTGGCTGCCATGCCACTTTTATTCGCATTTATGAACGCTACTGTACCTTTGCAGATAGGAGCGCGCGACGTCGCGTTCCCATTCCTTAACTCGCTCGGTGTATGGCTGTTCATATTGGGTGGTATATTCATCAACCTATCATGGTTCCTTGGTGGTGCGCCGGATGCTGGTTGGACAAGCTACGCATCCCTATCCATCGACTCGCCGGGACACGGTATCGATTTCTACGCCGTTGGACTGCAGATTACAGGTGCCGGAACGCTGATATCCGGTATCAACTTCGTAACGACAATCATCAATATGAGGGCACCGGGTATGACATATATGAGGATGCCGTTGATGACATGGACGACATTAGTTGCATCAGTCCTGATCGTCTTTGCATTCCCACCGCTCACAATCGGTTTGTTCCTGCTCATATTTGACCGTATGTTCGGCTCCAGCTTCTTCCTGGTGGAGACGGGTGGTAATACGATAATCTGGGAGCATCTATTCTGGATCTTCGGACACCCTGAAGTTTATATCCTGATTCTTCCTGCGTTCGGGATATTCTCAGAAGTGTTTTCCACATTCTCCCGGAAAAGGCTGTTTGGGTACTCAGCAATGGTGTTCTCTACGGTACTTATCGGATTCTTCGGATTCATGGTATGGGCGCACCACATGTTTACAGTAGGTCTCGGACCGACTGCAAACGCCATATTTGCTCTTGCTACGATGGCGATCGCTGTCCCTACCGGTGTTAAAATATTCAACTGGATACTGACCATTTGGGGCGGTAGCATTGAATTTACGACACCAATGCTCTATGGACTTGCATTCATACCGACTTTCGTCATGGGTGGTGTAACTGGGGTTATGCAGGGTGCTGCACCAGCAGACTACCAATACCATGATTCCTACTTCATCGTTGCGCATTTCCACTACGTCATCGTCGGTGGTGTGGTATTCGGACTGCTTGCAGGCCTCCACTACTATTGGCCTTTGATGTTCAGTACAATGCTCAGTGAGAAGCTTGGAAAAATCACCTTTGTACTTTTCGTGGCTGGATTCCACATTACGTTCCTGATCCAGCACTTCCTGGGTCTTTGGGGAATGCCAAGACGTGTGTTCACATACCTTGACGGGCAAGGATATAACACGGCAAACATGATTTCCACGATAGGTGCTGTAATGATGGCAATAGCAGTTGTAGTACTTGTCATCAACATCATCATCACAGTAGCGAAGAACAAACAAGTTGGACGCGATCCATGGGGCGACGGCCGTTCACTCGAATGGTCACTGCCACTACCTGTGCCGTACTACAACTTTGCACAGATTCCACTTGTCCGCGGAATGGATGCTTTCTGGATTGAAAAGGAAGCGAACGATGGCAAGATGATGCCGGCAGAGTCACTGGATGACTTCCATATGCCTAACAATTCAATCCTGCCATTTATAATGTCACTTGGTCTTTTCATCGCTGGTTTCGGAGCGCTCTACTTCGCTTCCGGTAAAGAATGGGCAATCTCGGCAGTTTCAGATATGCCGCAGCATCCTTGGGCGCTTTGGCTTCTAATTATCGGACTCGCCATCACTGCTGGCGCGATGATTACACGTTCACTTAAGGACGATCTTGGTTATTATGTCACTAAGGAAGAAGTATTAAGAGATCTTGAAGAAGAAGAAAGGGGTGCGAAATAATGGCTCACATGGAATATAATGTACCCAGTGAAAGATGGCCTGTCCATCCGGAAACTGCGACGCTTGAAGGCAAGAACAAGTTTGTCGGATTCTGGATTTTCCTAGCAGGTGAGACTGCGCTGTTCGCATCTCTCTTTGCAACCTATCTCGCATTGAAAGATTCAGTTCCAGGAGACGACCACCTTCTGGCTGCTGAACTCTTCGCTTTGCCGCTTGCTTTCGTCATGACGATGTTCCTCCTGACTTCATCGCTTACAAGCGTGTATGCGGTCTACCATATGAGGAACAACAACTTTAAGCAGATGCAGTTGTGGCTTGCCGTTACTGTGTTGCTTGGACTCGGTTTCCTATCCCTGGAAATTTATGAGTTCGTAGAGTATGTACATCTTGGACATACATTCAGAACCAGTGCATTCGGTAGCGCCTTCTACTTCCTGCTTGGCACGCATGGTTTCCACGTAGCGATCGGTTTGGTCTGGATCACTGGTCTCATCCTCCGCAACGCCAAGCGAGGCCTATCAGTCTATACGGCGGCTAAAGTCAATACAGCTGCACTTTACTGGCACTTTATCGACGTTGTGTGGGTATTCATCTTCACAATAGTTTACTTGCTGGGAGTGATGTAATATGGCAGAAATCAAACAGGAACCGCTGTCCAAGTCGAAGCTTGAGTATTTGCGCACTCAACGTACGAAAGAGATGCGTCAGCAGATGGTCTCTTTCGGTATGATGATCTTCCTGACCTTTGTTGCATTTGGAATGGTGGCAATGGATCTTGATTCAAGATTTGTCATCCCGATCGTGCTGTTCATGGCTGTAGTACAAGTTATTCTTCAGTTCTACTACTTCATGCATATGAAAGATAAAGGTCACGAGTTCGCTAAACTATTCATCATGACAGGTATGTACTTCGGTATTGCGTTCGTTGTAACTTTCCTATATATCACTTGGATTGGAAGCCCAATCTAAATAATAAAGGCCGGCGTATATGCCGGCCTTTATTTTGTCATTATATTGTCATGCACCCACCTTGCCTTAAGGCTAATCGGAATCTATAATTAACAGTAAGTGATATTAAAAAAAGGGATGATCCTAAATGGACAATTTATCATCTATATCTATATTCGGTTTCGTTGCCAACTGGAGTCCGTACTATTTCAGTTTCGTTGTATTTATGACTGTCGTCTATTTTCTGTTGACAAGAAAGTGGTACAGTAATTTTGAAGGCGGACGCCCATCCACCAACAGGGAGGCAACGACGTTTGGCATTGCCATGGTACTGCTCTACACGATGTATGGCTCACCAGTCGATATTCTAAGCCACATCCTATTCAGTTTCCATATGCTGCAGATGGCTTTTGTATTCTTACTGATAACGCCGCTCCTATATTTCGGTGTGCCTGCTTATCTTTGGACATATTTCGTTAACTTGCCGGGCTTCAGGCAATTTTTCGCGATTGCCAAAAAACCTCTTGTACCGCTGATTCTATTCACCGGGATTTTCTCGGTATACCATCTGCCGATCGTCCTCGATTACCTGAAACAGGAGCCAATCCTACATGGATCATTTAACGTGCTGCTGTTCATGTTGGCACTGCTCATGTTCTATCCGGTCTTCAACAAAGTTGAGCCCGAGGAGAAGCATATGGGGGGATTGTTCAAACTCCTTTATATATTCGGCATCGGGGCGTTGTTGACGCCTGCATGTGGTCTAATCATATTTGCCGAAAATGCAGTGTATTCAACATATACCGATGGTGACGCATGGCTATCTGCCATGGAACTATGTGTACCTTCAGGTGTGTTGGATGGACTGAAGGGGCAAGGACTCATCTCTGGGCCCGAGTACTTCACAAACGCTTCACCACGGATGGACCAGCAGACAGGTGGCGTGATCATGAAAGTGCTTCAGGAAATCTTCTTCGGTTTCATGCTAGGCCACCTATTCTTCAAATGGTATAGGGATGAGCGTAAAGACGAAGACGAAGTAACGCGTCGTTCGATTGAAGAGGCGCGTCTGCAAAAAGAACTTTTCAACCAATACAGATAACAGAGTTAGGAGCGTCTTATTGTGCACATATTACCTACATTAAGCACATTCTTCATCATCTTAAGTGCCATCTTCATGGCTATTGGGATAAGCAGAGTCAAAAAAGGTGAAGTGGAGGCCCACCAGAAGATGATGACATTGGCAGCTACGAGCGCATTGCTGTTTTTCATCATCTACGCTTCAAGGACGGCCTTCATAGGGAATACGGCTTTTGGCGGTCCTGAAGCGCTGGTGCCCTATTATACAGCTTTTCTCATCTTCCATATTACCTTGGCGACAGCTGGTGGTCTGCTAGGTGGAATACAAGTCTACTTAGGTTACAAAAATAAATTATCGAAGCATAGGAAGCTAGCCCCATGGGCGTCGACCATCTGGTTTGCAACAGCCATCACGGGAACCATGGTATACATTATGCTATATATCCTGTATCCGGGTGGAGAAACGACTTCACTGATCAAGGCAATTCTGCAGGGATAAAATAAAAAAGACTGGAAGCATTATTCAATGCTTCCAGTCTTTTTTTAGATGAGGCTTTTCAGTTCATCAGCAATTGTACGGATCTTTTTGACAGCGTGGTCGACCAGTCGTTCAGGGAAGTGTTCGTCGCTTCCATACTCAACACCCGTAGGGTAGTAGTGTTTACCCATATATGGATCCATGAGCTGGAGGACAGCGTTTCTTGCACCAACATCACCTTCCACGGCATATCCAGGTATGCGGAGATAGTAGATGCCTTCAGGCACTTCATACTTATAGTCGAAAGTCATGCGTTCATAATCCCATGACCCTCCAAGCACTAGACCGTTCTTGTTCATTACATTCTGTAAGATATCCTGAGACACGATCATCGTCTCAAGAGTAGAATTTTCAAAAACCATGAATTTTCCTCCCTAAACATTTTTACCATTAATCTAATTTTAATCTATTCCAAGTATAGTTGCAAATGGTATTTATACAGACCCTGAAAATTGGTGGCGGCCCATAGCGCCATTATGATACTATGGACGGGAGGTGTTCAATATATGACGACAGATATAGAAATGGAAGTAATGGATCGTATAGACCATTTGAATGTGATGGTCCGCGAGACCGATATATATAAATATTATTGCCGATACAGTAGATTGCTTGAAGAAGATGCCGAAGTTGCTGGACTCATTTCAGAATTCAATAGAATGAAAGTGGATTTCGAGGAAGTCAGCCGCTTCGGTAAATATCATCCTGATTTCAGTGCAAAGCGCCGGGAGCTCAACAATTTCAAAAAAACACTTGATATGCACCCGGTAGTGATGGAATATAGACGGGCAGAGTTCCAACTGCAGGAAATGCTGGATGAAGTGCTTTTCCATATCAGTTCCAGCATCAGCGATCATGTTAACGTGGTCAGCAGCAACCCGTTCTTTTCGATGTCCAATGAATCGGGATGTGCAACAGGTGGCAGTTGTGGCTGCCAGACAGCAGGCTAGAATAAAAATAAGGGTTCCCCCGCTTCGGGGGAACCCTTATTTAATCAGTAACGCTGTTTCAGAAGGTGGCTGCTGATGTCCGGGTAGTCGGTGACGATTGTGTGGGCACCTTTTTGAATCAGTTCATCCATCTGGTCCATTTCGTTTATGACCCAGTAGCCGACTGCGACATTCAAGCTTTGGAGATACTCGATGAACCCCTCTTTATCAAGCGGGATATTGTTGTGTTTTGCCGGTATCTGCAGTGTATCGGCTTTCGGATTGAATAAGTGGCCGAAGCCGCTTGAATAGGCCAGGTAGGCATTGCGTACTTGCTCTTCGCCGGCGCCAAGTGCGATATCTTCGCCTGAATAGAGGGCGAAACGATCGATCTGGTCATCATAGAAGCTCGTGATGAGTACTCTGTCGTTGGCATCTGATTCATCAATCAGGCGGTAGAGCAGGCTTGGTATCAGACTGCCCTCATAAGTGTTCGGATCATCTTTGATGTCTATGTTGATGAGCATATCGGGATATTTCTTGATGAGTTCCCTAAGTGTCATGATTTTGGCTTCATCGCTGCCCCTATAAGGATGACTGCCTTCAGCATCTCTGAAATGGTAGCCGAAATCGAGTTCCTTCAGTTCGTCCAGAGTCAGCTCACTGATACGACCAGCACCATTCGACGTACGGTCTACATAGGCATCGTGGAAGACGACAATTTCTTCATCCTTGGTCATGCGAATATCGATTTCAAACCCGTCCACACCAAACTCAGCAGATTTGTTGAATGCTGCAGCTGTGTGTTCCGGCGCAAGGCCCATACCGCCACGGTGCGCGAGGATATAAGGCGAGCGATGTCTGAAGTATGGCTTGATGTCGCGGATTTCCTGTTCGGATGTCAACTTTGTCCCGATCCACAGGCCACCGACTGCTCCGCCGGCTAATCCAATTGTTGTCAAAAGGCTTTTTGTACATTTCTTCATGATTACTGCCTCCAGTTATAGTTTCATTTAAAACTTCTCATTTACATGGTATCATAACTTTATAAAATTTTATAAGGTGGGGTAATATGCTTGAGAAACGCATCGGCATATATATTTATTTTAAACAAAATAAGTTCATCCGACAATTGAAACGGCACGGCCACCTGATATATGTAAATAAAGATAAGAAGTATCTACTTCTCTATATATACGAATCAGAGCTTGACCAAACCATTCAGACATTGAACAGCCTGAAATATGTCGATGATGTCCTCGTATCGGAATATCCGCACATCCAAAGGGAGTACAACGCTGAAAACTATGAACCTAAGGATTACCGCGTCATCTGATATATCAGGTGAGCGGCGGTATCAGGTTGTTCAATCTCAAGACGCCGGTGATATATTGGAAAAACTGCTCTTTATCGTGGAAGTCCTCCGGATCGCGCGTCTTGAATTCGATGATGGGCAAGTCATGTGCCGTACACCATTCGGATATCATTTGATACTTCTTGCCGGAACCCTCTTTATATGGAACGCCCTGATAGATGGTGTATAGGGCCTGGAAATTTCCACGGACAGGCTTCATCACTAGAACGAATGTAGCAGGCCGCGCATCCGCATGAAGAAATATGCCTTTATCAATCCGGTGATGGTTATGTTCTATGATGGCTTCGAGTTCAAATACATCTCCGTAGCCTTCTCCAAGTACAATGAATTTTTGCATCATTAATCAGCTCCCGACTCCATTTTAAATGAAGGATCAAGGGAAAGAAAGGGATCATCTATGAGAATAATCAGCGGCAAATATAAATCAAAGACCATTTCGACCTTGAAATCGCATGATACACGGCCTACGTCAGACAAGGTGAGGGAGAACGTCTTCAATATCCTCGGTCCGGTAGAGGGGGGGGTACTCGATCTGTTTGCAGGAAGCGGGGCGCTCGGCATCGAAGCGTTGAGCCGTGGTGCTTCCTCCGCCATGTTTATAGACGGGGCGGGCGATGCAGTCAGGATGGTGAAGCAAAATACTGACGAGCTGGATGAAGAGGTGGAGATCTACCGGAACGATTACCGGCGCGCCCTGAAAGCGATGGCGAAACGCGATCGACAGTTCGATCTCATTTTCCTTGACCCACCCTACCATAAGGGGATGGCCGGAGAAGCGCTCAAGTACATAAGAGAGCTTAAAGTGTTGGATGCAGGAGGGCGTATAGTAGTCGAGACACATAAAGATGAGAGATATAAGCAAGAAGGCTATGCGAGCATCAGGGAAGCGGTCTACGGCACCATCCGAATCAATATCCTGAAGAAAGAAGGAGAACAATCATGAAAAGAATTGCAGTATGCCCAGGAAGTTTCGATCCAATCACATACGGTCATATAGATATCATCGAAAGGGCGAGTCGGATATTTGATGTGGTCTATGTTTCCGTCCTGAAGAACGCTTCTAAGGAAGGGCTATTTACACCACAAGAGCGTGTGGAGCTGATCAACGAGGTGACGAAGGGTCTGCCGAATGTTGAAGTGCGCATCTTCAACGGGCTGTTGATCGATTTCTGTGAGGAAGTGGGGGCCCAAGCGATTGTCCGGGGCCTGCGTGCCGTGAGTGATTTTGAATATGAAATGCAGCTGACCTCCATGAACAGAAAATTGAACAGCACGATTGAAACAATCTACATGATGACCAACAACAACTATTCGTTCATATCATCCTCAATGGTCAAGGAAGTCGCAAAGTACGGCGGCAAAATAGAAGACGTAGTGCCGCCGCAGGTGGAGTCGGCACTGCGGGGGAAATTCAATCCGCAATGATGACCGGTGTGTTATAGTCGTTGCGCTTTGAGCCACTGAAAATATTATGGACATCAGTCGCTGTTATCTCATCTTGTATGTGATGGCGGTTGGTGCTGTTTACATTGGTGATGATTTCGAGATCTTGGGATAGTGTCTTCAGATAGGCTTGACCACGCTTGTTCATGGCGAGGACCCTTACAGCCTGCGGCAAGGAATACGCCTCCATCTTTGTACTGGTCAGATTGAAGAGGATGTAGAGCATCAGCCGGTTGAGGCGTGTGCGTGTGTACCGTTTCGTTTTGACGTCATCTAGGAATGATGCATAAGTCGAATGTCTCCTTATCCTGGAAATCAGCCTATGTTCGAGGCCTTCAGTCATCGTGTAGATTCTGCGCAGTTCTTCCGGTGTGCTCCTGTGGATCAGAAGTTTCAAGGAAGGGAACAGGACTTCATTGGTCAGTGGGCCGTCTTTATGGATTTCCTGTGCAAGTGGGGCGGGCATGAAATGTGATGCACCTTCTAGATTACCTTCCCAAAGGGCATTCCTCAGGCTGGTCGCGCTGGAGAAGCGCCGCTCCGACAGGGCAGGGTCATTATAGTCATTGCCGATCCTCTTGATTGTATGGGGCGTTATATTCGATTGCAGCTTTTCCAGGGCCTTCAAGTAGGATAAACCGAGAATATCATTGGCCCCTTTAAACACGTCCGTCTGCAGTGCTGCAGCGAGGGCTCTTGGATAGCTGTAGCCTTTCTTCTGCAATGTCTGCATGGATGAACGGATGTCTGCGTCCTCCATCAGCGATTGCAGTCTCGACAATTCGGCAATATCACCGGATTCACTCCCAAAGACGATATTGTCGCTTTTCATCAGTTTCGCAATGTGGACGCCGCCCAACGCAAAATCATCTGCAAAGCTGACAGCGTTGATGAACGGCAGCTCGACCACAAGATCGACGTGCCTGATGGCAGCTTTCGCCCTTTTGAATTTATCCGTCACTGCAATTTCGCCACGTTGCGTGAAATTCCCCGACATGATGGCAATGGTGACATCGGCTCCGGTCAGACGCTTCGATGCTTCAATATGGTGGATATGTCCATTATGAAAGGGATTGTACTCTGTAATCAAAGATGTGATAATCATAATAGTGCTCCTTTCCATTCGATTCCATTGTATCAGAAATGGGGCAGAATCATTAGTGATGTTAAGAAAATAACTTGACAGAGTACTGTTAGAAAGGTACAATATTTTTTGTGCTCATAAGAGGTGAAAACTATATGAGATGGTCATTGACGCAACTGAAAAAGTTCAATCAGGATTCAATCGCTGTAAACGAAAAGGTCCAGTTTAAAGAGATGACGGATCGTAAAGATGTCACTTCAGTGGACGAAGTGTCCATCGAAGGCGTCCTTCATGTCCGTAATCGCCAGATCATGGCTGATTTAACCATAGAGACGGTGGTCAATATGCTGGACAGCCGCACAAGCGAAGATATCCAAGTGCCGCTTCATATCGAAGCGGAGGAGATTTTCGATGAGGATGCGGAAGAGGCGGATGATCTCGCTGAAAATGTTCATCCAGTGACCCACACTTTAGATCTGGAACCGGTCATCAAGGAACTCATCATCGTCAACATACCTTTTGTCATCACCAAAAGCGATGAACCGCTGAGTGGTGGTAAGCAATGGTCTGTGACCGATGAGGAATCGTTGGAAAATGAGCGGACGAGCGTGGATCCAAGACTATCAAAGCTAAAATCACTGTTGGACGACAGTGATAACAAGGAGGAATAGAAATGGCGGTACCAAAGAGAAGAACCTCGATTACGCGTAAAAGAAAACGTCGTACCCACCTGAAGCTTTCTGTGCCAGGTATGGTAGAATGCCCAAACTGTGGAGAAATGAAGCTTTCCCACCGTGTATGTAAAGAATGCGGCAGCTATAAAGGTGAAGAAGTTACAGCTAAATAATTGGTGTAGAAAAAGACGCTGGCAATTTTGCCAGCGTCTTTTTCATGGGCTTATGAGTTTGCCGCTATTGGAGATGGAAGCCCTCCGGATACCAGATCAGGGGGTCTTCCGCCATATCCCTCTCGATATCATACTTCAGCGTTTCGAAGCCATGCGCTTCGAAGAAGCCGCGTGAATTTTGGCGGCTGATGGCTTTGATCGGCATGCCGTAGTCTTTGGCGAAGTCGATGAGCTTGCTGCCGTAGCCGCGGCCTCTATATTTCTCGAGCACTTCCAGCTTCCATATCACCATATAATCATGCGGCGGATCGAATATGGGTTGATGATCATCTTCTTTTCGGTAAAGGCACATGCGCGCAGCCAGCGTGTCGCCTACGTAGATGCCGAAGAATGGCGAGTCTGTATTGGCATCCATGATATTGCCTTCCAGCTCTTTTTTCATCTGCAGTTCCTGCGCACCATACTCACGGAATTTCTTGAATTCTTCTACTGTCTTATAGTTGATTGCCAGATGCTTCACTTCTGTCATTTTGCATTCTCTCCTTTTCTTTAGTATAGTACATTTCTTTGAAACCGTTCAATTGTTTTATATCTTCATAATATTTATAATCAAGTTAGCATTAGAGTGAGAAGGGGTCTAATTATGGAAATTGAATGTTTGAATTACACACAGGACGATTTTACACACCGGTTCGCCGGTAGGGACGGGCAGACGCTGTCCTTCTATCAAAACTTGACTTATGATGAAAAAAGTATAGAAAAAGTGATGGATAGACCAAGTCATCCGCATACAGGCAAGCTTGCCGATATCATGGCCGAAGGTATGGCGCCCTATGGTCTGAGCGACAAGCAGGAAGATAACCTTAAACGTCTCCGGGAAGGCGCCAGGGTCATCGTCGGTGGACAGCAGGCGGGCCTTTTCATGGGTCCCAGCATGATCATGCATAAAATGCTCACTTTGCTTGTGCTGGTTGAAGAAGTGAAGAAAAACTACAACTACCAGGCAGTGCCCGTCTTCTGGATAGCAGGTGAGGACCATGATTTTGAAGAAGTGAACCATACGCATATCTATGATCGTACCCATAGACGCCGGCGCAAGATTTCCTATAAACCGAATCTGACGGTGCCGATGAGTCTGGGATTCTACAGATATGACCAGAGTGCAATGAAAGACACTCTGGATCGTATAGTGGAGGAGTGCGGAGATTCAGGTTACCTGAAAGAGAAAAAGTCAGAGATAGAAGCGATGATTGAACAAAATGAGTATTGGACTGAACTGTTCCACGCGCTCGTCCATGATGTCTTCGCGGATGCAGGATTGTTGATTTTCAACTCCCATGATGAAGCGGTGAGGAAGCTTGAAGCACCGATGTTCAAAAAGATGATAGAAAATCATGAAGCCATCGATGCAGCATTCAGGCAGGGGCAGCAGGAATTCATTGAAGCGCATGACCTATCCCCAACAATCGACACTGAAACGAATGTGCATCTATTCTCCGGCTCACGGACGACGCGTACTTTATTAGACCAGCAGGGCGGCAGCTACCTGACTGATAAGGGTACGCTATCCAAGGATGCGTTACTTGAATATCTTGAGCAGGATCCTGCCTCATTCAGCAATAATGTCGTAACAAGACCGCTTATGCAGGAAATGCTATTCAACACCCTCATATTTGCAGGGGGCGGCGCAGAAGTGAAGTATTGGGGCGAGCTCCACAAAGTGTTTGAAGTGATGGATATCAACATGCCGATCGTACTAAAGAGAATGGAGATCATCCATGAGGACATGAGGCTCAACAAACTTCTCGATAAATACGGATTGGAGGTTTCAGAGAATCTCGCAGCAGATGCCGAAGCTAAAAAGCAGAACCTGATCGAGTCCGCAACAGATACCACTTTCCTCGACGAAGTGGACAGCATAGCCGATCATCTGGATACGGATTACAGCCGCTTGAAGGATAAGGAGGGCCGTGAAGCCCACCGTGATCTGATTGAGGCCAATCTGAAGGTGCACAAGAAACAATTGAGTTACCTGAAACGGCGGTACCAACTTGAAGTGAAACGTACTTTGCGCAAGGAATTGAATGATCTGGAAGAAATATCAGAAAGGCTGATGCCGGGCGGATCGCTGCAGGAACGCATCTATCATCCGTGGATGTTTCCGATCGATCTCGAAGTGGGGCGCCTCGCCTATACGACGCAGCTTACAATCATCAAAGGCATCTAGAATATTGGACGGTCTTCATTTTTATGAGGACCGTCTTTTTTATTGTGTCAAATTAATTGGAGTGGAAAGCACATTATTTGTGGTACATAGTGGGGAGATGTGGTAAATTATTTGTATAGGCGAGGTGATCAGATGTTCATGGGAGAGTTCAAGCATCAGCTTGATGCTAAAGGACGCTTGATAGTGCCAAGTAAATTCAGGGACGAACTCGCAGGACATTTCATCATCACCCGAGGCCTTGATCAGTGTCTATTTGGCTACCCTCTCGAGGAGTGGGCCCAGATGGAACAAAAAATGAGTACTTTGCCGCTTACCAGGAAAGACGCCAGAAAATTCATGAGGATGTTTTTTTCGGGCGCTGCCGAAGTGGAAGTGGACAAGCAGGGGAGAATCAATATCCCCGCTAATTTGAGGGAATATGCTGGATTGAAAAAAGAATGCACCGTCATCGGTGTTGCCCATAGGATTGAAATTTGGGATACGGATAAATGGACATCATTTTATGATGATTCAGAAGCCCATTATGAGGATATCGCAGAAGAATTGATTGATTTTGACTTATAGGATGTGAGGGTATGTTCAAACATGACGCCGTTCTATTGAAAGAGACAGTGGATGGGTTGAATATACGCCCTGACGGCACATATATCGACGCCACTTTGGGTGGCGGAGGCCATAGTGCCTATCTCTTGGAACAATTGACCACGGGTCATCTCTATGCTTTTGACCAGGACTCCTGGGCAATAGAGAACGCACAGGAAAGATTTAGAGGAAACGACAATATTACACTTATCCATTCCAATTTTGAGAATTTGAAGGCGGAACTGGCGAAATTCGACGTCAATGGAGTCGACGGCATAATGTATGACCTCGGCGTTTCAAGTCCGCAGCTTGATGTAACTGAACGGGGATTCAGCCATTCCAGGGAAGCGCGACTCGATATGCGCATGAACCAGGACCAGTCGCTTGATGCCTATGAAATCGTAAATACATATTCCTACAGCCAGTTGGTAAGCCTCTTCTTCAGATACGGAGAAGAAAAATTTTCGAAAAAGATAGCTAGGGAGATAGAACGCACCAGGACTGAGGCGCCTATCGAGACCACTACACAATTGACTGAAATCATCAAATCCCAGATCCCCCATAAATTCAGACGAACAGGGGGGCATCCAGCCAAGCGGATATTCCAGGCACTCAGAATAGCGGTGAATGATGAGCTTGGGGTATTTGAAAGGTCACTCGAAGCGGCGATCGACCTCCTTAATAAGGATGGGAGGGTATCCGTCATCACATTCCATTCCCTGGAAGACAGAATCTGCAAACAGATGTTCATGGAATATGAAGCAGGGCCCGAACTGCCGCGTAATATGCCCGTCATCCCGGAAGCCTACGAACCTGTATTGAAACGGGTGAACAAGAAGCCAATCACTGCAGACGATGAAGCGGTGCTCGATAACCCGCGTGCGCGCAGTGCAAAATTGAGAATTGCTGAGAAGCAGAAATAGGGAGTGATAACATGGCAGTAGAACATTATCAGCAACCCCTGTCCCAGCCCGGCAGCCATAGGGAGCAACAGCCTGCTACTAAAAGAAAGCGCCGCGTCGTCGGCCTCGGAAAAATCGAGACGCTTACCTATCTCGTTCTTTTTGTTCTGATCGCAACTGTTGCGATATACGTCTTATCACTAAAGATGGAGGCCCATACCGTCCAGACGCAGATTACCCAAATCGAAAGTGAAACGGCAATCAAGGAAGGCGAAATAAGTGAGTTGAAGACGGAGGTCACAGATCTCTCGTCCTACGATAGGATTTATGAAAAAGCAAATGAACTTGGACTTGACCTGGATAATGGAAATGTAAAGGTTGCTGAGAAGTATGGCAAGAATTAGAATCAAGCTACGAAATACAACAAAAACACTATCTGTTGGCGCGCTCCTAATCTACCTGGGTATAGGAGTGCTTTTTGTTTGTATATTTTGGCAGTTCAGCTATTTGATGATAGGCAAATCCCTGGATGATGAAGATCTGGTCGCCCACGGCGAGGAGAAATTCTCACGCACCTCACAGATAGAAGCGGCGCGCGGGCGCATATTGGATCGTGACGGCAACGTTCTGGCGAGCGATATGGAGGCGTATCGCATTGCCCTGATTACGGACTCCAGCTACTCGAACCACGTCAGCGATCCTGAAGCTGCTGCAGAGAAGATTGCAGAAGTCATCGATATGGATGAAGATGAGATCGAAAAACGCATCAAAGAAGGTATAGAGGAAGAGCGTTTCCAGATTGAGCTTGGCAAAGAAGGACGCGAATTATCCTATAACGATAAAAAGACCCTCGAAGAGGCTGAGATTCCCGGCATCGTCTTCATCGCCGAAACGAAGCGGTTCTATCCGAATGGCGATTTCGCCTCACACCTCATCGGCTATGCTGAAAAGAATCAGGATACTGGTGAGTTCGAGGGATCGCTTGGGATTGAACGGGCGTACGATGAGAAGCTGAAGGGTCAGGACGGCGGACTCGACTACCTCAAGGACCTATGGGGGTATATCGTACCGGGGACTGACAGCGTTGCCGAAGCGAAGAATGGCTCGGATGTCCAACTGACGATCGATTCGAACATTCAGATGTATCTTGAGGATTCCCTCGATACGATGGAAGAACATTTTGAGCCTGAGGAGACTTTTGCGGTCGTGGCAGATGCCAAGACTGGAGAAATTCTCGCAAGTGGCCAGAGACCGTCATTCAACCCGAGGACTCGGGAAGGGTTTGGAGAGAGCTGGCTCAACATGCTCTATCAACATTCATTTGAACCCGGTTCGACCTTTAAGGTGTTCGGTCTGGCGGCAGCGATTGATTCTGGAGTCTATGACCCGAATGCAGTATATGAATCCGGATCATATGATGTCGACGGCCATACAATCTACGATTGGGAGCCCGAGGGCTGGGGCGATATCACTTATAATGAAGGGATGCAGTACTCCTCAAACGCCTTGATGATGATCCTCCAGGAAAAAGTGGGGGAAGATAAGATGCTCGAATACTACAAGGATTTCGGCTTTGGGCAAGTGACAGGCTCAGAATTCCCGAATGAACAATCAGGAACCTTGGCATGGGATGCTGAACTGCAGAGGAAAACGACCTCTTTCGGGCAGACCTCTACTGTGACACCGATACAGATGATCCAAGGCATGACGGCGATACTCAATGGCGGCAAAATGAAGAAGCCATACATCGTCGAATCCATCACTGATAGTGAGAGCGGTGAAGTGATTGAGGAGAATGACGAAACTGTCGTGCGCCAGGTGATATCGGAAAAAGCGGCAGATAGGACACAGGATGAAATCAATACATTCGTCGGAGGGTCGATGGAACGTAATCCGCAATACCTTCTCGAAGATTATGAAGTCGCAGGGAAGTCAGGCACCGCCCAGGTCATCGATCCGGATGGGGGTGGTTATCTGAAGGGTGATTATCAATTCCTGACGTCCTTCATCGGGTATGCACCAGAAGACGACCCTGAAGTCATCGTCTACTATGGCGTCAAGCTTGCCAGCAAAAATAAATCGGATACATGGGATATTGGTGTAATGCCCGGCTTCAATCCGCTTATGGAGCGGACCTTGAAATATCTGACGGTCGGCGAAGAAGATGGGGAATCGCCTGAACCAGTAAAGATAGAAGATTACACCGGCAAGATGATCTCCGATGTGCCCGCAGCGGCAAATGATTCTATACAGACGATCATATTGGGAGATGGCGAAGAAGTAGTGGACCACTACCCAAAAAATGATAAACTGTTACCGTATGAAACATTTTTCATCAAAACTGATGGACAGCTGAAGATGCCTGATTTGACGGGGCTTTCAAAGAGGGAAGTCATCATGTTCGGAGATTTTGCCGGAATGGATGTAACCGTAGAAGGTGAAGGGTATGTCAATGGACAATCGATCGACCCGGGCATCGTTTTAGAGGATGGACAGGAATTAAAAGTCACCCTGTCGTCCAACGACCCTGAAGACTAGAGGAGGATATCATGGATTATTTATTTTTAATATCCGCTTTTATATTGACGGCGGTACTCGTTCCCGTAACGATACCGTTGCTTAAGCGGATGAAATTCGGACAGTCGATACGTAAGGAAGGGCCAGAGAGCCATCAGGTCAAAACGGGCACCCCGACCATGGGTGGCCTTACATATCTAATTCCGGTAATCATATTATCGTTGATTGCGCTTCTATTTGTGGATGACACATACAAGATGCTGGTCATGATCATCGTGACCATCGGATTTGGGCTCATCGGATTTATAGATGACTACATCATTGTCGTAAAAAAGGACAACCGGGGCCTATCTTCAAAACAGAAGTTCCTTGCACAGATTGTGCTATCGGTGATTGTCTATTTCATTATGACCCAGGCTATTCCGGATATAGAAACAGCCTTGCGCATTCCAGGAACAGATTGGACACTGCCCCTTGGCGTGCTGTTCGTCGTATGGATTGTGTTCTGGCAAGTTGGATTTTCAAATGCGGTCAACCTAACAGATGGCCTCGACGGATTGGCGACAGGCCTCTCAATCATTGCATTCTCAAGTTTCCTGGCTATAGCGTGGGTACGGGAGGAGACGACGCTCGTCATCTTCCTGATGATACTGATCGGCGGATTGCTTGGTTTCCTTCTATACAATAAATATCCGGCAAGGCTGTTCATGGGGGACACTGGTTCGCTCGCCCTCGGGGGCATCATTGCGACAGTATCCATCGTACTTAATGAAAGTCTGTTGTTGCTGCTCATTGGAATCATGTTCGTCATCGAAACTGCTTCTGTGATGATGCAGGTGGCATCTTTTAAATTGACCGGGAAAAGAATTTTTAAAATGACGCCTATCCACCATCATTTCGAACTCAGTGGCTGGAATGAATGGAAGATCGTCATCGTATTCTGGACGATTGGTGCTGTTGCAGGCATCATCGGCGTCCTGCTGGGGGTGGCCTAGATTGGAGAAGTTGGACTATCAGAATAGGAAAGTACTTGTGCTTGGTTATGGCAGAAGCGGCAGAAGTGCCATCTCTGCATTGCTCGCATTAGGCGCGAATGTGACGCTTACTACAAATGAAGTGATTTCTGATGAGGGGATCCGCCAGCAGTTGAAGGGCTGGGGAGTCGAGATAGTCGATGGCCATCATCCTGTGAGTCTGCTGAACGATATTGAACTGATTGTGAAGAATCCAGGCATTCCTTATACCATCGATTTTTTAAAAGAAGCGCTGGCAAGAGATGTGCCGATAGTGACCGATGTGGAGCTTGCGTATCATATTTCGCCAGTGCCGATCATCGGCATCACAGGCACCAACGGCAAAACCACCGTGACGCACCTGATTGGGGAAATGTTGGAACGTTCCGGTTTCGAACCCATATTGTGCGGTAACATAGGCTACCCGGCTTCCCAGGCTGCAAGAGAAGCTGTGCCCGGCAATATATTGGTTATGGAACTTTCATCCTTCCAGCTGATGGGTGTGAGGGACTTCCGTCCGGATACCGCGGTATTCACAAATATCTATGAAGCGCATCTTGACTATCACGGGTCGAAGGAAAACTATGTGAAAGCGAAGTTGAATCTGCTCAGGAACATGGGACAGGAAGAAAAAGTCGTCTTCAACGGCCGTCAACGGAATATGGTTGAAGATATGACGTGGCTCTCGATCGAATACTTTTCGACCGATGGTGACGCAGAAGCCATGATCAAAGATAATATGATCACCTACCAGAAGCGTCCACTGATAGGCGTTGATGAAGTGCTGCTGGAAGGCGAACACAACCATGAGAATATATTGGCGGCACTACTGGCCGCTAAAAACCATGGCGCTTCTGACACAGCAGTCATCGAAACCCTGAAGCACTTCGGGAGTATACCTCACCGTATGGAGTATTTGGGGCTTAACCAAGGTGTAGGCTATTATAATGATTCCAAGGCGACAAATAATCTGGCGACTTCCTTTGCACTGAAAAGTTTCCGTTCGCCCGTCATCTGGATTGCTGGCGGACTTGACCGCGGGCAGTCTCTTGAATCACTCGTGCCAGATCTTGAGCATGTGCGCCTGATCATCGCATTTGGGGAGATGAAAGAAAAATTCGTTTCATTGGCGGATGAACTCGGCATTGACTCGATTGTGGCGGAAAACCCGCATGATGGTGTCATAAGGGCAACAGCTCATGCACATCCGGGGGATGTTGTGCTTTTCTCTCCAGCATGTGCCAGCTGGGACCAGTACAAAGATTTCGAAGCCCGCGGTGATCATTTCAAAGAAGGGTTTACAGCACTCGACAACTGATAGAGAGGGGGAACTCCATGGACAATCATAATGATATAGATGAGCTGAAGCGGAAGTTGAAGCATAGAGAGCGCGAGCGGGATTCACGCGACTCAGAAGAACGGCTACAGCAGGATCCCCCCCCGCCGGTGGAAGCATCAAAAAAGAGTGCGGACAAAAATGTAGAGGCCATTGGCAACGGAAAGAGGAAAGTAGCATCTCGAAGCAAAGCAAGCAGAAAAGCAGCTCTTCCAGATGACGAAGTAGAAACCTTTCATCATGGCAAAACGATCTCCTTTAGGATGGATGAAAAGTCTACAAAAAATGATGGGTCCGAAAAAGGGAAGGGCGTACCGAAAAGAAAGAAAGTAAAGCCAAAAATGCCGGTACTCACCCGTGCCCATCTCTTCCTGGGTGTCATCATCACACTGCTCCTTGCGGCTGGTGGACTGATCTATTATGCAGCAAGCAGTGTAAGTGATGTAAAAGAGATTGCCTTAGAAGGCAATGAAATGATCAGCGATCAGGAAGTGATGGAGCGGCTCCAATTTGAAGAGGGCGACAAGATGTTCAGCGCCAACCTTTCCCGGGCTGAGGAAAACATTGCGATGCTTCCGGCAATTGACGAAGTGACGATTGAGAGGCAGTGGCTGAATACAATAAATGTTTTCATCTCAGAGCGCCAGTCAGTGGCCTATGTAGCATCAGGCGATGTGTTCTACCCTGTCCTCGAGAATGCCCAAGTGTTGAGGGGCCACCCGGCCATGCCTGAAACAGCCCCTATCCTCCATTTTTTTGAAGGTCAGGAATTCGATGCGCTAATCGATAATCTGAACAAGATGGAAAGGGATGTTCTTGAGGGGATTTCGGAAATCTATTACCGCCCCTCAGAAAATACCGACACCCGCATCCATATCTTCATGAACAATGGCCAGGAAATCGTCGCTGATTATCGTACAATCGATGAGAAGATGGATTACTACTTGAGCATGCAGGAAGAAATCGGGGAGCCTGGTGGGGGCATAATCGATATCGAAATCGGCAGCAGTTTCCTCCCTTATGGCAGCGAAGAGGCAAATGATGTGAAAAAAGGAATCTATGAGAACCCGGTGAAGCCTCGGTACATCGAAGATATCGAGGAGACTCTAGGTGACTTGAAGTCGCAACTGACGTCAATCGGCGAAGAAAATGAATGATTGCCGATCCGCATTTATACTGGACTATTATGTTTAAATAGTTCACAATGTAAAAAGTATACTGTAAACTATATAAGAGAGTGAAATGGCTTACTAGGAGGCAGAAGAGTTGAAGGAACATTATTATGTCGCCCTGGATATCGGCTCAAACAGCGTCAAAGCCGTAGTCGGCGAGAAATTCCATGACGGTGTCAACATCATCGGTACTGGACAGACGTATACTGATGGCGTATCCAAAGGGACGATAAGAGATTTTGACCTGACGAGAAGTGCAATTATAGATACTGTGAAAAAAGCAAAGATTTCATCTGGCGTCGATTTTGATGAGGTCTTTTTGAAAATGCCGATTGCGGGCATGGAATTGAAGTTTGCAGAGGAAGAAATCCGTTTTGGAGGCAATTCAACCGAAATAAACGGAACCCATATCGAAGATATGCTTGAAACAATCCGGGAACGGGTTGTGCAAAGTGATAAGGAAGTAGTGACCGTCTACCCGGTGTACTTCAAAGTGGACGACCTCCACGAAGTCTCCGATCCGAAAGAGATGATGGCTACCCAGTCACTCTTTGTCAGTGCGGGGATACTGCTTTCCAGCCGGACTGTTTTAATGAACGCGGTGAAGTGCGTGGAAGAAGCTGGATTGACTGTACTTGATGTCTATTCCGATGCTGTGAACTATGCGCATGTACTAAGCGAGTCAGAGGTCGAGCTCGGGGGCGTGGTCATCGATATCGGTCATGAACTGACGCAGTTTGGGTATTATGAGCGTGGTACGCTGAAAACCTCAGGCAGCCTTCCAGTAGGCGGCAAGCATATAACGAAGGATTTGTCTGAAGCATTCAATACTACCCTGGAGGCTGCAGAAAAAGCGAAACATCACTACGGGCATGCCTTCTATGATCTGGCCTCGGCTGAGGACATCGTGCGTCTGCCTCAGCGCGATGGCGAAGCTGATATCGAGATTACGCCTCAAGATATGTCAGACATCATAGAGATGAGGATGGAAGAAGTCTTCATGGATGTTTTTGGGGTCCTCCAGGAAAATCAGATCACCAAAGTAAGTGGTGGCTTTGTCGTTACAGGGGGCACAGCAAACCTTCTTGGCATCAAAGAACTGATGCAGGACCTCGTATCAGAAAAAGTCCGAGTTCATATACCGAATCAAATGGGTGCCAGGAAACCGGAGTTTTCGAGCGCCATCGCTACAGTTTCAAGCGGAATAATGTTTGATGAACTCCTTGAATATGTTACAATTGATAATTATGATACAGAGTCGGATACTGTCCGGCATGCCGCTGATGAGGAGTCATCAGGAAACTTCTTCACTGGACTCTTCAACAAGCGCAGAGAGCAGGAATCGCACGACGCGGACAGCGGATCTGTGGGTCAACCAAAAAACACTTCCGAAGGATACGCCGATTATTCATATGAGGATAGATCGGAAGACCTGGACAACCGGGATAGTGGAGACAAACGTCAGGGTGAAGACAAAAACTATCGTGGCTATATGAAAAAACTCTTTAAAAATCTGTTCGAGTAGAATCAGTAAGATGAATGACTGGGAGGAAATAAAATAATGTTAGAATTTGAGCAAGGCTTCAACCATATGGCAACACTTAAAGTGATCGGTGTCGGTGGCGGCGGTAACAACGCAGTCAACCGCATGATAGACGACGGTATGCAGAATGTTGAATTCATCGCCATCAATACAGATGGTCAGGCACTCAATCTGTCGAAGGCAGAATCGAAAATCCAGATTGGTGAAAAATTGACACGTGGACTGGGTGCAGGCGCTAATCCTGATATCGGGAAGAAAGCAGCTGAAGAATCCAGGGAACAGATCGAAGACGCGATACAAGGCGCTGATATGGTCTTTGTAACGGCAGGCATGGGCGGCGGCACGGGCACAGGTGCTGCCCCAGTTGTCGCTAAAATAGCAAAGGAGATGGGGGCGCTGACAGTCGGCGTCGTCACGCGTCCTTTCTCTTTCGAAGGCAGGAAGCGTCAAACTCAGGCATCAGCTGGAGTTGATGCCATGAAGGCGGCTGTCGATACGCTGATAGTCATCCCGAATGACCGCCTACTTGATATCGTCGATAAATCCACTCCTATGATGGAAGCATTCAAGGAAGCGGACAATGTACTCCGTCAAGGTGTTCAGGGTATTTCCGACCTGATCGCGGTTTCAGGGGAAGTGAACCTGGACTTCGCGGACGTTAAGACGATCATGTACAACCAAGGTTCAGCATTGATGGGTATTGGTGTTTCAAGCGGTGAGAACCGTGCAATAGAAGCGTCGAAGAAAGCAATTTCCAGCCCATTATTGGAAACTTCCATTGTCGGAGCGCAAGGTGTGCTCATGAATATCACAGGTGGAGAATCCCTTTCCCTGTTTGAAGCCCAAGAAGCGGCGGACGTTGTACAGGACGCTGCAGATGAAGACGTCAATATGATCTTCGGTACGGTGATCAACCCAGAACTTGAAGATGAAATCATCGTAACTGTCATCGCTACAGGCTTTAACGAGAAATCTGTCAACCGTTCTCCTGAGAGGGAAGAGAAGAAGGATCCAATCATCCAACCGAACCCTTCCAGAAACGAAGAGCCTAGAGAGCGTGACTTCCAGTCTAGAGACAACACGCCGCAGGATGATGATTACGAAGTGCCTACGTTCTTAAGGAACCGTTCGAGACGCAGACGATAGAAAAGTTTTCAAGTCAGAAAGGGACACCTTTCTGACTTGTTTTGTGAGGTGGACCATGAAGTTCAATAACTATCGCCATCATGTTGGCAATAGTCTTGGCAATGTCACTTTTGGCTATACGAAGCGCACCGGCGGCACCAGCCCCTATCCATCAGGAGCGTTCAATATGGCTCTATACATCGATGATGATATTAAAAACATTCATCATCACCAGGATGTGCTGGCCAGCCATATCGGCTTTCCCCCGGAAAATTGGGTCGCTCCAATCCAACAGCATGGCGGTACCGTCAAAGAAGTCCATGCTGAAGATGGGGGCTCCAATATTCGTAGACGCACAGATAAGCTTACAGGAGTAGACGCTCTATATACATATGATGCGGATACCCTGCTGGCCATGAATTACGCAGACTGTGTGCCTGTCTATGCCTTCAGTGAGACGGATGGTTTCATCGGGCTGGCCCATGCAGGCTGGCGGGGAACTGCATCAGAAATAACGAGAAAGCTGATTGGATCGTATCGTGGTGATCCGACAGACTTGAATATTGTTATAGGCGTGGCAATCAATGGAAGTTGCTATGAAGTGGATGAAACTCTCATCGATGCACTGGGGAGGACAAGTGTGCCTGATGGTGCCATCACCCGGACAGCGGAAGGCTTTAAGCTCGATCTGAAAAAGGTGAATGGACATCAGGCCCGGCTTGCTGGTGTACCGAATGAAAAGATTCATCTTACACCTCTTGGCACTGAAGATACCAGCACCTTCTTTTCATATAGGATTGAACAAGGCAATACGGGACGTGCCCTTGCCTTTATTGGGAGGAAGAACAATGATCAAAAAGAATTATGAAGATATTAAAAACGAAATCGGTGAAGCCGTCAACTTGATTGCAGTGACGAAATACCACACTGTGGATGAGGCGATGGAAGCTTATGAAGCTGGCATCCGTCACTTTGGTGAAAACCGTGTGGAAGGTTTCCTGGAAAAGCGCCAGGCACTTCCGGAGGATGCTGAAATACATTTCATAGGTACACTCCAATCCCGTAAGGTCAAGGAAGTCATTACGCATCTCAACTACCTCCATTCTTTGGATAGGGAAAGCATCGCGAAAAAAATTGAACAATACAGCGCTCATGCTGTAAAATGCTTCTTACAGGTGAATGTATCCGGAGAATCATCCAAACATGGATTGGCACCGGAAGATGTCCCCGATTTCCTGGAAAGAATGAAATCCTATGAAAAGGTGGAAGTCATCGGTCTGATGACCATGGCCCCGGACACGGACGATGCGACCCGGATAGAAGGTGTATTCCAGCGCCTGGCGGAGTTGCGTGATTCTCTTGCTGAAGTCAATGGGGATAACGTCCAGATCGACGAACTCAGCATGGGGATGAGCAACGATTACACCCTTGCAGTAAAGCACGGGGCGACTTATGTACGCATTGGCAGCAAACTAATGGGAAGCAGGTGAATGCCATGGCCATAAAAAAGTTTTTCAAGGACATCTTCATTGTGGAGTATGATGAAGAGGAGTCCGTGGAAGAAAGCAACAAGCCAAAACAGCAGAACAGCAAAGTGACGCAACTTGACCATTCAAAAAAGAAAAAAGTCAATGAAGGGTCTGTCGAACCTCGACAGATGGAGCAAGGCAGTGCCTCGGTCTCTCCATCATTCAGGAAGAAAGACCGCCGGTCCGGAGAACCAAGACACCAGAAGAAGCAATCCAATACAAGGGACAAGGAGACTACTTTGATGAGTGCTGAAGCAAGCAATACAAAAGTATGCCTATTTGAACCGAGAGTGTTCTCGGAAACGCAGGATATTGCAGATGAGCTTAAGAATGAACGGGCGGCTCTCGTCAACCTCTCCAAAGTCGATCACAGCCAGAAAAAGCGCATCGTTGACTTCCTGAGCGGCACGGTCTATGCTTTGGACGGAGATATCCAAAAGGTCGGCGCTGATATTTTCCTATGTACGCCAAATAGTGTCGGTGTTAAAGGGGAAATCAGCCAGGAAAAGAATCAGACTGAAGAAATGTAAGGAGAATGAGTTTGGATAACCAACTGTTAATAGATATAATATTTTTCGTTCAAAGATTCATAAACACCATCTTTCCCATATTTTTCTGGGGGTTGATCATCTATATTCTGAGCTCTTGGCTGCCGGGCCTCCGGGAGTCTGCTTTCGGAAGAATCCTTGGAAAAATATATGAGCCGATACTTGAGCCGTTCAGAAGGCTCATCCCACCAATCGGGGGAGTGTTGGACTTGTCGCCGATTATTGCAATTTTGACCATGAATCTTTTCCTGAGCGGCCTGAATGCGATATTCAGGGTTATCGTACAGGCATTGGTCTGAAGAACCTGAATTACTAATGATGCCAGACGCCCTTATGATCTAATCGTTTCCCGATGATTATCATGAGGGCGTTTCCGATATTTCTACAGGAGGGGCTCTGGATTGAAGGAAGTCTACCAGCATTTCAGAAAAGAAGAATATGAAAAAATAACGTATTTCAATGGCAAGTTCGAGATTGCTGCGAGGGATTATTATCCGGTACTCCTCGATTTTTTAGATCCGAGGGAGCGGTTGATTGTCGAGAGTCTGTCTGGGCGTCACCCCGATCTGTACGTAGAGTTTTATGGTGGACCAGGTGAACGCGAGCGTCAAAGGGCGATGATTATTCCGGAATTTCTGGAAGTCACGCCTGAAGAATTTGAAATTGGCATCTTTGAAGTCGATTATCCCCAAAAATTCGTCAATCTTACACACCGCAACATCCTCGGCGCCATTATGAAAGTTGGAGTCGACCGTTCACTGATTGGTGATATAGTCGTTTCAGACCGCATTCAATTCGCTTATGCAGCACCGTATCGTCAAGTCTTCGAACAGGGGCTTGAGAGGATCAAAAATGCACCAGTCACACTTAACGATGTGCCGCACGCCGCGTTCATGGAAGCAGTTGATGAAGGAAAAGATAAACATATGCTCGTCTCATCCTTCAGATTGGACGCAATCATTTCAGAAGCCGTCGGTGAAGGGCGCTCAAAATCCAAGGAACGCGTGGAAAAAGGCAAGGTGAAGGTGAACCACACCCTGACTTCCAGTCCGGCGTTCCTGGTCGAATCCGGTGACATCATTTCTGTCCGGCATTTCGGTCGTTTTAAGATTACATCAATAATTGCTGAAACAAAAAAAGGTAAATATCGTCTTATGGCCCGGATATATAGGGACGGGTAGGGTATTAGTCAATTGAGGTGAAGAAAATGGATAGAGAAGAAGCTCTGAATCGTAAATTTCCAACAGTTTACCGTGGTTTGGATGAAAGAGAAGTAAGAGAGCATCTACAGGCAATGCAGTCTGAAATCGACAGTCGCGATGAGAAGATCAAGCAGCTAGAAGGCATGCTCGATGAAAAGGAAGAGAATCTGAACAGTTTCAGGACCGTCGAAACAAGCATCAACGAAGCCATCTTGACGGCGCAGCGGGCAGGGGATGAAGCGAAGCGCACTGCACAGGCGCGTTCAGAAGAAATCGTCCGAGCTGCGGAAGCTGAACGCGAACGCATCATTGATGATGCGCTTGCCAGAGCCCGGCATATCGCCAGCCAGACAGAAGATATGAAGAGGCAATCCAAAATTTTTCGTGCACGGTTCAAGATGCTCGTGGAGGCACAGCTCGACCTGCTGCAATCGGATGACTGGGATTACCTGCTCGATTTTGAGAAAAATCAGGAACACCGTGTCGATGATCTGGAGGATGCAGAACGCAACCAGGAATAATGATGTGTTGACGTATTGAAGGATATTTAGCATAATAATAGTATTGTTAGACAGGGAAGCATGCATTATGGATACAGCGACCGGGGGATGGTGGGAGCCCCGGCACATAAGATGCTTCTGAAATCACTAATGATGTATTTTAATGACTGTGACGAGTGGACTCTGGACCAGAGTCAATCAGGGTGGTACCGCGGAGAATTTCGCCCCTATTGACATTGGCCCAGAGTTTTTTTAAATCATCTACCAAATAGAAAAAGGAGTTTGGAAAATGGACTACAAAGATACACTGCTCATGCCGAAGACCAAGTTCAAAATGCGTGGCGGCCTTGTAAACAAAGAGCCGGAAATGCAGAAGAAATGGGAAGAACAAAATCTTTATGAGAAGAAATTGAAACTCAATGAAGGAAACACCCCTTATGTGCTCCATGATGGCCCGCCTTACGCCAATGGTGCTCTGCACATGGGACATGCCTTGAATAAGATCATCAAGGACATCATCATCCGCAATAAGCAGATGCGCGGTTACTACGCACCATATGTACCCGGTTGGGACACGCATGGACTGCCGATAGAACAGGCACTCACCAATAAAGGTGTCGATCGTAAAAGCATGTCGATCGAAGAATTCAGAAACAAATGCATCGAGTTTGCCGACACGCAGATCAATCAGCAGCGTGAAGGCTTCAAACGCATGGGGATCGATGGCGAGTGGGACAACCCCTATGTCACCTATAAACCTGAATTTGAAGCCGCACAGATCCGTGTGTTGAAGGATATGGTCGAGAAGGGTCTTATCTATAAGGGGAAAAAACCAATCTACTGGTCCCCGGTCAGTGAGTCTTCATTGGCGGAAGCGGAGCTCGAATATAAGGACAAGCGCTCTCCTTCAATCTATGTTGGCTTTAAGGTGGCTGATGGCAAAGGCGTACTTGATGAAGGCGTACAGATGGTCATCTGGACAACGACGCCATGGACGATTCCATCCAATTCAGGCATTGCAGTACATCCCGAGTTGAACTATGTCCAAATCAATTATGAAGGTCAGGAATATGTGGTGGCTGAAGCGCTGCTCGATCATTTCTGTGAGGAAGTTGAATTCGATAAGGATAAAGTGACGCGTACAAAAGAAATCAAAGGCTCCGAAATGGAATACATCACAACCAACCACCCACTATATGACCGCACAAGCCTTGTCGTGCTGGGTGAACATGTCACAACGGAAGCAGGTACAGGTTGTGTCCATACGGCCCCTGGACATGGTGACGATGATTTCATCATTGGCCAGAAATATGAACTCGATGTGATCAGCCCTGTAGACGATAAAGGTGTCTTCACGGATGAAGCGGGCAAGTATTCAGGGCTTTTCTATGATGACGCCAATAAAGTGATCACGGAGGACCTTGAAGCAGCAGGCGCCCTGGTTAAGCTCGGCTTCTATACGCACTCTTATCCACATGACTGGCGCACTAAAACACCGGTTATATTCCGGGCGACCCCGCAGTGGTTCGCATCAATCAAAAATGTCCGTGAAGATATCCTCCAGGCGGTCATGGACACTGAATTCCAAGTGGAATGGAACCAAAAACGCATGTACAACATGATTAAAAACCGTGGTGACTGGGTGATTTCCCGCCAGCGTGTGTGGGGTGTACCATTGCCGTTCTTCTATGCGGAAGATGGACAGGAAATAGTTGATGCAACAGCCATCGAGCATGTTGCCTCGTTGTTTGAAGTGCATGGATCGAACATCTGGTTCGAGTGGGATGCAAAAGACCTCCTGCCTGAAGGCTTCACACATGAAGGTTCGCCAAATGGTGAATTCACAAAAGAAAAGGATATAATGGATGTCTGGTTCGATTCTGGCTCCACCCATCGCGGTGTGCTGACAGTACGTGATAACTTGACATACCCGGCGGACCTTTATTTCGAAGGGTCCGACCAATACCGTGGCTGGTTCAACTCCTCAATCATCACCAGTGTGGCAACTAAAGGCATCGCGCCCTACAAAGAACTCCTAAGCCATGGGTTCGTCATGGATGGCCAAGGCAAGAAGATGTCCAAATCCCTCGGCAACGTCATCCTGCCAGAGAAGATCATGAAACAAATGGGGGCAGACATCATCAGGCTGTGGGTCATGTCTTCTGATTTTGAGGAAGATGTCAGAATTTCAGATGACATCCTGAAGCAGGTGTCCGAAGTCTACCGGAAAATAAGGAATACTTTCCGCTTCCTGCTAGGCAACGTATCTGACTTCAATCCTTCAACGGATGCAATCGCCTATGATGAATTGAAGGAAGTCGATCAGTTCATGTTGCAGCGCTTCAACGAAATGGTGAACCTGATGCGTGACTGTTATGACCGTTATGATTATGTCACCATGTACCAGTCCCTCCAGAACTTCATCAATGTCGACTTGTCGAACTTCTATCTCGACTACGGTAAGGACATCCTCTATATAGAGAAACAGGATGCCCATATACGCCGCAGCATGCAGACAGTACTGTATGCCATATTGACTGGATTGAACCGTCTGCTTGCACCTGTTCTGGTACACACGGCTGAAGAGATCTACCAGCATACTCCATATACCGAAATGGAAAGTGTTCACCTCGAGTACCTGCCTGAGGCGAAAGAAGTCGATACGGCACTCACTGCAAAATGGAAGCATTTCATGGATGTCAGGGATGATGTGCTGAAGGCACTTGAAGAAGCCCGTAATGACAAGGTCATCGGCAAGTCACTTGAAGCGAAAGTATATGTCACCCAGCCGAACGGTATGAATTATTCTGACATCAATGGCCGTCTCGAACAGCTCTTCATCGTCTCTCAAGTGGAAGTTGTAGAGTCACTTGAAGATGGTAAACAGTATGATAATATCAAAGTCAAAGTCGTACATGCTGAAGGCACACGTTGTGAGCGCTGCTGGAACTATTCTACAGCGCCATCCATCGATGGTGGCGAAGACGACATCTGTCCACGTTGCCGCAAAGTGGTGGATCAGCTCTAGGGGGCCGTTATGAAATCATATAGAATCATTCCAATGAGCTTGATTGGCCTAGCTGTACTGGCAATCGATCAGCTGACGAAATATCTTGTCGTGACTGGTATGCAGGAAGGGGAATCCATTCCAGTCCTCGGCAAGTACTTCATGTTGACTTCTCACCGCAACAGCGGAGCAGCATGGGGCATGTTCCAGGGCCAGATGCTGTTCTTCTACTTGGTGACGCTGCTGGTTCTGGGCATACTGGTCTACGTTTATGTCAAGGAAGCGAAAGGGAACACCCTGCTGCAGCTTGCGCTCACTTTGCTGCTGGCCGGCGCCCTCGGAAACTTCATCGATCGTATATTATTCCAGGAAGTAGTGGACTTCATCGATGTGCTGATCGTGTTCTATGATTTCCCGATATTCAACATTGCTGATAGTGCACTCACAATTGGTGTAATATTGATGATTTTGGAATTCTTTATAATAGGAAAAGGTGACACGGATGCAGGAAATTAAAGCAAATGAAATGGATAGTGGCCAAAGGATCGACAGGCTGCTGTCAGAAAAACTGGACGACACTTCACGCAGTGATATGCAGGGCAGGATCCGGGATGGACTTGTTGAAGTAAACGGTGAGGCCGTCAAGCCGAACTATAAGGTCAAGACCGATGATGTCATCATAGTCCACCCCCGCGAGCTTGTGGAGGCGGATATCTCCCCACAGAACTTGAACCTCGAAATCCTCTATGAGGATGATGATGTAGCCGTTGTGAATAAGCCAAAGGGCATGGTGGTCCATCCTGCTGCCGGACACCATTCGGAAACGCTTGTCAATGGCCTGATGTTTCAGCTTGATGACCTCTCTGGTATAAATGGCGAGTTGAGGCCCGGCATCGTGCATCGCATCGATAAGGATACGAGCGGGTTGCTGATGGTCGCAAAGAATGATGTGGCCCATCGCGCACTGGTCGATCAGCTCGTCGATAAAAGCGTCACCAGGAAGTATGTGGCACTTGTACACGGTACCATCCCACATGATAAGGGCACCATTGAAGCGCCGATCGGCAGAAATCCGAAGGAACGCCAGGAAATGGCGGTCATTGATTCTGGACGGGACGCCACAACGCATTTTAATGTGCTGGAAAGATATGAAGGGTATACGTTGATCGAATGCATCCTCGAGACGGGCCGGACCCACCAGATCCGTGTCCATATGAAATATATCGGCTATCCGCTCGTCGGTGATCCGAAATATGGCCCGAGGAAGACGTTGAATACAGACGGGCAGATGCTGCATGCAGGGACGCTCGGATTCATCCATCCAACAAGTGGGGAGTATATGGAATTCAACGATTCGTTGCCTGAACCATTCGAAGATGTATTGGAAACATTGACACCTTTATCAGATTAATGCTTGACTTCACTCTGTATTAAGGCTAGACTATTGAAGAAAAGTGAATATGAATGTCTTTAAAAGGAGTCCCGTGAGGCTTCAAAGACGTGATATAACCGGGTACACTTAGGGATAAGTGTATATTTATCAGGATACGTGTATACTCATGTCTTTGGACATGAGTATTTTTTTATATATTTTTAAAGGAGAGGACTTAAATGGAAAAACGGACGATACTTGACGAATCGCAGATTACACGCTCGCTTACCCGCATGTCGCATGAAATACTCGAGCATAATAAAGGGACTAAAGGACTGGTGTTCCTTGGGGTCAAAACGCGCGGGGAGTATCTTGCGGAACGTCTTCAAAAGAAAATTACCGAGATAGACGGTGTGGAGATACCGACAGGGACGATCGATATAACAGGCTATCGTGATGACAGGAAGAAAGAACGCGCAGGCAGTGCCATAGACATCGGAGTGTCACTCGATGACAAGCATGTGGTCATCGTCGATGATGTGCTCTTTACGGGACGGACAATCCGCGCCGCGATGGATGCGATACTGAATGAAGTCAGGCCTTCAAAAATTTCCTTGGCTGTACTGATCGACCGGGGGCACCGGGAACTGCCGATACGGGCAGATTTTGTAGGCAAGAATATCCCGACTGCCAAAGAAGAGAAGATAGATGTCCATCTAGAGGAGTATGACGCAGTCAACGAAGTTCTATTAAGCAGATAACAGGAGGACGGCTGAAATGCAGACCAAAAAATCGCCAGAAGAAATCTACTCGAAAAGTGTCTCCCCGATATTGGATGTACAGGATAAGCCAAAGCCTGCCCAATGGCTGATGCTCAGTTCCCAGCATCTATTTGCAATGTTCGGTGCCACGGTGCTTGTGCCGTACTTGACGGGGCTGCCGGTATCCGCGGCTCTGATAGCAAGCGGCATCGGCACTTTGCTCTACATACTCATTACGAAAGGACAGATACCGGCATACCTCGGTTCAAGCTTCGCATTCATACTGCCCATTACAATTGCACTTGGGGCAAATAGTCTAGGTGAGGTACTGACAGCACTATTCTTCAGCGGAGTACTCTATATCATAATCGGCATTGCGATAAGAGGGTTCGGCATCGATTGGCTGATGAACCTGCTGCCTCCGGTAGTCGTCGGACCAGTCATCATGGTCATCGGGCTCGGGCTCGCACCGGTCGCGGTCGATATGGCGATGTATACGGATTCGGGCAATCAGGAGGGCTACAGCATGCTCTACATATTTGTAGCTGCGGTGACGCTCATCATCACCATCTGCGCTTCAATATTCCTGCGCGGGGTGCTCTCCCTGATCCCCATCCTGATCGGCATCATCGGTGGATACATTACAGCTGTACTG
Source organism: uncultured Salinicoccus sp. (assembly GCA_947494965.1). GTDB lineage: Bacteria > Bacillota > Bacilli > Staphylococcales > Salinicoccaceae > Salinicoccus. The sequence goes on along the minus strand of CANLWV010000002.1, from coordinate 281,841 downwards.
GTGGGCATCGTCGATTTCACCCAGATTGTGGAGACAGGCTGGTTCATGCTGCCTGACGTCCATCTCCCATTCGTTTCATACAATCCGACCTGGAACCTCGGGCTTATGGTCGTCATGCTGCCGATCGTGTTCGTCACAGTGAGTGAGCACATCGGCCACCAGATGGTCATCAATAAGATCGTCGGGCGCAACTTCTTCAAAAAACCCGGCCTGCACCGTTCACTGGTTGGGGATGGGGTGTCGACGATGTTCTCAAGCCTGATTGGAGGACCGCCGACTACAACCTACGGGGAAAACATCGGAGTGCTTGCGATTACACGCGTATTCAGCGTGTGGGTCATCGGAGGAGCGGGTGTTCTTGCAGTCATACTCGGCTTCATAGGAAAGTTTACAGCCATTGTCCAGAGCATACCGACCCCCGTCATGGGTGGGGTATCGATCCTACTGTTCGGCATCATCGCCTCAAGCGGTTTGAGGATGCTTATTGATGAGCAGGTGAACTTGGATTCAAAACGCAATCTGGTCATATCTTCTGTAATCCTTGTTGTAGGAATCGGGAAGGCGCACCTTGATTTCACGATCGGCAATATACCGTTCAACCTTGAAGGAATGGCGCTTGCGGCTGTTGCAGGGATACTGCTGAATGCGATACTACCTAAGGAGGTGCCTGTTGATGATGGACAACCTGCTGTCGATGACACAACTGCAGACTGACGATATCATGAGGCTCATCAAACGCGCCCAGGCGATAAAAGGCGGAAACTTTGAGCCATTTAAGGAAAAAAAGTATATATCAAACCTGTTCTTTGAACCTTCTACACGGACCAAAGCCAGTTTTGAGATGGCTGAAAGCCGGCTCGGCATTCACTCTATTCCCTTCAATGCGGACCACAGTTCGGTGCTTAAGGGAGAATCACTGTACGACACCTGCCGCACCATGGAAGCCATAGGATGCGATGCACTTGTCGTACGTCACGCCATGATCGCCTATTATGACGATCTGGATGGCCTGTCAATCCCAATAATCAACGGCGGAGATGGCAGCGGCTCACATCCCACCCAGTCGCTCCTCGACCTGATGACGATATACGATAGATTCGGTACTTTTGAAGGACTTAAAGTGGTCATGGCTGGTGATATATCACACAGCAGAGTGGCCCGCAGCAACCAACAGGCGCTAAAGAAGCTTGGAGCCACAGTCGTTTTCAGCGGACCAGAAGCATGGCGTGACCCTGAGATGGATGGGGAGTATGTGGACTTCGACGATGCGGTGGAATCATGTGATGTCATCATGCTGCTGCGTGTCCAACACGAACGCCATGGCGATCAGGCGGATTTTACGAAACGCAGCTACCATAACCAATACGGGCTGACCCTGAAGCGGTATCAAAGGATGAAGCAGGAGGCCATCATCATGCATCCTGCACCAGTCAACCGCGGCGTTGAAATAGATGGGCGTTTGATAGAAAGCCCACGATCAGTCATTTTCGAGCAGATGCATAATGGTGTATTCATGCGCATGAGTGTAATACAAGACATACTTAGGAGTGAAGGGTAATGACAGTACTTTTGAAGAATGGCACAGTGGTGACGGAAAATGGGGAGACTCGGATGGACATCCTTGTTGACGGGGGAAAAATAGTTGACATGGCCCCTCAGATCGAGCGGGGGGATGAGGTCATCGATTGTAGCGGCAAGCTTATCACGCCAGGTTTCGTCGATGTCCATGTTCATTTGAGGGAACCCGGGGGTGAACATAAGGAGACGATTGAAACCGGCACAAATGCTGCAGCACGCGGGGGATTCACTGCAGTATGCCCAATGCCGAACACACGCCCTGTACCAGACAATGAAAAGACGATGGAAGATATCAACAGGCGGATTGAAGAAAGCGCCAGTGTAAAGGTGCTGCCTTATGCGTCGATCACGACACGGCAGCTTGGCAAGGAACTGGTCGATTTTGACGCACTTAAAGCTGCCGGTGCATTTGCCTTCACAGATGATGGTGTCGGTGTCCAAAGTGCCGATATGATGCTGCGTGCAATGAAGGAAGCTGCCCGTATAGACATGGCGATAGTCGCCCACACTGAAGAGAACACACTGGTTAATGGCGGTGCAGTCCATGAAGGCGGAGTCAGCCAAAGGTTGGGATTAAAGGGGATTCCATCAGTGACCGAATCCGTACAGATTGCACGCGATGTGCTGTTGGCGGAGGCAGCGGGATGCCATTATCACGTCTGTCATGTAAGCACCAAAGAAAGTGTGCGGGTCATACGGGATGCCAAACGAGCGGGCATCCGTGTGACGGCGGAAGTGACACCGCATCACCTGGTGCTTGACGAAGAAGACATCAAGGAGGATGACCCGAACTTCAAGATGAACCCACCACTCAGAGCAGCGGACGATCGCCACGCCCTGATTGAAGGCCTGAAGGATGGGACTATAGACTTCATTGCCACAGATCATGCTCCGCACGCAGAGGAAGAGAAGTCGGTCGGCATGGAAACGGCACCTTTTGGCATCACCGGCAGTGAGAATGCATTCCAGCTCCTGTATACGAAGCTGGTCAAGACAGGCGTGTTCACACTGCAGCAGCTGGTCGATTGGTTGACAGTCAAGCCAGCGGAAGTGTTCGGACTTGAGATGGGAGCGCTCAAAGTCGGCAGAGCCGCTGATATCACAATCGTTGATCTCAATAAGACGTACATCCTCGACAAGTCAAAATTTTTATCAAAGGCACGCAACACGCCATTCCACGGAATGGAACTGACTTCGGACATCTACATGACGATCGTCGACGGAAACATTACTTATAAGGGGGAAGCATGATGATTAAAGAGAGAAGATATCTTGTTTTGGAAGACGGTGCCGTATATGAGGGGTATCCCTTCGGCGCCGATAAGGCGGCAGAAGGCGAGCTCGTCTTCAACACTGCCATGACAGGCGCCCAGGAAGTCATCACAGACCTCTCCTATACCGATCAGATCATCACCTTCAGCTATCCACTGATCGGTAACACGGGCGTCAATATAGAAGACAACGAATCTCTGAAGGCGACGGCTAGAGGGGTCGTTGTAAGGGAAGCATGTACAGACCCATCTAACTTCCGCACCACTGATACGCTGGATACATTCCTGAAGCGACATGATATACCGGGCATCAGCGGCATCGACACGCGCAGCATCACAAGGAAGCTGAGGGATGGCGGGGTCATGAAGGCAGTGATTACGGATGAGACGTACCATGAAGACTTGATCGAGCTTCTGCAGCACTCCTCCTTCAGAACCGACCAGGTCAAGCGCGCATCCACCAAAAATCCGTATATCTCTACAGGCACCGGCCCGCGGGTGGTGCTGATAGATTACGGAAAGAAGGAAAATATCGTCAGACAGCTGAATGCACTCGACTGTGACGTGACGGTCGTACCGCACGACACAACGGCGGATGAAATCATCCAGATGAGACCTGACGGCATAATGCTCTCAAACGGACCCGGGGACCCGGCCGATATACCCGACCAGGTCAAGACGGTCAAGGCACTTCTTGGCATCCCGCTTTTTGGGATCTGCCTGGGTCATCAGATACTCGGGATCGCATGTGGCGCTTCGACATATAAGATGAAGTTCGGCCACCGCGGCAGCAACCATCCGGTGAAGAATCTGGCCACCGGAAAGACTGAAATCACGTCACAGAACCACGGTTTTTCGATAGATGGTGCCTCACTGGTCGGCACAGGCCTCGAAGTCACCCACCTGGCACTCAACGACAGGACGATAGAAGGACTGCGCCATACAGAATATCCGGCATTCTCGGTACAATTCCACCCGGAAGCCGGAGCAGGCCCACATGACTCTGAATACCTGTTCGATGAATTTGTGAAACTGATGAAACAAAAGGAGGCCAACCATGCCTAAACGTCAAGATATCAAAACAATTCTAGTCATCGGCAGCGGCCCGATCATCATCGGCCAAGCTGCAGAGTTCGATTACGCAGGTACCCAAGCATGCCTGGCATTGAAAGAAGAGGGATATCGTGTCATTCTCGTCAATTCCAATCCAGCAACCATCATGACGGATAAGGAGATAGCTGATGTTGTCTATATCGAACCACTGACGCCGGACTTCATTGCCAGAATCATCCGCAAAGAGCAGCCGGATGCACTATTGCCGACACTTGGCGGACAGGTTGGTCTGAATATGGCGGTCGAGCTCGATCGTCTGGGCATCCTCGAGGAAAATGGGGTTGAACTCCTCGGCACAAGACTCGAATCCATCAAGCAGGCGGAAGACCGGGATCTTTTCAGACAGCTGATGAATCAGATGGAAGTTCCAGTACCGGATTCGGATATCATTACAACGCTTGAAGAAGCCAAAACATTCCAGGAGCGAGTGGGATATCCTTTCATCGTACGACCGGCATTTACGATGGGCGGGACAGGCGGAGGCATCTGCCATAACGATGCGGACTTGAATGAGATTGTCGCAAACGGATTGAAATACTCTCCTGTCGGACAATGTCTTGTGGAAAAATCAATCGCAGGATTCAAAGAAATAGAGTATGAAGTCATGCGTGACTCGAACGACAATGCGATTGTCGTCTGCAATATGGAAAATATCGATCCCGTCGGCATCCACACCGGAGATTCCATCGTCGTCGCGCCGACCCAGACATTGACCGATAAAGAGCATCAGATGCTCCGGGACGTGTCGCTCAACGTCATACGCGAGCTGGGTATAGAAGGGGGATGCAACGTCCAGCTTGCACTCGATCCGCATTCCTTCGACTACTACATCATTGAAGTGAACCCACGGGTATCGCGCTCATCTGCCCTTGCTTCTAAGGCAACCGGATATCCGATCGCCAAACTCGCAGCGAAAATTGCCATCGGCATGACGCTTGATGAAATGATCAATCCGGTGACGGGTACAAGCTACGCCGCGTTTGAACCGACCCTCGACTACGTAGTGTCGAAAATTCCACGCTTCCCGTTCGATAAGTTCGAGAAAGGAGAGCGGAAACTCGGCACCCAGATGAAGGCTACCGGTGAAGTCATGGCCATTGGGCGGACATATGAAGAGTCCCTGCTGAAGGCGATCCGCTCCCTGGAATACGGTGTCCATCATCTCGGATTGCCAAACGGAGACCAATTCGAACTGGACTACATCAACGACATGATAAAGAAGCAGAGTGATGAACGACTGTTCTATATTGGCGAGGCATTAAGGCGGGGCGTAGATAAGAAGACTATTCATGAATGGACGAAAATAGATTTATTCTTCCTGAGGAAATTTGAACACATCATCGAAATAGAACATGAGCTGAAGGAGAACCCGGGGTCGCTCGATCATCTCAAGTGGGCTAAAACTTATGGCTTCAGCGATAAGGTCATTGGGCACCGCTGGAATATGGAGGAAGAAGAGGTCTTCAGCATCCGCAGACAGGAAGGTATTATGCCGGTCTATAAGATGGTCGATACGTGTGCAGCCGAATTCGAATCGAATACTCCATATTTCTATGGTACTTACGAACTTGAAAATGAATCCGTGGTCAGCACCAGGGAAAAGATAATCGTACTTGGAAGTGGCCCGATCCGGATTGGACAGGGCGTGGAGTTCGACTACGCCACCGTCCACGCAGTATGGGCAATCCAGGAAGCCGGTTATGAAGCCATAATCGTCAATAATAACCCGGAGACCGTCTCTACGGATTTCTCCATATCCGATAAACTGTACTTTGAACCGCTGACCCATGAGGATGTCATGAACATCATCGAGTTGGAGCAGCCAAAAGGCGTAGTCGTCCAGTTCGGCGGCCAGACAGCCATCAATCTGGCTGATGGCTTGGAAGAAGCAGGGGTCAAAATCCTCGGCACATCCCTTGATGATCTGGACCGCGCCGAAGACAGGAAACGCTTCGAGGCACTGCTGCGCGATATAGATGTGCCCCAGCCTCTCGGCAAGACTGCCACGAACGAACAGGAGGCGCTTGAAAACGCTGAACTGATCGGCTATCCGGTTCTAGTCCGTCCAAGCTATGTCTTGGGAGGCCGTGCAATGGAGATCGTCCACAGCAGTGGGGAATTGAAGAATTACATGCGTGATGCCGTCAAGGCCTCACCGCAGCACCCGGTTCTGATAGACCGCTATCTGACGGGCAAGGAGATAGAAGTGGATGCGATCAGTGACGGCGAAAATGTCATTATCCCTGGAATCATGGAACATATCGAACGGGCCGGCGTGCATTCTGGAGATTCTATTGCGGTCTATCCACCTGTTACACTAAGCGAAGCAGAGATCGATACGCTTAAGGACTATACGGTAAAATTGGCGCTTGGACTGAAGACAATAGGACTCATCAACATCCAGTTCGTTATCGCCGACGGTGAAGTGTATGTCCTCGAAGTGAACCCGCGCGCCAGCCGGACGGTGCCGTTCATGAGCAAGATCACTGAAGTGCCGATGGCCGCCCTTGCCATGAAGGCGATACTGGGAGTGAACTTGAAGGATACTGGACATCCGATGGGATTGGCGCCGTTCCAGGACGGTTATCACGTCAAAGCACCGGTCTTCAGCTTCAGTAAGCTGAAGAATGTCGACATTACACTTGGACCGGAAATGAAATCGACCGGTGAAGTGATGGGCAAGGATATGAGCTTGAACAAAGCATTGTATAAGGCACTGGCAGCAAGCGGGTTGGAAGTCAAAGACCACGGCACCGTTCTCTTCACTGTGGCGGATAAAGATAAGGAAGAGGCAGTGGCCCTTGCCCATAGACTGTCACAATGTGGATTCAGGATAATGGCTACGGAAGGGACCGGAAAGGCGCTTGAGTCACGCGGCATTTCCTGCATCACCGTCGATAAGGTGCGGGAGAAGGAGAACAGTCTGCTTAAGGATATCCAAAACGGCAGCGTGCAGATTGTGATCAATACAATGACAAAAGGAAAGCAGGTCGAAAGGGACGGATTCAGGATCAGAAGGGAATCTGTCGAGAACGGTATTCCATGCCTGACATCACTTGATACAGCGCGTACCTTGGTTGAAGTGATTGAAAGCATGACATTCAATATGGAAAAGATGTAGGTGATCATATGAAGACACTCATGACCATAATTGCCAATGACGAGATTGCCGATCGGGTATTCGAGATGGAGCTTGAAGGGGCGCTCACATCAGATATGAAGACGCCCGGACAATTCGTCCATGTGCGCATCGACGGGTCGACAGAGCATGTGCTGAGACGCCCCATTTCTATCGCCAGCATCGACCAGGAAGCTTCACGCTTTACCATCATATATAGGGCGGATGGCGCAGGGACTTCAAAATTAGCGGCCAAGCGTGCCGGGGAGACGTTGGATATATTATCCCCACTCGGCAACGGTTATCCGCTGGAACGTGACAGGCATGTGCTCATAATAGGCGGGGGCATAGGTGTGCCGCCCCTTTATGAATTGTCCAAGCAGTTGAATGCCCGTGGCGTGAAAACCACCCATGTACTGGGATTCAATTCACAAAAAGATGTTTTCTATGAAGATAGGTTCAGCGCACTCGGTGACACATATGTCTCTACGGCTGACGGTTCTTACGGTATGAAAGGCTTCGTTACAGATGTCATCGAAACACTTGATGGGCCTTTCGACCGCTTTTATGCATGTGGACCGAAAGTTATGCTGAAAGCACTTTCCGAGACGATGAAGATTGATGGTTACATTTCGCTTGAGGAACGGATGGGTTGTGGCTTTGGTGTATGTTACGCGTGTGTATGTGAAACACCCCAAGGGGACTATATCAAGCTCTGCACTGAGGGCCCGGTCTTCAGGAAAGGAGAAATAGTGTTATGAACAAAGAGGCAATGCATATCTCCTTGCCGGGGTTGAACCTTAAGAACCCGGTGATGCCGGCATCCGGCTGCTTCAGTTTCGGACAGGAATTTTCGCGGCTCTATGATCTTTCGCAACTCGGCGCAATAATGATCAAAGCTGCAACGCATGAAGCAAGAAAAGGGAATCCGACCCCACGTGTGGCAGAAACTTCAAGCGGCATGCTGAATGCGATTGGACTCCAGAATCCAGGAGTCGACCATATCCTTCAGCATGAGCTCAAATTCCTGGAGCAGTACGATGTGCCCATCATAGCGAATGTTGCAGGCACTGAGATAGATGATTATGTGATGGTCGCGGATAAAATATCGAAAGCGAATAATGTCAATGCGCTGGAATTGAACATCTCATGCCCGAACGTCAAAGCTGGAGGTATCCAGTTCGGCACTGATCCTGAAACAGCTCGCCGGTTGACCGCTGAAGTCAAAGAAGCCTCTGATGTCCCTGTCTATGTAAAACTTTCACCGAACGTCACAAACATCGTCGAAATGGCGAAGAGCGTCGGGGATATAGCGGATGGACTGACAATGATCAATACGCTTGTAGGTATGAGGCTCGACACGACAGGACGGCCCATCCTATCCAACATCACCGGCGGATTGAGCGGTCCGGCCGTCAAGCCGGTCAGCCTGAACATGATCTATCAGGTCCGGCAGCACATGCCTGATTTGCCGATAATCGGAATGGGGGGCATTTCGACAGTGGATGATATACTCGACTATATTTCAGTAGGTGCTGATGCTGTGGCAGTCGGCACGATGAACTTTACCGATCCCATGATCTGTCCAACCCTCATCGCAGGGTTGGAAGAACGCTTGAAAGATATGGGTGTCGCCCATCTCCATGACTTGAAGGGGCGCGCCTACAAAAGGGAGGAAGGCTAATGAACAGACCGATAATTGCACTTGATTTCAGTACAATGGAACATGTGCGCGCATTTTTAAAGGACTTCGATGAACCGCTGTTCGTCAAAGTAGGCATGGAACTCTATCTGCAGAATGGACCGGAAGTCATAAAAGAATTGCGCAGCATGGGGCATGATGTCTTCCTTGACCTGAAGCTCCACGATATCCCGAATACAGTTGGCAAGGCGATGGAAGGTCTTGCGGCACTCGATGTCCAGATGACGAATGTGCATGCACAGGGGGGAGTAGCGATGATGAAGCGCGCTGCCGAATCCTTCAGGAACTACAACCCTGACGGGCTGCTCATCGCTGTCACCCAGCTCACATCGATGAGCGCAGAGGTGGTCCGTGAGGAACTGGGTTCCAGATTGAGCCTCGATGAGAGCGTCGTTCATTTTGCGAAACTTGCGCAATCTGCAGGTCTTGATGGCGTGGTGTGTTCCCCTCTTGAAGCAGAACTTGTCCATGAAGCTTGTGGCAAAGAATTTAAAACCGTCACACCAGGGATCCGCTTGCAGTCGGATACGCAGGATGACCAAGTGCGTATCATTACACCTGAAGGGGCTAAGGACGCCGGGTGCGACTATATTGTGGTGGGGCGTTCCATCACCGGGGATCCGGATCCGACAGAAAAATACCGTAAGATCAAAAAAGAATTTGAAAGCGGGGAACAATAGATGGAATTACGCACTGCAGAAATACTTCTTGATGTAGGCGCCGTAGAGCTGAGTCCTGAGGCACCTTTCACTTGGGCGAGTGGCATAGAATCTCCCATATACTGTGACAACCGCAAAATAATAGGGGATATACAGGCAAGAAACGAAATTGCGGATGCATTCGCCTCAGTGATCAGAGAACATATGCCTGAAGCAGAAGTCATTGCCGGAACCTCCACCGCTGGAATTCCTCATGCTGCGTTCGTCAGTGAGCGTCTGCAATTGCCGATGTGTTATGTCCGCGGAAGCAAGAAAAAGCATGGTAAGGGCAATCAGATTGAAGGCGCGGATATCTCCGGTAAGAAAGTAGTGCTCATCGAAGATCTGATTTCCACCGGTGGTTCAAGTATTGAAGCGGCTGAAGCCTTGAAGGAAAGTGGGGCTGAGGTGCTTAAGGTGGTCGGCATCTTCACCTATGGACTGCCTCAATCTACAGAAGCGTTCAATGAGTCGGGCTTTACCCTATATACATTGAGTAATCTCGATGCACTGGTCAAGGTAAGTGCCAACCGCGGCACTCTATCTGATGGGCAACAGAAGACAATCATGGATTTCAAGACATCATTATCAAAATAAAAAGCTCAAAATGGAACGGGAGTTCCATTTTGAGCTTTTTCATCATACACCAAATATCATATCGTTTATGAATTTGGCTTCCTGTTCGATATGTTCACTATCTAAAGAGGCATAGAGCTTAATCTTCGGTTCCGTGCCTGAGGGCCTTAGGGCGATCCAGCCATCCGCAAAATGAATTTTGATGACATCCGCCTGCGGCAGTTCAATCTTTTCTGTCCGCCCATCCTGATACGTCCGGGTCTGAGTCTTAAAATCTTCAGACATGATCACTTCCCTCCGGTCGAGCTTTTTAGGGGTGTTGGTCCGGAACTGCCTCATGATTTCATTGATTTCCTCCTTGCCGCTCGTCCCTTCAAAGGTATGACTGAAAAGGACTTCCATGCGCCTGCCGTATGTTTCGTAGATTGATTCCAATACATCCACAAGCGTCCGACCTTCGTTCTTCAGTGCGCTTGCCATCGAGACTAGGTACGGCACAATCTGTATGGCGTCCTTGTCACGCACGAATGGTTCAAGGAGAAAACCGTAGCTTTCTTCGTAGCCGAATATGAACTGTTTTTCGGGATTGTCTTCAAGCATTTTGATCTGCTCGCCGATATACTTGAAACCAGTCAGAACTTCTATCATCTCTGCACCTTTGTCTTCTGCAATCTTACGGCCCAAGTCACTTGTTACAATCGATTTGATGACGGCCGGACTTGGTCCGTCGTGGTTATCCAAGCGATGGTTGAGAAGCAGTATGCCGAGCTGATTGCCGTTCAAATGGACATACTCCCCATTATGCAGAACCTGCACTCCGATTCTGTCGGCGTCGGGATCTGTTGCAATGAGCAGATCGGCTTCATTTTTGCTGCCGAGTGTCCGCGCCCTTTCAAATGCAGACTCGTTCTCCGGGTTTGGAGATTCGACCGAAGGGAAATCACCGTCGGGGCGACATTGTTCTTCGACCAGTTGATAACCATTGAATCCAAGCTTATCGAGCAGCTCGGGTACAATCGGTACACTCGTTCCATGCAGACTTGTGAATACGACTTTAAGGTCGGATTTTGGAATTTCTGGAATGAACGCATTGATTTTCTGCTTATAAAGCTCTTCCATTTCAGTAGAAATATATCCAGCGTCGCCGTTTTCCAACGCTTCTTCAAATGGGGTGGCGGCAATGTTGAATATATCCTCTATTGCGTTGATCTTGTCACTGAGTAGTGAAGCCGGCCGATCGATCAGCTGGGCGCCATCCGGGCCGTACACTTTGATGCCGTTATACTCCGGTGGATTATGGCTTGCCGTTATCATGACACCGAGGTCCGCATTGTGTTCCCTGACATGGAACGAGAGTTCCGGCGTTGAAATATATTGTTTCGAGAGCTTGACTGAAACATTGTTGGCAGCAAGGACACTCGTCATGGCCTGGGCGAACTCGGGTGAAAAGTGGCGGGTATCATAGCCGATGACGACGAGTGGGCCATCATGACCTTTAAGGCTATGTGCAATGCCGAGCGCCACTTTCTCGACTGTATATCGGTTCAGACGGTTCGGCCCGAGTCCAATTTTTCCTCTTATGCCTGCTGTACCGAATGCAAGCGTACCGGTAAATGCGTCATTCTTCTCTTCTTCCGGTAGACGGTCATATTGCTCCTGTGTGATGAAACTTCCCTCAATATTCTTTTCCCATTGTGTTCTTTCCACTTCAATCACCTTCCTGGTCTGTTGTGTATTAGTCGGCCTCGGCCATCTTCCTCAGTATAACGATTTCATACCCTTTGATATAGAGACTATTGGCATAAACGGCCTTATCATGCCAACGTTGGTTGGAGAGTATGATCCTATAGGAATCATCCGAGCCATAACCGAGTTCGACGGATTTTTCCGTCGGGTTGATGATGATCATAAACTCGCTCGCCTCATGGCTGATCTGCACGCCGAAGGCTTGCGGCAAGTTGTTGAACGTCATGAACGTAAGCGCCTTTTTGATTTCATCAGGATTTTTCAGGCGGAAGACATCTTCTTCCAGTCTGAAACGTATTACCGACTTGATGAATTCAATATTATCCTGATACTTGGCTCTGCGGTTCCAGTCCATGCGGTTCAGCAGGTCGCTTAGATTATACGTATTTCCATGACCATATTTGGTTCTGAAGAATTCCTGTCCGGCATGCAGAAATGGTGTACCGAAGGATAGCAGGGTCAATGCAGTTGCAAGCTGATGCTGGCTTTCAAGCACATACTGCCGCTTGTCCGAGGAATACTTGAGGCGGTCATATAGCGTATGGTTGTCATGAACTTCCACATAATTGATGCTCATACCCGGGTTGAACGCCTTGAAACTTCCTGTAAACATTTCCCTTATGGCTTGGGCGCCCTGGCCATCACCATTTACATACCCCTTTTCGTTCAATTCAAAATTGCTGCCTTTAATCGCATCGCGGAAATGATCGTTAAAGAAATGGACATTCGGAACGCGATCTGCAAATTCAGGGAGTGTCTTCTTATGATGCTCCAAGGCTGTCGGAAGATCCCAGCCTTCCCCGAGCAGAAATATTTCCCGTTCCTGTTCTTTTGAGAGCTGTTCTATACCTTGCATCGTTTCGATGTCGAGTGCTCCCATAAGATCAAACCGATAACCGTCCACCCGGTAGAAATCGAGCCAGAATTCCATCGTGTCAAGAATGAAGCGGCGGGCCATCATTTTCTCTGAGGCGAAATCATTGCCGACTCCCGTGCCGTTCGACAAGGATAGATCAGCATTATGCCTGAAATAGTAGCCGGGTACCAATTTCTCGAAGCTCGAGTGTTCCACCTTATATACATGATTCAAGACGACATCCAAAATGACTTTCATGCCATTCTCATGTAATGTAAGTATAAGATTTTGGAGTTCGACGATGCGGCTGATCGGGTCTGAAGGATCCGTTGCATAACTGCCTTCAGGCACCATAAAGAAATGGGGGTCATATCCCCAGTTATAACTTTTATCCCGATTCAATTCATCAACGGTCGAAAAGTCATTGACCGGCATCAATTCTATGTGGGTGACCCCCAGCTCCTTCAGATAATTGAGTCCGCTGCTCAGGCGGTGGCCGGTTTCCGTATCTTCTGTCATTCCGAGGAAAAGACCTCTCCATGCTTCACTGACACCACTGTTGGGATGACTGGTGATGTCCCTTACATGGGTTTCGTAGATGATTGCTGAATCATTCGGGATATCTGGTACATGATGTTTCCGGTAGTGGGGGGTGATGCGTTCGAAATCGACAACCATCGCCTCTTTTGCGTTGGCTGACACTGCCTTGACATACGGATCGGTGACGAAATGCGTCACATGATTGTGGCTCGCTTCGAAATGATAATGTTTGCCATGACAGTCCTGGGAAATGACTTTTTCAAAGTAGCCGCCAATTTTATCCATATTATAAGGTTGGCCATCAAGAAGCAATCTGCACTGGAAGACTGTCGGAGCAAATACTCTGAAGATGGTCTGTTCTTTTGTATAGATCGCACCCATCTGCTGATCGGTTGCATACTTCAGGTCGAATTCTGTAGAAAAGGTATAGCGGCCCATCTTGAGTGGGGTATGCTGTCCGCCTATGATCAGAAAAGTGAAGTGATCGAGGTTCAAGGGGTGTACCAATGAAACGGTGGTGCACTTATTGCTGATATAGGTCGGATGGATTTCAAGTGCTTTGCCATTCTGCATGACGGAAATGGCGTCTGTATTTTTCGAACTGGCATTTTTTTTGACTATGGTAATCTGATCTGATGCATCTAGATATGCGTCATACATAAAGATCCTCCATCTGGTTGTAGTAAATGATTGTTGCATGTATAATTATTCTTTGAATAAATATTCTGAAATTGCTGTAAATGTACCATCCCAAATTTATAAGTTGCATCACCATAAAAATGGGTATGGACATAGTATAACGTAAAGGGGGAGATATTTTGAGTGCAGAGCGGTTGGAAATGGATAAATATCTGTTTCACCAGGGCACCCACTACAATGCCTACCAATTCATGGGGGCTCATGTGTTGGGTGATGGAGTGCGGTTCATCACCTGGGCACCGAATGCTACGCATGTGCAGCTCGCGTGCGCGCATAATGACTACAGCGGTGAAGGCATGGATTTTGAGCCTTTGGGCGACCAGGGTCTGTGGATTTTCAAAACCCCCAACATGAAAAAGGGGGACGCCTATAAGTATAAGATTTATTTTCAGGGCACCTCCCATCTGAAATCAGATCCCTATGGATTCTACCATGAGCGGCGACCCGCAACAGCCAGCATCGTCCACCACGATGATTTTACCTTCACAGATGATGAATGGATGGCGAAAAGGGGCAGGAGCAATGTATATCAGGCCCCGATCAGCATTTATGAAGTCCATCTGGGGACTTGGATGAGACACACCGTGGACAGTCCAAATTATCGCACCGTCGATGAGCTGACTGATGCTGCCCACTTCAGCTATGATGAAATTGCTGAAGCACTGGTGCCGTATGTGGAGAAAATGGGATACACACATGTGGAATTCATGCCTTTGACTGAACACCCCTTTGACTTGTCCTGGGGTTACCAGGTGACAGGCTACTTCTCTCCGACCAGCCGTTTTGGGGAGCCGACTGGATTGAAGCGGCTGATCAACCGTCTGCATGAAGCGGGAATCGGCGTCATCATGGACTTTGTCCCCGCCCACTTCTGTAAAGACGCGCATGGATTAAGGATGTTCGACGGCATGCCTGTCTATGAACATCCTGATCCGAGAATTGCCGAAAAGCGCCAGTGGGGGACTTTGACGTTCGATTATGGACGGCACGAAGTACAATCATTCCTCATCTCTTCGGCGATGTATTGGTTGCGTGAATTCCATATCGATGGTCTTAGGATCGATGCAGTCCACAGCATGATTGACCTGAACTTCGAAAACCATGAAGTACAGGATAAAATCTATAACGAGGATGGCAGTGAGACCAACATTGCCGGAGTGGAGTTGCTGAAGAAATTGAATAAAGTTGCCTTCGAGTATGATGAAACGCTCCTTATGATGGCGGAAGATTCTTCCGATGAGGCGAAGATTACCCACCCGGTCCATACTGGCGGACTCGGCTTCAATTTCAAGTGGGATCTCGGCTGGATGCATGACCGCCTTGATTATATGGAACAGGACTTCCATGCGCGGGCAAACATCCATAATAAGCTCACGTTTTCGATGGCATATAAGTATAATGAGAATTATCTATTGCCTCTATCGCATGATGAAGTGGTCCATGGAAAGAAATCAATAGTCGATAAGATGTCAGGAGACCAATGGCAGAAATTTGCCCAGACCCGGTTGCTATATGGCAATCAGGCTACAGAACCGGGGAAACAGCTACTGTTTATGGGACAGGAAATAGGGATGTTCCATGAATGGAAAGATAAGGGACAGGTCGACTGGCACCTTCTCGAATATCCATATCATCACTCCCTTCAGAAATATATTGCTGACTTGAATGCGTTCTATAGGGCGCATCCTGAGTTCCATAAATGGGATTACGTTCCTGAAGGGTTCAGATGGCTACTCGTCGACGATAATGCGCATTCCGTCCTCAGCTATGTACGCAGGTACAAGGAGACTTTTAAAATATGCATATTCAACTACCGTCCGGAAGTATATCATGATTTTAAAATTCCAGTGCCTGAGCCTGGCGTCTACCGGGAAATCTTCAATAGTGATGAAGACAAATATTCAGGTTCCAATGTCATGAATGGTGGCAGGCATTTTTCAATGAATGAACATTATATCCGCGAAGACCAATATATAAAAGTATCCATCGCACCACTTGCTTTCCAAGTATTTGATCTTGAAGATGACACAGACAGGAGGAAGTAATATGACATCTAATACTGTAGCCATGCTGTTGGCAGGGGGAAAGGGCACGCGGCTTGGCGAACTGACGAAAGATATCGCCAAGCCAGCTGTACCGTTTGGAGGGAAGTATAGAATCATCGATTTTACAATGAGCAACCTGGCCAACTCGGGCATTTCGACAGTCGGGGTGCTTGTACAATACTCCCCCCTGATGCTCAACAAGCACATCGGCATCGGTAAGCCTTGGGGGCTTGACAGGCAATATGGAGGGGTCAGTGTCCTCTCGCCGCATTCCAACCGTGAAGGCAGCGCCTGGTTCAGTGGTACGGCAGATGCCATCGTCAAGAATCTGCATTTTATCGATCAATATGAACCTGATAATCTGATTGTCCTGAGTGGCGACCATATCTATCAGATGGATTACACCAAAATGCTCGAATTCCACCAGGCCAATGATGCCGATGCCACCATCTCGGCAATTGAGGTGCCGTGGGAAGATGCCAGCCGATTCGGCATTCTGAACACGAATGAAGATATGAGTATATATGAATTTGATGAGAAGCCCGAGGAGCCGAAGAACAACATGGCTTCAATGGGGGTCTACATCTTCAAATGGGAGACGATCAGACCGTATCTGCTTGAAGATGAAAAGAATGAAGACAGCGAACATGACTTCGGGAAGGACATCATCCCGATGATGCTGTCAGATGAGAAGCGGCTGTTCGCCTACAATTTTGAAGGCTACTGGAAGGATGTAGGCACGATCAAAAGTTACTGGGAAGCAAATATGGACCTGCTGAAAGACGATTTCCAGACCTTGCTGATGTCTAAGGAATGGCCCACTTATCCTAACGAAGAAAATCGTCCGCCGGAGTACATTGGAGAAACCTCGGAGATAACAAATTCGCTCATTTCTCCAGGTTCTTTCATTGAAGGGAAGATCGATAATTCGATACTCTTCATCGGTGTGGAGACGGGGGAAGGCACCAGCATCAAAGACTCCATCATACTACCTGATGCCGTAATCGGCGAAGGTGTCCGACTTGAGCGGGTGATCGTCACTTCGGGAGTTGAGGTACCGGATGGTGCTGAAATACTCGCCGAGGACGAAGAGCCTATCGTCATCAGTCATGATACTTTAAACGACTATCTGCCAAAGGGGGGCAATCATAATGGATAACGAAGTATTGGGGCTGATCAATCTCCAGCCTGAACAGGATTACTTAGATGAATTGACTTATTTCAGGAGCGGCGGATCGGTGCCATTCATGGGGCGCTACAGACTGATTGATTTCGCAATCACCAGCATGAATAATTCAGGTATCAATGTCATCGGAGTATTTGCCGGCAACAAATTCAGGTCATTACTCGATCATCTGAACCGCAAAGAAGATTTCGGCATTGAGGGCAGACAATCCAGAATATTCATCTTGCCCCCTGACTGGAACGATCCGACCGACGTGTCACAAGGAGATCTGAAGCACTTCCACAACCATTCCGACCTGTTCAGCCGTTTTAAAGGGAACCACGTGCTCATCTCAGGGTCCCAGTTCATATCGAATACCGATTATTCTGAAGCGGTGGAAGAGCACATCAAAAATGACAGGGACGTGACGTTTGTTGCAGAAAAAGTAGAAACCCCTCCAGAAGGCCCGATCCTGCGCCTCATTACAGAAAGGGATCAGGTCACTGGATTTACACACGATCAGGAAAATCCACACCTTTATACAGGCGTGTACATCATTAAAAAATCCGTCCTGATGAATATCGTCACATTCTGCATAAACAACTATAAGCCGAGTTTCTTCCATAATGGCATAAGGGAGAAGCTTGAAGAGTATAATACAGGTTTTTTCGATATAACGGCAAAGACACATTATTTCCATTCGGTTGAAACATATTTCAACAACAGCATGGCGTTGCTGGAAAAAGACCGCTACCGCAAATTCTTCTTCGGCAAGAACAAAGTGAAGACGAAAGTGAGTACCAGTCCACCGACGCTCTATAAGAAGACCAGCAACGTCAAAAAATCGATCGTGGCAAATGGCGTCACGGTTGAAGGCAATGTGGAACGCTCGATAATCGGCCGCAATGTCAAGATCGGCAAAGGGGCGGTCATTAAGAACTCGATCATTTTTGCAAACTGCACAATCGAACCCGACGTGCATCTGGAGAATGTGATATTGGATAAAGACGTCAGGATTACAGAAGGGCGCCAGCTGATGGGTTCTGAAGAAAAGCCTTATGTCCTGGCCAAGCGTACAGAGATCTAATTTGAAATGGGAAGAAGTGACAGCATGAAACATGTACTTTTTGCTGCAAGTGAATGCACACCGTTCATCAAGTCAGGTGGGTTGGCCGATGTTATCGGCAGCCTGCCGCAGGCACTTGTCAAGGAAGGGGCCGAGGTGTCGGTCATCCTCCCCTTATATAAGGCAATCATCGATTCCGATTACCGCCGGGAGATGGAGGAAGTGATGATCTACAATACGCCGGTAGGGTGGCGCAACCAGTATACCCGCATCCTGAAATATACCGATAGAAAGGTCACCTACTATTTTGTAGATAATGAGTACTACTTCAACCGTGATGGCCTCTACGGCTATATCGATGATGGGGAGCGCTTCGTCTACTTTTCGAATGCCATCATTGAATTCATGTATCGTA
This sequence comes from uncultured Salinicoccus sp., assembly GCA_947494965.1. Taxonomy (GTDB): domain Bacteria; phylum Bacillota; class Bacilli; order Staphylococcales; family Salinicoccaceae; genus Salinicoccus. The sequence continues at coordinate 263,253 of CANLWV010000002.1, read as the reverse complement.
CAGATGAAAATTATGACGTGCTCCATTGCCATGATTGGCAGACTGGGGCTGCTGTTGCAATCGGCAGCATCAAACGGCCACAGCCCGGCATGAAGATTGTCTACACAATCCATAATATCCAGTATCAAGGATGGATGGAGCACTCGGCTTTTGGGGATATGTTCAATTTTGGCATGGAGCATTTCGCAGGATTCGAGTGGCAGGGCATGGTCAACATGATGAAAGCAGCCATCCATCATGCGGATGTCATTACGACCGTGTCCGAAACATATGCCGAAGAGATTATGACGCCGTTTTTCGGAGAAGGTCTGGAACCCGTGCTTGAATACAGGAGGCATGACCTGCATGGCATAATCAATGGTCTGGATATGACAGAATATAATCCCCTGAGGGATGATGCACTTGACTATAGGTACCGAACCTCATGCAGGACCAAACTGAAAAATAAGACGGCGCTGCAGAGTGCACTCGGATTGGAAGTGGATGAAGCAATCCCCATGTATGGTATTGTGACTCGACTCGTTTCCCAAAAAGGTCTCGATCTCATCACACATGTCATGCATGAATTCCTGATGGAGGATGTCCAGCTCGTCGTACTCGGGTCAGGAGAGCAGCAGTATGAGGATTATTTCAGATCACTTGTCCATAATTTCCCCGGAAAGGTGCATGCGACAATCGGATTCAGTGAATCCTACGCCAGGAAAATATATGCGTCCAGTGATTTCTTCATCATGCCGAGTCTGTTTGAACCGTGCGGTTTGGGCCAACTGATTGCCATCAGGTATCTGACGGTTCCGATCGTCAGGGAAACGGGTGGATTGAAGGATACGGTAGTGCCATATAACGAATTTAATTATGAAGGGAACGGTTTTTCATTTGAAAAATATAACGCCCACGAATTGCTCGATACCATGAGGTATAGCCGCTTCATCTACCATGACAAGGCGCACATGGGTGCCCTGTTCAACAACATGATGCAATCGGATTACAGTTGGGCAAAATCTGCTGAACGCTATATGAGCCTCTATTAAAAAAAGCCACTTCCAAAACATTTTGGAAGTGGCTTTTTTGTCATGCTTCTGGCTGGGCCATTTTCATCACTTTTCCGCGGTCTGGGGTAACGTTTACGGTCTGCTGATCGGTATAGGTCACAAAGCCAGGTTTTGCGCCGCTGACTTTATGCACATGCCGGACTTTGGTGAAATCAACAGGCACCGACTCCGAGTCCCGCGCCTTGGAGTGGTAGGCTGCTATCATCGCAGCATCCAGGATGTCCTGCTCTTCTATTTCGCCCTCAGTGTGCAGAATGACGACGTGGGAACCTGGGATGTCTTTCGTGTGGAACCACAGATGGTTGTTCTGTGCTTTTTTGCTCGTCAGATAGTCGTTCTGCTTATTGTTTTTACCGACGAGTACATCAAGGCCATTTGTCGTCCGGTAAGGATGGAGCTGAATTTTATGCTTTTTCTTCTTCGGTTGTCTGCGGTTGTTCTTGATGATGCCCTGTTCACCCAGTTCTTCCCTTATCTCTTCAACTTCTTCTTCAGTGCTGATGCTTTCCATCTGATGCAGCAGTGAAGCGAGGTATTTAATGTCCTCGTATGAGCGGTTAAGCTGGTCGGCGGCGCTGCTTTCGCGCGTCTTCAGCTTATTGTACATCTTATAGTAGTGTTGGGCGTTTTCACTCGCCGTACGATTTTTATCGAGGGGGATGGTCAGGGGCTCATCGGTATAATAATCGATGACTTTGATGCTTTCATCGTATGGTTTGACCTGGTGCATATATGCAGTGAGCAGTTCCCCGTACTTTTGGTATTCATCCATTTTCTCCGCTTCAGCGAGGTCCGCCTTGAGTTTTTCTATTTTGCGTTCCGTACGGTCATATTCACGTTCGATCAGATGGACATAATCCTGCGCCTTCTGCCTGATGAGTGACTTCCTGTACCTGTCATGGTAATAGTCGTCCATCAATTTTGAGAGCGAATCATATGTTGCATCCGGTGCACCGAGGTGGCTGAGTGGCGTGAAATAGAATATTTCAGAGTCCCCGGCCGTATAGAGCACTGGTTTTATCTCTTCTGCCTGATGCATGGCCTCTTTTATTGCCGGCACGATGGTGTCAGTCGTGAAGTAACCGGCGAGGTATTCGACTTCCTTGACGAAGAGTGGGCTGAATCCTTCTACATTATGGAGAATCTGCCGACCTATCTTCCCCCTGTTGAAGTCGATGCGTGCTGTAAGTGACTCTATATCTGCCGTCCTTGGATTGAGCTTCGGCTCAGTGGGCGGCTCTGTATACGGGAAGCCTGGCATGATGGTCCTACTGTTGTTGTTTGGCGTGAGATGTTTGATGCCGTCCTGGATGATGTAGTCGGCATCCGTTATGATGATATTCGAATGCCGTCCCATGATTTCCAGGATGAGTATGCGCCTGATCGGGTCGCCAAGTTCATTCCGAGATTGGATGTGCACTTCAACCCGGCGGTCGTTCCCGACTTGTCTGATGGTTTCAATGATGCCGCCTTCAAGATGTTTTCTGGCGACGCGCAGAAACATCGGTGGATCGAATGGGAATTCATATTTATGGTCTGTCAGATGGAAGCGTGCATACATGGGGTGCGCGCTTATCAGAAGGTTATGGTTTGCACCTTGTGCCCTGACTTTGAATATCATGCTTGTGTCATCCATCTGCTGTATCTTATTTATTTTCCCACTGCGGAGACTATTCAATTCCCCCAGTAGGGCGTGGACAAAATTACCGTCGAATGCCATGGTTTCATCCTCCTGTTTTAGACTAATGAACATTTTAACATGAAAAGTGCCATGTTTGTCGCAAGCCGTCATTTGATGATGAATTTTTCTCCTGGTTATGGTACATTAGGAGATAATCACAAATAGAAAGGTTACGTGTTATGACTTCAGAAAAGGGATTGCTGATTGTACTCTCCGGCCCGTCGGGCGTGGGGAAAGGCACGGTCAGAAAGGCGATTTTCGATCATCCTGAGACTGACTTCAAGTACTCGATCTCCATGACGACAAGGGAGAGGCGAGAAGGGGAGACGGATGGCGTCGATTATTTCTTCAAGAGCAAAGCAGAATTCGAAGCATTGATTGAAGCAGATAAATTCATTGAGTATGCTGAGTATGTGGGCAACTACTACGGCACTCCGGTGGATTATGTGGAGGAGACCATGTCAAAAGGGCATGATGTATTCCTGGAGATAGAAGTCGAAGGGGCAAAGCAGGTGAGGGAAAAGTTCCCTGAGGCCTTGTTCATCTTCCTGGCCCCACCGGACCTCAGCCAGTTGGAGCAGCGTCTTGTGAACAGGGGGACGGACTCCCCTGAGATCATCAAACACCGCATTGATGAAGCGAAAAGAGAACTTAAGATGATGAACCTTTACGATTATGTCGTAATCAACGACGATGTGGACACTGCGCGCGGACGGGTCCAATGCATTGTCGAAGCGTCCCATATGAGACGGGCACGTGTAGAATCCAAATTGAGAAAAATGTTACTGGAGGTCAATCAATAATGCTATATCCATCCATACACGATCTGAAGAAAAATGTCGATTCGAAATATCTGGTTGTGACGATGGCTGCCAAACGGGCACGTCATCTCCAGGACGAACCGGATGACCTTATCTTGGAAGAGTACAAGACTTTGAAGACGGTCAGCCGATCGCTTGAAGAAATTGCTGCAAATAAAGTTAAGGCAAGAAACTAGCTGACAAATTTTGTCAGCTTTTTTTAACAGCCCATCGCTATAGCGCGGGGCTATATTCAAAGAGGTGAGAGCATGGCAAATATCGTTATCGGCGTGACAGGCGGAATCGCCGCCTATAAGGCGGTCGACTTAACAAGTAAGCTGATTCAAGGTGGACACCAGGTTCGTGTCGTCCTAACGGAAAATGCACTTGAATTCATCACGCCGCTCGCTTTCCAGGCAATAAGCCGCAATCATGTATACACTGATACCTTCAAAGAAGAAGACCCGTCGGTGATTTCCCACATCAACATCGGGGAATGGGCGGATATTATAGCAGTAGTGCCGGTGACGGCAAATACAATCAGCAAGCTGGCCAACGGCATCTATGACAATATGCTGCTCAATGTGTTGGCGGCAAATCCAAAACCGGTGGTGCTTGCGCCGGCGATGAACGTCCATATGTATAACCAACCAGCCGTACAGAGAAATATGGAAGTGCTTACTAAAGACGGGTACCAATTCATCGATGCAGAATCTGGATTCTTGGCATGCGGCTATAATGCCAAAGGCCGCATGGCAAATGTACCGGATATAAAAGCCTATATAGAAGCCCAGCTTGAACAAGATGATCGGATGTCTGGCAAGAAAGTGCTGATAACAGCAGGGCCGACACAGGAACCTCTGGATCCGGTGCGTTACATCACCAACCACTCAAGTGGCAGGATGGGATACGCTTTGGCCGAGGCTGCGGCAGATAGAGGAGCAAAAGTCGTATTGGTCAGTGGTCCAGTCAATTTAGAGGCACCCCGGGGCGTCGAAGTCGTCGATGTTGTAACGGCAGAACAGATGTGGCGCGCAGCAGATAGCCATATGGATGCCGACCTTGGCTTGTTCACTGCAGCAGTCAGCGACTTTGCCCCGGTCTCCATGCAGGATCAGAAGATGAAGAAGCAGCAGGGGACAGAGCGGATGACCATTGAGATGAAAAAGACACCGGATATATTGAAGTATGCTGGGCTCCATGCCAAGGATATGTATGTGGCAGGATTTGCAGCAGAGACGGAAAATGTTGAAGCATATGCGCAGGATAAACTGAAACGCAAGAATGCCGACTGCATCATCATGAATGATGTGTCCAATCCTGATATCGGCATGAACAGTCCGGATAACGAGGTGGTCATGCTGTTCAAAGATGGCGACAAGGTACCATTTGAAAAGATGGATAAACAGTCGCTCGCTTCTGCCATCATGGATACGCTGCTCGACAGGTGGCTGGACTGATGTATGCTTCTGTAATAGTGGATATCCCGAGTAAAAGCGTAAACCAAGTCTTTGACTACCGTGTTCCGGAAGGCATGCTGGATATACTCAAGGTCGGCCACCGCGTACTCGTACCTTTCGGGCGACGTACCATCCAAGGGTATGTGATGAAGCTCAGTGAAACGACTGACTTCGACCCGGGACGGATCAAGGAAATCGCACGTACGCTTGATATCGCGCCCGTCTTGACGGAGGAGATGGTGGTCATCGCCAAACACCTCGCAGACTACTATATCGATCAGTATATAAGCGTCATAGAAACCATTTTGCCGGCAGCGCTGAAGGCAAACTACAAAAAAGTGCTGCGCTTGGCTGAAGGGCATGGAGCGGCAGCCCAAAATCTCCTCGAATCCCATCAGCAGGGTGGAGAGGTGGAGACGAGACGTCTACCTGCCCCAGTGTTGGAGGAACTTGCCCCCTACCTCGCGTCCGGGGAAATAAAAGAAGAGACAGTGATCACGCAGCATACGAAAAAGAAGACGGGCCTTGCAGTCTATTCCCTACGTCATCCAGAAGTCGAACTGTCACGCGCCAAAAAGCAGCAGGAGCTGTTGGATGTGATCGAATCCAGCTCGGAGCCGATATTCATCAGGGACCTTGCCGCTGAAGGGTTCTCCAACCATCTGGTCAATGAACTCGTCCGCAAAGGATATGTAGAGAAGATCGAACGGCAAATGGAACGGGATCCTTATGCTGATAGGGTGTTTACACTGGACCCGCCGAAAGTGTTGAATGAAGAACAGCAGCATGCCTATGACCGCATCGCTGAAACGATGGATGCAGGGGAATCGAAGACCTTCCTGCTCCACGGCATTACAGGCAGCGGCAAGACGGAAGTCTATCTCCAGGTTATCCAAAAGGTGATGGATGAAGGACGAAATGCCATCATGCTGGTGCCGGAGATTGCGTTGACACCGCAGATGGTCAACCGCTTCAAAAGCCGATTCGGTGATGATGTGGCGGTCCTCCATTCCGGGCTTTCCCACGGGGAGAAATACGATGAATGGCGCAAAATAAAAGAAGGCCGTGCACGTGTGTCGGTCGGGGCCAGAAGCAGTGTCTTTGCACCCTTTGAGAATATCGGCGCCATCATAGTGGATGAGGAGCATGAAACGACATACAAGCAGGGAGATCGCCCCATGTATCACGCCACCGAAGTGGCGAAGTTCAGGAGCCGGTACCATAATTGCCCCCTGATACTTGGGACGGCGACGCCGAGCCTCGAAACTTACGCCCGTAGTGAGCGGGGCGTCTATGAGCGGCTTGAACTGACGCAGCGGGCCGGAACAAAAGTGCTGCCTGAGATCCATGTGGTGGATATGGCGGAAGAGCATCGCGGGGGCAACACCTCGATCATTTCACAGACGCTAAAAGAAGCCATCGACCAGCGCATCGAGCGGGGTGAACAGACTGTGCTGCTGCTCAATAGGCGGGGGTATTCGAACTTTCAGATATGCCAAAACTGCGGCTATGTGCCAATCTGTCCAAACTGTGACATCTCCCTCACCTACCATAAATCAAACAGCAGTCTGCTGTGCCATTACTGCGGTTATGAATCGGCAGTCCGCCGGATATGCGAAAACTGCCAGAGTGACGACGTCACCTTCAGGGGCACGGGCACCGAGAAGGTAGAAGAAATACTGCGCGATATGTTCGATGCTGAAATCGTCAGGATGGACAATGATACGACAAGGCGGAAAGGCATGCATGAAAAGCTGCTGCACCAGTTTGAAGAAGAAGAGATACCCATCCTGCTCGGCACTCAGATGATCGCCAAAGGGCTCGACTATCCCAAGGTGACGCTTGTGGGCGTGCTGAATGCAGACACGATGCTCAATCTTCCGGATTTCAGGGCCAATGAAAAGACATACCAGCTGCTCACTCAAGTATCGGGCCGCGCGGGACGCCATGCTTTGTCGGGGGAAGTGATCTTCCAGACCTACAACCCGAGCCATTATGCAATCCAGCTGGCAAAGGGGAACGACTACAGGCAGTTCTATGAAAAGGAGATGGCATTCAGACGTCTGGCACGCTACTCACCATTTTATTTTCATGTATTGTTTACCGTGTCGAGCGAGGATATCTCAAAATGCCTCAAAGCGACGAGTCATATCCATGATGCCCTGGTGGACGCTGTCTCGGACAAGTCCATCATAGTGGGGCCATCCCCAAGTCCGCTTGAGAGGATCAACCGGCAGTATCGTTTCCAGATAATGCTGAAATATAAGAGGGAGCCGGCACTGCTCGAAGTTTTGGGGGAATTGGATGAATACTATCATGAAGCATATCGTACGGAAGGTGTCTCACTCCGGATAGATGTGGATCCGCAAGTCATCATGTAGGAGGAATTTATAATGACGGAAACAATCATTTTTATGGGGACCCCGGATTTCTCGGTGCCCATATTAAAAAAGCTCCACGAAAAGCATAACGTCGCGCTGGTCATCAGCCAGCCGGACAAGCCGGTTGGCAGAAAAAGGGTGCTGACCTCCCCGCCGGTCGCAGAAGCAGCAAAAACCCTCGATATTCCACTTTTCCAACCTCAAGACATCAGGCACGAGGAAGCGGTGGATCAGATCAGGGAAATGGCTCCGGATCTGATCATCACCGCAGCCTACGGGCAGATCCTCCCAAAGGCGCTGCTAGACATTCCGCGTCTCGGAGCGGTCAATGTGCATGCCTCCCTGCTGCCGAAACATAGAGGCGGCGCCCCGATCCATAGGGCAATCATGGAAGGTGATGCGGAAACTGGCGTAACACTTATGTATATGGCTGAAGGGCTCGACAGTGGCGATATCATCACAAGCGTAAAGATCAGCATCACACCTGAAGATGATACAGGAACATTGCATGACCGCCTGTCACACCTTGGTGCAGAGCTTCTCAATGAGACACTTCCTGCATTGCTGGCAGGGACGAATGCCCGGGTTCCACAGGATGAAGCGCAGGTCACAATCAGTCCGAATATTTCCAAAGAAGATGAACAATTGGACTGGGAAGACAATGCGGAGCATCTGTTCAATCATATACGGGGGTTATCCCCATGGCCCGGCGCCTATACTGAAATGGATGGCAAACGTCTGAAGATATATGGTGCGCGACTACTTGAGAAGCATTCAAAGCGTCAACCCGGCACCATCGATTCGGTGACGGAAAACGGCTTCACCGTGGTGGCAGGAGACCGTCGGCTGATTGAGGTCACACAAGTCCAGCTGGCTGGGAAAAAGCGGACTGATGCCTCGGAATTCACAGCAGGCAGGCAAAACTTAGAAGGCACAATACTTGGGGGTATCAGCTAATGTCATTACGTAAACTGGCCCTCGATGCATATAGCCGGGTGATGGATGAGGGGGGGTACTCCAACATCGTCCTGAACGATATAATCAAGAGCCATCCTTTAGAAGCGAATGATAAAGGGTTGCTGACTGAAATCGTCTACGGCACGATCGCAAAACGGCTGCATATCCAATATCAGGTCAGACCCTTTATCCGCACAAGGCTCAAGCGGTGGCAGCGCAATCTGATAGAGATTACAGTCTATCAGATCATGTGGTTGGACCGTGTGCCGAACTACGCCGCGATCAATGAAGCGGTGGAGATCGCCAAAGCATCAGGCGGACCAAAAGACGCCAATGCCATAAACGGTATACTGAGGAATTTCGAAAGATCTCAGAGACAGGACATCACCGCCATCAAAAGCGCCACAAAGCGGTTGTCCGTCGAAACGAGCATCCCAGAATGGATCATCTCCCATTGGAAGACCCACCACGGCATCGATGGCGCCCGTAGAATAGCGGAGGCATTGGACAGTCGGCCCCAGATGTATATACGCACCAATACATCACGCATTACACGGGAGTCGCTCCTTTCGAAATTGACGACAGAAGGCTTGAAGGCGACCCCTTCAGATATTCATCCCGACGCCATTGAAGTGGATGGTGATATCCTGAAATCAGAGGGCTATGAAGCAGGGTTGTTCAGCATCCAGGATGTCAGTTCGATGCTCGTCAACGAAGCCCTTGAACCGGCGGTGGATGATGTCATCCTTGATGCCTGCAGTGCGCCAGGCGGCAAAGGACTGCACGCCCTTGAGAAGGCCACCAGCGGTCATGTCGATCTGAGTGATGTACACGCGCATAAATTGCCGCTTGTGACCCAACATGCCAAACGACTGGGGTTGTCGAACCTCGAAGTTTTTCTGGCAGACGCAGCCCAGGATGAATATCCGAGACTGTATGATAAAATCATAGTCGATGCGCCATGCTCAGGTCTCGGGGTGATGCGCAGGAAGCCGGAAATCAGGTATGAGCGCACTGCAGAAGATGTAGAAGCGCTTGTCAAACTTCAGCTTGAAATTTTATCCAACGTAAAACAATACTTGAAAAAAGGCGGCGTGCTCATATATTCGACATGCACCATCCATCAGATGGAAAATGAGAATGTGGCCTATACTTTCAAAAAGGAAAATGACGATATCGAGTTTGATCCGTTCAGATTGAAAGCATTCGATTTTGAAGGGCCATATCGCCAGATTCTGCCCCAGGAAGCAGATACAGATGGCTTCTTTATAGCCAGATTCAGGAAGAAGGAATAGAAATGATAAAAAGACCAGAAAAGAAACCGATTAAAGATTTTCAGCTGCCGAACTTCGACCGACCGTCGATCTACACCTTAAACCTCGATGAATTGGAGGCATTGGCAGTCGAATGGGGAGAAGAGCGGTATCGCGGTGCCCAAATATTCGAATGGCTCTATATTCATCGTGTAGACCAGTTTGAAGAAATGCTGAACCTGCCTAAGGATATGCGCCAAAGGCTGTCCGAGATGTACAGCATCGAGCCGCTGGAAACAGTGGTCAGACAGGAAAGCAAGGATGGCACCATGAAGTTCCTGTTCCGCCTAAGGGATGGCTATACCATCGAAACAGTACTGATGCGCCATGATTACGGCAACTCCGTGTGCGTCACGACTCAGGTTGGCTGCCGTATAGGCTGCAGTTTCTGCGCGTCGACGCTCGGGGGATTGAAGCGTAATCTCGAAGCGGGTGAAATTGTCTCGCAGATCGTCCAGATTCAGAAAGCGCTGGACGAAACGGATGAACGTGTGAGCAGCATCGTCATCATGGGCATCGGTGAACCGTTTGAAAACTACAACCAGATGATGAAGTTCCTGCGTATCGTCAATCATGACGATGGACTCAACATCGGCGCACGCCATATCACGGTATCCACAAGTGGCATAGTGCCCCGCATCTATGATTTTGCAGAAGAAGATATACAGATCAATTTTGCCGTGAGCCTGCATGCAGCGGATAATGATATAAGGACACGGTTGATGCCGATCAATAAAGCTTATGATATAGAGAAATTGATGGACGCCTTGAAATATTACCAACAGGAGACCGGCCGTAGAATCACTTTTGAATATGGCCTTTTCGGTGGCGTCAATGACCAGCCTGAACATGCACGCGAGCTTAGTGAATTGATCAGCGGGCTGAAATGCCATGTCAATCTCATACCTGTCAACCATGTACCGGAGCGGAACTATGTACGCACTACAAGAGATGATATCTTCACATTTTTGGAGACGCTCAATGAGTGCGGTGTGAACGCGACGCTCAGAAGGGAGCAGGGGACCGATATAGATGCCGCATGCGGCCAGCTCCGTGCCAAGGAATCCAAGGAAGAAACGGGGGAATAGCAATGAAGGCAGTAGAAGACAGCATCAAGGGAGACCACCGCAGCTTGAATGAAGATGCCACCGGCATCTTCTATAATGGAACAGATCAGATGCTGCTGCTTGTTTCCGACGGGATGGGCGGCCATGAGCATGGTGATGTCGCCAGCAGGTTTGCACATGACGAGGTAAAGGCAGCATGGGAAGAGCAGAATCTGTTCGACGTCGAGCAGGCGGTCGAATTTTTGAGGCATCTTGTGATGGATGTCAACCGCAGGATGCATGAATACCAGGAGGAATATGCAGAGTACCGCGGGATGGGCACGACTCTCGTCCTGGCGGCAGTGATTGATGAAACCCTGCTTATTTTGAATGTGGGGGATTCAAGGGCATATGTGATGAACGCCCGCTCCATCGAACAGGTGACGAAAGACCACTCATTCGTCAACATGCTGGTCGATGCCGGAGAGATTACTGAAGCGGATGCAAAAGTGCATCCTAAAAGGAATATAATCACAAAAGCACTTGGCACCGACCGCCTCATCCAAGCAGATGTCTTCAGGTTACGGAACAAACAATATAATCATCTCCTGCTGGCTTCTGACGGCCTGACGGATGAAATGGATAGCGGAGAAATCCATACAATCGTGTCAAAGCCGGACATTCCGCTTGAGGATAAGCCGGGACATCTTATAGAACGTGCACTCAAAAACGGCTCTACGGATAATATCAGCCTTGTATTGGCTGAATTGAAGGCAGGCAATCAGGTGTGATTGGAGAAATCGTTTCAGAGCGCTACAGGGTGATTGAATACCTCGGCGGTGGCATGAGCTCCGTTTACTTGGCTGAGGATATCATCCTGGACCGGGAAGTGGTCGTAAAGCTGATCAAAGTGGATCATCATAACCGCGAGAAATCCGTGGCGCGGTTCCAACGTGAAGTCGAAAGTACGATCCAACTCTCCCACCCAAACATCGTCAGCGTTCTGGACGTTGATGAGACGGATATGTATCACCTGCTTGTAACCGAAGTGATCCATGGTCCGACGTTGAAGCAGTTCATCGAAGATAACCATCCTGTGCCAGTAGCTGAAGTACTGAGGATATGTGGCATGTTGCTCCGTGGCATCAGGCATGCCCACGGTGCAGGCATCATCCACAGGGATATCAAACCCCAAAACATTCTGATGGATGAAAAGGGGCAGGTGAAGATTACAGACTTCGGCATCGCAAAGGCTCTGAGTGACACACGCATGACTGAAACCAACCAGGTCATGGGTTCTGTGCAGTACATATCCCCGGAACAGGCAAAAGGCAACCAGACGGATGAACGGACAGATATCTATTCATTCGGGATTGTATTGTTCGAATTGCTTGCCGGCCGGCTGCCGTTTGAAGGGGAGACCCCGGTTTCAGTGGCATTGAAGCATATCTCAGAGCCCTTTCCGGACATACTGGAATTCAGGGATGTGCCGGAAGCGCTTGTCCGCATAATCGGTAAGTGCACTGAAAAGGATCCCCATAACCGCTATCGTCAAGCAGATGAAATACTCAATGATATCGCTGCATTCAATTCCGGTACAGTGTCTGAACCCCACCCTAGGCCAAAGCCCCCAATCAGCCCTCACGGAGAAGGGAAGAAAAATCGAAAGCTGTGGCTCATTCCGTTGTTGGCAATGTTGCTTCTGCTGCCGACATTGTTCTATTTCCTTGTCATGGACCAATCGTCCATCCTCCCCGACATGACCGGTATGCCGATTGAAGATGCCGGACAGATACTTGAAGAAAATGATTTGGAGATGGGTGAGACGATCGAGGAGTATGACCCTGAAATGAGTACTGGCTCGATCATCAGGACCGTACCACGGGCTGGTGGGAAAGTGGATAAGGGCACTCCAATCGATATTATGGTCAGCCGTGGAGAAGCGCCCTATGAAATGGAAGATTTTGTCGGGGAATACTATGAAGATATCAAAAGTGACCTGGATGCACTTGGGTTCAGCAGTGTCGAAGTGGAAAAGATACCCGATACTTCAAAGCCTGAAACGGTACTTTCACAGTCCATTGGGGCTGGAATGGAAGTCACCCCTGAAGAACATGAGCTAGTGCTTGAAGTGTCTTCAGGAATGGAGATGCCAGCTTTGACGGGACTTTATCTTGAAGATATGCAGGCTGATATCGAAGCGATGGCATTCAGCTCATTTGAGGTTGAAGAAGTATACGATTCATCTGAACCCGGGACGATAGTAGAACAGTCAATAGAATCAGGTGTCCTTGTCGACCCGTCTTCAGACAATTTGAAGCTGACCGTTTCAAAAGGTTTGGAGATGATAGAAGTGGAGGATTATAGGGGAGAGCAACTGGAGGAAGCAGAGGCGGCACTGATTGAGGCAGGATTTGAAGTGGATATCATCCAGGAAGCCCACAGCGCAGACTTTGAAGAGGGTCAGGTCATGGGGCAGTCCCCGCATTATGGAGAATTCACAAAGGGATCCACAATCGATATAATCAAATCCCTCGGACCCGAGTCCAAAGACGAGAAGCAATTCGCCAAAGAAATATTGATTCCATACGACGATGAAGATCAAGACGCGGACTCAAAAGAAGAACGTCCAGCCCGTACTGTGGAAATATACATTGACGACAAAGATAATGATATTGATGATGTATTCGATACACTGGAAATCGATTCGGATCATGAGTATACAATCAATATGATCATCGAAGAAGATGAAACCGGCCACTACCGCATCGATGTCGATGGTGAGACCATCAAAGAGGATAAGGTGCCCTACAAATGATTGAAATGGTGGCATAAGCACAATCATTTATATATAATGGATTAGGAATAATGAAATTGGAGGAGAACTTATGAGCACAATAAAGAGAGACAAAGGTCTCGATAACACGCTTAAGGCAATGAAGGAAGGTTACCTTTACACCACGAATCAAAGAAAGCGCCTTGGTGCAGAAAACATTTTTGAAACAAGGGGTCTTGGCGGTAAGCGCATCCTCGTCCTCAGTGGTAAAAAGGCTGCTGAAACTTTCTACGATAATGATAGGATCGAACGTTCCGGCACTCTGCCAAAGCGTATCGTGAACACTCTATTCGGTAAAGGTGCCATCCACACGACGACCGGCAAAAAACATATAGACAGAAAAGCACTCTTCATGTCGCTTATGACAGAAGGCAACCTGAAATACTTACGTGAACTTACACGCAACCATTGGTACATGAACACCCACCGCATGGAACAGATGGGCCGTGTCAACATCTATCGCGAATCCATCGTCCTGCTTACTAAAGTAGGTACCAAGTGGGCCGGTGTACAGGCTCCAGAATCTAAGATTGAAGAAATCGCAACGGATATGGACATCATGATCGATTCCTTCAAAGGCCTAGGTTCCAAGTTCAAAGGCTACAGGGAGTCCGTCAAAGCACGTCACCGTGTTGAGAATTGGCTTGAAGACCAGATCATCCAGACCCGTAAAGGCAAGATCCATCCTCCAGAGGGAACGGCTCTTTATGAGTTTGCACATTGGGAAGACTACAAGGGTAACCCTATGGACTCAAGACTCTGTGCCATCGACCTGATGAACACGTTCCGCCCTCTCATTGCAATCAACCGCTTCGTATCATTCGGTCTGCATGCGATGAATGAATATCCAATTTCAAGGGAAAAAATCAACAACGAAGAAGATTACGCGTACATGTTCTCACAAGAAGTGCGCCGCTTCTACCCATTCGTGCCATTCCTGCCGGGCAAAGCGAAGACGGACTTCAACTTCGATGGACATGATATAGACAAAGACACTTTCCTTCTGCTCGATGTCTATGGCACCATGCACCGCGACGATGTCTTCGAAAACGCGAATGAATTCCGTCCTGAACGCTTCATTGACTGGGATGGCAGTCCATTTGACCTCATTCCGCAAGGCGGCGGCGACTACTATACGAACCACCGTTGTGCGGGTGAGTGGATGACAGTCATCATCATGGAAGAGACGATGAAATACTTTGCCGGCAAAATTTCATATGATGTACCTGAGCAAGATCTCACCGTTGATCTGAACAGCATCCCGGGCTACGTTAAAAGTGGCTTCATCATTGAAAATGTCAGAGAAAACGTCGACCGTAAATAAATTCAAATGCCCCCTTCCGCCATATGGCGCAAGGGGGCATTCATTTATGGGCAAATTGTCATTTGGCCCTGCCTACCAAGAAATGGTGGCGCAATGAAAAGGAGTCTCTCCCGCCTTGGGACAGACTCCTTCGTGCATATGGCTAGAATGTATCGAGTGGGCCGTCATAAGCCAGTATGCCGCCTTCGACATTCAACGCTTTGTAGCCGTTATCAAGTAAATGGTGCTGTACTTTCTCACTTCTCTTGCCGGATCTGCACATTACATAATACGTCTTGTCCTTATCGAGGGATGAAATGGCATTCTCGAAGTCCGACATCGGATAATGTTCGGCACCAGGCACGAAGCCTGTCTCTTCCAGTTCATTCTTTTCCCTGACATCGATCAGGACTTTATCCTCGTCTTGGATTACATCTTGCAGTTCACTAGCCTCAATTGACTCTGACACAGTAATACCTCCTTTTATGGTGCTAGTGATATTTTATCATAAAGAGGGTAACTGTTATAATAAAGTAAAATCAATCAGGGGTGACGTATGCTTAAAGGAAGAATAATCAAAGCATTGAGCGGATTCTACTATGTAGAGGCCGAAGGGAGTATATACGCGACAAGGGCGAGGGGCCTGTTCAGGAAAACCAAAGAGTCCCCCCTCGTCGGCGATAGTGTAACATTTCAGGTGGAGAATGATATGGAAGGGTATATAACGGCGATAGATCCCCGCAAAAACTCACTTGCGCGGCCACCAGTCGCCAATATCGATCAGCTGTTGATCACAATGAGCATGAAATCCCCTGAATTCAACTATTATCTTCTGGATCGATTCCTTGCCTACGCAGAAGCGCATGATATGGAACCGGTCGTCATCATCACCAAGATGGATCTGGCTGATGACGATTTCGATGCTGAAGCGTTGAAATCGGTCTATAGCGGTATCTATCCGGTCCATTTCACCGACCGAGGTTCCATCGCCCGGGATCTGGAAATGATCTTCAAGGATAAGATCAGTGTCTTGGCTGGTCAGTCCGGAGTGGGGAAATCGACTCTACTGAATACATTCCTGCCAGCACTCGATCTTGAGACTGCAGAAATCTCCAACGCTTTAAATCGTGGAAAACATACGACGCGCCATGTGGAGCTGATGGATATTGCCGGCGGCAAGATTGCAGATACCCCGGGATTCAGCACGATAGAATTTACAGGTCTCGATAAATACAATCTCAAGTTCTGTTTTCCGGATTTCAATGTACACAGTGAGAAATGCAAATTCAGGGAGTGTCAGCACATCAAGGAACCTAAGTGCGGTGTCAAGGAAGCCGTGGCGAACGAAGTGCTGGCCAAGACGCGCTATGACAGTTATGTAACGATTTATCATGAAATTGAAAACAGAAAGGTAAGATATTGAATGGATAAAATATTACCTTCCCTGCTTGCCGGGGATTTTGCGAATCTAGGACGCGATATTGATAGGATGGAGGCAGCTGGTGCCGATATGTTCCATCTTGATGTCATGGACGGCCAGTTTGTGCCGAACATATCATATGGACTGCCTGTGATCGAAGCCATCAGTAAGGTCTCCAACATACCGCTCGATGTGCATCTGATGACCCTTCAGCCCGACCAGTTCATCGAAGAACTGAAGCGGATGGGCGTCGCTATGGTGTCTTTTCACGTTGAAGCGACGCATCATCCGCACCGACTGATCCAAAAGATCCAGCAAAATGGCATGAAGGCGGGTATCGCACTAAATCCACATAGTGCCGTGTCTGAGCTTGAATACCTGCTTCCAGATCTTGATTTCGTCCTCATCATGACAGTGAATCCAGGCTTTGGCGGACAGGCATTCATCAGCCAGTGTGTGGGTAAGATCACCGAACTTGATGGGATGAGGAAAGCGCATAACTACCAATTTGACATCGAAGTCGATGGCGGCATAAATGATGAAACGGCAGCTATATGCAGAGATGAGGGGGCAAACCTGTTCGTCAGCGGTTCCCATCTGTTCAAGGCAGAGGACCCTGCCGCAGCAATCAGCCGGTTGAGGGGATGATGACATGCATATCAACGTGTTAGTCCGTGAATCTAAAAAGGGCATCATGGAAGCCATCAGGCCCGGCGAATGGGCCGGGGTGGATCGCGGTGCGTATCTTCTGCTTAGGGAAGGCATCCACCCGAAGTATACTTATGGGGATTTCGATTCTGTAGATGATGGAGAATGGACGTTCATCACCAGACATATGGCGGTGACCCCTGTGCCGACGCGGAAAGACGATACGGATCTGGAGATATGCCTGAAAGATCTTGTGGCAAAAGGATACTTGAGCATAGATGTATACGGGGCGACGGGTGGCAGGCTCGACCATACTCTTGCCAACATCTTTCTGTTGACGCACAGCAGTTTCAGCAAGGCGAACATTAGGCTCATCGATCACCAGAATATCATGCAGCTGCTCCCGGCAGGCCGGCACACGGTAACAAAAGCTGAAGGCATGCGCTATGTCTCCTTTCTGCCATTGGCTGCAGGTGGGAACTTGAGCTTGGAGGGGTTCGAATATGATTTGGATGACGCCGAACTTGAAGTTGGTCGGACATTGACGATAAGCAACGAATTTAAGGAGGAATATGCTTCGGTGCATACGGATGCTACCATAATTATGGTACAATCCAGAGATGACCGTTAAAGGAGGGGCAGAATGATTTTAGCAGGTGCATTCACAAATGGTATGGCAATCATAGTCGGGGGTTTGCTGGGTTTGATATTTACATTCATTCCCGCACCCATAAAGGATTCCATAATGAAAATACAGGCATTGATCATTCTGACTCTAGGGATTCAGATGGTCGTCCAGGCTGATGACATCATCATAACATTACTCAGCCTGATCGTTGGGGTGGTCATCGGGGAAGTCATCCGTCTTGAAGAGATGCTGAACCGCTTCGGCCACTGGATGGAGATCAAGCTTGGCGACAAACATGCCGGTAACCTGTCACAAGGTTTTGTCTCCGGTACTCTGGTCTTCATTGTAGGTGCCATGGCAATTGTCGGAGGGTTGGATGCAGGCCTCAGGGGCTCTAATGAAGTACTGATCACAAAATCGATCATGGACTTCTTCATCGCGATAGTCATGACGACCACCTATGGCCTCGGCGTCATCATCTCAGGCGTGCCGACATTCTTTTATGAATCGGGCATCATACTCTCCGCCCAGCAGATAGCCAAGTTCATACCGGACTTCATCCTCGATCAGATGATCCAGCAGGTGACGAGTACTGGTGGCGTAATACTTCTTGCGATTGCTTTAAATATGCTAAACATCACCAAGATGAGGGTGGGCAATATGATACCGGCAATCTTTACAGCGATGCTGATGGTTTATCTCATCAACATATTCTAAATAAAAAAATCCATCCGATCTGATCGGATGGATTCAATATTGTCAAGATTATACGCGCTGGATTTTGCCGGATTTGAGTGCGCGGGCTGATGCCCAGACTCTTTTAGGCTTGCCGTCGACGAGTACCCTTACTTTTTGCAGGTTGGCGCCGAAAGTCCTTTTGTTGGCGTTCATAGCGTGTGAACGGTTGTTGCCTGTGCTTGCTTTACGGCCAGTGAAGTAGCATTCTTTAGACATATTGTCATCTCCCTTTATAAAGATTACCATAAATATTGATTATAGCTTTATTTGCATACTATAATATAATACATGATAAGAAAAGATTTTACAAGCGATATTCCGAGGGTACGCTAGGCGGCCGGCACTATGGTGTTATGGGCATACTTGTATTTATATGCGGTTTCCGCTTATAATTAAATGATGTATGAGGAGGAAAGACAATGACTCTTGAAATAAAAAATGAAATGGGCAGTATTGATATCGCCATGGACGTAATTGCGAATATTGCAGGCGGTGCAGTGGTGGAAAGCTATGGTGTCGTCGGTATGGCTTCTAAGCACCAGGTGCGTGACGGCTTTGCCGAACTCCTCGGCAAAGAGAATTATTCGCGCGGTGTCATCGTGGAAAACAATGAAGGTGAAGTGGATATCGATCTATATATAATCGTCAGCTACGGCGTCAAGATTTCAGAGGTGGCGACGAATCTGCAATCGACCGTCAAATATAAGCTCGAAAAGACACTTGGGTTGAACATAAAGTCAGTTAACATTCATGTTCAAGGTGTCAGAATCATCAATACTGAGGACTGATCAGGGAGGATTTACTAAGCAATGGATAAGATAGATGGTGTAATGTTTAAAAATATGATTTTAAGTGGGGCCGAGAACTTGCGGCAGCATGCCGAGTATGTGGATTCATTGAACGTCTTCCCGGTTCCAGACGGTGACACGGGCACCAATATGAATTTGTCGATGACTTCAGGAGCCAATGAAGTGGAAGATAAAAGTGAAAGCCATATCGGAGATATCGGCAAATACTTTTCCAAAGGTCTGCTGATGGGTGCGCGTGGGAATTCTGGCGTAATACTTTCCCAGCTCTTCCGTGGGTTTTCCAAATCCATAGAGGATGAGGAGGAGATAGATGCAGCCACTTTTACAGCTGCACTCAATGCCGGTGTACGTACTGCCTATAAAGCAGTCATGAAGCCTGTCGAAGGCACCATCCTGACAGTCGCTAAAGATTCTGCCACAAAGGCTGAGGAATTGGCTGAAACAGAAACGTCACTCACCTCTTTGATGGAGGGTATCATCAAAGAAGCGAAAGCATCATTGGACAGGACACCGGACCTGTTGCCGGTACTTAAGGAAGTGGGCGTCGTAGATTCCGGCGGACAGGGGTTGTTATATGTATATGAAGGCTTCCTCTCTGCATTGAAGGGCGAAAAGATTGAAGCCAAGGATGAGCAGAAGAACATGAAGGATTTCGTTGATGATCATCACGAGTTCGATCAGTTCATGACGGCAGACGACATCGAGTATGGCTTCTGCACCGAATTCATGGTGCGCTTCGATGAGAAGGGCCGTGATTTCAATGAAGATGCGTTCCGCGATGAGATGAGTGAGTTCGGTGACTCGTTGCTTGTCATATCAGACGATGAGATCGTCAAGGTCCACGTCCATACTGAAACACCCGGCGAAGCGATGACTTATGGCGCCGAGTATGGTGAACTGATCAAGATGAAGATTGAAAACATGCGTGAACAGTTCAGGGAGATACAGGACAAGAAAGGTCCGGCTAAAACCGAGACGAAGGACAAGCAATCTTATGAAACAGCAATCATAACCGTTTCATCCGGAGAAGGCATCAATGAATTGTTCAGGAGCATCGGTGCGACGCATATCATAAACGGCGGCCAGACGATGAATCCCGCTACCGAGGATATCCTGAAGACGATAGAGGGGGAGGATGTCAAAAATGTCATCATCCTGCCCAACAATAAAAACATCATCATGGCGGCTGAGCAGGCACGTGATCTACTCGATATCCCGGCTGCCGTAATACCGAGTGCATCGATACCTGAAGGATTGGCGAGCCTGCTGATGTATGCCCCGGATGCTGGACTGGAAGACAACACTACTGCAATGAAGGAAGCGCTTGAGCACGTCAAGACAGGACAGGTCACATATGCAGTGCGCGACACCAAGATAGACGGCGTCGACATCAAAAAAAATCAGCACATGGGCATCAACAATGGCAAGATAACCGGCGCAGATGATTCCAGGGAAGCGGCATTGAAGCAGCTGCTTGAATCGATGATTGATGATGAATCTGAAATCGTCACTGTACTGATCGGCGACGAAGGAGATCAGGATGAAGTAAACCGCATCATTGAAGCAGTTGAAGCAGAACATGACGAAGTGGAATTTGAAGTCCACGAAGGACATCAACCGGTGTACAGTTATCTACTTTCTGTAGAATAGTCATGAGACCCCATCGGTTCGCCTGGACCGATGGATTTTTTTATGGAGGGGATCGAATGAAGTATAAAAGTGTTTTTGACATCATCGGACCGGTAATGGTCGGGCCGTCTTCTTCACATACGGCAGGAGCAGCAAGGATTGGTTTGCTCGCACGCAGTCTTTTTGGAGAACAGCCGGATCATGCGGATATCTATCTGTATGGATCCTTTAAAGATACGTACAGGGGACATGGTACGGATGTTGCACTGATTGGCGGACTGCTTGGGTTTGATACCGATGATGACCGCATCATCACCGCTAAAGATCATGCAGATGAAGCGGGTATGCATATACAGTTCATCGAAATGGAAGAGGAACGCTCCCATCCGAATACTGCATTGCTGCACTTGGTCAAGGGTTCAGATAGACTGACGGTTGAGGGGATATCGATAGGTGGCGGCAAGATTGAAGTGGTCAGCATCAACGACTACCCAATCAGTCTATCCGGAAATTACCCAGCCCTGCTGGTTTTCCATAAGGATACCTTCGGAACCATCGCAAGAGTCACGACAATTCTCGGGGGCCATCAGATCAACGTCAGCCAGATGAATGTCGCGCGCAAGGAAAAAGGGGATATTGCACTGATGACGATAGAGCTTGATGAAAAGATCAGCCAGGAGGTCATCGACGAAGTAGCCGCGGCAGAAGGTGTCGATCGAGTAATTGAAATGAAAGAAAGCTAGGGGGGACGAATATGTTTAGGACGATAGAGGAATTGATAGATAAAGCAACTGCCGAAAACAAAGCCATCGCCGACATTATGATCGAACAGGAAATGGAAGTGACGGGACGTTCTTATCTTGACGTCTATAAAGATATGGAACGCAATCTTGAAGTGATGGAGAATGCCGTTGAAGAAGGATTTGACGGCGTAACCAGCACTACAGGCCTGACCGGCATGGATGCTGTAAAGATGAAGAAATACATCGACAGCGGCAAAGGCTTGAGCGGAGATCTTACTCTGTACGCCATCGCCCACGCCGTGAGCACAAATGAAGTGAATGCTGCGATGGGTAAAATATGTGCCACACCGACCGCCGGCTCTGCCGGTGTCGTACCAGGCGTCCTTTTTGCGATGAAGGAAAAGCATGATGTTTCGCGCGAAGAGATGGTCAGATTCCTGTTCACTTCAGGTGCCTTTGGATTTGTTGTAGCGAATAACGCAAGCATCTCCGGAGCTGCAGGGGGGTGCCAGGCAGAAGTGGGCAGTGCGAGTGCCATGGCGGCGGCCGCCCTTGTTGAAATGGCAGGGGGCACGCCTGAGATGAGCGGGCACGGTTTTGCGATTGCCCTGAAGAACATGCTTGGTCTCGTATGCGATCCGGTGGCAGGGTTGGTGGAAGTGCCTTGCGTCAAAAGGAACGCAGCCGGAGCCAGCAATGCTCTGACGGCGGCGGATATGTCTCTTGCCGGCATCGAATCCAGAATACCTGCTGATGAAGTGGTGGAAGCAATGTATAAAATAGGGCTCACCATGCCTTCTGCACTTCGCGAAACGGGGCGTGGCGGACTTGCCGGTACGCCGACTGGAGAGCGGCTAAAAGCTGAGATTTTCGGTGGCCAGTAATGATGCAGCTCTACCGGGTGTCAAAGTCCTCGCGGCCGGTTGAAAAGCTCAAAGGTGTCGGGCCGAAGTTGAATGGGAAGCTCAATGAACTGGAACTGACTGATTCAGACACCATCCTGTTCCATCTGCCAAGTGGCTATGAGAATCTCGCAGTGATGAACCTCAACGATGCCAAGCATAATGATAAAGTGACCGTTTCAGGGAGGGTCAGGACTGAACCCACCATCTCTTTTTTTCGGCGGGGGAAAAGCCGCCTGACTGTCTTTGTCGAAATTGATGGCTTGAATATAAAAGTGATCTTCTTCAATCAACCTTATTTGAAGGACAAACTGATTGTTGGGGAAACCGTCAATTTCACCGGTAAATTCGATAGGAACAGACTTGAAATAAACGGTCAGAGGATGATTTTCGACCCTTCCGGCGGCTATCGCGTAAAGTACCCCCTCGGCGGAGTCATGCATTCAAAAACATTCAGCCGAATTGTTGCCCAGGTGTTTGAAGATGCTGAGTTCATCTACGATCTGCCGGAGGAATATAGGCGGAAATACCGATTGTTGTCTATCAAGGAAGCTTTGTGGCATCTGCATTTTCCCGAAAATCCGCACGACATCAACGAAGCGAGGCGGACCATAAAATTTTATGAACTTTTTATATTCCAGCTGCAGCTTATGGAAAAGCGCCGCCGGGAGAGGGTACGCAACGAACAATACATCATCGACTATGACATCAATGCCCTGAAGGCGTTCATCGCTACTTTGCCTTTTGAACTGACGGGGGATCAAAAGCGCAGTGTGAATGAAATTTGCAGGGACCTTAAGCAGAACATCTCGATGCACCGGCTCCTCCAAGGGGACGTGGGCAGCGGCAAGACGATTGTAGCGGGCTTGGCGAGCTATGCCGTCAAAACCATCGGGGAACAGACCGCATTGATGGTGCCTACTGAGGTGCTGGCCAATCAGCATTATCAATCTTTCCTTGAAATATTCGCCGGAGAGCTCAACATCGAAAAACTGACAGGCAACACCTCACGTAAGGAAAAAGACCGGATACTCGTGGAACTGGCTCGAGGGGAGATAGACCTGATCATCGGTACCCATGCACTGATTGAAGACGATGTCGTATTCAACAGCCTATCGCTGATCATCACTGACGAGCAGCACCGCTTCGGGGTCAACCAGAGGAGACGCCTGAATGATAAGGCACTCAGAAAAAATGTCCTGTACATGACGGCAACGCCCATACCAAGGACGCTGTCCATAACCGCTTTTGGTGATATGGATATTTCAGTCATCAGACAGATGCCTAAGGGCCGGAAACCGGTACAGACATACTGGCGCCGCTTTGACGAGACCGATGAAGTACTTCAGCAACTTTCAGAGGAAATCAAAAAAGGGCACAGTGCCTATATCGTGGCACCGCTGATAGAAGAATCTGAAACGCTTGATTTGAAGAATGTTCAGGAAATCCATGAACTGTTCAAGAACCGGTTTGGTGAAGAGGATGTCGAGCTTGTGCATGGCCGGATGAAACCGGATGAAAAAGCAGAGGGCATGAAGCGGTTTGAATCGGGTGAAAAACCCATACTCGTTTCAACGACAGTGATAGAAGTGGGCATCAACGTCCCGAGCGCCACATTCATGGTGATCTTCAATGCAGAACGCTTCGGACTCTCAACGCTCCACCAACTGAGGGGCCGGGTCGGCCGGAGCGACAAGCAGAGTTACTGCGTACTCATCAGTGACCCGAAGACAGAGAATGCAAAACTCAGGATGGATATCATGACCAGCACGACAGATGGCTTCGAACTGAGTGAGCGCGACCTTGATATGCGTGGACCCGGCGATTACTTCGGTGTACGCCAAAGTGGCCTGCCCCAATTCAAGGTTGCAGATTTGGCGGAAGATTACAGGGTGCTTGAACATGCACGCCAAAGTGCAATAGAGTACGCAGAAAAACTGAGCTCGTAGAGTATCATTCCGTATGGAATTTGAAGGGGGCGACGGTCGATGCCTTGCGCAGATCGGCCGCGAAGCCCAAGCTCTAGGCAATTCACTATATGGAAACATGTGGTCAATAAGATTGTAATAATAGATTGAAGCTTGCACTGTATAAACCATACAGTGCTTTTTTTTGAAAGGCCCACAAAGTGTTTGAAATCCACAAAGCACTTATATATACTGATTCTAGTACCAACTACTAAACGAGGTTGAATATGGTTAAATACAAAAAGACGGAACGGCAGGAACTGTTACTTGAGAGGGTATCTTCAGACCCGTTTTTGACTGATGAGCGTCTGGCTGAAATATTTAAAGTCAGCATCCAGACCATAAGGCTCGACCGTCTGGAACTCGATATCCCGGAAGTGCGCGAGCGCATCAAGCACGTAGCACGGGAAGAGACCGATAAGATACGGAGCCTGTCATTGCAGGAAGTCATCGGCGAAATCATAGACATTGAATTGAATGATCATGCCTTATCCCTGTTTATAGCAGAGGAAGGCCATGTCTTCAAAAAGAACAAGATCGCCCGCGGCCATTATCTGTTTGCACAGGCAAACTCCTTATGTGTGGCTGTCATAGATCAGCCGCTGGCATTGACGAAAACTGCCCAGATCGATTTTGTACGACCCGTCAAACTGGGTGATAAGGTAATATCAAAGGCAGTGGTCGAGAAGATGGATGGCCGGATCGCCACCATTCAAGTAGTATCCAAAGTGGAACAACGCCTTGTTTTTAAAGGGCGTTTTGAAATGTATTATACAGGTGAAGGTGAATATGATGGTTAGAATTGCGGTGGATCTCATGGGCGGAGACAACGCTCCAAAAGAGATAGAGAAAGGCGTACTAAAAGCTGTTGAAGCGGATGACAGCCTTGAAATTCTCCTGTACGGGCTCGAAGGCGCCTATTCGGGAAACCATCCCAGGGTGACATTCATACCGGTCTCACAGAAGATTGAATCGGATGACGACCCGGTCCGCTCGGTACGCCGTAAGAAGGATAGTTCCCTTGTGCGTGCATGTAAAGCAGTGAAGGATAAAGAAGCGGATGCATGTGTATCGGCAGGAAACACGGGTGCCCTGATGAGTGCGGGACTGTTCGTGGTGGGGCGCATCAAAGGGATTGAGCGGCCTGCCATCGGCACTTTGCTGCCGACGACCGGTGGCGAAAGGAATGGCATGATGCTGTTGGACATGGGGGCGAACGTCGATAATAAACCCCAGCATCTTCATCAATTTGCAGTGATGGCTGATTTGTATATGCGCGAGAATGAAGGGCGCAGCAATCCAAGGATCGGCCTCGTCAACAACGGCAGTGAAGATAACAAAGGAAGCGAGCTCACCAAAGAGACTTTCAAGCGTCTCAAGGAAAGCGACCTGAACTTCACAGGGAATTTTGAGACACGCGACATCCTCTCAGGTGACGTCGATATCGCTGTCACCGACGGTTTTACGGGCAACATCATCCTGAAGACGATTGAAGGTACTGCCAAGGCATTGATGGGGGAAGTCAAGCATGCGTTCCTCAAGAATGCCAAGAACAAATTGGCTGGCCTTATCCTGAAGAAGGATGTGCAATCCGTCAGGGAGCTTCTGGATTACAGGCAATATGGCGGAGCACCGCTGCTCGGCCTCGATGGCAACGTGCTGAAGGCGCATGGTTCAAGTGATGGAGAAGCAATCGTCTCAGCAATCCGTCAAGCAAAAAAAATGGCTGAATCCGATGCAATCGCCAAAATTAAAGAGAAGGTGGGAAATGAATGAAGAAGATGATTTTATTCCCGGGGCAAGGTTCGCAGTACGCAGGTATGGCGAAAGATATATATGAGCAGTCACCGGAAGGCCGGACATTGCTGGATGAGGTCTTTTTGAACGTTGATTTTGATTTGAAGGCGATAATGTTCGAAGAAGACGAGCGCCTCAACATGACACAGTATACTCAGCCGGCACTATTTGCCCATAGTCTTGCGGTGCTTGCGGCTACAGGCTTAAAAGGGGACGTTGTACTCGGCCACAGCCTCGGGGAGCTGCCTGCCCTTGTACATGCTGGGGTCATCACAGTTAAGGACGGAATTTCGATAGTGGCAAAGCGCGGTGAGCTTATGGCGCAGAGCGAAGGGGGCGGCATGGCTGCAGTGATCGGCATGGAGTATGCCCCTTTAAAAGAGTTGTGCGATTCATTGTCGGATGATGAAAGGAAGATACAGCCGGCAAACATCAATGCGCCTGACCAGATAGTGATTTCGGGTGATGAGCGCTTGATTGATGATTTTGTCGAACAGGGCAAATCGCATGGGGCAAGACGCGTGATGAAATTGAATGTGTCAGGTGCATTCCACTCCTATCTTATGGAAGATGCACGGGAAGCATTCGCCTCCTTCATTAAAGAGATACCGTTTGCTGCGCCGACCATACCGGTCATCCAAAACGTATCGGCAGCGTCAGAGATGAATCCGGAGACGATACGCGCTCAACTGATCGATCAGCTCACCCATCCTGTGCGCTTCACCGAATCGATTCAGACAGCTACTGAATTGGGTGTCGGTGAGGCGGTGGAAGTCGGTCCGAAAAAAGTTTTGAGTGGTCTGGTCAGGAAAATCGACCGCTCGATCAGCGTTTCACATATTGATACAATGGCACATGTAAAGGAGTTAGAAAATGGCTAAAACAGCACTTGTAACAGGAGCGTCAAGAGGCATCGGAAAAAGCATCGCACTTAAGCTCGGGCAGGCTGGCTACAATGTAATCGTGAATTATTCAGGATCGAAGGATAAGGCCGAAGCAGTTGTAGAAGCCATCAAAACAGAAGGCGGTCAAGCTGAGGCAATCCAATGTCAGGTCCAGGACCATGAAGAAGTCAAAGCGATGATCAAAGACATCACCGATCGGCACAAGGCAATCGACCTTGTCGTCAACAATGCCGGTGTGACCCAGGACAACCTGCTCATGCGCATGAAGGAGGACGAATGGGATAAAGTCGTTGATGTAAACCTAAAAGGTACGTTCAACGTCATCCAAAGTGTCTCACGTCCGATGATTCGCCAAAAAGGCGGAAGAATCATCAATATCTCCAGCATCGTCGGATCGATTGGAAACGCGGGCCAGACGAATTATGTCGCCTCCAAGGCTGGGATAGACGGCATCACAAAATCCGTTGCACGGGAACTCGCTCCAAAAGGCATCACAGTGAATTCTGTTTCCCCGGGCTTCATCGAAAGTGATATGACTGATGTATTGTCCGATGAAGTTAAAGGGAAGATGCTTGAACAGATACCGCTTAGATTCTTTGGGAATGCTGACGATATTGCAGAAACAGTCATGTTCCTGGCATCAGATCAAGCACGCTATATCACCGGCCAGACAATCCATGTAAATGGCGGTATGTACATGGGGTAAACCCTGTGATAATATTGGAGGGAGGTGAATTATAATGGCAAACTTCGACAAAGTAAAAGACATCATCGTCGACAAATTGGGAATTGATGAGGAGAAAGTGACTAAGGATGCATCATTCAAAGATGACCTCGGTGCTGACTCTCTGGATATCGCTGAGCTTGTGATGGAGCTCGAGGACGAGTTCGAGATGGAAATCCCGGACGAGGAAGCTGAGAAAATCAATACAGTAGGCGACGCCCTCAACTACATTGACAAACTAGAAGCGAAATAATGTTAAAATCCACTTTCAAAGTGGATTTTATTTTTGTTATAAAAACTTTTATTAAATATCTCATTCCTTTAGAATGAATTAAATGGAGGTAGACAGATGGATTTCAATGAAATAGAAAGACGGATCAATAAAGATCCGCATGCCAGAAAGAGGCTTCAGGATTTCAGGAGGAAGTTTACGGATTTCATCGATCGGACAGGCATTTCCGTCGATGATGAAAGCCTGTATATCCAGGCATTTATGCACAGTTCCTATATAAACGACCTTCAACTGGACAAGATCCATAACAACGAACGGCTCGAATTTTTAGGGGATGCCGTACTAGAATTGATGGTTTCAGATTATATCTATAACCGTTTTGAAAAATTGCCGGAGGGCGATTTGACAAAACTGAGGGCCAATATCGTATGTGAACCATCACTTGTAGTATTTGCATCGAAACTGGATATGGCGCCACTCATACTGCTTGGCAGAGGTGAAGAGAAGACGGGTGGCAGGGAACGGCCGTCAATCGTCTCCGATACATTCGAGGCCTTCCTTGGGGCGTTATATCTGGATCAGGGCACAGCTTCAGTGGTCAGTTTCCTAAAAGCACATGTATTCCCCCAAATAGGCGATGACAATTATAATGCCGTGATGGACTATAAGACAGCGCTCCAGGAACGGATGCATCAAAAAAGTCAGCAAAGCGTCGAGTATCGCCTTATTGAAGCGACCGGACCGAGCCATGATAAGCGGTTCGTCACTGCGGTTTTTGCAGACGGCATCATGATAGGCAAGGGGAGCGGGCGTTCAAAAAAGGACTCCGAGCAGAAGGCTGCTGAATATGCACTTAAGAATTTTGATGATGGAGAGAAGGATTAATGGTTTATTTGAAAAAGATGGAAGCGCACGGATTCAAATCATTCGCCGATAAGGCGGACATCAGTTTTGATGCCGGGGTTACGGCTGTGGTCGGTCCAAATGGCAGCGGCAAAAGCAATATCACCGATGCCATACGCTGGGTGCTTGGAGAACAATCGGCACGTTCCATCAGAGGTGTCAAAATGGAAGATGTAATCTTCAATGGCACTGCAGACCGCAAGGCGATGAATTACGCATATGTCCGGCTTGTATTGGATAATGCATCACGCACTTTGCAGATGGATGCGGATGAAGTCCACATTACACGCAAGCTATACAGAAATGGCGACAGTGAATATTACATCAATAAGGAACGCGCCAGGCTCAAGGAAATAAATGAGCTTTTCCTCGATTCCGGTTTGGGGCGAAATGCGTATAATATCATTTCCCAGGGGGAAGTGGATGAAGTTTTGAAGGCGAAACCGGAGCAGAGAAGAGGCCTCATTGAAGAAGCGGCAGGCGTCATGAAATATAAATTGCGCAAAAAGGAATCCGAAAAAAGACTTGAAGAAACTGCAGATAACCTCGACCGGGTGCACGACATCATCCATGAACTCGAAGGCCGGGTACATAGGCTCGAGAAGGAGAGTGCAACTGCCGAGGAATATCTGGCGCTGAAAGAGGAGATGCGCAACAGTGACATAGAAGTGACGGTCTATGATGTAGAGACGCTTATGGCCATGCTTAATGAAGAGGCGATGGGTCTCCAATCGTCAGAAGCTAAAATCAAAGAAATGCACAGCCGATTGGCGCACAAGGAAAAAAGGATGACCGAGATTGCCCGGCAACGTGATAGTCATGATGAGGAGAACGCCGAGCTAAACAGGCGTCTGGTTGATTTGACAAAGAAATTGGAGCAGGCCAGTGGTCGGATTGAATTGTATAAAGAACGCAAGGACACTAAAGGCCAAACGAGTGAAGAACTGTCAAAACGACTTGCCGCCCATCAGGCACGCGCTGCATCCATAGATTCAAAGCATCGCGAATCCTTGAAGAAAGCTGCTGAACTTTCGACCGCGGTCAACGAGTTGACTCGGGCTCAAGAAGAAATTGCCACACATAAAAAAGAACTTCTGGAGGATCATTCGGGTGAAATCGAAACGCTTAAGGACGAATACTATGATCTGATGGTGGAAAAGACGACACTTGAGAATGAATGCAGACGGGCGGAATCCGAAAAGAGCAGGCTTGATGATAATATACGCCAGAAGAAGGAGCGGGCCGAGGAACTCGAGCAGCTCCAGAAGACGGAGAGCACCCAGCATGCCGAGGAGAAAGCCCGTCATGAAGAAATACTGAAGAAGATGGATGCCAACCACAAAGCGTTGCAGGCGGCATCAGAGGCATTGAAAGCACTCGAAGCAGACTACGACAGCGAGAAGAATAGACTTGATACTGCCAGACATTATATCGAGCAGCAGAAGTCGAAGGTTGATATGTTGAATGCCATGCATAATGAGTACCGTGGATATTATCCGGGTGCACGGTTCATATTGAAGAATAGGGCACAGTTGAACGGCATCATAGGGGCTGTTGGGGAGATGCTTTCAGCTGACAAGCGATATGTCAAGGCATTGGATACGGCACTCGGGGCACAGGCCCAAAACATCATCACGCACGACGAGCAGAGTGCCAAGGCAGCAATCAGTAAACTGAAGGCCGCCAAAGCCGGATTTGCTACATTCCTGCCAAGGACCACCATCCGTCAAAAGCATCTCCATAAGGATATTCGTGGCATACTGGAGCGCACAAGCATCAAGGTGTACGTCATGTCAGAAATCGCCGATCATGACGACTCTATAGCGGATGTTGTGAGTCACCTGCTCGGTACGACACTTGTCGTGGAGACAATTGATGATGCCACTGCATTGGCTTCTGAAATCAACCATAGGCTGCGAATCGTTACATTGGATGGTGATACCATCATGCCGGGCGGAGCGATGTCCGGGGGCTCCAAAAGTGCCAAGGGTTCAATCATCGAGAACCAGCAGGAACTGCAGGAAACAAAGGAGAGCCTGGAAGTCTACCGTATGAAAACCCGACAGATTGAGGCGACGGTGAAGCAGCTTGCTGACGACTTGGCGAGCCAGATGGAGAAGAAAGATAAATTGGAGCAGATCAGCCAGCAGCTGGCTGCAGAAAAAGACAAATATCATGGCAGCATCCTGAGGCTCGGCTATCAGATTGAGGCGAGGGCGGACAATATCAGGATACTGAGGGAAGAACTTTCAGGGCTCGGCACACCAGAAGATACTGCAGAGAAGGAAGAGAGGATCGCCCAGATCGAGGTTTCACTCGACCATCTCGACCGCCGCATCACGCAGATGAATGCATCCGATAAAGATAAGAAGGAAACACTTCAACATCTGACTGACGAAGGTCACGCCACCAGCCGGGAGTTGGCAGCGGTGAAGGAGCGGCTCAGGCATGCACAAGATGAAACTTCCCGCCTTGAAGAAGAGCAGGAAGAAATAACCGCGCTGATCAATGAAGTCGAGGAACAGCAGAAAATGATCAGTGAAGATCTGAATGAGATGGATATTGAGCGTCTGGAGAAAGAACGGATAGCCCTTTCGCAGGAAGTCGAGGCGCTCAACCACTCAGCAGAAGAAAAATCATCAGTCCTATATGCGCTCAGAAAGGAATATGAGGAGCTGGAGTCAGACAGACGCGAACTCCTGCCGATGCGCGATGAACTGCAAGAGGCTTTCCACGCCCATAAAACAAAAAAAGAAAAGCTTGATATCCAGGTGGAACAAAAGATTGAATATCTGTCGGAAACATATAAAATAACGTATGATAGAGCTAAAGAAACACATCAGGATCTGACGGATATCGATCAGAAACGAATGAAGATTTCTTTGAACAGGAAAAGCATCGATGAGCTCGGACCGGTCAATCTGGCAGCGATAGAGGAATACGCGCGCGTGGGTGAACGCTATCAGTTCCTGAAGACACAGGAAGCAGATCTGCTCGAGGCAAGGGATACGCTGCTTGAAGTGATCCGTGAAATGGATGGCGAAGTGGCAGTGCGCTTTAAGGAAACGTTCAATCAGATCAATGCCCGTTTCGGTGAAGTGTTCCAAAAGATGTTCGGGGGCGGCCAGGCGGAATTGAGGTTGACCATAGAAGACGATTACCTCGAATCCGGAGTGGAGATATATGCCCAGCCTCCCGGCAAAAGATTGTCGACATTGTCATTGCTGTCAGGGGGAGAGCGGGCATTGACTGCAATCAGCCTGCTGTTCAGCATTCTACAGGTCCGGGTCAGTCCGTTCATCATACTGGATGAAGTGGAGGCTGCCCTTGAT
Source organism: uncultured Salinicoccus sp. (assembly GCA_947494965.1). GTDB lineage: Bacteria > Bacillota > Bacilli > Staphylococcales > Salinicoccaceae > Salinicoccus. The sequence continues at coordinate 231,047 of CANLWV010000002.1, read as the reverse complement.
GAGTCGAATGTGCTGCGCTATGCACAATATCTGAAAGCCTTGGCAAAAGAGACGCAATTCATTGTGATCACCCACCGCAAAGGGACAATGGAAGAGAGCGACCGGCTGTTCGGGGTGACGATGCAGGAACGTGGCGTCAGCCAACTGATCAGCGTAGATCTTAAGGATTATGAAGAAAACATAAGAGAGGAAGAAACGGTGTGAGCTTATTTAAACGACTGAAAGACAAGTTCCAACCGAAGTCCAATGAGGTAAAGGATCTTTCGGATGAATCGCTCGAATCACAGACCGAAGCGCTTGATGACGGTCTGATAAGCATAGATGAATTCGAGGAATGGGAACAGGAACAGATAGGCTATAAATTTAAGGTAGGCCTCGAAAAGAGCAGGGAAAGGTTCCAAAGTGAAATCAATGAACTCATGGCCCGCTACCGTACCGTCGATGAGGATTTCTTTGAAGCGTTGGAGGAAGTCCTGATTTCGGCTGATGTCGGGTTCAATACTGTGATGGAACTGACGGATGAACTGCGTCATGTTGCAAAAGTGAACAACATTACAGATACCTCGGAGCTACGTGAGACGATTGTTGAAAAAATGGTGGAGATCTATGAGCGTAATGATAATCTGCCGGAGACGGTCAATATCCAGGAGGAAGGCTTGACTGTCATCCTCGTCGTTGGTGTGAATGGTGTCGGCAAAACGACGAGCATAGGCAAATTGGCACATAAATACAAGCAAGAAGGCAAAGATGTAATGCTCGCAGCCGGTGATACTTTCCGGGCCGGTGCAATCAACCAGCTTAAAGTCTGGGGAGAACGGGTGGATGTCGATGTAGTCAGCCAGGCTGAGGGCAGCGACCCGGCTGCTGTCATGTTTGACGCGGTCAACGCTGCGAAGAAGCGGGGCACTGATATCCTTATCTGCGATACGGCAGGGCGCCTCCAAAATAAAGGGAATCTGATGAATGAACTTTCGAAAATGAAGAAAGTCATCCAGAAAGTTGTTCCCGAAGCACCCCATGAGTCTTTACTTGTGCTTGATGCCACGACCGGTCAGAATGCATTAAGCCAGGCCAAATCCTTCAAGGATGTAACAGACGTCTCTGGTATTGTGCTGACCAAACTGGATGGTACAGCCAAAGGCGGTATCGTATTGGCCATCAAAAATGAGCTCGGCATTCCGGTGAAGTTCGTCGGGCTCGGTGAACAGCTTGATGATCTGCAGGAATTCAATGCAGAGAACTATGTTTACGGTTTGTTTGCAGATATGGTGTCGAATGCCGAAGGGGATGATGAAGAACGTGCTTGAAGAACTTGAACGCACCATGCGCATGAACTATCTCTATGATTTCTACCATACGCTGTTGACCAGCAGACAAAGAAAATATATAGAGCTTTATTACCTGGAAGATTTTACCTTCAGTGAAATTGCAGAGGAACTTGATGTGACAAGACAGGCGGTCTATGATAATTTGAAACGGTCGAAAGACTTGCTTGAACATTATGAAGAGAACTTGGGGATGTACAGGAATTTCATCTCCAGACAATCACTGATAAAAGAACTTGGCGAAATATTGGGTGAGGACCGCTCCCATGATGTAAAAAGAATTCTCGAGACGCTTGAGGCGCTCGACTAGGAGGAGATAGTATGGCTTTTGAAGGTTTAGGAGAAAGGCTCCAGGCAACTATGGACCGCATCAAGAGCAAAGGGAAGGTTTCGGAATCGGACATCAAACTGATGATGCGTGAAGTCCGCCTTGCCCTTTTGGAAGCTGACGTCAACTTTAAAGTTGTCAAACAGTTCATCAATCAAGTTAAAGAGCGTGCGCTCGGGACAGACGTCATGCAGTCGTTGACCCCGGGTCAGCAGGTCATCAAGATCGTCAGGGAAGAGTTGACCGACTTGATGGGTGGCGAGAACCAGAAGATCATATTCAGCCAGAAGCCGCCGACGGTTATCATGATGGTCGGCCTCCAAGGTGCGGGTAAAACCACAACAGCCGGTAAATTGGCCCTTCATCTGCGTAAACAATTCAATAAGAAACCGCTTCTGGTAGCTGGCGACATCTACCGTCCGGCGGCGATCGATCAGTTGGAGACGGTCGGTAAGCAGATTGACGTACCCGTATTCTCACTGGGTGATCAGGTTAAACCGCAGCAGATTGTCACCGAGGCGATGGCACATGCGAAGGATGAGCATCTGGACACTGTAATCATCGATACTGCAGGACGCCTCCATATTGATGAAAACCTGATGAATGAATTGAAGGATATCAAAGGCATTGCAGAACCAGATGAAATCATGCTCGTCGTGGATGCCATGACGGGCCAGGACGCAGTCAATGTTGCGGAGTCGTTCAATGATCTGCTCGACATTACAGGCGTCACGCTGACTAAGCTGGATGGCGACACCCGGGGTGGTGCAGCCCTATCAATCCGTTCAGTCACCGAAAAGCCAATCAAGTTCGTCGGTATGTCGGAAAAGCTGGATGGTCTCGAAGCATTCCACCCAGATCGCATGGCACAGCGCATATTGGGCATGGGGGATGTATTATCCATCATTGAAAAGGCGCAGGCCAACGTCGATGAAGGAGATCAGAAGGCACTTGAGAAAAAGATAAAGGATCAAAGCTTCACGCTGGATGACTTCCTGGATCAGATGGATCAGGTGAAGAATCTCGGACCTCTCGATGAGCTTCTTAAAATGATGCCTGGCGCCAAGAAGATAAAGGGCCTCGACAGCATGCAGATGAGCGGCAAGGAAATCGATCACGTCCAGGCCATCATACGCTCCATGACCATGCAGGAGCGTGAAAACCCTGCAATCATCAATGCAAGCCGCAAGAAAAGGATTGCCAAGGGTTCAGGCCGCAGCCTGCAGGAAGTAAACCGCCTTCTCAAACAATTCGGTGAGATGAAGAAGATGATGAAGCAGATGACAAGTCAGAAAGGAAAGAAGAAAAATCCTTTCGGCAACATGGGGCTGCCATTCTAGATATAAATTCGTAAAGTAAAAAGTCTTTACAGGATTTTAACCATCTGTTATAGTAGTAAAAGTGAAAACGAATAATACAGGAATCGAAAGGAGTTAATATAAGATGGCAGTTAAACTTAGACTGACACGTATGGGTTCTAAAAAGAAACCTTACTATCGCATTGTAGTTGCGGATTCCCGCAGCCCGAGGGATGGACGCATCATCGAGCAGATCGGTGCATACAATCCTATTTCAAAAGGGGACAACATTGTTGACCTCGACGAGGAAAAAGCCCTTGAATGGCTTCAGAATGGTGCTAAACCAAGTGATACGGTACGTGACATCTTGAGCAAAAAAGGTGTTATGGAACGTTATCATAATGCAAAACATGGGAAATAGTCCCAATGCAGAAACTGCTTCAAACAATTCTTGAGCCGGTGCTTGAACATCCTGAGATGCTCGCAATCGCTGAGGAAGAGACCGATCACGCAATCTCCTACAGGATTACCGTCCATAAAGACGATATCGGCCGTGTCATAGGCAAGCGCGGACGTATAATCAGGGCAGTGCGCACGATCATGTCCAATGCCAATCATGGCAGTTCAAAGAAAGTGTTTGTTGATGTTGACTAGGCACACCTCGCGGTGTGCCTTTTTTAATACAAGATATATGAAGAAATGGGGGATATGATGAGAATAAGTATAGGCCGGCTGGTGAATTTCCATGGTGTGAAAGGAGAAGTCAAAGTGCTCAGTGACTCTGATTTCTCAAAAGAACGATTCAGTCCAGGCAATATCGTGGAAATAGATGGGAAAAACTTTGAAATTGCACAGTATCGCACACATAAAAATTTCCATCTGCTGCAATTTGAAGGGGTATCGAGCCTCAATGATGTAGAGGAGCTGAAGGGCAAGGAAGTGATGCAAGAAACTGATGCAGTCCAATTGCCGCTTGCGGAAAATGAATTTCATTACAAAGATATCATCGGTTTGGAAGCCAAGATTGAAGATTCCTTGAAATCGATTGGAACTGTTACTGACATATTTGAAACAGGGGCCAACGATGTCTGGGTCGTCAAAGGAGAGCGGGAATATATGATTCCCTATATAGAAGACGTAGTTAAAAAGGTGGATCTTGAGGCAGGCCATATCATCATCCATCCCATGGAGGGACTGTTGGATTGAATATTCACTATTTGACGCTTTTCCCAAAAATGTACGATGGCATCCTAAACACTTCGATACTCGGCCGCGCCAAAGAAAAAGGCATCGTCGACTATCATACGATCAACTTCCGTGATTTTTCCGGCAATAAGCACAATAAGGTTGATGACTATCCATATGGCGGTGGCGCGGGTATGGTGCTTAAACCCGAACCTGTCTTCAATGCCATGGAATCCCTTGAACTCGATGATCCCCGGGTCATATTATTGTGTCCGCAAGGACGCCCCTTCGATCAGAAGATGGCTGAGGAATTGAGCACAGAAAATGATATCGTCTTCATCTGTGGCCATTATGAGGGCTATGACGAGCGGATTAGAAGTCTTGTGACGGATGAGGTCTCCATCGGTGACTACGTGCTGACGGGTGGGGAACTCGCCAGCATGACGATGACGGACGCCGTAGTCAGACTAATCCCCGGCGTGCTGAACCGTGAAGAGAGTCATCAGGAGGACTCCTTCAGCACAGGGCTTCTCGAGCATCCGCACTACACCAGACCTCGCGAATATAGAGGTATGAAAGTGCCTGAGGTGTTGCTTAACGGCAATCATAAGCTGATTGAAGAATGGCGCCATGAAGAAAGTCTAAAGCGCACCAGGGAGAGACGTCCGGATCTACTCGAGTGATAAGGGCGTATGATAATTTGCATTTAAGCCGTTGAAACACGGTGGCTATTGTGGTAATATTATACGAGTGTGAAACACACATATACACAATCATCCGCTGCTATAATCGGCAAGATAATTGGAAGAAGGAGAAGATAACATGTCACAGCAATTAATCAATGAACTGACGCAGGACCAGCTTAAAACTGACCTGCCTGATTTCAGGGCCGGAGACAACGTCCGTGTTCACGTCCGTATCGTAGAGGGTTCCCGCGAGCGTATCCAGGTTTTCGAAGGTGTCGTAATCAAACGTCGCGGCGGTGGAATTTCCGAAACATTCACAGTTCGCAAAATTTCTTACGGCGTAGGTGTTGAACGTACATTCCCTGTACATTCCCCTAAACTCGAAAGAATCGAATTGACACGCCGTGGCCGTGTACGTCGTGCGAAGCTCTACTACTTGCGTAACCTGCGTGGTAAAGCTGCCCGTATCAGAGAACGCAGATAGAAAACGTAAAAAGCCTGACATTCAATGTCAGGCTTTTTTTATTTGCCTTTTTTACGGAAATCCTTTGCGAGGACCCAAAAAATGGAGAGAATCAGTGAGATTATACTGACCAGCAAAGTGGTCCAGTAATACGGTGGGGTATAGGAAATGGTGACGACACTGTCATTCCCCGTTTCAAAGCCCGTCATCAAGTAGTTTGCCCTGAAAGTATCCAACCTACCGGAATCATCTCCAGTAGCAGTCATGCCTTCCCTGAAGATCATGGGCACAGTAATTAAACCAGGATCAGGGTCGTCGAGTTCTATGACGTAGGAATTTGCCCTTTCGGTTACGGTATAATTTAGAGGCTCTTTTCTGCTCTGCTGTTCAAGTAAATCATAATCTTCGATGTACACGCCTTCAATGTCCACCGCATATCGGCCTTCTGGAAACGAAATAGGAATCTTATCTTTCAGTCTGACCCGGTAGAGCAGGTCATCCGCATACGTACGGTATTTGCTGGTGGCAAACAATCTTTCATTCGGATAGCCGTCAACATCGATGGTGAACCGCTTGATTGGCTCCATGAGTTCGATGGACATTTCAATGTATACATCACTTTCTTCAGCAGCTTCAATATTTGAGAAGTCGAACATGAAACCGCCCTCGTCTGAAGGGACTTCTAGAATGCCGTTTGTATAGGAGGCATTTTGTGGTGCAATCTCTATCTCGTCCATTATATTTTCAGGGGATGGCTCAGAAGCATTCGGAGGCCTTGCGTCGGTCACTATTCCTTTTAGCATGGCATGCTCACGCTCCAGAGGGCCCTCCAGTTCATCCGGGTCATAGATGCGGGAGGCTTGCCTGACGAAGGGAAGTGGCAGAGTGTTCTCATATACCGTATAAGTGCCATCCTCCTTGATGGGTGAAAACTTGAGCGGTACGCCGTAATGGTCCTTGCCGCGCATCATATAATCGACGTTGAAGAGGGAGAATAGATTGCTCCGCGACTGGAATGTCGAGTAGCGGCTAATGGATTCATAACGGATATTGACCTTCAGATCATTATAATAGAAGTCGATGATTTCGCCGTCTATGATGCTCGAATAGAGGCTGGTGCCGTTGAAAGCCATATATAGTGGCGTATTATCCTGTTCCTTGACCTTGTAGTCTATCTTCTGTTCAGGCTGTTTCCTCTGTTGTATCCAGTCGATGTTATATTCCTGGAGGTCACTCGCGTAGTGGTTGCTGTTGATATAGAACAGGTGATTGCGGTCGGTGATGCCATCGTGGTAGATCTGTGATTCGGTGTGCGAAGCGGCGACCATCATGACGTAGGCGATGATGGCAAAGATATGCGCCAACTGGACCAGTGGTCTGTTTCCCCATCTGAAGTACAATAGGTAACCCAAGAACTGGATCAGCGGAATGATCCACACCCAAATTACGATGTCACCTTTAATCCAGGCGGAAAGTGCAATGATGATATAGACCGGAATGAGGCTTGTGAGATACTGCTTGAGCGGGATGGTCCTGAATTTTGATAGATACAGTGCGATCAGTGCAGCCTGGAAGAAGACGAGCATATAATGCCATCTTTTCTGGGGCTGCTGGAAACCGTTGAAGAAAGTGTCGACGTACGGCGACAACGTAAATAGCATGAAGACGATCGTCAGCACTGCAAACAGCCGAAAGAAATAGTGGCGGTAGAGCTTCATGGTGAATAAAGCCTGGATGGCGAGGAACAGGATGATTATCAGATAGTTTTCATAAAATATGTTGTCCTGCCATCCTAGCTCCGAGACAAGCGGTACAGTGACTTCATACTCCCTGTCGTCATTATTGAAGAACCCGCGCACAGCATGGAAGAAGGCGACGCAGGAGATGCCCGCGCCGAGCAGGCCGGACGGGATGGCCCGCTTCAACGTATCAATCCGGGAGGCGTCACCACTCTTTTTAAAGAACAGACGCACGCCCAAGTAGACAAGGGCGATGATGAATTGGTAATAGGCAAAATAGAAATTGTTTATCATCGTGGCTGCAACGGCAAATATAAATAACCCGGGCCTGCCTTTTCTGATGAGTATCTCAATTGCCCAAAGAGTCAAAGGCAGCCAGATGAAGACGTCACTGAAAAAGGACCAGAAGATGGTGAACCTGAAATAGGTGGGGGATGCAGCGAAAATGAAGCCCCCGACCAGTGCAGGGAGAGGGGCGCTTCCGATCGACTTCAAAAAGCGGTATGTAAAATAAATGATCAAGAATGTTTTCAGGATGGAAATGAAAAATGCGTTATACGCCCAAAAATCGATGCTTGCGACGTCTAAGCCAATGAAGAACTCCGCCACACGCACCAGAATCATGTTGATGTGATGGATGATGTTTGTCGAATAGTAGTAGGCGAGATCCGTGTAGAAATCCCCACCTAGGCCAAAATCGGTGTCATAGAACCATGTACCCTCCTTGAATTTTTCGTAGAGGTAGAGCTGCATGGGGAGCATCTGTTCCAGACCATCGTTGGCCCCCGTCATGAACACCTTCAATTTATCGTCAGTCGGTGCCAGGAAGCGCCACAGGAGATAGGAATGGGACAGCACCGAGAGTACACTGATGAGGACGATGAGACGTATGGCTGAAAAAGGCGCCTTCATTTTCTTCAATTTACTCCTCCTAATCTTTCAGGATCCATCGGGTGATGATGTATGTGAGCGGTACAGTGATGATCAGTACGGGCAGCGGTGCGAAAGGCTCGGGCCATCCGAAAGATTCAACGAACAGGTAAAGTAGAGCGGTCTGGAGCCCCATATTGAAAACCTGGCTTAGGGGAAATTTCAGGAACTTTGCCAATGTCGGCCGCACTTTATATACATACCGGCAATTCAGGAAGTAGGAAATGATGAAGGCTACAGCGAAGCTCGTGAGATGCGCCGCTAGATAAGGAGCCCCCACCGTTATCGAAAGAATGTAGAACACATAGTAATTGATGGTGTTGATAAAGCCGACGAAAATGAAACGGAGCACTTCATTGACATCACTATTCAGTTCCATGATGGCCTCCTTGTGCAGAATCGCTGTCTGAAGACGTCTTGACGATATATTTCGGGCGGTCTTTGGTCTCTATATAGATGCGCCCGACATATTCGCCGATGATGCCGAGCGAGAACAGCTGGATACTGCCTAAAAGCAACAGGCTGGCGATGATCGTGAAGTAGCCCGGGACATCGATGCCATTAACCATAATATTAACGAACATGTACAATATATAGATGAGCGAGACAACCAGAACAACCAACCCCAAATAAAAACAGCTCCTCAGTGGACGATGATTGAACGCACTGATGCCATCGATTGCGTAATCCAAAAGTTTGAGTGGATTGAATGTACTGATTCCTGAACCCCGCTCGATATGATCGAATTCGACCACGGTCTTATTGAAGCCCACCCATTCGAATATCCCCTTAGAAAACCGGTTGTTTTCGCTAAGCAACAGTATCGCATCAGCTACTTTCCTTGAGATGAGGCGGAAATCCCCCTCCCCATCGACAAGTTTCACTGTACTCGTAACGTTCATCAGGCGATAGAATAGCTTTGAGGGCAGGCGTCTGGAGAGTGGTTCCTCCACCCTGTTGCGCTTGGCGACCACTTGATCGAATCCTGCCTCGTAGGGTCTGATTAAATCTGGAATGAGGGAAGGTGGGTGTTGCATGTCGCCGTCCATGATGACGATGGCGTCCCCCCGTGCCATTTTGAGGCCGGCAAGAAGAGCCGCCTCTTTACCGAAATTACGCGAAAATGAAACGAATCTGATGTTCGGGTTGGAGAGCCCCCTGATTTTTGCCAAGGTATCATCTTGTGAGCCGTCATCGATGAAGATGATTTCATAGGTATGTTCGATTACCTGCATGATTGATGAGATTTCTGCATCAAGCACCGCAATATTTTCTGCTTCATTGAAAACTGGAATTACAACCGAAATCATCGACCCTCACCTCCCGTCGTTTATTAAATGATGATTGTATTATATAATACAGGGATGAATTAATGAAATAAAATAGAGGATTTATAGATAGGAGTGCTTTTATATGAGCATAAACTGGTTCCCGGGCCATATGGCCAAAGCGAGAAGGGAAGTGGAAGAGAATTTGAAGAAGGTGGATGTGGTGATCGAAATATTGGATGCCCGCATCCCAAATTCAAGCCATAACCCCATGATGGATGAAATCACAAAGCATAAACCCCGCATCGTGGTGTTGAACAAGGTGGATATGGCCGACCCTAAAGCTACGGACCGCTGGTTATCTAAGTTCAGGAGTGAGGGGAAATATCCAGTCGCCCTAGATGGCCGCCACAACCAGATAATCAAAAAAATCGAGCCGTTGGCGGTAAAGGCGACTGCCGACGACTTCAATAGAATGGAAGAAAAAGGCATCAGGCGCCGCGCCATAAGGGCCATGATCATAGGTATACCCAATGTGGGCAAATCCACAGTCATCAACAATATTGCCAGAAAGAAAGGCGCAAAGACGGGTAATACCCCAGGAGTCACTAAACAGCAGCAATGGATCAAAGCCGGACAGCAGATGGAGCTGCTGGATACGCCAGGTATCCTTTGGCCGAAATTCGAGGATGAGGCTACAGGAAAGAAACTTGCCTTGACCGGTGCAATCAAGGACACGGTAGTGCCACTTGATGAAGTTGCAATCTTTGGCATGCAGTACCTGCTTGAATGGGACCCGGAGCGCTTTAATGCATTCTACAACATTTCTGTCAGCCAGGATGATGACATCGTCACAGTATTCGATGCCATAGGCAAGTCAAGGGGTATGAAGGCAAGCGGAAATGAGATCAACTATGAAGCTGTGACCAATCGGGTCATCCACGATATCAGAAATGGCAAGATTGGCCGCTATACATTCGATAAGGTGGATACACAGTGAAGAAGATATCAGAGATCGAAACAGAACTCGGAGGCTATACAACAATTGATGAATTGAACAGGTCCCCGTGGCGGGATGACCCGAGGAAAGGGGTAGCCAAATCATTAGAACGCCATAGGAAGAGGCTGGAAAATGAAGCCCTGATGAAAAAGAAATATGAATACATGAGCCGATACGAACAAAATCTAAAAGCCAAGGCCGAGTATATTGCAGGTGTAGACGAAGCTGGGCGCGGCCCCATTGCGGGGGAAGTGGTGGCAGCGGCGGTCGTTCTGCCGGAAGGCTTCATGCTGCCCGGTCTGGATGATTCAAAGAAGCTCTCCCTGAAAAAAAGGAAGGCCTTCCGTGAGATAATAATGGCAGAGGCGGACTACGGAATAGGCACGGCAAGCGTCGATGAGATAGACCGGCTCAATATCTATCAGGCAAGCCGTCTGGCGATGGAACGTGCCGTTGATAAGCTGGCGGCTGCCCCCGATCATCTTCTTGTGGATGCGATGACGATCGACATGGGAATTGAAGAGACCCCAATCATAAAAGGGGACGCGAATTCCGTATCGATTGCTGCTGCCAGTGTGCTCGCCAAAACGGAAAGGGATCTATATATGGAGCATCACGACACGGTTTATCCAGGTTACGGATTCGCAGCCCATAAAGGCTACGGAACAACGGAACATTTGGCTGCACTTGACTCATTCGGGCCGTGCGAAATACACCGTCATACATTTGAACCGGTTAAATCCATGCGGGCAAAATAATAATTTTTGGAATGCAGTTTACTTTAATGAACACCTTTTCTATAATTGGGGGGTAAGGTTAAAAAAGTCTTAGGAGGATGAACATGAATATCCATGAGTATCAAGGGAAAGAAATCTTTCGCTCCATGGGCGTGGCCGTGCCTAACGGCAGTGTAGCCTATACACCTGAGGAAGCAGTGGAAGCAGCTAAAACACTGGACTCTGATGTATACGTCGTAAAAGCACAGATCCACGCGGGCGGACGCGGTAAAGCAGGCGGTGTTAAAATCGCCAAAACGCTGGATGAAGTGAGGGAGTACGCCAAGGAACTGCTCGGCAAAGTACTCGTTACCCACCAGACCGGTCCTGAAGGAAAAGAAGTTAAACGTCTCCTGATCGAAGAAGGATGCGACATCCAGAATGAATTCTATATCGGTTTAGTCGTAGACCGTGCAACAGACCGCGTCGTATTGATGGGTTCTGAAGAAGGCGGTACTGAGATTGAGGAAGTTGCTGAAGCGACTCCTGAAAAAATCTTCAAGGAAGTCATCGACCCTGTAGTCGGACTCATGCCTTATCAGGCCAGAAGACTTGCCTTCAACATCAACATTCCAAAGGAATCTGTCGGCAAGGCGACTAAATTGATGCTCTCCCTATACAAAGTATTTACTGAAAAAGACTGTTCCATCATGGAAATCAACCCGCTTGTCACAACAGGCGAAGGTGAGGTACTCGCATTGGATGCGAAAGTGAACTTTGATGAGAACGCGCTCTTTAGGAATAAAGACATAGTAGAACTCCGCGACTTGGATGAAGAAGATCCGAAAGAGATTGAAGCATCCAAATATGATCTGTCCTATGTTGCGCTGGATGGTAACATCGGTTGTATGGTGAACGGTGCCGGTCTTGCTATGGCAACAATGGATACCATCAACCACTTCGGCGGCGAGCCTGCCAACTTCCTAGATGTAGGGGGCGGTGCTACGACTGAAAAAGTAACTGAAGCATTCAAGATCATCCTTGGAGATGAAGGTGTTGAAGGTATTTTCGTCAACATTTTCGGCGGTATCATGAAATGTGACGTCATCGCTGAAGGTGTCGTGGAAGCGGTCAAGAATGTCGGACTTGATATCCCGTTGGTTGTGCGTCTGGAAGGCACCAACGTTGAAAAGGGTAAGGAAATCCTTGCACAATCCGATTTTGATATAATTTCTGCACAGACGATGGCTGAAGGTGCCAAGAAGATCATCGAAGCGGTCAATAATAAATAAAAACGGAGGAATCTACTGTGGGCGTATTTATCGATAAAAATACTAAAGTACTAGTTCAGGGCATCACCGGAGCGACTGCATTGTTCCATACAAAGCAGATGCTTGAGTATGGTACCCAGATTGTTGCAGGGGTGACACCAGGTAAAGGTGGCCAGGAAGTAGAAGGCGTGCCAGTATTCAACACTGTTGAAGAAGCGAAGAAAGAAACAGGTGCATCAGTATCTGTAATCTATGTGCCGGCACCTTTTGCGGCCGATGCGATAGTTGAATGTGCCGATGCAGAACTGGATATGGCGATCTGTATCACTGAGCACATTCCTGTGCTTGATATGGTAAAAGTCAAGCGTTATCTGGAAGGCAAGAAGACGCGTCTTGTCGGACCGAACTGTCCAGGCGTAATCACTGCCGACGAATGCAAGATCGGCATCATGCCAGGATATATACACAAAAAAGGCCATGTCGGCGTAGTAAGCCGCTCCGGCACGTTGACATATGAAGCAGTGCACCAATTGACTGAAGCTGGAATTGGGCAGACAACTGCTGTCGGTATCGGCGGTGACCCGGTAAATGGCACAAACTTCATCGATACGCTTAAAGCGTTCAATGAAGATCCTGAGACAGAAGCTGTAGTCATGATTGGAGAAATCGGTGGTACTGCAGAAGAAGAAGCGGCAGAATGGGTCAAAGAAAACATGAATAAGCCTGTCGTAGGATTCATCGGTGGTGTGACAGCTCCTCCAGGCAAACGTATGGGCCACGCAGGGGCGATCATTTCCGGCGGTAAAGGTACAGCTGATGAAAAAATCAAAACGATGAACGCGTGTGGCATCGAAACGGCTGATACGCCTTCTGAAATCGGTGAAACTCTAATCAACCGCATCAAGAAGGAAGACGGCCTTTACGAAAAATGCCTCACTGTAAAATAAACGTCATATAAATCATATGAATGACCACGAAAAAGCAGAACCCTATATAGGGTTCTGCTTTTTTTGGCAGTTAATTCCATAGGATTTAACATAAATGTCATGGGGTGTCGGATTAATTCTCCTATAATTCAAAAAGAGATGGGAGGAATGTATTTGAATCATTTAAAATTAAGCTTTGCAGGAGTTACTGTACAGGAGTATAGGAAATATATTGTAGGAGGTGCATCCCCGCCGAAAGGATTGTCGGAAAAGATTTCCCGTGCACGGGAAATGGATGGGGGAGCGTTGCTTAAAATCTTAAGGGAACAGCGCATTGGATATGTTACGATTGATGACGCGGATTATCCAGCACTCCTGAAGGAAATCTATGATCCCCCCTACATACTTTATTATCGCGGTGACCCTGCGCTTTTTTCATATTGCAAGCTAGCGGTAGTGGGGAGCCGGAAGGCAGGATTTTATACACGCAGGGCATTGGATGGTATCATACCAGGACTGGCAAAGGAGATAACGATTGTTTCCGGCCTCGCCTATGGCGCTGATGCCATTGCGCACGAAACAGCGATGAAAGGTGACAAGAAGACGATTGGTGTGTTGGCGTTTGGGCATGACGTGCATTATCCTAAAAGCACCCAACATGTCCGTACCCTCATGGAAACGCATCATCTAGTCGTAAGCGAGTACCCGCCCGGCACTTCGATAGAGAAGTGGCGGTTCGTTGCACGTAATAGAATCATAGCGGGAATGTCGGTGGGCGTGCTGGTCACTGAAGCTGAAGTCGGCGGTGGCAGCATGATCACACTGGAGATGGCTTTGGACGAGAACCGGATTGGGTTCTGCATCCCCGGAAATATCCATTCACCGCTCTCAAAAGGCACAAATATAAGAATACAGGATGGTGCCAAGATGGTGCTTGGTCCGGGTGATATAATGGAAGAAATTTTCATCGGCCAACAAAGCAAATGAAAATATTAAAAATAATTATAGTTGACAAACAATTTTAATTCACTGTATTATTTGGATTTGAAAACACCAATAAGGAGGCGGACGGCTTATGGCAGATAATCTGGTAATAGTGGAATCGCCTGCTAAAGCAAAAACAATAGAGAAGTATCTCGGAAAAAGGTATAAAGTCGTTGCGTCCATGGGGCATGTCCGCGATCTGCCCCGCAGTCAGACAGGAATCGATACTGAAAACAATTATGAACCTAAATATATTACGATAAGAGGCAAAGGCCCTCTTCTCAAAGAGTTGAAGAAAGAAGCAAAAAAAGCAAAAAGGATATACCTGGCGAGTGACCCGGACCGTGAAGGCGAAGCCATAGCATGGCACCTCAGTCACGCTTTAGGGGACGATAAGGAATACTACAGGGTAGTGTTCAATGAAATAACTAAAGAAGCCGTCAAAGAAAGTTTCAAGCAGCCTGGGGAAATCAATCAGCAGTTGGTGGACGCCCAGCAGGCCAGGCGTATACTTGACCGCCTTGTGGGCTACAACATCTCTCCAGTCTTATGGAAGAAGGTCAAAAAAGGGTTGTCTGCAGGCCGTGTCCAGTCCGTTGCCCTAAAACTGATCATAGACCGGGAAAACGAAATACGGAATTTCAAGCCGGAGGAATATTGGACGATTACAGGACTCTTCAATTATTCAAAAAGTGATTTTGAAGGAAAGTACAACCGCCTTGAAGACGCCAAGATGAAACTGAAGACGAAAGATGACGTCGAACATGTGTTGAAACAGCTGAAAGGAAACGACTTCACTGTAGACTCTGTACAGAAGAAGGAGAAGAAAAGGAATCCTTCTAAGCCTTTCACCACATCTTCCCTGCAGCAGGAAGCGGCCCGTAAGCTGAACTTTAAGGCGCGTAAGACGATGATGGTCGCCCAACAGCTCTATGAAGGAATCGATATTAAAAAAGGAGGCACTGTCGGGCTCATCACCTACATGAGGACAGACTCCACACGCATCTCGCCGGTCGCCCAGAAGGAGGCCGTCGAGTATATCGAAGCGGAGTACGGCAAGGAGTTCATCGGCAGAATGCCTTCAAAGGCGCAGGCGGAAGGAAGCCAGGACGCCCACGAAGCTGTAAGGCCGACCAGTGCCAACCGGTCTCCGGCCAATATGAAGCAGTACTTGTCCAGAGATCAGTATAGGCTCTATAAGCTTATATGGGAACGTTTCATCGCCAGCATGATGGCACCGGCGATATTGGACACCGTACGCATGGAGATGTCCAATAATGGAGTCATCTTCCGCAGTAACGGTCAAACGATCAAATTCAAAGGATTCATGCAGATCTATATTGAAGGAAATGACGATGAGGAAGAAGAGTTGGAGAACAAGCTGCCGGATATCAAAGAAGGCGAAACGGTCGTTTCAAAAGATATCAAGCCCAATCAGCACTTCACCCAGCCACCTCCGAGGTTTACGGAGGCGCGCCTTGTGAAGACGTTGGAAGAGCAGGGTATAGGACGCCCTTCAACCTATGCTCCAACCCTCGATACGATCCAGAAACGGAATTATGTCAAAATCGATCAGAAGCGTTTCTTCCCGACTGAACTTGGTGAGATCGTCAATGATTCGGTGACACAATATTTCCCTGATATAATTGAAGCCGAGTTTACGCGGACTATGGAAAAGAGCCTAGACGACATCGCGGAAGGTGATGCATCATGGGTGGCAGTCATCGACGAATTCTATAAAAACTTCGAGCCCCAGGTGGCACGTGCTGATGAAGAAATGGAAAAAATAGAAATAAAGGATGAACCGGCCGGTGAAGATTGTGAGAAGTGCGGTTCTCCAATGGTCTACAAGATGGGGCGCTATGGTAAGTTCATGGCATGTTCAAATTTCCCCGATTGCCGCAATACAAAAGCAATCGTCAAAGAAATAGGCGTCACCTGTCCTAAATGTGAAAAAGGCCAGGTCGTTGAGCGGAAGTCCAAGAAAAACCGGATATTCTATGGTTGCGACAGATATCCCGAATGTGATTTCATTTCTTGGGACCGTCCGATCGGAAGGAATTGTCCAAGGTGCGACCACTATCTGGTAGAGACGAAAAAAGGCAAGACAGCAAAAGTTAAATGTACAAACTGTGACTATGAAGAGAAAGCGGAGTAGATGAATACCCATCTTTGTATGGGTATTTTTCTATGACCTCCATAAAATATTGGCAATATTCGTATTTCTTTGTGCATTTCAAGGAGAAATAGGTTATTATATACTATTGGAGCTACAGACATTGATTGAACGGTGGAATCAGCATACCGCTATCAATTGATGCTGGCGTCTTAATTGTGATAAGATTCTGATAAAAGGCGGTGTGTTCATGTCCCATCTTGAAAATTTCCTTGAACAGCTTCTATATCAGCGTAATTTATCACCACATACTGTAGATGCATATAGGATAGATATCGTAGAGTTCTTTAAGTTCCTTGATCAGGAAGGGCTTGAATATGCTTCTTTCAAGTACATGGATGCAAGAAACTACTTGAATATGCTCTATAAAAAAGGGTTGAGCAAATCCACCGTGTCCCGTAAAATTTCTTCCTTGAGAAGTTTCTATAATTATCTTATGGACAGGGGAGAGCTTTCCGGCAATCCGTTTACGAATCTGCCAAACCCGAAAAAAGAGAAGCATCTTCCAGGATTCATGTACGAAAACGAGCTTGAGAAACTATTCGATTCATTGGATAAAGATGCAAAGATGTATGAACGTGACTTGGCGATACTCGAATTGCTCTACGCAACCGGGATGCGCGCATCTGAACTACTCGGGTTAAAGATCAGTGATATAGATTTCAATCATGGACTTTTGAAGGTGCGGGGTAAAGGGAATAAGGAACGTGTCCTCCCCTTTGGTGAACATGCTGGTGAGGCATTGAAGAATTACGTGGATAAACATAAGGCTGTGATAGAAGCTAATGGAAGGCTCTGGGTCAACTACAGGGATGGCCCACTCACCGATCGCGGCCTGCGGTACGCAATCGATATGATGGTGAAGAAGAGCGCGAGTGATTTTCACCTTCATCCCCATAAGATCAGACATAGCTTTGCGACCCACATGTTGAACAACGGTGCTGATCTAAGGGCGGTCCAGGAACTTCTGGGGCATGAATCATTATCCACGACACAACAATATACTCATGTTTCCAAAGAGCAATTGAGGAGAACTTACTTGAAGCACCATCCAGCGAATCAGAAGAGGTGACAACATGGCAATAAAAGGAACGACGATATTCGGCATCAGTCATAAAGGAAAAATGGCAATGGCCGGCGATGGCCAAGTGACTCTCGGCAACCAGGTCGTCATGAAGCACTCGGCAAGGAAAGTGAGGCGGCTTTTCGATGATAAGGTAGTCGCAGGATTTGCGGGGAGTGTGGCTGATGCATTCACATTGTTTGAAAAATTCGAAGCGAATCTCTACGCTTACAATGGCAACCTGACAAGAGCGGCAGTTGAGCTTGCCAAGGAATGGCGCGGCGATAAAATCCTGAGGCAGCTTGAGGCGATGCTCATAGTGATGGATAAGGAAACCATGCTGCTGGTCAGCGGCACAGGCGAAGTCATAGAGCCTGATGACGGCATACTGGCTATAGGCAGTGGCGGTAACTTTGCACTGAGTGCAGGACGCGCAATGAAGAAGCATGGCGACAACCTCGACGCAGAAACGATTGCCCGCGATAGTCTGCTGATCGCCAGTGAAATCTGTGTGTTCACGAATGACCATATAATTGTAGAAACGATAGACTAAAGGAGCGTTTTGAAGTGAAAGATAATCTGACGCCAAGAGAAATAACAAAGCGGCTCGATGAGGATATCATCGGTCAGCATGAAGCAAAGCGCAAAGTGGCAATCGCCATGAGGAACAGACATCGTCGCATGCAGCTGGACGATTCGCTGAAAGCTGAAGTGGTACCAAAAAACATCTTGATGATCGGCCCCACCGGTGTCGGCAAGACAGAGATCGCAAGAAGGATGGCAAAGCTCACCGGAGCACCCTTCTCTAAAGTGGAAGCGACGAAATTCACGGAAGTCGGCTATGTTGGCCGCGATGTGGAAAGCATGGTACGTGATCTGGTCGAAGCCAGCGTAAAAATCGTCAAGGAAGAGAAGATGAGGCTCGTGGAGGAAGATGCGGAGAAACTTGCTGAAGAACGTCTGATCACCTTACTTGCCCCCGGCGAAAAAAGGAACAAGCAGAGCTCCAACCCTTTCGAAATGTTCATGAACCAGCAATCGGATGAACCGGTCGAAGAAGTGACCCCTGAAGTCAGGACGAAGCGCATGAACCTGAGGGAAAAGCTCGCAGCAGGCCATCTGGAAGATACGGATGTAACGATTGAAGTGGAACAGGAGCAGAATCCGATGGGAATGATGATGCCTGGTATGGACAATAGTGGCATGCAGGATATGCTGAAGCAGTTCATGCCAAAGAATAAGCACAAAAGAACCATGCCTGTCAGCAAAGCCCGGGGATATCTGAAGCGGCAAGAAGCAGAAAAGATAATCGACACCGACAGTGTGAACGATGAGGCAATCTCCTTGGCAGAAACCATGGGCATCATATTCATCGATGAAATGGATAAGATCGCAAAAGGTGGACAGAATTCAGGCGATGTTTCGCGTGAGGGCGTACAGAGGGATATCTTGCCTATTGTGGAGGGCAGTACGGTTCAGACCAAGTATGGTCCAGTAGCCACTGAGCATATCCTCTTCATAGGTGCAGGGGCATTCCATGTGGCAAAACCAAGCGATCTCATACCTGAATTGCAGGGGCGTTTCCCGATCCGGGTGGAATTGGATAAACTTAAAACCGAAGATTTCGAGAAGATTTTGAAGGAACCGAAAAGTTCTTTGGTCAAGCAGTATGAAGCACTGCTTGCTACAGAAGGCGTCACGATATCCTTCACTGAAGCAGCCATCCATACGCTTGCCGAAATTGCTTTTGAAGTTAACAGCGGAACCGATGACATCGGGGCGAGAAGGCTCCATACCATATTGGAGACGCTACTGGAAGAACTACTGTTTGAAGCAAGCGGTATGCAAGGTGCCCATGTGGAAATTACAGAGCAATACGTTTCATCGAGACTCAACAACATAAAATCAGATAAGAATCTGAGCGCATTCATATTATAAATCTAAAGGAGAATCAGCAATGGAGAATTTATTGCAGAAAACACGGGAAATTAACAAACTTATTCAAAGTCAAGAAGGTGTCAAAGTAGATTTCAAGGAAGTATCCGAAAAACTGAGTGGGGTCATTGAATGTAATGTCTTCATCGTCTCGCGTAAAGGCAAGCTTCTTGGATATGGCATCAACCAGAAAATCGAAAATCCAAGAATATACGATATGCTTGAACAGAGAAGGTTCCCGCAGGAATATGTGGACATGATCATGAAGATCAGCGAAACGAAAGAAAACATCAGTTTTGATGATGCGATGACAGTCTTCCCGACTGAAGATTCCTTCCAGGACTCTGAAACATGCATCGTACCGGTATTCGGCGGCGGAGAGCGTCTGGGTACGCTCGTCCTCGGACGCGTAACCGAGAAGTTTGAAACGAGCGATCTCGTATTGGCAGAGTACGCGGGTACAGTGGTCGGCATGGAGATACTTCGTGAAAAGCAGGAAGAAGTAGAACAGAAAGCAAGGGATAAGGCAAGCATATCCATGGCGATTCGCTCCCTGTCATATTCTGAGCGCGAAGCTATCGAACACATTTTTGATGAACTCGGCTCCGATGAAGGTCTGCTTGTCGCCTCAAAAGTGGCTGACCGCGTCGGCATCACCCGCTCCGTAATCGTAAATGCGCTGCGCAAACTTGAAAGTGCAGGTGTCATAGAGTCAAGATCACTCGGAATGAAAGGGACATTCATCAAAGTTAAAAAAGAGGATTTCCTGCCAGAGCTCAGAAAAGATAGCTAAATCAAAGTTTGATTTATCGGCTAAAGTATGGTATATTATTTAACGGCTGAAAAAGCCAATTACGCACAGTCCGGTGAAGTGGAAACAGGTGCCTTACGGTCGTTTCCATAGCTGTACTGGAGGAAAAACCAGAGGAGGAAATCAATTATGGCAGTAATTACTATGAAGCAACTGCTCGAAGCTGGTGTGCATTTCGGTCACCAGACGCGCCGTTGGAACCCTAAGATGAAGAGATACATCTTCACGGAAAGAAACGGCATCTATATCATCGACCTGCAAAAGACGGTTAAAAAAGTAGGGGAAGCTTATGAGTTTGTAAAAAGCGTCTCTGAAGAAGGTGGCAAAGTACTATTCGTAGGTACTAAAAAGCAAGCACAGGATTCAATCAAAGAAGAGGCTGAGCGTGCTGGTCAACTTTACGTCAACCAAAGATGGCTCGGTGGTATCCTGACAAACTACAAAACAATATCCAAGCGTATCCGCCGCATCTCTGAAATCGAAAAGATGGAAGAGAATGGTACATTCGATGTACTGCCTAAAAAGGAAGTAGTCGAGTTGCGCAAGGAATATGCACGTCTCATCAAATTCCTTGGTGGTATACGTGAAATGAAAGAGATGCCAAAAGCACTCTTCATCGTTGACCCAAGAAAAGAACGCAATGCGATTGCCGAAGCGAAAAAACTTGGTATCCCTATTGTCGCAATGGTGGATACGAACTGTGATCCGGACGAAATCGACTATGTCATCCCGGCTAACGATGACGCTATCCGTGCAGTAAGGCTCATGACCAGTAAAATGGCCGATGCAGTACTTGAAGGACAACGCGGCGTTTCAGACGATGAGATTGCTGAAGAGCAGAATATCGACATGACAGAAGAAGACTCTGAAGAAACCACTGAAACGGTTGAAGCTGGCGAAAGCAAATAGAGACATGTTCAAACGGTGATAAGTTATTTATTCTTATCACCTTTTTTAAAAGGTGGGAGCCTTTGCCCTAAGGCATAAACTCCCGAATTTAAAGACCAGGAGGATTATAAATGGCTATTACTGCAAAAATGGTTAAAGAACTACGTGAAAGAACGGGTGCAGGCATGATGGACTGCAAAAAAGCACTCCAGGAGACTGACGGCGACATCGATAAAGCAGTAGATTATCTACGCGAAAAAGGTATGTCCAAAGCAGCCAAAAAAGCGGATCGTATCGCGGCTGAAGGCCTTGTACACGTTGCTTCCAAAGGCAACGATGGCGTAATCGTTGAAATCAACTCAGAAACAGACTTTGTTGCACGCAACGAAGAGTTCCAGAAGTTGGTTCAGGATATCGCTGAGCATATTCTGACGACTAAACCACATGATCTCGATGAATTGAACGCTTCAGAGATGAATGGTAAAAAAGTTGACGACGCGATGAAGGAAGCTGTCGCGAAAATTGGTGAAAAACTCACTTTGAGAAGGTTTGCACTGGCTGAAAAGACAGACAATGATGCATTCGGCGAATACCTTCACATGGGCGGACGCATCGGCGTGCTTACGTTGGTTGAAGGCTCTACAGATGTAGAAGCGGCTAAAGATGTAGCGATGCATGCAGCAGCACTGAATCCAAAATATGTTTCCAAGGACGACGTTTCACAAGAAGAGTTGGACCACGAAAGAGAAGTCCTCAAACAGCAAGCTCTTAATGAAGGAAAACCTGAAAACATCGTAGATAAGATGGTTGAAGGCAGAATGCGCAAATACCTCGAAGAAATCTGCATCGTGGATCAGCCGTTCGTCAAAGATTCCGATCAGACTGTTGAAGAGTTCCTCAAATCCAAAGGCGGTACACTTAAAAACTTCATCCGTTTTGAAGTCGGCGAAGGTCTCGAAAAGAGAGAAGAAAACTTTGCTGATGAAGTAATGGGTCAAGTGAATAAGTAAGGAAAAGACACTTCGGTGTCTTTTTTTCTAAATTGATTTCATATAAAAATTAAGTAAGGATGGGACTTATGCCTGAAACTTCCAAATTTAAACGGATCGTATTGAAATTAAGCGGCGAAGCATTGGCTGGAGAAGATGGATTCGGAATAAATCCGGTAGTCATCAAGAATATTGCGAAGCAAGTTTTCGAAGCAAAGGAACTTGGCGTGGAAATCGCCGTAATCGTCGGCGGCGGCAATATATGGAGAGGTAAAGTTGGAAGTGATCTGGGCATGGACCGCGGCACGGCAGACTATATGGGAATGCTCGCTACAGTGATGAATTCCCTGGCGCTCCAAGACAGTCTTGAGCAACTTGAATGTGAAACACGTGTGCTTACATCAATCGAGATGAAGCAAGTTGCTGAACCATATATCAGAAGGCGGGCAATCAGGCATCTGGAAAAAGGACGTATCGTCATTTTTGCAGCTGGAATCGGCAACCCATACTTCTCAACAGACACAACAGCAGCACTCAGGGCAGCTGAAGTCGAAGCGGATGTCATATTGATGGGCAAGAATAACGTCGACGGTGTCTACTCTGCAGATCCAAAGACGGATTCAAACGCCTACAAATACGAAAAATTGACCTATATGGAAATGCTGCAGGAAAATCTGCAGGTCATGGATGCCACAGCTTCATCCTTCTGTATGGACAATGACATACCGCTTGTGGTATTTTCGATTACAGAACAAGGCAACATTAAACGTGCAGTATCGGGTGAGACCATCGGTACAGAAATTACAAAATAACAGGAGAGAAAAACAAATGAGTGAATCAGTTCTTAAGGACGCTAAACAAAAGATGAGTAAATCATTGGATAACCTGAACAGGGAACTCGCCACCATCCGTACAGGCCGTGCGAGCTCGAACATGCTCGATCGTGTAATGGTGAATTACTATGGTGCTCCGACTCCAGTGAATCAGCTTGCAGGAATCGCTGTGCCGGAAGCAAGGATGCTTACTGTCACGCCTTATGACAAAAGCTCTGTAGACGATGTTCTGAAAGCGATACAGCAGGCAGACTTGGGTGTAAATCCGACAAGTGATGGTACAATGATCCGCATCACGGTGCCTCAACTTACGGAAGAGCGCCGTAAAGAATTCGTCAAAGATGCACGCAAGGAAGGCGAGAATGCTAAAGTTGCAATCCGGAATGTCAGACGCGAAGCAAATGACGAATTGAAGCGCCTTGAAAAAGATGGTGAACTGACTGAGGATGACCTCAGAAGCTATAGTGATGATGTGCAGCAACTTACAGATAAGTACATTAATGAAATTGATGCCATTTGTGACGAAAAAGAAAAGGATATTATGTCAGTCTAAACCAAATGATATTTTAAGGCAGGAGTTTCCTGCCTATTTTTTTTATGCCTCCGATTTATGGTAGAATAAATTGATTGAGGACTCTTTATTATAAATGTATACTAATAATTATAATGCTTCAGGAGGATTGTTATGTTTCGTAGGAAGAAGCAAGAAATAAAGACAGAAAAGGGGCTGCCTGAACATATTGCCATCATCATGGATGGAAACGGCAGATATGCCAAACGGAAAAACAAACCAAGAGTGAGCGGCCACTACGAAGGCATGCAGAACGTCAAACGTATAACACGTCATGCTTCCGATTTGGGTATAAAGTATCTCACCCTATATGCTTTTTCCACAGAAAACTGGTCCCGGCCAAGCAGTGAGGTCAATTACCTGATGAAGCTGCCAGGTGATTTTCTCGGTACTTTCCTTCCTGAATTAGATGAGAAGAACGTTAGGGTGACGACAATCGGACGTCTTGAATCCCTGCCGGAGCATACGCAGAAAGCCGTTCAGCATGCTGTTGAAAAGACACGTGGCAATACAGGGCTGAACTTGGTTTTTGCGCTGAACTACGGCGGGCGCGACGAGCTCCTTGAAGCCTTCAAGTACATAGGCGCCAAAATAGAAAAAGGGCTGGTGTCACCTCAGGATATCACTGCAGATATGGTAGATGACCATCTGATGACCACTGACATACCCGATCCGGAGATGCTGATTCGTACAAGTGGCGAATATCGGCTGAGCAACTTTTTATTATGGCAGTCATCATACAGCGAATTATTTTTTACAGAAACACTTTGGCCAGAATATTCAGTTGATGAACTAGATCAAATGATTTCACAATATTGTAGGCGTGAGAGACGATTTGGGGGACTTGGCCAAGAGGAGGAGTAACATGAAGACAAGAACCATCACCGCAATCATCGCGTTGCTTATATTCGTGCCAATCGTCGTATGGGGGGCCTGGCCACTTCTGATTGCCGTTTTTCTACTTGCCTATACAGCACTTTATGAAATTTTGAAAATGAACCGCATCCACATATTTTCCATACCTGGAATCTTGTCCATGGTGGCATTATTCATCATCATGATGCCCCAGGAATCCTATATGCCACACATATCAGTTTTTCAGGTTGATCTGATCATCGTGATGGCGTTGTTGATGTTGAGTTTCACCGTCATCAGCAAAAATAGATTTTCGTTTGTGGACATGGGTTTTTGCGTGCTCGCTGTAGCTTATGTCGGCATCGGATTCATGTACTTCTATGAGACACGGGAAGCAGGCCTCATCTACATACTCTATGCACTGCTCATTGTCTGGGTGACGGATACTGGTGCATACTTATTCGGCAGAGCATTCGGCAGGCGTAAATTATGGCCGCAGATCAGTCCCAATAAGACGATAGAAGGGTTTTTGGGGGGAATATTCTGCAGTGTCCTGCTCGGTCTATTGTTTTACTTCATGGGATGGATCGAAGGCGTACAAATTCTGCTCTTCCTATTGCTGACGATGATACTCAGTATGTTCGGCCAACTTGGAGATCTGGTTGAATCGGCCCTTAAGAGGCATTTTGACGTTAAAGACTCAGGTAGACTGCTTCCGGGACACGGTGGCGTCCTTGATCGCTTCGACAGCTTTATTTTTGTACTGCCCCTTATGAACATACTGCCTCTTATAACTTAAGATAGAACTGGGTGAAATTAAATGAAGACTATTTCAATATTAGGCGCTACAGGTTCAATAGGCACTCAAGCTTTGGACGTCATCGCCCAAAACCGCGAGCAATTCAAAATCGGCAGCATTTCTGTAGGCAGTAACATAAAAAAACTTGAAGAAATACTCGAGCAGTTTGAACCAAAGCTTGTGAGCGTCAAAGATGATTCCGACAGGCTGGTACTGGCACAGAAATATCCACATATAGAGTTCACTTCAGGGGCTCGGGGCCTCATTGAAGTTGTTTCGGATGATTCTGATATGGTTCTGACTGCAATCATGGGAAGCATCGGTCTGGAACCGACATTGCATGCGATAGAGCAGGGTAAAGACATTGCCTTGGCAAACAAGGAAACGCTTGTTGCAGCCGGCGAAATCGTCATGTCGAAAGCGAAAGCCAAAGGTGTGGCGATTATCCCTGTCGATTCTGAGCACTCAGCAGTTTTCCAGTGTCTGCGTGGTGAAAACCTACGTGAAGTGAAGAAGATCATCCTCACTGCAAGTGGCGGTTCATTCCGGGATCTGTCTCGAAGCGAATTGTCGGATGTCTCGCTTGAAGATGCACTGAATCATCCCAACTGGTCCATGGGCCAGAAAATCACCATAGATTCAGCGACGATGATGAATAAAGGGCTTGAAGTGATAGAGGCTAAATGGCTTTTTGATGTCGACATCAATCAGATTTCTACAATTCTCCATAAGGAGAGTACCATACACTCTATGGTTGAATTTATCGATAACAGCATCATGGCGCAAATAGGCACACCCGATATGCGGACAGCCATCCAATTCGCATTCAGTCATCCTCGAAGGATGCCGATGAACAACCCGATGGATTTTTCAGCCCTCAGCCAACTGAATTTCAAACCAATGGATCTGGACCGTTTCCGGATGCTTGCCTATGCGTATGAAGCAATGGAAGCTGGCGGCACGATGCCGGCAGTAATGAATGCTGCAAATGAATATGCTGTCGGACGCTTTTTGGATGGTGAAATTTCATTCACCGGAATAGAGGAAATCGTCAAATCCCGCATGGATGGCCATGCGGTCGTCGAAAATCCCGACCTGGAAACGATCCTGTACTATGATAAATTGTATAAAACAGATATGAGGTGATTGTATGACCGGCATTTTAGCTTTTATAGTAGTTTTTGGTGTGCTGGTTACAGTTCACGAACTTGGGCACCTCATTTTCGCCAAACGGGCAGGCATCATGTGTCCGGAGTTCGCCATAGGCATGGGACCTAAAATATTTTCCCACAAGTACAATGACACACTTTATACGGTGCGCCTTCTGCCGATCGGTGGATATGTCAGAATGGCCTCCGATGAGATGGAAATCAATCCACTCAACGCCGGTATGCGTGTCCAATTAAAGACTGATGAAGTAGACCGCATCAGCCATATAATACTTGATGATAAGCATAACTTCACGCAAGTCGAGGAAGTAGAAGTCATCCAGTCGGACATCACCAAAGAAATGTTCATCAAAGCTATACGCCTACATGACGGGGAAGAGGTCACCTATACATTTTCAGATGAAGCATATTTTGTTCAGAATTCCGAACTGGAGCGCATTGCCCCGAGAGCTGCGAGGTTTGAGTCCAAATCGGTGGGGCATCGCCTGATGACTTTGGCGGCGGGACCTTTGATGAACTTCGTATTGGCTTTTGCGTTGTTCACAGTGCTGTTCTACATCAATGGCAAGCCAGTGGAGGAGGCTGTTGTAGGCTTTGTAGCAGAAGATACACCGGCTGAAGAAGCGGGCCTGAAATCAGGTGATCATCTAAAAACGATCAACGGTCAGGAAGTGGACAGTTGGGAGCACATGTCGACCATCATCCAGCAAGAAGGCGAAACCGAACTCGACATAACGGTTGTGAATGATGGGGAATCACGTACTGTTGAAATGACACCGATAGTTGAAAAGACGGAACTTCCAGACGGTGAAACCAATGAAAGGCTGGTCATCGGAATAGGGGCCGAGATGGAGCGCGGCGTGATATCTCCAATATTATGGGGCGCCGAGCAGACATACGAAATGGGGACGCTCATATTCACGCTTGTAGTGCAGATGTTCATCAGCATTGCTGACGGGACCTTCTCCTTCGATATGTTGAACGGACCGGTCGGTATATATAAAGTGACTGAAGATGTAGCAGCCCAGGGCCTGATGACGCTTATGCGCTTTACTGCGATATTGAGTGTCAACCTGGGCATAATGAACCTGCTGCCGATACCCGCATTGGATGGGGGTCGGATATTATTCGTACTATACGAAGGGATATTCAAAAAACCTCTGAACAGGAGAGTTGAACTGAACATTCAGCTGATTGGTGTACTATTCTTGTTGATCGTAATGGTATTAGTAACTTGGAATGACATAAAAACATTTTTCCTTTAGGAGTGAACTGAATGAGACAATCTAGAATGTTTATACCAACAATGCGTGAAACCCCGCAAGATGCAGATAGCCTGAGCCATCGCCTGATGCTCAAGGCTGGCATGATCAAACAGATGGCCAGCGGTGTATACACATATCTGCCTATAACGAAACTGGTCTTGAACAATATCGAGCAGATCGTCAGAGAAGAGATGAACGCCATCGAAGGCGTAGAGATACACATGCCTGTACTGCATCCGAAGGAGCTTTGGCAGGAATCAGGCCGATGGGAAGCATACGGCAGTGAACTTATGCGGCTCGAAGACCGCCATGGTCGTGAATTTGCCCTTGGGCCTACGCACGAAGAGATTGTAACCGCTCTGTTGCGTGATGAACTCAAAAGCTATAAAAAACTGCCTCTTACAGTCTTTCAGATCCAGACGAAATTCAGGGATGAACTGCGTCCAAGATACGGCCTGTTGCGCGGACGTGAATTCATTATGAAGGACGCCTATTCATTCCATAGTAATGAGGATTCCCTGGACGAGAAATATCAGGACATGTATATGGCCTATTCCAAGATCTTTTCCCGGGTAGGACTTAATTACCGTGCTGTAGAGGCAGACTCAGGTGCGATAGGGGGCAGCCATACCCATGAATTCATGGCGCTCGCAGACATCGGGGAGGACACGATTGCCTATACTGAGGAAAGCAACTATGCAGCCAATATAGAAAAAGCAGGATGTCCGATACCAGAGGCGAAACCAGTGGAAAGTACTAAGGAAATCGAAAAGGTAGCGACGCCTGACGTCAAGACATGCAGCGCTTTAGCTGATTTCCTTGATATCAAGCTTGAGGAGACCACCAAAACAATGATCATGAAGGTCGATGAGCGGTACGTCATGATACTGCTCAGGGGAGATCACGAGTTGAATGATGTCAAAGTCAAGACTCATTTTGCCACAGATGATATACGCTTTGCGACGGACGAAGAAATTAGGAGCCTGATGCAGGCCGACCCCGGCAGTCTGGGTCCTGTGGACGCAGGGATTGAAGTCTACCTTGACCATCAGGTGAAAAACATGCAGGATTACCCGACTGGTGCAAATGAGAGTGGATACCATTTCCTCAACGTCAACCATAAGCGCGACTTCGAGATTGGTGGTTATGGTGATTTCCGCTTCATCGTCGAAGGGGAAATGGCTCAGGACGGCAGTGGACCAGTGAAGTTCATGAAAGGCATAGAAGTGGGCCAAGTATTCAAATTGGGCACAAAATATTCTGAAGCGATGAACTTGAATGTGTTGGATGAGAATGGACGCAGTACACCTGTGCTCATGGGATGTTATGGCGTTGGGATCTCCAGGACCTTGTCGGCGATTGTTGAGAGCCACCATGATGAGCGCGGCATCATCTGGCCTAAGTCGGTGACGCCGTTCGATGTGCACATTGTCACTCCAAACCCTAAAGACAAAGAGGCTGAAGCGGTTGCAGAAGAATTGTATGCAACACTTGGTGCTGACTACCGGGTGCTGTACGATGACCGTAAGGAACGTGCCGGCGTCAAGTTTGCAGATTCCGACCTGATCGGTCTGCCGTTTAGGGTAGTAGTGGGACGCGATGCGAAAGAAGGCGTTGTAGAAATCAAACCGAGAAGCAGTGATGCATCCATCAATCTGCCGGTGGGCGAACTGAAACAGTATCTTGAAGATAATTATTAACAGGGGGAGCGCGTAAATCATCGATTTACGCGCTCTTTACAGGAGTGTTGTAAGTGAAGGGAAAAGATCAGTTTAACATTCTGCTGAAGCAGGCAGGAATCAGTGGAAATGATAATTATTTAGCTACAGGAACCCTAAAGAAAGTAGTGTCAAATGATGCTGAGAGAGTCTGGGAGTTCCATGTCCATTTTGAAGAAATGATACCTGTCGCGCTCAGGAACATGATGGAAAAAAGCATAGAAACAGCTTTTTCCAATATAGCACGCACCCAATTGATCATCACGGCAGATCATTATACAGACAAAGATATAATCGACTATCTTGAATATGCCCTTGATTCCATCGGGATCAACCAAAACATCAAGTTCCAGCTGCTTAATTGTGACAAACAACTCAGCGACGGTACATTGATTTTTTCTGTCCAAAATGACATTGAAGTGGCTCACTTCAATAAAAATATAAATGGTAATCTGAAGAACGCCTATGTTGCCTGCGGCATGCCGATAGAAGGAATCGAATTCCGTAAGGATGCAGAACTCGATTCGAATCGGCGGACACAGCTTGAAGAACGCCTCAGGGAAGAGAAGACTGAATTGGTGCAGGGATTCATAGAGCAACAGAAGCATTTTGAAACGGATATGAAAAAGAAGCAGGAAGCGACCATCAAGCAGATCGGCAAAGCAATCACCATGAAAGACATCAGGCCGCTTGAAACAGTTGTCGAAGAAGAATTCAATGTAAAAGTTGAAGGGGTCATCTTCGATAAAGAAGTGCGAGAGCTCCGTACAGGCCGTAAAATCCTCCAATTGAAGCTGACTGATTATACGGACTCCATCGCTGCCAAAATGTTTTCGAGGCATGGCAAGGAGGATGAAGCAGTTTTCGAAGCATTGGATAAAAATGATTGGGTGCTCATTGAAGGCAATGTCGAATACGATGAGTTCTCCAAAGATATGGTGCTAATGATCCGTAGTTTGAATGTCTTCAACAAGCCAGAGAAAAAAGACAACAGTGATGACAAAAGGGTGGAACTCCATCTCCATTCTGAAATGAGCCAGATGGATGGATTGAGGAATATCGGAGAATACGTAAAACGGGCAAAAGATTATGGGCATACAGCGATTGCTGTTACTGACCACAATAATGTCCAGGCTTTCCCAGACGCATATTACGCCGCAAAAGCCAACGGATTGAAGATGATCTATGGGATGGAAGGCTTGCTCGTCGACGACGGGGCAGCGATTGCGTATAAACCGCAGGATATAGTACTCGATCAACATGAATATGTCGTATTCGATGTTGAGACGACCGGCCTGTCTTCCAAGTACGATAGCATCATCGAACTTGCAGGGGTAAAAGTCAAAAATGGCGAAATCATAGACCGTTTCGAAAGATTCAGCAACCCCAACGAACCGCTCACTGAGACTATCAAGGAAATCACAGGCATTACTGATGATATGCTGCAGGATGCGCCACCAATTTCAGAAGTGATCACCGATTTCAGGGAATGGGTCGGAGATGCGATATTCGTCGCCCATAACGCGAGCTTCGATATGGGCTTTATAGAGGCTGCATACAGTAAAGAGGGGCTTGCCCCATATACGAATGGTGTCATCGATACACTTGAACTATCCCGTTCCATAAACAAGGACTTCAAAAAGCACGGCCTGAATATACTCGCCAAACGCTATAATGTCGAACTGACACAACACCACCGCGCAATATATGATGCCGAAGCGACCGCCTATATATTCATTAAGATGTTATCGCAACTTAAAAAGGCAGGTATAGAGAACCACAACCACATCAATGAAAAGTTGGCCGATCAGGATTCCTACAAACGTGCGATGCCGACCCATGTAACAATCCTTGTAAAAAACCAGGAAGGTCTCAAAAACCTGTTCAAGATAGTATCGCAGTCCTTGACAGATAACTTCTACAAGACGCCGCGCATCAGGAAACAGTTATTGGATAAATATCGGAGCGGGCTGCTCATTGGTAGTGCATGTGATTCAGGTGAAGTGTTCACTGCCATGATGCAGAAGTCATACGAGGCGGCAAAGAAGGCAGCGCGTTTCTATGATTATCTCGAGATATTTCCAAAAGCACTCTACAGCAGGCTGTTGGAGCGTGAAATCGTCCGCAGTGAGGCGACCTTGGAAGAAATCATCGAAAACATCATCAGATTGGGTAATGAGCTTGATAAACCTGTAGTAGCCACCGGCAACACCCATTACTTGGATGAGTCGGATAAGTTGTGCCGCGATATCCTGGTGAAGAGCAACCCTGGAAATCCGTTATCGAGAGGTAACTTGCCCGACGCGCATTTCAGGACTACAGACGAAATGCTGGACGCATTCTCATTCCTTGAAGAGGCGGTGAAGCGGGAGGTCGTCATTGAAGCACCAAACCGGATTGCCGATAGTATAGAAGAAGTGGTGCCCATTAAAGATAAGCTCTACACCCCGAATATAGAAGGGGCCAACGATCAAATCCGGGAACTCAGCTACAGCAATGCCCGTGCCCTATACGGTGAGGAATTACCGGAGATCGTTACAGATCGCCTTGAGAAAGAACTGGACAGCATCATCGGAAACGGTTTTGCCGTCATCTACCTCATCAGCCAGAAACTCGTCAAAAAGTCACTTGAAGACGGTTATCTGGTCGGTTCACGCGGTTCAGTCGGTTCCAGTTTTGTCGCCACGATGACGGAAATCACTGAAGTGAACCCACTGCCACCGCACTATGTCTGCCCTAAATGCCGGACGAGTGAATTCTTTATGGATGGCAGTGTAAGCTCTGGCTATGACCTGCCTGATAAATCTTGTGACACCTGCAATTCTCCACTTATAAAAGAGGGGCAGGATATTCCATTTGAAACTTTCCTTGGTTTCAAGGGGGACAAGGTTCCGGATATCGACTTGAACTTCAGCGGGGATTATCAGCCTGTAGCCCACAACTATACAAAGGAACTATTTGGCGAAGACAAAGTGTTCAGGGCGGGGACCATCGGTACAGTTGCGGAGAAGACGGCGTTCGGTTATGTCAAAGGCTATATGAACGATAACGGCCTCCATCGTAGAGGGGCTGAAATCGATCGGCTCGTATTGGGATGCAGCGGTGTGAAGCGGACGACCGGACAGCATCCGGGCGGCATCATCGTCGTTCCGGATTACATGGATATATATGATTTTACGCCAATACAGTATCCGGCTGACGATGTGGAATCGGAATGGAAGACCACGCACTTCGACTTCCATTCGATCCACGACAACCTTCTAAAGTTGGATATTCTGGGTCATGATGATCCGACTATGATACGCATGCTTCAGGACCTATCCGGCATCGATCCGAAGACGGTGCCCGTCGACGATGAAGAAACGATGTCACTATTCAATTCACCGGATGCGCTCGGTGTTTCTGAAGAAGATATCCTCTGCCGCACAGGTACGCTTGGTGTACCTGAATTCGGTACTGGTTTCGTACGCCAGATGCTTGAGGATACAAGACCTTCGACATTCAGTGAACTCGTCCAGATATCCGGGCTATCCCACGGTACAGACGTGTGGCTCGGCAATGCGCAAGAGCTGATCAGAAACGGGACATGTGACTTGAAAAACGTCATCGGGTGCCGTGATGACATCATGGTCTATCTGATGTATCAGGGACTTGAGCCTTCGCTCGCCTTCAATATCATGGAAAAGGTGCGTAAAGGTAAAGGCCTGACCGAGGAGCATGAAACAGCGATGAAAGAACAGGGCGTGCCCGAGTGGTACATCAGCTCCTGCAAGAAGATCAAATACATGTTCCCTAAAGCACACGCCTCCGCCTATGTTCTGATGGCGGTCAGGATAGCCTACTTTAAAGTGCACCATCCCCTTTATTATTATGCGAGCTACTTTACAGTCCGTGCTTCGGACTTCGATTTGCTGACGATGGTCAAGGATGGTACAACAATCAGGCATAACGTCAAGGAAATGAATCAGAGGTTCCAGGAGCTCAGCAAAAAGGAAAAAGATACACTGGTGGTCCTTGAAATCACCAACGAGATGGTGCAGCGTGGCTACAAGATAAAACCGGTAAGCGTCGAGAAGTCGGACAGCTTTGAGTTCAAGATCGAAGACAACGCACTGATTCCGCCATTCATAGCTGTTCCAGGACTTGGTGCCGGAGTAGCAAAACGCATTGTGGAAGCGCGCGAGGACGAACCGTTCATCTCGAAAGAAGATTTGAATAAACGGGCTGGTGTGTCTCAGAAAGTAGTCGATTACCTGACTGAATTGGGTAGTCTCGACCATCTGCCGGACAAGGCACAGCTGTCGATTTTTGATATGTAGACTCAAGTTGCAGGCTAAAATACACTGTGGTATAATAACTATGATATTAAATACCACGTTACGCGGAGAAGAACGGGCTAGCCCGTTCTTCTCTTAGTTTTGAAGGAGGGGAATGGGCAGTGAATCGCACTGAAAAGAATGTCTTGGAGCATGCTCGACCAGTGGTTGTGGAGATGGGGTACAAACTCATTGAAGTGGAGTATGTCAAAGAAGGGAAGGACTACTTTCTGAGACTCTACCTTGATAAGAAAGGCGGCATCACCCTTGAGGATTGCGCCCAGGTGAGTGAAGTATTGAGCGAAAAACTTGATGAATGGGAAATCATCCAAGGGGGATATTTCCTTGATGTCTCGTCACCAGGTGCAGAGCGCCCGATCGAGGATGACGAAGATCTGGAAATGACGCTGGAGCAGGGCATCTATGTAAAGACCTACCAGCAGATTGACGGAGAGAAGGAATGGACTGGAATATTGAAGGCTTATGATCCGACTTCCGTAACGATAGAATATAAAGTTAAAACACGTAAGAAAACAGTGACGATAGACCGAAGCAAGATCGCAACAATTCGAAAAGCGGTAATATTATGATTGGAGGCGCTTATTAGTGAACCAGGAGTTATTGAATGCGATAGACTACCTCGAGAAGGAAAAAAGCATTCCAAGGGAAGTGCTTGTAGAAACCATCGAGGCAGCGCTTTTGACAGCATATAAAAAGAATTACTCCCAGCATAAGAATGTTAAAGTCGACCTGAATATGGATAACGGTACATATATAGTGGTATCCAGAAAAGATGTTGTGGAGGAGGTTGAAGATCCGACTGCGGAAATCGACCTTGAAACAGCCCGCACCGTTAATCCGGCATATGAAGTCGGCGATCCGTATGATGAGGACGTCACGCCAAAGGATTTCAATAGGGTAGGCGCCCAAGCCGCCAAGCAGGCGGTCATGCAGCGCCTGCGGGATGCTGAGCGCGGGATCCTTTATAATGAATTCATCGATAAGGAAGATGAAGTCTTAACAGGTCTGATCGACCGTGTGGACCATCGTTTCGTCCACATCCAGTTGGGCAGGACCGATGCAGTTTTAAGCGAGTCCGAAAGGATGCCGAATGAGTCCTATCGTCCAAACGACAGAATTAAAGTCTATGTGAATAAAGTCGAACAGACTACCAAAGGACCACAAATCTTCGTTTCACGGACCCATCCGAACCTCCTGAAACGGCTGTTTGAGAAAGAAGTGCCAGAAATTTACGACGGTACAGTCGAGATTACCAGTGTCGCCAGGGAAGCTGGCGAACGTTCCAAAATAAGCGTTTATGCGAAGAATCCGGATGTCGATGCTGTAGGTTCGTGTGTAGGCGCCCGGGGAGCACGTGTCGAAGCAATCGTCAATGAACTTTCAGGCGAAAAGATCGACATCGTCCTATGGGATGAAGACCCGAAAGTATTTGTCAAAAATGCGCTCAGCCCTTCGCAGGTGATCGATGTAGTGGTCGACGAAGAGAATCAATCGACGATGGTCATCGTACCGGATAATCAACTTTCCCTGGCGATAGGCAAGCGTGGACAGAACGCACGTCTTGCAGCTAAACTGACAGGATGGAAAATTGATATCAAAAGTGAATCAGATGCCAGTGAAGAGGGCATCCTAGAATAGATGATGGGTGATTGTTATGAAAAGGAAAATACCTCTTAGAAAATGTATCCTGACCAATGAAATGCATCCAAAAAAAGAGTTATTACGGATTGTTTCGACCAAAGAAGGCGAAGTATTCGTCGATCCGAGCGGCAAGAAGAACGGCCGTGGCAGCTATGTAGTGAAAAACCTTGAAGCTGTCGAAAAAGCCAGGGAAAAAGAAGTGCTGGAAAACAGGCTTGGCTTTGACAAGGAAACGCTTGCCCCAATCTATGATGAAATCATCCGGCTCATCTACAGGGAGGACATCCCTAAACGATGACGGACAAGCTATTGAATATGCTGGGTTTGGCAAAGCGTGCCGGAAAACTGACGGCGGGTGAGGAAAAGACGCTGGAGAACATCCGTTCAAAAAAAGCTGCAGTGGTCTTTCTGGCTGCTGATGCCGGCGCAAACACAAGGAAAAAGATCCACGATAAGTGCAGGACATATGATATACCGCTGATCGATCATTACACCAATGAGTCCTTGAGCAACGCAACAGGTGCAGCCAACAGAGTTGTACTTTCAGTGACAGATCCAGGCTTCGGCAGAAAGATGTTGGAGCTTAAAGAGAAAGGAAAGTGATTCAATGAGTAAAATCAGAATTTACGAATACGCGAAGGCGCATGGAGTCGCAAGTAAAGTAATAATCGAATTCCTCCAGGCAAGAGGAATTGAAGTGAATAGCCATATGAAATCTCTTGAAGATAATGAAGTAGAAGTGCTCGATAAAGAATTCGGCAAAGCAAAAGGTGCAGAAACGAAAAAAGCAGAAGAGCCTAAAAAGGATGCAAAAGCATCTACACAGAAAAAAGAGCAGGGCAATAGAAATAAGCCGCGTGAAAATAAACCGAACCAAAGGCAACAGAGGAATAGGGCGCCCGGCATACACGGCGGTAAAAGGCGGAAACAGAATAAGCCGAACGCTAAGCAGCCTGAACCCCAACCAAAAAAAGAACTCCCTAAAGAGTTCAAGTACCAGGAAGGGATCACGGTTGGCGAACTTGCCGAGAAAATTGGCGTAGACGCATCTAAAATCGTTAAAGACCTCTTCATGGTCGGTGTCGTAACAAACATCAACCAGGCCTTGGATAATGAATCCGTTGAGCTGATAGCGAGTGAACATGGATTCACTGCGGAGTTGGAAGTGGTCGTAGACAATACAGACCTTGAAAACTATTTCGATCTTGAAGGCGAAGAATTGACTGAGGAGCGCCCGAGCGTTGTTACGATAATGGGTCACGTCGACCATGGTAAAACGACATTGCTCGACTCCATCCGCCACACTAAAGTGACAGCCGGAGAAGCCGGGGGCATCACTCAGCATATCGGTGCCTATCAGATTGAATCAGGCGGCAAGAAAATTACGTTCCTCGATACGCCTGGTCACGCAGCGTTCACAACCATGCGTGCACGCGGTGCTCAAGTCACGGACATCACAATCCTTGTCGTAGCAGCTGATGATGGTGTAATGCCCCAGACTATTGAAGCCATCAACCATGCTAAAGCAGCTGAAGTGCCAATCATCGTGGCAGTCAACAAAGTCGATAAGCCAACGGCCAACCCAGACCGCGTCATGACGGAACTTGGTGAATATGGCCTTTATCCTGAGGATTGGGGTGGTGACACGATTTTCGTTCCCCTATCCGCCCTAAGCGGTGACGGCATCGAAGATCTTCTTGAAATGATTACTCTAGTCGGAGAAGTATCCGAGCTTAAGACAACAAGTGACCGTCCAGCCATCGGCACTGTAATCGAAGCTGAACTGGACAAGTCAAGAGGCCCTGCGGCTTCCCTATTGGTCCAGCACGGGACACTCAAAGTCGGTGATTCACTTGTCGTCGGCAGCACTTTCGGTAAAGTCAGAGCCATGGTTGATGACCTCGGCCGGCGCATCCAGGAAGCGGGTCCTTCGACACCTGTTGAAATCACTGGACTCAACGACGTGCCGGAGGCTGGCGACCGCTTTGTAGTCTTCAAAGACGACAAGACGGCGCGCAGCATCGGAGAGGCGCGCAGTGAAGAGAAGGTCATGAATGATCGCGAACAGACTTCAAAAGTAAGCCTTGAAAACCTGTTCGAACAGATGAAAGAAGGGGAGATGAAAGATCTCAACCTCATCATTAAAGGAGATGTGCAAGGTTCCGTTGAAGCACTGAGCGCTTCATTGATGAAAATTGATGTCGAAGGTGTCAATGTCCGTATCATCCATACAGGGGTTGGGGCAATCAATGAATCTGATGTCACCTTGGCTTCAGCTTCAAACGCCATCATCATCGGCTTCAATGTGCGCCCTGATGTCAATGCCAAGAAAGCGGCAGACCAGGAAAAAGTAGACCTCAGATTGCACCGTGTCATATACAGTGTCATTGAAGAAATCGAAACTGCGATGAAAGGTCTGCTCGACCCGATCTTTGAAGAAAAAGTAATCGGCAACGTCGAAGTCCGTCAAACCTTCAAAGTGTCCAAAGTGGGTACGATCGCAGGATCATACGTCACTGACGGTAAAATCACCCGCGATTCAGGTGTAAGAGTCATCAGAGAGGGTATAGTGGTTCATGAAGGCGAATTGGATACCCTCAAGCGTTATAAAGATGATGCCAAGGAAGTGACTGCAGGTTACGAATGCGGCATTACGATCAAGAATTTCAACGACCTTAAAGAGGGAGACCAGATCGAACCTTATATCATGGTTGAGATTGAAAGGTGATAACTTATGTCTAACAGACAAGAGCGAGTGGCTGAAGAAGTCAAGAAAGTCGTGAGCGAAGCGCTCCGGACGAAGGTTGCTGACCCGGATATAGGGATGGTGACGGTGACAGAGGTTGAACTGACCAAAGAGATGGAAGTTGCGACTGTATACTTCACCTCACTCAACGATGACCGGGAAGCAGTACAGGCTGCACTCGGCCGGGCCAAAGGCCTGATCCGTTCGGAAGTGGCTAAGGAAATACCCATACGGAAGGCTCCTGAACTGGAGTTCAAGTATGATACTTCCATCGAGTATGGTAGCAAGATCGATGCACTGCTGAATGAAATAAAAGACAAATAAAAGCCTGGGGCTTCCCCAGGTTTTTATTTATATACGGAGGTCTATACAACAATGCATGGTGTAATCCCGGTAAATAAGGACAAAGGACTGACCAGCCATGACGTGGTGATGCGTATGCGCAGAATCCTCGGCATGAAGAAAGTAGGACATACAGGGACGCTCGACCCTGAAGTGACTGGAGTGTTGCCCATCGTCGTCGGTGAGGGCACAAAACTGACTGAATACTTGCAGACAAAGAAAAAAAGCTACCGTGCGCGTGTGACTTTGGGCTATTCGACAGATACTGAAGATCAGACGGGACAGGTGGAGGACAGCAACGCCACTGACGGCATCACTGACGCAATGATCGATGAAGCGATAGTGGCTTTCCAAGGAGATTATACGCAACGGGTGCCCAGGTATGCATCTGTCAAAATAAACGGAAAGAAACTGTATGAGTATGCACGTCAAGGCATAGAAGTGGAAAGGCCGTTAAGGACCGTCAGCATTTTTCAGATTTCACGCATAGGACCCATCGAGAGGGAAAGTGGGCTCATCCACTTCGATATTGATGTAACGTGTTCGAAAGGGACTTATATACGTACATTGGCAGTGGACATTGGGAGGAGTCTCGAAACAGCGGCCCATATGTCTGCTCTGATCAGAACGGAATCATGCGGCATCACTTTGAATCAATCCGCAAGCCTAGAGGAATTGAAAGCAGGGGATGCCACAGCACACCTCATCCCGATCGGGAAATTGATCGAAGAATTGCCGACTGTAGATATAGAAGATGAAAATTTCCTGAAAAAAATCCTGAATGGGCAAAAGGTGTATAAATCTGCTATTATGGAAATGGTAGAAGATAGGACTGACAAGGTGGTCTTCAGGAATGAAGGCAAAGTCATCGGCATCTACCATGACCATCCTGAAAAACAGGATATGATGAAACCCTACAAAATGTTCAATTTATAAGAGGCGATGTAATGGAAACTATAAGATTGCACCATCCACAGGAAAAAGAGAATATGAAATTGGCACCGTCTGCTGCAGCGATCGGTTTTTTTGATGGGCTGCATAGGGGCCATCAAAATGTACTTGGCACAATGACTGCCAAAGCAGAAGAAAATAATCTGAAGAAGGCCGTCATAACGTTTGACCCCCACCCATCCGTAGTACTGAATCCGAAAAAAAGACGGACAACCTATCTGACCCCGCTTGATGTCAAATTGGAGATGCTTGAGGAAATGGGTGTGGATTATTGCTTCGTCATCAATTTTTCGAGCGCACTTGCGGGGCTGTCCCCAGACACTTTCGTATCCCAGTACATAATCGACATGAATATCAAGGAAGTCATTGCAGGGTTCGATTTCACTTATGGCAAGTATGGTGCCGGAAACATCAGCACTCTATCTGAGTACGAGGCGTTCCACACGACAGGTGTTGAAAAACTGGCTGTCGATGGCGAAAAGATATCGACCACAAAGATCAGGAAGGATCTGCTTACGCATGAACTTGAAAGTGCCAATCATGCTTTAGGTCGTCCCTACGAGGTCAGAGGTGTAATCGTGCAAGGAGAAAAGAGGGGGCGGACCATCGGCTTCCCGACTGCGAACATTGAGCCGGAGTACCGCTATCACCTACCTGCTAAAGGTGTGTACGCCGTGACGTTCAGGCTCGATAATGAGGAAACCGTATACAAGGGCGTCTGCAATGTGGGTGTCAAACCGACTTTCCACGATAACCTCGAGCGGGTGAGTGTTGAGGTGCACCTTTTTGATTTCGACCGCAGCGTCTACGGGGAAAATGCCACTATACACTGGCATCATTTCATAAGAGAGGAAAGGAAATTCTCCGGAATCGATGAGCTCACTGACCATATATCCAGAGATAAACAAAAAGCGATTAAGCTGCTTGAAAACCTATAGCATTTAACGTATAATGAACCAAGTGCCCTAATCTTGGCAGAGAGCAACTCCGGCATCTGCTCGGATAGCGGTGAACAATAAAAAAAGGAGGCGTTTTTAATGGCTATATCACAAGAACGCAAAAATGAACTGATACAAGAATACCGTACACACGAGTCCGACACAGGATCTCCAGAAGTACAGATCGCAGTATTGACTGCTGAAATCACAACACTGAACGAACACCTACGCATCCACAAGAAGGACCACCACTCAAGAAGAGGTCTTCTTAAAATGGTCGGCCGCAGGAAACACTTGCTGACCTACCTGCGTAAAAAAGACATACAGAGATACCGTGAACTCATCAAAAGACTCGGTCTCCGTCGCTAATAACAGCTTGAGCATATCCTTTGGATATGCTTTTTTTTATGTATATTCTCTATTAAAAGTGATATGATTGGGTTAAGTAGCCTTACTAAGGAGAGAAGACAAATTATGACAGAAACAACGAAGAAAGTGTATGAAACAGAGTGGGGGGGACGCAAGCTGACAGTCGAATACGGCGAGCTTGCCAAACAGGCCAATGGTGCAGTGCTCATACGGTACGGCGAGACGGTCGTGCTTACCACCGCCACTGCTTCCAAGGAACCGAAAGACCTTCCTTTTTTCCCGCTGACAGTCGCATATGAGGAAAAACTGTATGCTGCGGGTAAAATTCCTGGCGGATTCAACAAGCGTGAAGGTCGTCCAAGTGAGGAGGCGACACTCACAAGCCGCCTAATCGACCGTCCGATCAGACCGCTCTTCCCAGAAGGGTATAGGCATGACCTGCAAGTCATGTCCATAGTCCTCTCGGTAGACCCGGACGCTTCTCCTCAAATGGCGGCGATGCTTGGGTCATCCCTTGCACTCGGAGTCAGTGATATCCCCTTCAAGGGTCCCATAGCCGGAGTGACGATCGGCCGGATCGACGGGGAATTCATCATCAACCCATCGGTGGAGGAGCTTGATCGTTCTGACATCGACCTTCAAGTTGCCGGCACTAAGCATGCTGTCAACATGGTCGAAGCAGGTGCACGTGAAGTGTCTGAAGAGACAATGCTGAAAGCAATTATGTTCGGCCATGAAAGCATCAAGAAATTGGTCGCTTTCCAGGAAGAGATATTGTCGGAACTGGACATAGAGAAAACACCCTTTGAAGTACCGGAGCCGGACTTTGACCTGCAGCGCGACATGGAGGAGAAAGCGAAAACGATGGGCCTCTATGAAGCAATTCAGGATCCAGACAAAAAAGAGCGTGATGCGGCGATAAAAGCTGCCAAAGAGCGCATCCTAGAAACGCTGGATGAATCTGCTGAAGATTATGAAACCATTTATAAAGAAGCGGCTTCCATAGTAGAAACGCTCCTGAAAGATGAAGTGAGACGCCTTATTACAGAAGAAAAAATACGACCTGACGGCCGGCAACCATCTGAAATCCGTTCCCTGGATTCACAGGCTGGCTTGTTGCCTCGTGCACACGGTTCAGGCTTATTCACCCGCGGCCAGACTCAAGCTTTATCCATATGTACGCTTGGCGCCCTTCGGGAACATCAGATTATAGATGGGCTCGGGGTCGACGAAAACAAGCGTTTTATGCACCATTATAACTTCCCGAACTTCTCAGTAGGCGAAACTGGACCGATCAGAGGACCGGGCCGCCGTGAAATCGGTCATGGTGCACTTGGTGAACGTGCCCTTTATCAAGTGATACCGGACGAATCCGATTTCCCATACACGATCAGACTAGTGTCTGAAGTACTGGAGTCCAACGGTTCAAGCTCACAGGCGTCAATCTGTGGCTCGACGCTTGCTCTGATGGATGCAGGTGTGCCTATAAAGGCACCCGTGGCCGGTATTGCGATGGGACTCGTCAAAAAAGACGATAACTACACAATCCTGTCGGATATTCAGGGAATGGAAGATGCTCTTGGAGATATGGACTTCAAGGTTGCAGGTACAGAAAATGGCATTACAGCCATCCAAATGGACATCAAAATTGATGGACTGGATGAAGATATCCTGAGTGAAGCATTGGAACAGGCAAGAGCAGGCCGTGCTGAAATTCTGGACAACATGCTTGCAACGATAAGCGAACCACGCCAAGAGTTGAGCAAATATGCTCCAAAAGTTGAAGTCATGCATATCAAGCCGGATAAGATCCGTGATGTGATCGGGCCAGGCGGTAAAAAAATCAATGAAATAATTGATGAAACCGGCGTCAAACTCGATATTGAGCAGGACGGAACAGTGCTGATCGGACACAGCGACCCTGAGATGATAGAACGGACTAAAGAAATCATCAGAGAACTGACACGCGTTGCAGAAGTCGGTGAAATCTACATGGGCGAAGTGAAACGCATTGAAAAGTTCGGGGCTTTTGTCGAACTGTTCAAAGGTAAAGATGCACTTGTCCACATTTCGCAGCTTGATACCAAACGCGTCGGCAAAGTGGAAGATGTCGTTAAAATGGGCGATAAATTCCTTGTAAAAGTAACGGAAATCGATAAACAGGGCCGCGTCAACGCGTCCCGCAAGGCACTGCTCGAAGATAACAAAGGAGAGTAACCGAATTGATTTTTAATAAAGTAGATATAAATGATTTGGAACATGAAGCCACCGGTCAACTTAGGATTAAAGATGACGATGAGGTGAAGATCATATTTACAGATCTGGCACTCGGCAACAAGCTTAGGGAATTCCACACTAAAGATAAGCCAATCGACCATCTCATTCTGAAAAACAGCGATGAAACGCGCTATGATACAAAGAACGTAAAAGTATCCCATATCACAATAGATGGGAAGTTCTACCATGCCACATTCAAGTAGGCTATAGGAGGAAATATTTTGAACGGAGCTAAACAAGAAGCGAACACGGAAGCTAAAGTGAAAATCATACCACTCGGCGGTGTCGGTGAGATAGCCAAAAATATGTACGTCGTTGAAGTTGATGACGAAATGTTCATACTCGATGCAGGGTTGATGTTTCCGGAAGATGAAATGCTCGGTGTAGACATCGTCATTCCGGATATCACCTATGTACAAGAGAACAAACATAAGCTGAAAGGAATCTTCCTATCCCATGGGCACGAAGATTCCATCGGCGCAATACCGTATATCGTCGGGTCTTTAAACGCCCCAATTTATGGTTCCAAGTTAACCTTGGCGCTTGTAAAAGATCGTCTGAGGGCTAAAGGCGTCAATAAGAAAATCAAGTTCCATACGATAAACAGCCAATCACGCATGAAATTCAAAAATGCGGAAATGGTGTTTTTCGAAACAAGCCACAGCATCCCGGATTCATATGGGGTCAGTATAGAGACTAAATACGGTTCAATCGTCTATACTGGAGAATTCAAATTCGATCAGAGTTTGACGGGGGATTACAGCTACAATATGGGTAAGATGTACGATATTGCGAAAAAAGATGTGCTCGCTCTGATCAGTGATTCTACGGAAGCGGAAAAACGCGGCTATAACACACCAGAAAATGTGATTGAAGAACACATACTGGATGGATTTGCACGTGCACGAGGCAGAATCATCGTCTCCTGCTATGCTTCAAACTTTGTCCGTATACAACAAGTGCTGACGAATGCCGCAAAAAACCGCCGCAAGGTCTCTTTCCTCGGCCGCACAT
This sequence comes from uncultured Salinicoccus sp., assembly GCA_947494965.1. Lineage (GTDB taxonomy): Bacteria > Bacillota > Bacilli > Staphylococcales > Salinicoccaceae > Salinicoccus. The sequence goes on along the minus strand of CANLWV010000002.1, from coordinate 187,241 downwards.
TGGAAAATTCCTTCAAGGTGGCCCGGAATCTTGGTTACTTCGATATCCCTGAAGGTCTTCTCGTGCCAAGCCATGAGATAGAAGACTACCCGGATAACGAAGTGGTCATCATCGCAACCGGTTCCCAAGGTGAACCGATTGAGGCATTGGGTACGATGTCCCGTGGCCAGCATGAAGTGACTAACATAAAAGAAGGGGATATCGTCTATATACTGACGACACCATCTTCCAATATGGAAGTGGTGCTGTACAGTACGATGAACGAACTGGTGAAGGCTGGTGCTGAAATAGCCACCCCGGAACAGAACATCCACGCTTCTGGCCATGGCTTGAGCGAAGAGCTGAAGATGATGCTTAATGTCATGAAACCGAAGCATTTCATCCCGGTCCAAGGTGAGTTCAAAATGCAGATTGCCCATGCAAAACTCGCCGCTGAAACCGGTGTCGCACCAGAGAATATATTCCTTCTCGAAAAAGGTGATGTCGTCAGCTACGACGGTAAACAGATGATCAGTGCGAATAAGGTGACTGCCGGCAATGTATTGATTGATGGCAGTGGCGTCGGCGATGTGGGTAACATTGTACTTCGTGATCGACGACTTTTAAGTGAAGATGGCATCTTCATAGCCGTAGTGACGATAGATCCCAAAAAACGGCAGATCATGGCCGGTCCGGAGATCCAATCCAGAGGCTTCGTCTACGTGAAGGAGAGTGAAGACCTTCTTAAGGAAGCGGAAGAACGCGTCCATAAGATCGTCTTGGATGCCCTTGATGAGAAGAAGATTGAGTGGAGTACATTAAAGCAGAGCATACGAGATGATCTCGGTAAGCATCTGTATGATAGTACAAAACGCCGTCCAATGATCATCCCGATAATATCTGAAATATAAACCATCAATGAGACTGCCAGTTTTGGCAGTCTCATTGTAAATAGGGGGAAATGTCCATGGCCAGAAAGCCAAACAGAACCAAAAAGGCGGGTAGGGCCGTAAGAAAGAAAAAAGACACTAGAAGCTATTACTCCATTTCGGCATTTATCCTCATCGTACTTCTATTCATCACATTGTTCCAACTCGGCGCTGTAGGCACATATTTGGATGCTTTGTTCGCTTATCTTTTCGGAACGAGCCGGTACTTTACATACCTGATGCTGTTTCTTATGAGCATCTATTTGGCAGCAGAACAGAAATTGCCGCTTACACGCCGTATGGGAGGATACTTGCTGCTCCAGTTCGGTCTGTTATTTTTATTCCATTCGGTACTGTATATTACAGACAGGGAGAGTATTGAGAACTTCTATACTTTCAATGATACTCTGGAAACCATTCAGACTGAAGGCATCATGCATTTCTTCGGAGGTGGGATTATAGGGCAGATATTATTTGCCTTCTCTTCGACGGGTGTTTCCCTGGTGGGAACACTGTTGCTCGGCCTAATCTTTTTATATTTCAGCTACTTGATGATCACCTCAAAAGATATCGAGCAATCCCTCTCCAATGATCTGGTCAAAACATCCAAAATGTTGAAAGTCACTGCCAAAAGAACTGCAGTGGGTATTGCACGCCTGTTTTCATTCACTGTAGACCTGATTCAGAAAGGGTACAGCAAGCTGACCGACAAGCGTATCCAGAGCACTGGTCGACAGGCCAATAAATATGAAGGTGCAAAAGGTAAAGCAAAACCGCAGACGGAAACAAAACAAAGACCGAGACAACTGGAAGACTTCAGCGCCGATGAATCAATCATTGAGACCATGCATGAATACGAACATCAAGAAACCCAATCAGATGCTACAGATTCCGACAACAGCCACAATCAGCCAAAACCTTATGATGAAACAAAAGAGAAGGCTGCAACCTCACAGGAGGATTGGAGCAGAAAAGAACAGGATGTTTCAGAAGAAAGTGATGCTGAAGCGGAGGGTGATGGTGACTCTGATATTTCAACCTTCGACGACGATGAATTGGATCAATTGAAGCAGTATGAACTCCCTTCAATAACGATGTTGAAGGATGCGGAAGTATCAGAGACCGTAAGCAACAAAGAAGTCCTGAAACAAGGCAGGGTTTTGGAAGATACGCTGAAAAACTTCGGAGTCAATGCTAAAGTTTCAAAAATCCGTATCGGCCCAGCTGTGACCCAGTTTGAAATACAGCCGGACATCGGTGTGAAAGTCAGCAAGATCATCAATCTGCAAAATGATATCGCACTCAGCCTTGCTGCCAAGGATATAAGGATTGAAGCTCCGATACCCGGTAAATCGGCAGTTGGTATAGAAGTACCTAATTCTGTGATCAGCATGGTGACGCTGCGTGAAGTACTAAAACGTAAGACTTCCGATAATCCGCTGGAAGTGGCACTCGGGAAAGACATCTCAGGGAGTCCGGTCATGGCTGAACTCAATAAGATGCCCCACTTGCTGGTCGCAGGTGCGACGGGCAGTGGTAAATCAGTTTGCATAAACGGTATCATCCTGAGCATCTTGATGAACGCCAAACCACATGAAGTGAAATTGATGATGATCGACCCGAAGATGGTGGAGTTGAATGTCTATAACGGCATACCGCATCTATTGAGTCCGGTCGTAACGAATCCTCAAAAGGCTAGTGACGCCCTGAATCGGATCGTCAGCGAAATGGAACGGAGATATGATTTATTTTCCCATTCCAACACACGCAATATCGAGGCGTATAACCAATATCTGGAGCGTGAAAGCGAGACTCCGGAGAAGGTCCAGAAACTGCCTTATATCGTGGTTATCATTGATGAGTTGGCAGATCTTATGATGGTCGCCTCCAAAGAGGTTGAAGCTGCGATCACGCGCATCGCCCAGATGGCACGTGCAGCCGGCATCCACCTCATCATCGCAACCCAGAGGCCATCGGTCGACGTCATTACCGGTATCATCAAAGCGAATATACCGTCAAGGATTGCCTTTAGTGTAAGTTCACAGACTGATTCGAGAACCATCCTCGATTCGCAAGGGGCCGAAAAACTGTTGGGCCGTGGCGATATGCTGTATCTGCCTTCAGGGAAATCGAAACCAACACGTGTCCAGGGTGCTTTCCTCTCAGATGGCGAAGTTGGGGACATCGTACACTTCATTACAAGCCAGATGAAGGCCAACTATGAGAAATCGATCATGAATCAACCAGTACAGAAGGAACAAAAAGAATCTGAAGATGAACTCTATCCAGATGCCAAATGGTTTGTAATAGAGCAGCAGCGTGCCAGCGCGTCATTGCTCCAGCGTCAGTTCAGGGTAGGCTACAACAGGGCCGCAAGGCTGATTGATGATCTTGAAGGAAATGGTGTCATCGGCCCGAGCAGTGGCAGCAAGCCGCGTAATGTACTTATACAGAATGAAGAATAGGGAGTTTTCCATGTATACAGTGAATAAGAATCTATTGAATAATGTGCCATCAGTAATCGTAGAAACCGACAAATTCAAGACCATCACCATCCAACTGGTCTTCAGAAGCATATCAGAGCGTGAACGGGTGACGAAGCGGAATCTTCTTTCCCGCATGATGATAAAGCGGACCGACACTTTTTTAAAGGAAGCGGATCTCTTGAACTACCTCGCCCATCATTATGGTGCCCATCTCACCTCCAACACAGGACGAAAAGGGAGAGACCATACAGTAACCATCGGAATGGAGTTAGTGAACGATAAATTCATCTATGAAGATATGGATATCGTCGGCGAGATGTGCAAACTCCTAAACGAAGTATTGCGGTCGCCATTCAATTATGATGCGTCCGACGAGGACTTCTTCAATAAGGAGAAACGCCTGTACCGCAATCGTCTGAAAAGTATGAAGGACAATCGTGCCCAGGCAAGCTTCCAGGCCATGGTCAATCTAATGTTTGAAGAGGAGGACTACAAGTACTTTTCGTTTGGTGTCCTTGAAGATGTTGAATCCCTTACACTTGAAGATATCAAAGAAGAACATGCCCGCATGATGGCTGAAGATGCACTGAAGATTCTTGCAGTCGGTGCTGTAGATGAAGATATAGAAGATAAGCTTAACAAGATTCATAAGCGCGAAGCGCTTGTGGAACTCAAGCATCAGCCTTATCCGAACAAGGCAATTGAACAGGTAAAGAGAGAAACGGACGCCCAAAAGATTGAACAGGCTAAACTGAACATGGGCTTCCGCGTTTCAGACCTGGATCTTCAGGAGAGGATGGCATTCAACGTCATGAATCAGATGTTCGGCGGTTCTGCCTCCTCACTGCTTTTCCAGAATATACGGGAGAAAATGAGCCTTGCCTATCAGATAAGCTCCCAAATCGACGTCCGTAACGGGTATATGTTCGTCATGGGTGGCGTAGATCCTAAAAATGTCAAAAAAGCCGAGTCCGCCATTCTGCGAGAACTCGAGACTCTGCAGCAGGGAGAATTCGATGATGAATTCGTAGAGGAAGTGAAACGTATGATGCGGGTCAACAGAAAAGAAGTGATGGATAAACCGAAAGGCCTGTTGGCGTTGGAGTACAATCGCATGCTTCAGGATGAGCACTCCTCTTCGTGGGAGGAACGTCTGGCGGCGGTTGATAGTGCCATGATAGCCGATGTCAGCAAAAGGGTTGCACTGGACACGGTCTATGTACTTACAAGGAGTGAAGAAGATGAACAAAATTGATTATCCGAAAATAGATGAGCAGGTCTACAAGCACGAGTGTGCCAATGGCCTGACTGTATTTATCATACCTAAACCAGGCTACAGCAAAAAGTTTGCAACATATACGACGAAATATGGTTCCATGGATGATCATTTCATCGTAGGTGGGGAAGAGTATAGAGTGCCGGACGGTATTGCCCATTTCCTTGAACATAAAATGTTCGAAAAGGAGGATGGTGATGTCTTCAATCTATTCTCCAAATGCGGTGCCAATGCTAATGCCTTCACTTCCTATGATCGCACGTCCTATCTTTTCAGTGCTACAGAATCATTCGATCAGAATCTGAAGCTGCTCATGGACATGGTTGAGCAGCCTTACTTCACTGAAGAGACAGTCGAAAAGGAAGTCGGCATCATCAATGAAGAGATCAAGATGTACCAGGATAATCCAGGATACAGGCTCTACTTTGAAACCCTCAATCAGATGTATCACAACTTGCCGGTCAAAGTCGATATAGCAGGTACTGAGGCATCAATCAGTAAGATTACCGCAGACCATCTCTTTTTATGCCACAAGACATTCTACCATCCTTCCAATATGGTGATGATACTCGTCGGTGATTTTGACATAGATGGATTAATCGATTATATTGATGCGCATCAGAATCGCCGGGAGATCGACCCACTCCCTAAACTTGAGAGGGTGCTCCCTTTGGAGCCTAGGGAGATCGTCAAGCGTAAAAACACATTGAAGATGGATGTTGAAGAAACCAAATCAATGATCGGCTTTAAGTACCATCAGGAAGATGACGACACCGAAAATCGCCTTAAGCGCGATCTGTCGATGATGTTCGCATTGGATATGGTCTTTGGGGAACAGTCAGATTTCTATTATGAGCTTATGGATAAAGGGCTCATAGACGATTCGTTCAATTTCAGCCACATTGAAGAAAGTGATTTTTCCCATGCCCTTTTCGCTACGAATACTGAAGAGCCAGATGCATTTGCTGCAGAAATCCGCAATATCATCGAATCGGTCAAAATGGGTGGCTTCTTTACAGAAGAGAAACTCATGAACCAGAAAAGGGAAGTGATAGGGGATTATCTGGCCAGCTTGAATTCTCCGGAGTATATCGCAAACCAATATACAAAATATTACCTGGATGGCTATGACCTCTACAAATTGCTTGAAGTAATCGAAGAAATCACCATCCAGGAAGTGGAGACCCACTTTATCGATGTCATGGATCCCGAATACATGGTAGAGTGTATATTGAAACGTGATGTCTAGATATGTCATAGTAGGCAGCACCGGAGATATCGGCAAAAAGCTCCATGAGCAGCTGTCGACTGAAGAGACCATCACTTTTTCCAGAGAGAAAGAGCCGGAATATGAAAGCACCCACCATTTCCTTGATCTTAGCCATGCGCAGGATAAGACGGTCATTGAAGGTTTCTTCAACGGGGTGGATGGCATTGATGGATTGATATGGTGTCCGGGGTATAGCTTATTCAGCCTGGTCCAGGACACCGCCCTCGATGAAGTCGACGCCCAGTACAACATATCCATTCGTAATCTTGTCGCCTTCATACAAGTGCTGCTGCCGAAACTCAGAAGAAAAAAAGGCAGAATCATCGTCATCACTTCCATCTGGGGGCGGCACGGAGCCAGTTATGAAAGTATATATGCTTCCATGAAAGGGGCTCAGGAAGCACTCATCAAATCTTTGGCGAAAGAATTGGCCCCAACCGGTGTAACGGTGAACGGAGTGGCACCAGGGATAGTTGAAGGTTCGATGACAGCACTACTTTCAGAGGCCGACCAGCACCATCTGCTGGAAGAACTGCCGCAGGCCTGCTACGTAAAACCAGCAGAAGTGATGCATGCTGTACAGTATCTGCTGCATGAAAATGCCCAATCTGTAACCGGTGAAATAATGAATGTTAACGGGGGATGGTATACATGAGTTCTACAGACAGCAATAAGACGAGATACCCAGAACGAAATATCGAACAATATATGGAATATGAAATCATCAATAACCGGCCAGGGCTGCTTGGGGATATCTCATCCCTACTCGGCAACCTCGGAATCAGCATCGACACCATAAATGGGGTAGAGAATGAAAGACGGGGTTTGCTGATCCGCACGGATGAGCTGAACAAATTGAAGCGTTTTGAACTGATGAGTGCGTATATCGACGACATCAATATTCTTAAAATAAGGAAGCCTCAAGTAAGGGATCGTCTGGCAGTACGGCATGGCCGCTTCATCAAAAGGGCCGAAGATGACAAGAAGATTTTCCGTTTCACACGGGAAGAGATCGGGATACTTGTCGATTTTCTGGCCGAACTTTTCAAGGAGGAAGGTCATAAAATGATCGGCGTCCGAGGCATGCCCCGTGTCGGTAAAACGGAATCCATCGTTGCGGCCAGTGTGACCGCGAAGAAAAAATGGCTTTTCCTGTCTTCGACCCTGATCAAGCAGACTGAGCGCACGACTCTCATCAAAGGGGAGTACGACCGCAATAATGTCTTCATCATCGATGGTGCAGTTACGAACAAGTCCACCAATGAAGAGCATAAAAGCCTCATCAGGGAAGTGATGCGCTTTCCGGCTGTAAAGGTCATAGAACATCCTGATCTGTTCGTGGACGGTATGAATTATACTCTTGCCGACTATGACTACATCATAGAGCTTAGAGAAGATGAAGATCAGGAGATAACCTATGAAAAACATCAGAAAAAACACTGGTTCCAAGATGAAGATATGAGCTTCTTCGGCGGGATGTAGGGAGGTTGCCATGAAACTTGGTACTTATTTAAAGGATAAAAGAGAAAAGGCAGGCATCACCCTAAAGGAGATGCAGGAGAAGTCGGGACTCAGGAAGGATATCATCCATATTATAGAAGTGGGGGATCTAAATGCCCTACCGGAACCTAGGCACGCACAGTTTCTCATTCAACAATATGCAGATGCAGTTGGCCTGGACCACGATAAGCTAAAGGAGCGCTTCGCCAGTGACTTCCCGGATGATGGTGATCTGAATGAAAAAAGAAGAAGCCATCCTGATGATGAGGAATATAAATATTTCAAAAGGACAATCATCGGGTTCCTTGGCATCATCCTAGGCTTGTTCATAATTTGGATGATTCTGCTGCAGGTTGGTTCCGAGGCGGATGTGTTTGAAGAGAAGCCAATCTATGATTTCGATGAAAAGACTGCCGCATCCAAAGAGCCTGAGGAAAATTCAGAGGAGGAGAAGGATACCGCCGATGAATCAAGTACAGAAGAAGCTACTGAAGAAGATGAGGGTGAATCAGATGATTCACAATCAACATCCGATTATACCTTCAACAGTTCAGACGACGCCACCTTCTATTATGATATCAAGGTGTCTTCCCCCCTTGTGATCGGTCTATCTGGAGAGTCACCATCCTGGGTGACGCTGACGGATGACGCAGGCAATAATTATGCCTATGAGACATTATCCGAGGGAGAATTCGAAATCTCTGAAGAAGCCAATGTGCTGTATCTCACTTTAGGCGATGCAACGAATTTCAATGTGGAAATTGATGGAGAGCGTCTACAGAACCCTAAGCAGGGAGATGCGGTCACCATATATTACGAATTCAATCTGATAAAGGAGTAGTATAATGAATATACCCAATCAGCTTACTGTCTTCAGAGTCATACTCATCCCGATCTTCCTCATTTTCATACTGATAGATTTCGGCTGGGGCAGCATTCAGGTCCTAGGCGGCGAGGAAGTTTCACTCAGCAGGTTCATTGCAGCGATAATATTCGTTACAGCCGCACTGACGGATTTTCTTGATGGTTATCTTGCGAGGAAATGGAACCTGATTACCAATATGGGAAAATTCCTTGATCCGTTAGCGGATAAATTGCTCGTTACTGCAGGATTGATTGTCCTGGTAGAGCTGCAAGTGATATCTTCCTGGATCGCAGTCGTCATAATAGCAAGGGAGTTCGCTGTAACCGGCTTAAGACTGCTTCAGATAGAGCAGGGTTATGTAAGTGCAGCGGGGCAACTAGGCAAGATAAAGACCGTCTTCCAGATGATTGCCCTTGTAATGCTGCTGTTTGGTGATATGTTTACGCAATATACGCCACTTTCCCTCGGTATGACGGCAATGTACATCGCCGTCTTCTTCACCATCCTGTCTGGCATCGAGTACTTCTACAAAGGCCGTGCGGTATTCAGTGGCGATGAAAAATGATGGCGGCAGTCCTTGTACCCCGTTATCAGCAACCTGAGCAGATGAATCTACAATATTCTATATACTGGGCATATTTGTGCAGAATCTGATGCCCCGCATACGAATATATGTTCGCATGAATTCGTGGATTATGTTATAATATATTATGAAATGAATTAATGGAGGGTAATTATGGACGAGAGACAAAAAGCGATAGATACAGTTATAAAAAATATGGAAAAGTCATTCGGTAAAGGCGCGGTCATGAAACTTGGGGACGATGCGGGACGTAAAGTATCAACAGTTTCCTCAGGTTCCATCACATTGGATAAAGCACTTGGCGTAGGAGGCTACCCGAAAGGAAGAATCATAGAAATCTATGGTCCGGAATCTTCCGGTAAAACTACAGTGGCACTCCATGCCATTGCAGAAGCTCAAAAAAATGGCGGCATTGCTGCATTTATAGATGCTGAACACGCCTTGGATCCTGACTACGCCCAAAATCTCGGAGTCGATATAGAAAACTTGTATCTATCCCAACCGGACACGGGGGAACAAGCCCTTGAAATAACGGAGGCATTCGTCAGAAGTGGCGCTGTTGATATCGTGGTCGTCGACTCAGTCGCAGCGTTGACGCCTAAAGCTGAAATTGAAGGCGAAATGGGGGACGCGCACGTAGGACTGCAGGCGCGCCTGATGTCGCAGGCATTGAGGAAACTCTCCGGTGCCATTTCGAAAAGTAATACCACAGCGATGTTCATCAACCAGATCCGTGAAAAAGTCGGTGTCATGTTCGGTAATCCTGAAACGACATCAGGCGGCCGGGCACTTAAATTCTACAGTTCTGTCCGTCTGGAAGTAAGGCGTGCCGAACAGCTGAAGCTTGGTCAGGAGATTGTAGGTAACCGCACTAAGATCAAAGTTGTGAAAAATAAGGTCGCCCCTCCTTTCCGTGTTGCAGAAGTCGATATAATGTATGGTAAAGGCATTTCAAAAACAGGCGAGATGATCGATCTTGGTGTCGAGTACGATATTGTAGAGAAAAGCGGTGCCTGGTATTCCTATGAAGGGGAACGCCTTGGTCAAGGTAAAGAAAATGCCAAGGAACACCTTACGAACAATCCTGCCACCCTTGAAGAGATTGAAAGGAAGTTGCGTTCTGCACTTGGCTTCGGAGGCGAAGCTAAAGAAGAGGAAATTGAGGAACCAGCAGAAGAAACCCTTTTTGAAGATGATGAATCATAAAAAAATAAGTCTTCACAGAGCGCAAGTATCGGGATGCTAAATTGATATTCCTGGTGCTTGCGTTTTCGCATGATTATCTTTAGAATTGAATCTATATAATATTTGTTTCAATGTATTATATAATCGAGGAATAGAGCTTGTAGGAGAGGTGTTTATTATGGACATGATAGACATTTTCTTAATCTTGCTCGGTATTTTTCTAGGTGTTGTAATCGGATATTTTATTGTAAAAAATATTTTGACCAAAAAGCAGCAGGAGGCGCGTGTTTCCGCAGAACATATTATCAGTGAAGCGAATAAGCAGGCGGAGAACCTCAAAAAAGAGAAGTTGCTTGAGGCAAAAGAAGAGAACCAGAATCTCAAGGGTGCATTTGAACGTGAATCCACTGAGAAGAAAGAGGAACTCAGATCTCAAGAATCCAGGCTTTTGAATAGAGAACAGGTGCTTGACAGAAAAAGTGAAGTGCTTGATAAGAAAGATGAAGCCCTGGAAGTGAAGGAAGCTAAAATTGAAGAAAAGCAGCAAATGGTTGATGCCGAGGATCAGAAGATTAAAGAAATTATCAGTCGACAAGAAGAAGAACTGACCCGCATCTCCGGGCTCACCCGTGAAGAGGCACGCAAAGAAATTTTCGACGAGGTAGAGCGTGAACTGTCGCATGACATGGCTGTCATGGTCAAGGAGAAAGAGAACGAGATGAAGCTTGATGTGGATAAGAAGGCAAAAGAACTTCTTGCATCCACCGCCCAGCGTTACGCTGCGGAATATACGAGCGAATCGACAGTATCGGTAGTAACTCTGCCGAATGATGAAATGAAAGGCAGGATCATCGGCCGCGAAGGACGCAACATCCGGACGCTTGAAACGCTGACGGGAGTCGATCTTATAATCGATGATACGCCTGAAGCCGTCATCCTTTCAGGATTTGATCCAATTCGTAGGGCCATCGCCAAAAACGCATTGGAAGCCCTTGTACAGGACGGTAGGATCCACCCAGGCCGCATCGAAGAGATGGTCGATAAGGCGAGACGCAACATGGAGACGAGCATTCGTGATGCAGGTGAGGCAGCTGCATTCGAACTGGATATCCACAATCTCCATCCAGAGCTGATCAAGCACCTTGGTAAGATGAAATATCGACTCAGTTATGGACAGAATGTGCTTAAGCATTCTGTTGAGGTTGGTTATCTTGCAGGTATGCTTGCCAGCGAACTGGGAGAAGATGTTCAGCTTGCCAAACGTGCCGGCCTGCTACATGATATCGGCAAGGCCATCGACCACGAAATGGACGGTAGCCACGTTGAGATTGGCGTTCAGCTCGGAAAGCGTTATAAGGAACCTGACACAGTCATCAATGCCATTCACTCCCATCATGGTGATGTGGAGCCGACAAGCATCATTTCAATCCTTGTCGCTGCAGCCGATGCACTGAGCGCTGCACGCCCGGGTGCACGTAGAGAAACACTTGAGAACTATGTCAAACGCCTTGAAAGGCTTGAATCGATTGCAGAAGGCTATGAAGGCGTCGAGAAAACATTCGCCATACAAGCCGGTCGTGAAATACGGGTGATGGTGAAACCGGATGAATTGGATGACTTGAAAGCACACCGTCTAGCGCGGGACATCAAGAAACAGATTGAAGAAGAACTTCAATATCCAGGACACATCAAAGTAACGGTCGTCCGTGAAATGCGAGCAGTCGAGTATGCAAAATAAAGAGGCCAGCAGGCATGCCTGCTGGTCTTTTCTATTACCATGACCAAAAATAAAAAGTGGATTAAAGGATGGATCTATAATGCGAATACTATTCATTGGAGATATTGTGGGAAAAGTAGGGCGCCGGATGCTGAAGGCGCACCTGCTTGATCTAAAAAGACAGCATGGCGCTCAAGTGGCGATCGTAAACGGAGAAAATGCCGCACATGGTAAAGGCATCACAGAGAAGATATATAAGGAATTGTTGACGGCGGGTGCGGATTTCATCACTTTGGGCAATCATGCATTTGCCAAAAAGGAAATCTACCCATTTCTTGAGGGCGATGTGCGCATGGTGCGTCCGGCAAACTTCCCGGACGGGGCCCCAGGCAAAGGGCACGGAGTCATCAATGTGAACGGCAAGATGCTTCAGATCATCAATCTCCAGGCCAGAAGTTTCATGGATCCGATAGACTGTCCATTTAAAAAGGCAGATGAAATACTGAAACATTCGGAAGCGGATGAGATATTCGTCGATTTCCATAGTGAGACGACAAGTGAGAGTCTCGCCATGGGACATTATCTGGATGGTAGGGTAGAGGCTGTAGTCGGTACCCACACGCATGTCCAGACAAATGATGAGCAAGTATTGCCGAAGGGGACGAAATATATTACCGATGTCGGGATGACCGGTTTCAAAGATGGAATCCTCGGAATACGCAAAGAAGAAGTCATTGAACGGTTCATCCATCAAATGCCCGTCAGGCACAACGTCCCTGAAGAAGGAGCGGGGATACTATCCGGTGTCATCATTGATACGGAGATGAATAAAATCAGTAAGATACGTATTGAGGAATAGGCTCATCCGATAGACTGATTTTCATCGTGGAACCATCATGAAGATCGAAAAACATGCCGTATTTTGGTATATTAGCATAAGGACAAGGAGGCAATGTTTATGAAAGAGCAATTGTCATGGAAAGTCGGTGGCCAGCAAGGTGAGGGCATCGAGTCGACCGGAGAAATCTTTTCAACAACCCTAAACAGGATGGGATACCATCTCTATAGCTACAGACATTTTTCAAGCCGTATAAAAGGCGGCCATACAAATAATAACGTGAGAATATCGACTAAAGAAGTTCGGGCAGTGAGCGATCATACGAATATATTGGTTGCTTTCGACCAGCAGACCATAGATCTGAACAGTCATGAACTCGTTCAGGGCGGGATTGTGCTTGCAGACAGCAAGTTCGATCCAAAAAAGGAAGAGGGTTTGGATATCCAACTCATCCCAATTCCATTTACAGCCACTGCCAAGGAGCTCGGCAGCCAACTGATGAAGAATATGGTGGCGGTGGGCGCAAGTGCACGCCTGATGAATCTTGAGCTGCAGCCGTTCAAAGATATGATCTATACGATGTTCATCCGTAAGGGTGAACAGATTGTAGAAAGCAATAACCAGGCAATATTGGCCGGATATAACTTGATGGACGAACAGATGCCGAACATTGACGGAGACTTTGAACTCGAGCCTACAGATGGCGAAAGTCAACTTTTCCTGATCGGCAATGATGCCATCAGTTTTGGCGCACTCAATGCCGGCGTGCGTTTCATGGCTGCCTATCCAATCACTCCAGCGAGTGAGATCATGGAGTATATGATAGACAACCTCCCGAAACTCGGCGGCACCGTAATCCAGACTGAAGATGAAATTTCAGCGGTGACTATGGCGATCGGCTCCAACTATGCCGGAGCAAGAAGTTTCACTTCTTCAGCTGGACCGGGCCTGTCGCTGATGATGGAGTCGATCGGCCTCTCGGGCATGACTGAAACGCCACTCGTCATAGTTGACACGATGCGTGGGGGGCCGTCGACCGGTCTCCCGACGAAGCAGGAGCAGTCAGATCTGATGCAGATGATATATGGTACGCACGGAGACATCCCAAAAATCGTACTGGCTCCGTCCGATGTGGAAGATGCATTCTATACGACAATGGAGGCATTCAACCTGGCGGAATATTATCAGGTACCAGTCATACTGCTTTCTGACCTTCAGATGTCCCTCGGCAAACAGTCTTCACGGCCATTCGACCAGTCCCGCGTCGAAATAAACAGGGGCAAGACAATCACAGAAGAAATCGACAATGATGAGGATTATTTTGAGCGCTACAGTGATGAGGAGGACGGCATTTCGCCGCGTCCGATACCAGGCGTCAAAGGCGGTATCCACCATGTCACCGGTGTAGAACACAGTACAGTCGGGACACCCAACGAAGGTGCAGAGAACCGCATGACCCAAATGGACAAGCGAATGAGGAAGCTGAAGGACTTTGCAATGGATGAACCATTCAAAGTGCACGGTGGCGTCGAAAGCGACCTGCTCATCATCAGTATCCTGAGCGTCAACGGTGTGGTCAATGAAGCTGCCGAAAGAATAGATGCAGACATCACCACCATCAGCCTGAAGCAGATTCATCCATTCCCGGCAAAACGCCTCAAGCCTTATCTAGATGGAGCGAAAGATATTCTGGTGATTGAGCACAACTACAGTGGTCAACTCCATAGTATCCTGAAGATGAACTATTATGGCCATGACCGTATGAATTCCCATGTAAAATATGATGGGACCCCTTTTAAGCCCGATGAGATTGAAGCACATATCAATTCGATTCTGAAAATAAAGGAAGTTATGTAATGGCGACATTTAAAGATTTTAGAAATAATATCAAACCGAACTGGTGTCCAGGATGCGGAGATTTCAGTGTCCAGGCGGCCATCCAGAAAGCGTGTGCGGCCAACGGACTTGAACCTGATGAACTTGCTGTCATAACAGGGATAGGATGTAGTGGACGTTTGAGCGGATATATCAAATCCTACGGTTTCCACGCAACCCATGGGCGCAGTCTGCCTGTAGCACAAGGTGTCAAAATGGCGAACGATGAACTGACGGTGATTGCTGCCGGCGGTGACGGTGATGGTTTTGCCATCGGCATGGGCCACACTGTGCATGCATTGAAGCGCAATATCGATATCACATACATCGTCATGGATAATCAGGTCTACGGTCTGACGAAAGGGCAGACATCGCCTTCTTCCGGCAAAGGTTTCGTTACGAAGACGACGCCGGACGGCTCGAAAGAAGATCCGATCCAGCCGATACGGACTGCCATGGCCAGCGGTGCGACATTTGTGGCACAGAGCGTCAGCTCAGACATCAAACAGCTGACTGCCATCATCCAGCAGGCAATGGACCACAAAGGATTCAGCTTCGTCAACGTATTCAGCCCGTGTGTCACATACAATAAGGTGAATACTTATGATTGGTTCAAAGAGAATCTGGTGGCTGTAGAAGATCTTGATGATTACGATTATACAGATGCAGAAAATGCAATGCAGCATGTCATGGCGAATAATGGCCTTCTTAAAGGCATCATCTATCATGACGCGGAATCAAAATCCTATCAGGAAAATATAGAAGGCTATCTTGATCAGCCTCTTGTCAAAAGGGATATGGCGCTTGAAGATGAAACATTTGATGAGTTGATGGCGGCATTCCGATAAGTTGATGCATTCGAAGCAGATGTGCTTCGGATGCATTTTTATTTAGACTGTCAAAATTGAGTGAATTATGTCATAATTACTATAATACTTCGGTAATCGAAAGAAAAAAGGGTGGAAGAAATTGCTGACAGTCTATAAATTCGCATTGAAATATAAATGGTTCATGGCCATCGCCCTCTTCTTTATGTTGATAGAATTGACGGTTGAACTCACTCAACCCTATCTGATATCAAAGGTCATAGATGATGGGATTGTGGCAGAGAGCATCGATACCGTGTGGTTCTATCTGATTGTCATGTTCGCCATCAGCATGGTGGCGTTTATAAGCGGGATAATGAATTCCCTCTTTGCAAGTCATGTGGCAAACAGTTTCAGCTATGATCTGCGTACAGCACTTTTTCGGCGGGTCCAATATTTTACGCTGGCGACATTGTCCAAATTTCCGACCTCGAGCCTCATTACGCGCATGACCCAGGATGTCCTGCAGTCTGAGATGCTGCTGTATATGTCATTGAGGGTGATCATCAAGGCACCATTGCTTGTTGTCGGCTCCCTCATCATGTCTTTTGTCGTCAACCCGACGCTTGGATTCTATCTCTCTTTTCTCACACCTATCCTTCTTATCTTCTTGATTTTTACAGCGAGAAAAGGTGGACAGATTTTCTTAAGGGTCCAAAAACGACTGGATAAGATAAACCGCTTCATCCAGCAGAATCTCGAAGCTGTGAGGCTGATCAAGGCAAACGACCGTGCCGATTTTGAAATCAACAAATTCAGCAAAGTGGCAGGGCGTCTGCGCGATGATACCATATATGCCTTAAGGTTGATGGAATCCATCATGCCGGTGCTGCTCCTCATCATCAACGGCAGTCTGCTAGTCGTACTTTGGATGGCTTCTGATCTTTTGCAGAACAACACGATCCAAGTGGGGGAAGTGGTGGCCGTCGTCAACTATGCATTGAGGATGCAGGGCGGCTTCTCGATGTTTGCATTCATCATCATCGCCTTCAGCCGCTCCAAAGCATCGAGCGACCGCATGGAAGAAGTGCTGAAATCCCCAATCAGCATAAATGACAATGCAGAAATCGTTAAAGAAAATCAGGCGGGGTCGGTCAAGTTTGAAGGGGTCTCCTTCAGATACCCGGGTTCTTCCCGCTATGTGTTGCGCGATATCAGTTTTGAAGTCCGAGAAAAAGAAAAATTCATCATTATGGGCGGGACCGGGTCAGGCAAAAGTACGCTGCTCAGCCTGATACCCAAAATGTACGAGACAGAGGAAGGTACCATCTACATCAACGAACGAGACATCAAGGAATGGAATGAAGAAGACCTCAGGCAGGTCATTGGCTATGTTCCGCAATCGGCGGTGCTCTTCTCTGGAAGCATATTCGAGAATCTGCTGTGGGGTGATTTGGAAGCGCTGGAATCCGATATCTTCACATCGACCCAAAAAGCCCAGATCCATAATTCCATCGAATCGTTCGATCATCGCTACGACACGAGGGTCGGACAAAGGGGCGTAACATTGTCCGGTGGCCAGAAGCAGCGGTTGTCGATAGCACGTGCACTTGTCAGGAAGCCGGGGATACTTATATTGGACGACAGCACTTCAGCACTTGATATAAGAACGGAGTCCGCCCTTTGGGAGGCGATCAGGGAAGAGGAGACCACCCAGATCATCGTCACGCAGAAGATAGTCACCGCCAAGATGGCAGATCGGATTTTGCTGCTTGAAGGCGGCGAGATCAATGCGCTCGGTTCGCACGAGGAACTGCTGCAACAATCCGACTTGTATCGTTCAATAGTCGAGTCCCAGACGGAAGGAGGGCAATTGGATGATTGATTTCATAAAGAAACCATTTGGACACGAGCCTGTCCTTACCAAGGAAGACATCAAAAAAAGGAAGGATAAGGATGATCAGCGCCGTGCCAATGATATTTCAGGCACCTTGAAAAGGCTCTGGAAATTCATTTCCGAGGAGCGGAAGCTGCTCTATTCAATCATTTTCCTGGTGACCCTGACCAGTCTGCTCAGCATAACCGGTCCGTTCCTGGTCGGCTATATCGTGGACAATTATTTCGTACCACGTGAATTTGACGGGCTCGGCCGCATACTACTTTTCCTCCTGGTCGTCTATATCCTCCTCTCCTCCATACAGTACACAGCAGCCTTCTTTATGGTGGGCTTATCGCAGAGGACGATATTCAAGCTACGATCGCGGCTGTTTTCGCACATGCAGAAGCTTCCTGTAAAATTTTATGACAAGAGGCAGCATGGCGAGCTGATGAGTCGGATGACAAATGACATCGAAACCATTTCGCAGACATTGAACACTTCATTCATCCAATTTACGACAAGCGTCGTGACGCTGATTGGTACAATCAGCGTGATGCTCTACCTCAGTCCGCTGCTGACGCTGTTGACCGTCACCATCATACCGTTATTGATCATGGCGGTGGCATTCATCACCAAGCGAACGGGACCGCTCTATAAAAAGAGGCAGAAGGCGACGGGTGAAATGAACGGCTATATCGAAGAGATGGTATCCGGACAGGAAATCGTTAAAGTCTTTTCGCAGGAAGAAACGGCCATCCGCAACTTCAGCGACAAGGCGGCGAACTTGAGGGAGATCACTTTTTGGGCCTTCCTGTATGCAGGTCTGATCCCGAAGATCATGAACATGCTGAATAATGTCAGCTTTACGATTGTTGCCGGGGCCGGTGGCCTGCTTGTGTTCTATACAGACGGGCTTGTGACCATCGGGACGATTGTCGTCTTCGCTGAATATGCCCGCCAATTCACACGGCCCCTGGCTGACCTTTCGAACCAGTTCAACCAGGTGCTGTCGGCTCTTGCCGGCGCAGAGCGGGTTTTTGGAATCATCGATTCGGAGACTGAAACAGATGCAGGTCATATCGAGGATGTGACGATCCGCGGAGAAATAGAATTTGACGACGTCTCATTCTCTTATGATGCTGATCAAGAGAAGTCGACGATCAATCAACTAAGCTTCAAGATCGATGCCGGCGAATCGGTTGCGCTCATCGGCGCGACCGGCGCAGGCAAGACGACGGTCATGCAGCTGCTTGCCCGTTTCTATGAGACAGACGAGGGTGAAATCCGCATCGACGACCGGAACATATTGGATTATAAACGTACGGCAGTGCGTTCACAGACGGCGTTTGTGCTTCAGGATCCATACCTGTTCGAGGCGACGATCCGCGAAAATATACGATATGGTAAATTGGATGCGACAGACGATGAAGTCATTGAAGCGGCAAAACTCGCTAATGCTCATGAGTTCATCATAGAGCTTGAAAATGGCTATGATACTGTGCTCGAGGCCGATGAGGGCTTCGTCTCCCAAGGACAGAAACAACTCATTTCCATAGCGAGAGCTCTGATAACTGATCCGGCGATACTGCTTCTTGACGAGGCGACGAGCAGCATAGACACGGTTACGGAACTGAAGATCCAGGAGGCGCTTGAACGATTGATGAAGGACCGTACAAGCATCATCATCGCGCATAGATTGAATACAATCAAAGCCGTGGATCGTATATTCGTCATGGAACTCGGCGAACTCGTTGAAAGCGGCAGTGAAGAAGAACTGCTTGAAGCGGGTGGCAGATATCATCAGATGATTGCGGACAACAAGTGATTTTACAAAAGCCTGAGAATACGCTATCATATATTCAATTGAATAATAGCACACCACTAGGGGTGTCCTTTCGGACTGAGAATTACCCTTATCACCTGATCTAGATCATACTAGCGTAGGGAAGTGGCATATTACATAGTATTAATATGCACACCACTACATTAGTGGTGTGCTTTTTTATTCTCTAATAATTTTAGGAGGGTATCAAAATGAAGAAAAGAAAAGCATTAACATTGACGGACGTTTTGGTGACCGTCGTCGTTTCACTGGTATTCGCAGTCATCTACTCGGTTTGGGGCGCTTTTTACACAGCCTTGAAGCCTCTTGGCATCCATCTGAATGAATTGGTCTACGGGATGTGGTTCATCGCCCCTGTAGTCGTATATCTGATCATCAGAAAACCGGGGGTTGCATTGATTGCGGAATTTGCAGCAGCCTCGGCTGAAACCATAGTCCTGCTGCAGTTCGATGTCATGCTTATCATCTATGGACTTATACAAGGGTTGGCCTGTGAACTTGTTTTTGCAATTGTACGATATAAAAGTACAGCGTTGATGGTCGCTGTATCAGCGGGAACAGCAGCGGCACTCTCTACACTGCCATTGGACTGGTACTATGGTTACCTTGCCCATCTCGAGACATGGAACCTGATTCTGATGGCTGGCTTCAGGATATTGAGTGGGGCAGTGGTCGCAGGGTGGCTTGCGCATATCCTCTATAGAGCATTGCTTGAGACGGGTGTTCTTAAACTGCTCGGTCAGTATAAGGAAATAGAAAAGGAGGCATAGATGGGATGGAAGTGGTGAATATGGCACTGCAGTTTCGAGGTGCCCATGACCCATTGTTTACGGACATGAACCTGCAGATAGAAAAAGGTGAAAAAGTTCTGATAGTGGGACCAAGTGGTTCCGGAAAAAGTACGTTATTGAATATATTGAGTGGCCTCATGCCACGCGTCATTGATGCACTGCTGGAAGCGGACCATATGGATTTACCTGATGGGGGTGCTGTGGTCTTTCAAGATCCCGATTCCCAGTTCACCATGCCTACAATCGGTGAAGAACTTGCTTTCATAATGGAGAACAATCAAGTGCATATTGACGATATGACTTCGAATGCCTTGTCAGCATTAGAAGCAGTGGGTTTGAGAAAGCCTCTTGAGACCCAAATCAGCAGCTTATCGGGAGGCATGAAGCAAAAACTGGCGATTGCTTCTGCATTGCTGCAGAAAGCCGATACTTTCTTTCTCGACGAGCCGACAAGCATGTTGGATGAAAACACTGCCTGTTCTTTATGGGAAATGATTCAGGAAGTGTGGGAAGAGCGTACCGTAGTAATTGTCGAACACCGGGTTGAACACGTGTGGTTTAGAGTGGATCGGATTATTTTGTTGAATGATGAAGGCTGTATCGTCGCTTCCGCTACACCAAGTGAGATGTTAAGTGACAATAGGGAAGCTTTGGATGCTCTAGGAGTGTGGCATCCACATTCATGGCAGAATGCCCCACGATTCACCAAAAGCACAGATAATGGCGCCCCGCTTCTCCAGATTAATGACCTTTCGATAAATAGAGTAGGAAGCGAGCTGCTCAGTGTGGATGATCTGCATATTCCTAAAGGGCAATGGATTACACTGGAAGGGGAGAATGGGAGCGGAAAATCAAGTTTCATGATGGCAGTCATGAAGCTGATGCAGACACGAGGAGAAGTCATATTCGAAGACCGTCCTATACGAAAGACCAAACAATTCCAAGGGGCACTCTATCCGGTTTTTCAGAACCCCGAGCTCCAATTCATCACCAACAGTGTCTTTGATGAAGTGTTCATCAATCTGGAAATGCATCATGATGAATCAGCAGCTGAGAAGAAGACTGGACAGGTGCTCTCACGGATGGGTCTATCCCATATCAAAAGACTGCATCCGCTTGAAATATCAACAGGCCAAAAGAGGCGGTTAAGTGTCGCAACCGCACTTGGTGGCATCCCGCAGATCATCTTTTTGGACGAACCGACCTTCGGCTTGGACGCGCGCCACACATTCAAACTGCTCGAACTGATTCATGAGCTGGTCGAAGACGGTACGACGATCATCATGATCACCCACGACAAGGAAATAAAAGAACGCTATCCGTCGCGGCGCCTGAAAATCCATAATGGTATGTTGGAAGAGGTGGGTGGCGGTGTTTGAATCCATAAAACGCTATTCCACATTTATAGATAGGACCAATCCGCTCACTAAAATAGTGGCGGCAATCTGTCTATTTATAGCAGTAGTATTGATACATGATCCGAACCATCTATTCCATCTGTCACTTTGGATGCTTTTATTATTTTTGGTCATGAGTGGAATTGAACTCAAGTATCAAGCATTGCTGATTGCCGTCACCGTTTTAACAGGGCTTGTGTCCAGCGCATATATGATTTTATATGGCGAAGGTGACACGACTCTATTTGAATTCGGTCTCGTGCACATCACTGAGGAAAGTATAGTGAGGGGACTTCATATTACGATGCGTGGCCTGACGCTGTCATTCTTCGGCTCACTCATCATTTTTACCACAAGGTTGACCGATGTATTCTACAGCATGATGCAGCAGGCGAAAGTAAAGCCGAAGTACGCCTATTCATTTATGGCCTCGATTCGTATGTTGCCTGTTATAGTCAATGAGTTCATCACCTTGAGGAGGGCACGCAAGGTACGCCGTTCATTGATCAGCCGAAAGCATATCGGAGGGCTCAGGGGATTCACGAGTACGGTGGTGATATTGCTCAGTCAGAGTATCCGACGGGCCCACCGTCTTGCGGTGGCGATGGAATCGAAAGGATTCGATGATGGGGCTAGGACCTACTATCGTCAGACAAGATTTTCCGGATATGACGTCTGTTTTATAGCGCTCATTGCCGTAGGTCTCATTGCATCCTACTATTCAGGGCAGTGGATAACACCTTTTGGTACATCCGATGCAAGATAATGAAAGAATCGCTTTGAAATATAGCGATAAAAGATATATACTGATAGGAGATTTTAATAATCCGTAAAATATCATCTGCTATAAATGAAAGCCGGATGCAAAATATGAAAAGGTGGCAGTCGAATGTATACGAAGGACGATATTGTAAATGAAGCGAAAGATCTTGGGAAGATGATCGCCCAAACCGATCAGGTGGAGTTTTTCAAAAAAGCTGAAGCCAAAATCCATGAAAATAAAGAAGTGCGCGAAAAGATGGCCAGTTTGAAGAGTCTCCAGAAGCAGGCGGTCAATTTCCAGAACTACGGTAAGGAACGGGCCTATCAGATGACTGAGGAGAAGATCAAGAAAATCGAAGCCGAGCTCGATGAAATGCCGATTGTCGACCAGTTCAAGGAGTCCCAAGGACAAGTAAATGAACTCCTTCAGATGGTATCCCACGCAATCAGCCAGACTGTAACAAACGATATCATCACCTCAACCGGTGGAGATCTGCTCCAAGGTGAAACGGGCGCGGCAATGGAAAACATGCCGAACCAGAAAAAAGACTAGACATTCGAGAAGCTGCATATCCCTTTAGGGTATGCAGCTTCTTTTTCGCTTGTCGTGTGTGGATATGGTGAGAGCCGTTGACGCAAGAACAGTCGGTAAGGTTAAACAATGGAAGCGACACGTGATATAATGCAGTTATATTTCAATCGATAATGGAAGTGTTTAAATGGCTACAGTTACACCTATGATGCAACAATATTTGAATATAAAAGAGGAACATCCTGATACACTGCTTTTCTACAGGCTCGGTGATTTCTATGAGCTTTTCTATGAAGATGCAATTACAGCAAGTAAGGTGCTGGAGATTACACTGACTTCAAGGGATAAGAAGAAAGATCCGATTCCGATGTGCGGGGTGCCGTATCATTCGGCTGATGGCTATATCGAACGCCTCATCAATCAAGGCTACAAAGTTGCGATATGCGAACAGATGGAAGACCCTAAAAAAACAAAAGGCATGGTCAAGCGTGAAGTTGTGCGCATCATTACACCGGGTACTCTGATAGACGATTTTGGCATGGATGATGGACGGAGCAACTACATACTGGCGATCGGGGAAAACGATGGAGCATTCGCTGTCGCCTACTCCGATATATCAACCGGTGAGATACAGGCATTCACAACCGAGCAACTCGCCCTTTTAAAAAGTGAGATTGAGCGCATCAATCCACGGGAGATCGTTGTGGAAGAAGAGATAACGGGAGTTTTATCAGAAATCTACCGGGACCCTCCAATCAATACGCCGTATAAGGCAAAGGGGCATTTCAGCCTGGATTATGATGATGGTATAAGTGAAGCGGAGAAGGAGACACTGGATCTTCTCATCTCCTACATCAATGCACACAACATGAAAGAGTTGAAGCACTTCAGACAGGTCAAAAAGCACCGACTCAATGAGACGATGCAGCTGAATTATGCCGCCATCTCCAACCTCGAACTTCTCGAGAGCCTTCAGACGAGAAAAGTGAAAGGTTCCCTCTTTTGGTATCTAAACCGTACCGAAACACCTATGGGGAAGCGCAAACTCCGCAAATGGATCGAAAGGCCCCTGTTATCAGAAGCGCTCATCCAGGAGCGGCAGGACGCTGTTGCTGTGTTGCTTGAAAACTTTCTGGAGAGGGAGGATATCCGGGAATTACTGAATAATGTGTATGACATTGAAAGGCTGGTCGGACGACTGAGTTTCGGCAACATCGATGCAAAAGATCTGGTCCAGCTTAAAGATTCTCTTGAAGGTCTGCCTAGTATAGCCGATACGCTTGAAAGAACAGGACTATCCACTTCGCCGTTATTCAAGGATTTTGATGTGTTGGATGATGTCCACAAGGTACTGGAAGAAAGTTTGTCCGATACACCACCTAAAACCATAAGAGAAGGTGGCATATTCAAAACGGGATATGATGCACAATTGGATGAATATCGCTACATCGCCACCAACGGCAGAAAGTGGCTTGATGACTACATTGCAGGCGAGCGTGAAAAGACCGGCATCAAAACACTCAAGGTAGGATTCAACAAAGTTTTTGGCTACTACATTGAAATATCCAAGGGCAGTGCAGTCAACTTCGATGCCGAAGCATTCGATTACCAGCGAAAACAGACGCTGGCGAATGCTGAACGCTTCATCACTCCGGAACTGAAGGATATGGAATCCAAGCTTCTGAGTGCGCATGATGAAAGCATCATACTGGAATATGACTTGTTCATTGCACTAAGGACACATATGGAACAGTTCATCGGGCGGTTGCAGTATACGGCCGAATTGATCAGTACCCTTGACTGCCTTGTGTCCTTCGCTACTGTTTCAAATGACTACAGGCTTGTCCGGCCCGCATTCAGCGATGGTGAACTCAGTGTCAAGGAAGGACGTCACCCGGTCGTTGAAAAAGTGATCGGGGAGAACACCTATGTTCCGAACTCGCTCGACATGGATGATGAAACTTTCATCTACCTTATCACCGGACCCAACATGTCCGGTAAAAGCACTTATATGCGTCAGACCGCCATCATCAGCATCATGGCCCAGATCGGAATGTATGTACCAGCACAATCTGCAGTACTGCCGATCTTCGATCAGATATTCACACGCATCGGCGCGAGCGACGATCTGGCGAGTGGCAAATCGACATTCATGATTGAGATGATGGAGGCCAATGAAGCGTTGCTTAATGCGACAGAAAACAGTCTCTTGATATTTGATGAAATCGGACGTGGGACATCTACTTATGACGGTATGTCACTGGCTCAGGCCATGCTTGAATATATCCATGACAATATTGGTGCAAAAACACTGTTTTCAACGCATTACCACGAAATGACCCGGCTCAGCGGTGAGCTCGAACATTTGAAGAATGTCCATGTAAAAGCGACTGAATATGACGGTAAACTGATTTTCCTCCATAAGGTCAAGCCAGGCGCCGTCGAAAAAAGTTACGGCATACAAGTAGCAAAGCTTGCAGAACTGCCTGATGCAGTTACAAAGCGGGCACATGAACTACTTAAAACCTTTGAAGACGGTACAGGGGTGGCAAGCCAGCAGCTCGCACTGCCCCTTGACGATACCGAGAGTGAACAGCTGCATCCGGTGATGGAGAAATTGAAATACGTCGACATCAATCAGATGACGCCAGTCGATGCCTTGATGAAACTGCAGGAACTGCAGAATGAAATGAAGGGGGAATGATCCGATGGGCACCATAAAAGTATTGGAGAGTGCCATACAGAATAAGATTTCAGCAGGCGAAGTGGTGGAGCGTCCGAGTTCAGTCGTCAAAGAACTTTTGGAGAACTCCCTCGATGCGAATGCGGCTGAAATAGAAGTGTTCATAGAAGAGTCGGGTATGAAGAAAATCCGCATCGTCGATGATGGTGACGGCATCCACCATACGGATGGTCCCCTCCTTTTCCAACGGCATGCGACCAGTAAGATCTCCTCTGATTACGACCTGTTCCAAATCCGTTCACTCGGTTTCCGCGGAGAGGCACTGGCAAGCATCGGCGCCGTCGCCAAAGTCTCTGTGGAGACGAAGCACCATTCTGGTGACCCTGTATTCATCCGCTTTGAAGGCGGGGAACTAATGAGGCAGAGTCCTGGCAAGGAACGCCAGGGAACTGACATCACCATTACAGATCTGTTCTTCAACACGCCTGCCAGACTCAAGTATATTCGTTCTTTGAAGACTGAGAGCGGCAAAATTATTGATGTGGTCCAGAAGATGGCGATGGCACATCCAAAAGTGAGCTTCCGGCTGGTGTTGGACGACCAGCAGAGATTGATGACCAAGGGCAACGGCAACCTCAAAGAAACCATGAGCGATATATACGGTCTCAATGTTGCACGAAACGCCGTTGAAATACGGGCGCAAGATGCTGATTTCAAGATACATGGATACGCGGTTCGTCCAGAGATCAATCGCAGCAACCGCAATTATATGAACATTTCCGTCAATCAGCGCCACATTAAAAATTTCGCATTGTCACAATCGATAGTTAAAGGATTCCACACACTGCTGCCAAAAGACAAATATCCAATTGCTGTGATCGATATTGAAATGGATCCGAAGCTGGTCGATGTAAACGTACATCCCGCCAAAATAGAGGTGAAGTTTTCAAAGGAGAGGGAATTGAACCATCTGCTTGAGAACGCAGTGCTTGAGAGTATGAGAAAAGAAGTGCTCATCCCTGATGTGGCAAAAAAGACGTCGGACAGGCAAAAGCCTGTCCAGGACGCGATTGATTTCACCCAGCCGAATCCATTTGATCGTCCAAGATACGATGCACCCCCGGTACCACGCAATTTTGAGGCGCGGCAATCTGAGCAACCCGAAACAGCATACACTGTCGATCCCGTGCGGACCGTCGCCCGGGAGGAGGGCCCTTCCTCAGAAACCAATCCTCCACCGGAACCGGAAGAAGAGCATGTTCCAGCTCCCTCAGAAAGCGAAGATGAAGCGGAAAAGCTGCCTTATATGGAGATAGTCGGTCAACTCCACGGTACCTACATCATCCTCCAGAACGACTCCGGCATGTACATGATGGATCAGCATGCCGCACAGGAGAGGATCAAATATGAATATTATTCTGCAAACATCACTGCGGGGAAAACAGCTGCCGTGCCGCTCCTCATCCCATATACGTTCGAATTTCCGATGAATGATATAATAGAGATAGATGGGAAACTTGAGAAACTTAAACAATTGGGCTTTGACATCGACAAGGTCGGTCCGACACAGTATGCCGTGACCGGTTACCCGAATTGGATCGATGAGAAGCGTCCGGAAGAGGACATCGGGGAACTCATCGATTTTGTCAGCGAGAAGGAAGATTTTTCGGTAAATCAATATAAAGAAGAACTCGCAATCATGATGAGCTGTAAGCAGTCCATAAAGGCTAACCACTATTTGGACAGAAGCCAGATAGAAGCGCTGCTCAAGTCGCTACGCAGCTGTTATTCACCCTATACATGTCCGCACGGAAGACCAGTGCTCATCCATATGAGCACGTATGAAATCGAGCGGATGTTCAATAGGATTATGAAATAGGATGTGGATATATGAGAATGATCGAAAAGATTATAAATAACAATGGCAGAGATATAGAGGTCAGCATATTCATGCCGGATGAG
The DNA here is from genome assembly GCA_947494965.1 of uncultured Salinicoccus sp. Classification (GTDB taxonomy): domain Bacteria; phylum Bacillota; class Bacilli; order Staphylococcales; family Salinicoccaceae; genus Salinicoccus. Next base: position 160,083 of record CANLWV010000002.1, on the reverse strand, counting down.
CCCATATGTGCAATTCAACTGATGCATGGCATGGCCGAACATAAAGGGCGCTATACTGCAATGATGACCTGGCTTGCGATGAATGACTGTATGGTGATCATGCATAATCATAGGGGACATGGACCTGAAGCAAAAAAGCTAGGGCATTTCGAGTCCCTCGACGTTCTGGCTGATGATGCCATTGCGGTGTCCCGCCTATTGCCGGCAAATATCCCGTCATTCATACTCGGACATTCGATGGGTTCCATCATTGCCCGCAGGTTATTGGAGCAGAATATTTATGATGGCGCAATCATTGTAGCGACGGGCAATAAAAAATCCCTGATTGAAACCATGGGCGTCAAACTACTCAAGCTCCTTGCGGCCGTCGCTCCGGAATATCGCTCCCCGATAATCAACAGTGTGGCGGTGTCGGGATATGATGGTGCATTTAAAGGTGAACAGAAAAACAGATGGCTATCGGAGGATGACTCCCGTGTATCTAACTACAATCAAGACCCTTACTGCGGCTTCCTGATGAGCAACCGGGCATTACTTGAGATTGCCCGCAATATCGATGAAAGTCTTGAGAAGAAGAATTTGAAGCGGTTGAATGCGGATGTGCCGATACTGCTTATAGGCGGTAAATCGGATCCATTCTCGAAGTATGGTGCTGACATCAGGAGTTTGGGTCGGACCTACAGGAAATATGTGGATTCCGTGACCGTACAACTCTATGAAGAGAGCAGGCATGAAGTGCTGTTTGAGAAGAACCGTGCACAAGTTTACAATAGACTGTTAGGGTGGGTGAGGAGACATGTCTGAAAAGAAGAAACTTCTGATACTCGTTGGGCCTACGGCCGTAGGTAAATCTTCACTGGCCGTTGAGATCGCCAAAAGATTCGACCTTGAAGTCATTAGTGGAGACTCTATGCAGGTCTATCAGGGCATGGACATTGGCACCGGAAAGATTACAGAAGAAGAGATGGATGGCGTCCAGCATTACATGATCAATGTCATGCCGCCTGATACGACATTCTCCGTCCACCAGTTCCAACACCATGTGGAGGATCTGATCGATGAATTCCATGAAGATGCCCGCACCCCCTTTATAGTAGGGGGGACCGGACACTATATCCGCGCTCTGGTGTACGGCTATGAATTCGATGAAGAAGATGATGAAGAAAAGAGAAGGTTGACTGGCCACTTCGAAAAACTGGCTACCCCCGTTCTGCACAATCAGCTGCAGCGCATCGATCCGAAAAGTGCAGAAGACATCCATCCAAACAACCGCAAGCGGGTGATCCGAGCCTTGGTGAAACACGAACTGAGCAACAGGATCAGCAACAGGACGGGCCCTGGCTACACAGATGAAATGAAATATGATACATTTATAGTAGGATTGACACGCAACCGTAAAGTCCTTCATGGACGAATCCGGGAAAGGGTCGAAAAGATGTTCGAGATGGGGCTTGAATCAGAAGTTCGTAAATTACTGGATGGCGGCCCTTTATCGAAAACAGCGAGTGCGGCAATCGGCTATAAGGAATTTATGCCCTATTTTGAAGGACATGGAACTTTGGATGATGTTAAAGAAGCGATCATTCAACATTCAAGGCAATATGCCAAAAGACAACTTACATTTTTTAGAAATCAGCTGCCTGTAACATGGTACGATCTGGATGTAGTCGATACGGATATAATATTGGAAGATATATATCAATTTCTGCAGGCGAAGGAGAGATAAAAATGGCAAGTCTTAATTTGCAGGATACATTCCTGAGTGACTTCAAGGAAACTGAAGTGGAAGTGACGGTATTCCTGGTCAATGGGTTTCAGATGCGGGGTACAGTAATTGATTTCGATAAGTACGTGATCCAGCTCAGTTCCGGAGGCAAAGATCATTTGATCTATAAGCATGCGATCAGTACATTTACGAAATAAAAGGACATCCCACTAGGTGGGATGTTTTTTTAACCTCCAGTGGAGTTACTTTTTAAAGCAATTAAATGTGTTAATGTAATCTAGGAATCCAGCATCTGTTGGCTGAACAAGCACACCGTAGTAAAGAGCAGCATTAAAATTCGGAGGTGTCATAATGACTCATATATATAAAGGTGTCATCATTGCAGTCGATACACCGGACCGCACATCGATAGACACCGAGGTGGAAGAGTTGAAAAGTCTGGCAGAATCCGTCGGTATAGAGATTGTCGGCGTCCATATCCAGAACAGGACCCGGGTCGATGCACGCTCCTATGCAGGTACAGGTTTTCTGACTGAAACGGCTGAAGTCTACGGGGAAGATGATCTGATAGACTATACCATCGTCAACGATGAAATCACGGCAAGCCAGAACCGTTCCATTGAATCCTATATGGATACTAAGGTAATTGACCGGACACAAGTCATATTGGACATATTCAGTATGCGTGCCCATTCGAAGGCAGGCCAACTGCAAGTCGAATTGGCACAGCTCCAGTACCTCGTACCGAGGTTGAAGGGTCAAGGCATCAATCTGTCGCGCCTCGGGGGTGGCATTGGTACAAGAGGGCCAGGGGAGACGAAACTGGAAACCGATAGAAGGCATATCAACCAGCGTATAAAAGAAATCAAGAAGCAGTTGAAGACGGTTGAAGCCCATAGGGAGAGATACCGGGCACAGCGCAAGCGCAACCAAGTCGTAAAGGTTTCATTGATTGGCTATACGAATGCAGGCAAATCTTCACTGTTCAACACAATGGCAAAAAGCGATACGTTTGAAGAAGATGCACTCTTTGCCACACTTGACCCTAAGACGAGGCAGATTGTATTGCCTTCTGGTTTCGAGTGCATCATATCGGATACGGTGGGCTTCATCCAAAACTTGCCGACGACATTGATTGAAAGCTTTAAATCGACGCTCGAGGAAGCGGCGGACAGTGATTTCATCATCCATGTCATCGACAACAGCACCGATGCGCTCGGTACCCACTACGATACTGTAAAGCAACTGATCGAACAGTTGGGGATGGATGACATACCGTCATGCGTGTTCTTCAACAAGACGGACATTGATGATGGGCGTTATCTGACGCCTGGAGAACCGCATGCCTATGTCAATAAGGACATGGCTGGAGAAGAGATTTTGGGCATATTGGAAGATTTCCTGAAAGAGACGATGGAAGCCTACCATGTCACATTGCCAATCTCTGAGCCACAGAAAGTCTATGACCTGAAACGTCATACAATCGTAGAAGAGGCGCTTTTGGATGAGGATGATGGATCCTACAGCTTCAAAGGCTTCGAACCACCAGGAGACTGGAGTAGAAGAATCGTTCAAAGAGGAGAATAAGTGTGAACCATACTGAAATAGCGAAGATGGTGTCTGACGCCGTCGAAGAGATTGACCCCATCATAAAAAAGAATAAAAAGATAGGACAGGCGAACTTCAATAAAGTCATGTCGGCGTTCTATGAAAATGGCGTCACCGAAAGCGACTTCAGCGGCACGACCGGTTACGGATACGATGACACAGGGCGGGATAAGCTCGAGGATATCTACAGCGCAGTGTTCCGCAGTGAAGATGCACTGGTCAGAAGCCAGATCATCTCAGGGACGCATGCCATCAGCCTGGTATTACTATCACTGCTTGAGTCCGGTGATGAGTTGCTTTATATCAGCGGGGAGCCATATGATACTTTGGAAAAGGTGATAGGAACAAGTCATGACGATATCGGGAGTCTGATGGAAAAGGGCGTAGAATACCGCTCTGTAGATCTGGTCGACGACCATTTTGATGAAGAGGCGATTATGGCGGCAATCAATGAAAAGACCAAGATAGTCGCGATACAGCGCTCCCGGGGCTACAGCATGCGCAAATCTCTGACTATAGCTGAAATGGAAGAGATGATCCAAAAAATTAAAAAACAGCATCCTGAAGTGATTGTCTTCGTCGATAACTGCTACGGTGAATTTGTGGAGACACGTGAACCGATAGAAGCCGGAGCGGATGTAATTGCCGGCAGTCTGATCAAAAACCCGGGCGGCGGTATTGCGCCAATGGGAGGGTATGTCGCAGGCAACACGGATATCATTACGCGGGTAAGCTATCGGCTGACCGTACCGGGAATAGGCAAAGAAATGGGGGCAAGCCTAGATGGCCTCAAAGACATGTATCAAGGCTTTTTCCTGGCTCCGCACACGGTAATTGAAGGGCTTAACGGTGCGGTATTGACGAGCCACCTGTTGGCTTCGGTGGGACTCAAGACAGATCCACTGCCGGATGCTGAGCGGACAGATCTGATCCAGAGCGTCACATTCAATAGGGAAGAAGAGATGATCACTTTCACCCAAATGATCCAGAAGGCATCCCCGGTGAATTCCAAGTTCCTGCCTATACCGGATGATATACCAGGTTATGAAAACCCGGTCATCATGGCTGCAGGCACATTCATCCAAGGTGCATCCCTAGAACTGAGCGCAGATGGACCGATCAGAAGTCCCTACACAGTATTTGTACAGGGTGGGCTGGTCTTCGAGCATGTTGTCTATGCTTTGACCATGGCCATTCTGGAAATGGCTGAAAAAGAAATGATTGAACTATAGGAGAGGCGACCCCATAGGGGCCGCCTCTTTTATTTATTCCAATACTATTCAATGATATGACGGTTCTGCCTTTGTCATCAAACACAAGAAGTCCAAAAGTAAACAAAACGGCTTGACGCATGTTGGTCATGATTTAAAATCGAAAATAGTAGCCATGGACAACTATCAGAAAGGGGATTCAATGAAAAAGGCAATCATATTTTCGATTTCAACCTTTATGGTAATCACTACATCCGCCGTCTTGGTCATCTTATTCATTAGCATCGGAAGTTCGTCCGAAAGCGTTGAAAAGGGCGAACCGGAGGCTAATCTTTCGGCACCGAATGATACCGACATTCTGGAGGAAAAGGAAAAGATCAAAGAAACTGCCCTCAAGTACGAAGACAAAGTCGAGCCTGCGCCGGAAAAAGTGGAAGATAAAGTCGTCGATATGGTTCATCGAATGTCGCATCAAAAAGTACGAGCAGAGAAGAAATGGGGGCACTTGAAAATTACGGAAAAACGACTTGACGAAGTGATTGACTTACTCGAACAATACGATGTCAAAGACAGAACGTTCCTACATAAAGAAATGCTCGAATGGAAGAATGGCGATTTTTCCAATTCCGTAAAGGTACATAATATATTGACACAACCTGATATACCACATGCAGTAGTCGAAGGAAAAGCGTACGGGCTATTGTCGAAGAAAGAAGAACAAACCTATATCCAAAATCATTTCGACGAAGTGGACGACATTTCAAAAGAGGAAGACGAAGGATATCAAAATCGAAATTCTATGTAAACACAGGCTCCTGTAAAGGGGATCTCTTTTTATGTGTGGTATATGCTTTAACCCGTGGCCCTTATGGAAATGGCTGAAAAAGGAATGATTGAACGATAAAAGAGGCGTCCCTGCCAAGCGACGCCTCTTTTATAATGTAATACTATTCAATGATATGACGGTTCTGCCTTTTATGTCTAAGGAAGCCCAAGCGGGCATTGAATGCAATATTGAGTATAATCGCCGTCAGGCTTCCGAGGACGATGCCGCTTTCCGTTATGACAGCTAAACTGTCAGGCACGATCGCAAAAAGGTCGGGCAAAGCCGTGACGCCAAGGCCCATACCGATCGATATTGCAACGATCATCAGATTGTTCTGGTCCTCAAAGTCCACTCTTGAAAGCATCTTGATGCCGTATGAGACAACCATCCCGAACATTGCCAGCATCGCACCGCCAAGGACCGGGGTCGGAATTGCCACTGCTACAGCACCGATTTTTGGAACGAGACCGAGCAGAATGAGCATGGTGCCTGCAATATAGATGATTTGTCTGCTTTTTATGCCTGAAAGCTGGACGAGGCCGACGTTCTGGGAATAGGTGGTGTAGGGGAAGGCATTGAAAATGCCACCGAGCAGGATCGCCCAGCCCTCTGCCCTGTAGCCTCTTTTCAAATCTTCTTGTCCGATATCCTCATCGCATATGTCTCCAAGGGCAAAGTAGACACCAGTCGCCTCTATCAGACCGACGATTGTCACGAGCATCATCGTCATTATAGGCACTATATTGAACTCGGGCAGCCCGAAGTAGAAGACTTTGGGAAGATGAAGCCAACTGGCCGCACTGACTGCACTGAAATCCACCATTCCAAAAAAACCACTGATGAAAGTCATGATCACTATGCCGCATAGTATGGCAATCGATTTCAGGAAGCCTTCCCCGAATCGGAACAGCACCAATATGACTGCAAGTGTACCGAAACCAAGTGCGAGATTCAGGCCGGATCCATAGTCGGCACTGCCCTGGCCACCGGATATATCATGCATGGCGACCGGCACGAGAGTAATTCCGATGATGGTCACTACGGAACCTGTGACCACAGGCGGAAAGAATCTGATCAGTCGGCTGAAATATTTCGCAATGATGATGACGAACAGACCTGCAGCAAGGATTGCCCCGTATATTGAAGGGATGCCGTAAGTATTGCCTATGGCAATCATCGGGCCAACAGCAGTAAATGTACAGCCAAGGACGACCGGGAGTCCGATGCCCGAATATTGCCTTTTCCAGGCCTGTAGGATTGTTGCGACGCCGCACATCATGATATCGATGGCAATGAGGTAGGTGAGCTGTGCGGGGGTCAAGCCGATGGCGGCGCCGACGATCAAAGGGACGACCACCGCGCCGGCATACATGGCAAGGATATGCTGGATGCCGAGTGAAAGTTTTTTAAGTGAAGACATCTGCATCACACTTCCACTCCAGACATGAAGGTTATCTCACCTTCCGTCAAAGAGGCGATCCGGGCAAGGGAATGGACATCGTATCCAGCAGTACGAAGTATTTCGCCGCCTTCCTGAAAGGCTTTTTCGATGACGATGCCGATACCGGTTACTGAAGCTTCAGTCTGTTCCACAAGTTCGAGCAGACCTTTAGCGGCTTCCCCATTTGCCAGAAAATCGTCGATGATCAATACATTATCATCAGGTGAGATGAATTTCTCGGCGATGGCAATGGTATTCGTCTCATTTTTAGTATAGGAGAAAACACCTGCCGTTAGTAGTCCTTCATTCAAGGTCAACGACTGGCGCTTCCTTGCAAAGATCACAGGAATGCCGAGTGCAAGCCCGGTCATGACCGAAGGTGCGATGCCAGAAGATTCCAGCGTCAATATTTTAGTTATCCCGCGATCTCCGAAATGTTCTTTAAACGCTGCTCCAATTTCTTTCATAAGCGATGGGTCGATCTGATGGTTGAGGAAATGGTCGACTTTCAATACAGTATCTGAAAGTGCTGTTCCTTCATCCAATATTTTCTGTTTAAGCAACTCCATGAAATCCACTCCAAAATCATATTTTGAAAAAGCCAAAAGCACACATCATGAGATGAGCAGACTTCAAGTGGTTGCACAAGAGTTACTCACTCATAGTCAAGGCGTTTACGGCGCCCCGGTAGAAACTTGCAGGCCATATTCCTGCGATTATATGAGTGCTTTGTATTCAAGATGCTTATTATGATAACACAAAAAACGAACCTTTCAATAACGATAGTTAATTAAGTTCATTTTTCGATGTTAAATGGGCTATTTTAAACCAATAACTTTCGTAAATTGAAAGTTTAGGCTAAAAAAGTGCAGAAAAATATCCTTGTGACGTGAATCCATAAAATGAGCTTTTGGGTTCACATCGGCAAGGATGCTGTCTACTTCTCCAGTTGGAAATCTGTCAGGCAAGTCGAATCATTCTCATATGTTGAAAACGAGCCCTCGGTTTCATAGTCGCCATACGTGATGGTGATATCATATTCACGGTCCCGCGGCAGCCACAGATCTATAAAGCCATTCTCAAGAGTCTCCATATTTTCATCCACATGGACCTCTCCTTCTCCATCGGTAATCTTTACATGTATCTCCTTGGATACGAGTTCACCCTGACAGCCTGTCAGGCTATGGAATTCGCATGGGTGCGTGTAATTGATGAACGGTGCGATCGATACAAAAAATTCATGGTCAGGCAAGTCGTACCGCTCTTCCTGATTTTCGCCGATGATCAATTCGGAACCAGTGATGGAGGCTGCTTCTGCTTCTTTATTTGCACTGTATTGATCAACCTTTTCCTTTATGTCCATTTGACCATCTTCACCGCCGCATCCGGCAACAAAGAAAATAAGCAACAAAAATGGTAATATCAGTCTCTTCATGATCAATCGCTCCTTCTGATCACCTATTTTAGCATGAATAAATGCGTCTGGAGCAAGATGTACGAAATGACACAATATAGTCAATATCCGCGCTTATATTGATAGGCTTCCAATAGGGTGACTATGACGTCCAGGGTGGGGGTTTCAAGAGCCCCTTTCCTGTCATGGAGATACTTTTGGATATAGGCATACTCCGTTTCCACCTCTGCCATGACGTCGTAGTACATGCTCGTCCCCATATCCGGATTATAATTTTTGTAGATTGTCATGGCCCTATCTATAAATTCCGGCGACACGATTTCCCGCTCGCTATTGACGATGGCCACACCTTCCTCAAGAAGGGCACGGGTCAATTGTGTCACAGACTGCAGATCAAAGATCTTCGATGTGTTTTTTGACAAAGCCGTTACAGAGTTGATGCCGAGATTGATCAGCAGCTTTTCATAGCGGATGCGTTCGAAATCTTCGCTTTTCTTTATCTCCAATTGTGTCTCGGGATGTTTTTCCAATGCTGTAATCAAACGATCAAGATTGGGATGGGGGTCATCCTCAATGAGTAGCGTGGCATCCTGGAAATGTTCAATTATGTCGTTTTTCTTCTGTCCACTGATATATACCACTGCAGGCACCGGGCGATTGAAATAGTGCTCATAGCCCATGCCGTTCTCACATAGGATGACCTCCGTTTCCCCATTGATGAGAGGGTGGAAAGTCTGGCTGATGCCTCTCAACGCCGTCGCCTTTACCGCAATGAATACCACATCAAACGATCCGCCCTGATAGGCATCCATCGTCTCTATCCTGTAGGGATAGAAATGTTCCTCTCCCGCTTCAGAAATGGTGAATCCGGATTTCGGCTGCCTGCCGAACAGCACCGTATCATAATCGAGCATCTTCAGCTCTCGGGCGACGATACTGCCCACAGCACCTATGCCTATAACTGCAATTTTCATTTTTTAATCCTCCCGACGTATTTCGACCATCCAAATATATGGTAAACTAATTATAATATAATAGGCTTTAAATAAAAGGAGCAGTATGATGAAAACAACCAGTGAATGGAGTCAGATGAAACAAAATGGCGAAAAGATCACCATGGTGACCGCCTATGATTATCCGAGTGCAAAACAAAGCGAGGCAGCAGGGATGGACATGCTGCTTGTCGGTGACTCACTCGGCATGACGGTGCTTGGATACAAAAGCACGGTGCAGGTGACGACCGGAGATATGATCCATCATGCCAAAGCTGTCAGGCGGGGTGCCCCAGACACATATATGGTGGTCGACATGCCATTTGGTACGTATCACGCGGATGATGATACAAGCGTAAGAAATGTTCTGTCGCTTTATCAGCAGACAGACGCCAATGCCATCAAACTTGAAGGCGTAGATTGCCTGCCCGTCGTCAAACGGGCAGTGCGGGCCGGTGTACCAATCGTCGCGCACTTGGGACTGACACCGCAGTCAGTCGGCGTGACAGGATTTAAGATGCAGGCCGACACCCAGGAAGCGGCCATGCAGCTGATTGAAGACGCCAAGGCAATGGAGGCCGCTGGTGCATCATTGCTTGTACTTGAGGCGATTCCATCAGATCTAGCCCAGAGGGTGACGGAAGCCCTCACAATACCCACCATCGGCATCGGCGCAGGTAAAGAGGTGGATGGACAAGTGCTGGTCTATCACGATCTGCTCCAGTATGGCACCGAACGCCTGCCGAAGTTCGTCAGGTCGTATGCAGATTTCAATACTGCTGGGGTAGAAGGCCTCTCGGCTTATGTACAGGCCGTAAAGAATTCGGAATTTCCCGATGAAACCACCACTTATAAGAGAAAGGTTTTTGAAGAGTGATGAAAAATACAGATACGATAGAAGGCATACGCAACATATTAAAACCTTTAAGGACAGGGGAGATTGCATTCGTGCCCACCATGGGGTACCTGCATGAAGGTCATGTTGCGCTTATAGAAGAAGCGAGGCGCAGGGGTGATACGGTAGTGGTCAGCATCTTCGTCAATCCCCTCCAATTCGGACCCGACGAGGATCTGGAAAGCTACCCGAGGGATCTCGAGCGAGACCTAGAAATATGCAGGCAAGCTGGAGTCGATGTGGTTTTCCATCCTTCTGAAGAAGAAATGTACCCAGAACAACCCGAACTTCAACTGTCCCTAAAATCCATGGCCTCGATACTTGATGGCGTCAGGAGACCTGGCCACTTTGAAGGGGTTGTGACCGTAGTCAACAAATTATTCAACATCATACGCCCGGACTTTGCGGTATTCGGAGAGAAGGACCGCCAACAGCTGATGATCATAAAGCGCATGGTTTTGGACTTCAACCATGAGCTCGAGGTGATTGGTGTGCCGACCGAGCGGGAACGTGATGGATTGGCAAAAAGCAGCCGGAACGTCAATCTCTCTCCAGCCGAACGCAATGAGGCCCCTGAAATCCACCGCGCGCTTGTAAGGGCGCAGGAAAGCATAAAACACGGCATGGTTGACGCTGAAGCTGTCAAAGAGGACATAAGGACCCATATCGAATCGAAAACATCAGCGCACGTGGACGATCTACAGATCTACACCCATCCAAGACTTGATGCTGTTCAAAACATCGAGGGGGATGCTATAATATTCATTGCTGTAAAGTTCGAAAGAACACGGTTAATAGATAATATGTTGGTGATGAAATGATCAGAACAATGATGAATGGCAAGATCCATCGTGCAAAAGTTACAGAAGCAAACTTGAATTATGTCGGCAGTATCACAATTGATCCTGATTTTCTTGATGCGGCTGATATCCTTCCGAATGAGAAGGTCCAGATTGTCAATAACAATAATGGCGAGCGGATTGAAACATACGTCATCGAAGGCAAGCGGGGTTCGCGTGAAATATGCCTGAACGGGGCAGCAGCCCGCAAGGTACAGGTGGGGGATATAGTCATCATCATCAGCTATGTTCAGTTGGATGACAGTGAATTGGAGGCATTCAAACCGAATGTCGTGCTGATGGGTGAAGACAATACAATCGTAGATGAGGCGTATTTCGAAGAGCGTCAAACCGAATATATTCCAGGATAAAGTAATTAGACGAAAGTTTAATTACTTTTTTTAAAATATATGAGGAGGGGAGGTGCCTGTATGATAAGAAAAGTGATGATGATCGTATTCCTATATTTCGTTTGGATATTTACGGCTCCTGTGCTGCAATCCTATGATTTTGAGGAAGGTATGGAGTTGTCCTATCTGCGTGGATGGCTCGAAGAGCACATTTATCCTTCTTACAATATGGATAAAATCCACCAGGTGAACAGCGATCAGACCCAGGAAGTGGAGATTGCGCTCGACAGTGAATATGATACTACCGGTAAAGAACATATCGGCTCGGAATATGAAGGAGAGTTCTACATTGAAAGTGAGCCAGGCGTGTTCCATATGGTATTGGTTAAAGATCAGAGGGTCGTCGGCGCCTATACAAACAGTGGGGACGTATCAGTCGAGACGATCAACATCGAAGGGTTGGACAGAGAACAGGTCGACTCCATATATGGTACTCCGGAATCAACCATCAAGAAGGGATGGAAGCGGCTGCGTGTGGATAATGAAGAATATGCAGTCTATGATATCAATGGCACATACGTCTATTTCTTCTATGATCTTCACAAATCGGATCAGGTGAACGGTCTGCTTGTCGTAGATAAAGAGGCCTTTGGTGAAAGCAGCGCCCTTTATAATCATCCTGAACCGGCGGATAATTCCAAAATGAACCATCTTCTCGTTAACGCAACCAGACAGGAATACGGTCTGGAACCTCTATCATGGGACGAAGCGGCTTCAAAAGCAGCGCTTGGCCATAGCCGGGACATGGTTGAGAAAAATTACTTCAACCATGATTCCCCAGACGGCGTGACTTTGAAGGATCGGTTGGAGTCAGCTGATGTATCATACAGGATGGCAGGGGAAAATATAGCGATGGGGCATACTTCGCCTATCTTCTCGCACCATAGCCTCATGAATTCACCCCCGCACCGGGAGAACACATTGAAAGCCAGTTTTACACACCTGGGGACCGGCACAGCATATAATGAAGAAAATGTGCCTTACTATACGGAAAACTATATAAGAAAATAAAGAAGGCGACTATCTCATAGTCGCCTTCTTTCAATCCATTAGTGCCATCAGTTAAAGTCCACGATTTTGAATGCGTGATCGGTTTCGCATACTGTATATTCAACCGTCCCGCCTTCGATGCCGTTGGAAGTGATATGTTCATATTCACGGTACATCGTGACATTATATGTGCCGTTTCCCTTGTCTTCGATGCTCTGGACATCAACGGAATGAGTCGTATGATCGGCAAAATTGCCAGATGCACGGTTGTTGTCAAGATAGGATATGGCAGGGCTATCCTGCCCGATGTAATCCATCAGCCGGTTCGGGTGGCCATTGAAGAAGTTGGCGAGTTCATAGGCATATGATTCCATGAAAGTATCGAGATCCGGAGTGAAAGGGGCACCTTTCTTATCCATCTCATTGATGCTGATCGGTTCTTGGGTGCCATCCATAACAGCGAACGAATAGTCCACCATGCACTCAAGGCAGCCAATGTTCGGTGAGATCGGCAGCACATTTGTAAAGTTAAGATGGTGGTAGGCGAGGAATTTCTGCTGCATCGTAATACCTTCACAGTGCTCTGCAGCAAGACGATTCATGATGCATGCCTCACCGGCGGGATTTTGGATCATATGCTGTTCATAGGGGCCGGATGCAGAAGACCCGCCCATGGAAACTTCTTCCGTTTCTTCCTTCGTCTTTTCGTTTGTCGCCTCTTCCACCTGTTCCTCGGTCGCTTCCTCTGTTGTTTCCTCTTCGGAGTCTTCTTTCGCTTCCTCCGTAGACGCTTCACTTGTGGTGCCTCCTACGGCCGCTTCTTCAGTGGTCACTGCTTCAGTCGGCTGCTCTGTCGTTTCCTTTTCCGTATCCGTCATTGCTTCTTCAGCCTCATTGTCAGTGCCACCGCATCCTGTAAGCAAAAGCATAATCAGGGTCATCAATAGAATACTTAAGGACTTTTTCATCGAATGCTCCTCTCCATTTAGTCTTCGCTAAACTGCATCCCGTCCTTGTCACTTTCTATCCTTTATCTGGCTATAGTGGCAATATCCTTTAGAAAACTCTAGGCTAAAATGGGTTTTATATGTGTATTTCATGTCAGTTGGCGTTTTTTCACTTAGTGGCATATTACCGATGATGACAAAGTCGTCCCTTTCGAAATGAATGTGTCAACTTATGCATCAATCATCTGTGTAGACATTCGGGGATTTATATTGATTGGCATCCACAAACTATTTAAGTTTCAAACTCCTCTTGTGCAATGATTTTTATATGGTTCCCGCGAATATTACTAGAAATGTTATTCAGGACGCGGGTAGATATATGGATTGCTGTTGCGCATGGACTTTGATGAATGTACGTGTGCCATCAGAAGCAATTTCGTTGATGATGCCATACCCAGCTGTCCGGTCTTCCCATGTCATGCTATCTGTAATGAAGATCGTATTGGATTCAATAACATAAATCGTATCCAATTTATTATGTATAATTTGGCTTTTATTCCATAAATACCTGTATTACATACATAGCCAAGTTGTATGGTTTCTAATCATCGAACTAGGGGAGAGGAACAGATTTATGTGTTTAAATACGAAATCATCTTTCAGGATCACTACCTTGAATGAAGCGAATACAAAGGAAGGCAGTGAAGAAACAGCGTATAGGCTGCCACACCGCCCAGAATGATCAGCTTCCCTATTAAAAAGTTTTCTCGTAGAAATAGAGCATACTTGAAATTTATTGCCTACTTCAGAGAGGTCACTGTAATTCCTCACTCCTTTTACTGCTTATGATTGCGTTAATTTCACCGCCTACTAGAATTATCAGAGAAGATAAATACAACCAGATCAGTAGAATGACGATGGTTCCAAGGTTTCCATAAATAATGGAGTAATCGGCGATACTCACATAGTATGAGAACCCGAGCGAAGCCAGTTGCCAGCCAACAACTGCAAATAATGTGCCGGGAAGGATGTCGAGAAAACGCAATTTCTTATTTGGCACAAAGTAATACAGACCTGCAACTAATGCCACTAGGATGATAGAACTGAAAGTCCAGCGGAAAGTGTTCCAATCCTGCAGGAAGCTGGGGTCGACTCCTAACATGGAAGAAATGGATAACCCGATCCCCCTTCCAAACACCAATAATATTAAAGAGATGATCACACCTAGGATCATACCGACGGTGAGCAGAATTGCAACACCAAATGCCCTGAGGAAAGGCCTGCTCTCTTCCACCCGGTGCGCACTGTTCAATGTCCGTGCCAATGCGCTGGCACCCATTGCGGACAACCATAAAGTCGCTACCATACTGATCGACAACAAGTCACCCCTTGTAACCTCGAGCACATGATACAAATTGTCTTCAATCAACTGCATTGACCCTTCTGGCGCATACGGACTGATGATATCCAGTACAGTCCCGGTTGAGAGTGGCAGGAATCGCATTAAGGTAAATATTAGGATTAAAAATGGAAATATCGCAAGCAGCAAATAATAAGAAAGCTGGGCAGCCATATCAAACACTTTATCTTTTAAGGAATAGTGGACCAACTTTTTGAAAAAAACCTTTATCCGGATTGCCATTTAAAATTCCTCCGGTCCTATTCATTTTGCAGAACATACAGGATAAATCCCCAACAATTGTGGTGTGGATTGTGCTTTAAAAAAGGGGTTTCAGCATGTTAATCCATACCCGGCTTCTGATGCTTCTACTCTAGACCAGCAATGGGGGAAGCCAATCTT
Organism: uncultured Salinicoccus sp.; assembly: GCA_947494965.1. Classification (GTDB taxonomy): domain Bacteria; phylum Bacillota; class Bacilli; order Staphylococcales; family Salinicoccaceae; genus Salinicoccus. The sequence goes on along the minus strand of CANLWV010000002.1, from coordinate 144,983 downwards.
CCTTCGTCTGAACTCTAATGAGTCCCTCATGCATATTAAAAAGATAGAATATGATTCCATTGAAGTATTGTGGAAAATAAAAATTGAAAAATAATGTTTCGCCTATCGGAATAAGGGGAAAATAGAGGAGCGGGCTTATATATTTAAATATAGAATAATCTTTCCAGATCACCATCCTGAATGAAACAAGAACGAGGGGATGCAGTTGAAACATAAAACAGAAGACAAGCAAACGCAAGATCCAAAAGATATTTTAGAACAAATCAGAATCATACTTGATAGATAAAACATTCGAAACAAAGGATATTGACAGGATGGATACGGAAAGACAAAAGGGCGCATCTTTACGATGCGCCCTTTTATATATGAAATTCTTTAAAATGCACGGAACAGTCCAACGACTTTGCCGAGTACAGCGACACTGTCCAAGATGATTGGTTCCATTGTCGTGTTTTCAGGCTGCAGCCTATAGTAGCCATTCTCCTTATAGAAACGTTTGACTGTTGCTTCATCGTCATCCGTCATTGCGACGATGATATCGCCATTATGGGCAATGTTCTGCTTGCGTACTATCACTCTATCCCCATCATGGATGCCTGCATCAATCATGCTGTCCCCAGCTACATTGAGGAGGAATATCTCACTGTTGTGGTTCGCTGTGAAATGTTCGGGGAGAGGGAAGTACTCATCGATATTCTCTACGGCAGTAATCGGCAGCCCGGCTGTAACCTTACCGAGGACCGGGACATGGATTACGGCACCATGGCTCTCGTTCTCTTCCGTGATGACTTCGATTGCCCTAGGTTTTGTCGGGTCCCTTTTGATGAAGCCCTTTTCCTGCAGTTTAGCCAGATGGCCATGGACAGTCGAGCTCGATTGGAGGCCGACTGCATTGCCGATTTCCCTGACACTCGGCGGATAGCCTTTATCCTTCACTGTGGATTTGATGAATTGGTATATTTGTTTCTGCCTGTCTGTTAGCGCCTTCATAGTTATTACCTCCGCCTTGTTGTTGTTTAAATTTTATCATATGAGAGGGCATCTTACAAACATTTGTTCGCTCTTCCATTGACCCGGAACAGGCGTTCTGTTAATATGTTTATACAAACATATGTTCTGGAGGTAGTAATGATGACATTGAGGGAATTTAAACTATTAGGTATGGTCTTTATATTTGTTTTCGCTGCTGGCCTCATTTTCATGTTGGATTCCCACAAGGAAGGGAATAGTAATTCTGAAGTTGTCTATATAGATGAATACCAGGTCGTCACACATGACGATGCACCCCCGCCTGTAGAGGAGACGGATCTATCGGCTGAAGAATACGCCGAGCGCAGCAATATGGAGCAGTTGATGGAAATGATTGGATTCATAAGATGACTTTGAAGTGTGGTAATGGTACCACACTTTTTTTTATGGTAGATTATAAGAAAGTGGACAGGAGGGCTGCTATGTTAGACAAAGATAAAATTCAGCGGATCAATACGCTCGCTGCCAAAAAGAAGTCGGGCAGCATTACAGGGGATGAACGCTCCGAACTGAAAGGTTTGAGGGAAGAGTATCTTAAAAACTTCCGCTCTTCATTCAAGAAGCAGGTGGAGAACACTAAAGTCGTCGACCCTGAAGGCAATGATGTGACCCCTGAAAAGGTAAAGAAAATCCAAGCAGATAAAAATAAGAATTCATAAAGGAGTATGCGCAAATGACTTTTGACAAGACAGACCAACTAGCTATCAACACAATCCGCTCACTATCCATCGATGCGATCGAAAAGGCGGCATCCGGCCACCCGGGCCTCCCTATGGGGGCTGCACCGATGGCCTATACACTCTGGTCCCGTCATCTGAACTTCAACCCGAACTCAATGGACTGGTTCAACCGTGACCGTTTCGTATTGAGTGCGGGCCATGGGTCCATGTTGCTGTATAGCCTGCTGCACTTGAGCGGTTCGCTTGAAATGGAAGAGCTGAAGAACTTCAGGCAGTACGAGTCGAAGACGCCTGGACACCCTGAATTCAAACATACCGAAGGTGTGGAAGTGACGACAGGACCATTGGGTCAAGGCTTCGCAATGAGTGTCGGTATGGCGATGGCTGAAAAGCACCTGTCAGCCCGCTTCAATAGGGATGGCTATGATGTGATGGACCACTACACTTATGTCATCGCGAGCGATGGTGACCTGATGGAAGGTGTCTCCCATGAAGCGGCATCACTGGCCGGCCACTTGGCGTTGGACAAACTGATTGTGCTTTATGACTCAAACGACATATCGCTCGATGGCGATCTCGACATGAGCTTCTCAGAAGATGTGGGCACACGTTTTAAAGGGTATAACTGGCACTACATCAAAGTGGAGGATGGCAATGACTGCGATGCCATAGATAAAGCGATAAAGAATGCCAAGGCATCAAACCGCCCGACACTTATCGAAGTGAAGACGATCATCGGCTACGGTTCCCCGAACAAGCAAGGCAAAAGCGCCTCACACGGTGCGCCGCTCGGTGAAGAGGAACGCAAGGCAGCTTTTGAATATTATGGATTGGACCCGGAGAAGACATTCGATGTCGATCCATCGGTCTATGAACGCTTCAGTGAAACGATGAAAACAAGAAGCAATGAAAAAGAAGAAGCATGGAATGAAATGCTTAAAGGCTACAAAGAAACGCATCCAGAACTGCACGCTGAACTCGAGGATGCCATCAACCACCGTCTACAGGAAGATTATGATAAGGATATGCCTTATTATGAAGCAGGGGAAGAGAAAGCCACACGTGCGGTCTCAAGCGATATGATACAGGCGCTGTCTGATTCCGTTCCGACATTGTTCGGTGGTGCCGCGGACCTCGCCAGCAGTAATAAGACCAATGTGAAGGATGAAGAAGACTTCGGCCCTGATAATTATGCGGGACGGAACATTTGGTTTGGCGTCAGGGAATTCGGTATGGCGGCTGCCTTGAATGGCATGGCAGCGCACGGCGGCCTTCGTCCTTACGGTGGCACGTTCTTCGTCTTCAGTGACTATTTGAAGCCAGCTATGCGTTTGAGCGCGCTGATGAAACTGCCTGTAACTTATGTACTGACTCATGATTCAATCGCAGTAGGGGAAGACGGTCCGACGCATGAACCGGTAGAACAGCTTGCTGGTCTGCGCGCCATCCCGAACCTCAATACAATCAGACCGGCAGAAGGCAATGAGACACGTGCCGCCTGGAAGATAGCGATGGAAGCTGAAGATGCACCGACGGCCCTTGTGCTGACACGTCAAAATGTCAAAACGATAGATGTGCCATATGACGTTGTTGAGGAAGGGGTCAAAAAAGGTGGCTATATTGCCTACGACGAAGGGGATGATGCGATCCTATTCGCTTCCGGAAGCGAGCTGCCATTGGCTGTGGATACAGCAGAGCAGCTTAATGCACAAGGTGTAAAAGTGAAAGTCGCCTCCATCCCGAATATGCAGCAGTTCCTGAAACAGGACGAAGCCTATATCGAAAGTGTATTGAACACGCATATAGAAAACCGGACGGCCATTGAAATGGCAGCCAGTCTGGGTTGGCACCGCTTCATCGGCATGAAAGGCAAATTGCACACAATCGATACGTTCGGTGCGAGTGCGCCTGGCGACATAGTCGTCGAAAAATATGGATTTACCGTCGAACGGATACTGGAGACGGTGATGGAGAAATAATCTGTTGAAAAACACCTGTTTTTGATGTAGACTTTATACTGTTCTACGAAGAAAGAGGTGAGCAGTTTGGCTACATGGATCTGGATACTGATTGTTATTGTTGCACTCATCGGTGGCGTTGCCCTTGGTTTCTTCATGGCACGGAAATATATGATGGATTACCTCGAAAAGAATCCACCTATCAATGAAGAGATGCTCAGAATGATGATGATGCAAATGGGACAGAAACCTTCCCAGAAGAAAATCAATCAGATGATGACGATGATGAATCGCAGTGCCGATTCAAAATCAACAAAAGAGCGTATGAAAGCATCAAAAAAATAAAGATGAACCCTTCTATTATAGAAGGGTTTATTTTTATGCTTAAAATATTTCAATTTTCGAAATATATGATAGAATTTAATTGCAGTCAACAATAAGGGGGGATGGCATGAAAGTCTTCAAAAAGTTGGGGTGGTTCTTTAAAAGGGAACGGAAAAACTACATCGCCGGCATCATCATGCTGATACTCGTTGCATTGATGGAACTGGTGCCCCCGCAAGTCATAGGATGGGTCATCGACGGCATAAGGCAGGAAACGCTGACCGGAGGGAGACTGGGGCAATTCATCATTCTGCTAATAGTAGTGGCCGTCTTGACATACATATTCAGATACTTCTGGCGCATCATGATTTTCGGGGCGAGTTACCGCCTCGGGAAGATTCTTCGGTCTTCACTCTACAATAAATATTCACAGATGAGCCCTTCATTCTATCAGAAGAAGCGCACCGGGGACTTGATGGCCCATGCCACCAATGATATACAAGCAGTCCAGGCGACTGCCGGTGCCGGCATTCTAACCATTGCCGATTCACTGATCACCGGAGGGGCGGTACTGGTGACGATGGCCGTTACAATCAGCCCCAAACTGACATTGATGGCGATGATTCCGTTACCGTTCATGGTGATATTGACGAGCTATTACGGTACTCTCTTAAACCGCGGTTTCAAGAAGGCACAGGCTGCCTTCAGCATGCTCAACGATAAGACCCAGGAAAGCATATCGGGCATCAAGGTGACCAAGACGTTCGGATATGAGTCGCATGACCAGGAAGACTTCAGGAAGTTGAGTGATGATGTCGTCGATAAAAATCTAAAAGTATCAAAAATCGATGCGCTGTTCGATCCGACGATAATGACAGTGATTGGGGCGAGTTACTTCATCTCCATATTTTTCGGGGCACGCATGGTGCTTGACGATGCAATCACCGTCGGACAGCTGGTCACATTCACAACCTACCTCGGCATGATGGTCTGGCCGCTCCTTGCGCTTGGGATGTTCTTCAACCTGATTCAAAGGGGGAGCGCCTCCTACGCCCGTATAGAGAAAATCATGGAAACGAAAAATGATATCGGGGAAGAATATCTGATAGAAGATCAGCCTGAAGGAGACATTCACTTTAACATCGGCGCATTTAATTTTCCAGGTGAAGATTCAGGTGGAGTACGGGATGTGCGTTTTACAATTGAGAGAGGCGCGACGGTCGGTATAGTCGGCCGTACCGGTTCTGGCAAAAGCGCATTGCTCAGGCTCCTGCTCCGCGAATTTGATACGGTCAACCCGGAAGATATCGTCTACGGCAGCCATCCGCTAAGAGACTATAACATCAGCAATCTGAGGGCGCAGTTCGGTTATGTGCCCCAGGATCATTTCCTCTTCTCCACGACGATCCGCAATAATATCGCGTTCAGCAATCCAGAAATGGATGATGCACAAATCCATGAAGCGGCGCGCCTCAGTCAGATACATGATGATATAGAAGCATTCGCCCACGGCTACGAAACCGTTGTCGGGGAGCGTGGCGTATCATTGTCCGGAGGGCAGAAACAGCGCATATCCATTGCGCGCGCACTGATTCTCGATCCTGAAGTGCTGATACTTGATGACTCATTATCAGCCGTCGATGCAGAGACCGAAGAACGTATACTTGAGAGCCTGCAATCCAACCGGCGCGGCAAGACAAACATCATTACCGCACACCGCATGAGTGCTGTCAGCCATGCAGATCTGATCATCGTCATGGACGCCGGCACCATAATGGAGATGGGTACGCACGACACGCTGATGGCGGAGCAGGGCTGGTACCACGACACCTATAACGCGCAGGCGCTGCGTGAATCTCTGAAGAGTTCCTTGGAAGACATGGCTGAAGGGAGGCGGAATTAGATGGAGAACGACACTCTGAATCTAACATTCAATGATCAGAAGGATGTTCTGATTCGTCTGATGAAATATACGCTGCCTTTCAAAGGTGTGCTGACATTGGGGTTCCTTATGCTTGCGGTATCCACTGCAGCAGGCGTGGCCACACCTTACCTTGTCATGATCTTCATTGATGATTATTTGACACCAGGCGTGTTTCCGGAGCAGGACATCATGTGGCTGATCGTCCTTTTCGCCATCGTCCAGATACTCGGGGCAGTCACCACATACATGAACATCTACCTCTTCCAGTATTTGGCGTTCAAGGTGATCCAGCAGCTGCGGATCGATGCTTTTGAAAAGATCGGTCGTCTTGGCATGCGCTATTTCGATAAAGTGCCTGGAGGCAGCGTCGTCTCACGCATCACAAATGATACGGAAGCCATCGTCGATATGTTCATCGGTGTCTTGGCAACGTTTCTTATGGCGATCTTCATGGTCATTTCAAGCTTTGTGATGATGTTCATCCTGGACATCAAGTTGGCTTTGTTTGCACTGCTTTTCATGCCTGTGATTGCTGCCATTTTGGCAGTATACCGTAGGTATTCAGCGAATTTCTTCTCCCATGCACGCCAGCTTTTGAGTGAGATGAATGCGAAGTTGGCAGAATCGATAGAAGGCATGAAGATCATCCAGGTGTTCAATCAGGAGCGGCGTCTGCAGGAAGAATTCAATACGATAAATGAAACGCATTATAAATACAATATGAAGAACGTCAAACTCGATGGGTTGCTCCTGAGGCCCGCGATCAGCATGATCTATGTGCTTGCCATCGCAGTGATACTTGGCTATTTCGGGTTGCTAAGCTTTGAGTCGACCGTTACAGCCGGTGTCGTCTTCGCCTTTCTGCAGTATATGGAACGGTTCTTTGAACCGATCAACCAGGTCAGTCAGAATCTGAACATTTTTCAGCAGGCACTCGTATCCGCAAGCCGGGTGTTCACCTTGATGGATGATGAGCGCCTGGAACCGGTCCAAGATAAGGATGAGGAAGCGGAGATCACCGATGGACATATCGAGTTTAAAGATGTGACCTTCAGCTATGACGGTGAGGTGGATGTGCTGAAGCACATCACATTTACAGCCAGGCCGGGTGAGACTGTGGCATTGGTCGGACATACCGGTTCCGGCAAGAGTTCCATCATTAACCTGTTTATGCGCTTTTATGAATTCAATCAAGGCGATATCACCATCGATGGACATTCCATCAAGAAAATGCCGAAAGGCGAACTGAAGCAGAAGGTCGGACTGGTGCTGCAGGACCCATTCATCTTCTATGGCACCATTGCTTCAAACATCCGACTGTACCATCCCGATATGACATTTGAAGCAGTGAAGGCCGCAGGGGAGTTCGTCTACGCGGAGAAATTCATAAACAATCTTCCGGGCGGCTATCAGCATAGAGTGATCGAAAAGGGCAGTGCTTTTTCAAGCGGACAGCGCCAGCTGATCGCATTCGCCCGGACGATGGCGATAGACCCTAAAATATTGATTCTTGATGAAGCGACGGCAAATATCGATTCCGAAACAGAGGAACAGATCCAACATTCCTTGGAGAAGATGCGTCGGGGACGCACGACGCTCGCGATTGCGCATAGATTGTCGACCATACAGGATGCCGACCAGATCCTGGTGCTCAACCGTGGTGAAATTGTCGAGCGCGGTACGCATGACACGCTGATCCGTGAAGGGGGCATCTACCATAAGATGTACCAGTTGCAGAATGGCCAGCAATAATTGTCATACAATGTTCGCATATTCAGTCCCATAGAATATCTAAACTGAGAGGATGTCTGATAGAATGATATCTGATTGGGGGTTTTTCTATGGGTAGTGAAGTGACATTCCTTCTCGCATTTGGTGCAGGCGTACTCAGCTTCGTCTCCCCATGTGTACTTCCGGTCTTCCCGGCTTTCATCTCCTACATAACAGGTATGAGCTATAATGAAGTGGAAAACCAGAAGTTCAATGTGCGGGCGATCCTTCATACTTTATTTTTCTTGATTGGATTCAGTCTGATTTATATCGCACTCGGATTCGGCACCGCATTCTTTGGTGGATTATTGATAGAATACTCGAATCTGATCCGTCAACTTGGTGCCATCCTGATCATAATATTCGGTCTTATTGTAACCGGTGTACTGAACTTCAACTTTTTGATGAAGGACAGGAAGGTCCAGTTTAAAAACAGACCATCCGGTTTCTTTGGTTCCATTCTGATCGGCATGGCTTTTGGTGCAGGATGGACGCCGTGTAACGGTCCGATCATCGGTGCAATATTCGCGATGAGTGCATCTGAACCGAACAATGCCCTTATGCTGATGGTCGTATACTGCCTTGGTTTTGCAGTACCGTTCTTTACACTGAGCTTCTTCGTGTCGCGGACACGCTGGATGCTGAAATATTCAAACCGTATCATGAAGATCGGTGGCGTCATCATGATTATGATGGGTGTATTGCTCTATTTTGATGGACTGACGCAGATCATTATCTGGCTGCAGCCGTTCTTCGGCGATTTCCAGGGGTTTTAGGCCATGGGCATTGAAAGCATTTTGTTTACAGCCGCATCCATTATGGCTGTCATCATGGGTATTGGTGCCATAATCGTCAGGCAGCGTGCGGCCAAACGACCGCTGACGTTACGCAAGATCATCATACCACCGGTGATGATGTCGACCGGCGCCTTGATGTATGTATTCCCATATTTCAGGCTCAGCGCTTCCGAAATCTTAGAAGCAGTGGCAATGGGACTCATCTTTTCCGTCCTGCTCGTCGTCACCACCCGTTATGAGGAGAAGGGCGGCGAGCTATACGTCAGACAATCGAAACTCTTCCCCGTCATACTGGTCGGGTTGCTTGTCCTTAGGATCGTACTGAAGACCATCCTGTCCATGAGCATCTCCCCCGGTGAAATCGGTGGGATGTTCTTCCTGCTCGCCTTCGTCATGATCATAATATGGCGTCTGTCGATGCTGGTGAAATTGAAGCAATATGAAAAGCAGCAGATCAAGTCAACTTGATCTGCTGCTTACTTTTTCTGTCTGCTCAAATATGGAGAATTTCTGCTTTTCATCATCGGCATATTCGAAGAGCGCCTCATACGGTGTATAATCAATGTCCAATTCATTGAGTTTCTTTTTCATGAATTTGTGATCACGCTTTGGCGTGGCAATGATATATCCTTTCATGATGTGGTCCAAAGTGATCTTTTTAGCGCCCTCATCAAGGGCGATCTTTGAAATTCTACCTGCAATCCGTTCCTTTGCCACATCCCTGAATAGTTCCGGCACAGGAGTGACAAGCTCATTCAGCATGGATTTAGCTTCGTCGTGCCACAGGGGTAGCGCCTTATCTATATAAAACGCCTGCCAATCGAGTTCACTATATCCATCTCCCTTTGGCATACGCTTCAAAAATTTCCTGAACATGAAATATCCGCCGATTACCATGAGCCCCAACATGATGAAGGTCCATAGTGCAATCAGCCACATAAATAGATCGTCCATTGCCTCACCTCATGGCTATTATAAGAAATAAAAAGAATATTGTCCATCTAATCATCCCCTTCGATATATAAGGCGAAGGAGGTGAAGGACATGTTGAAAAACTTAAGTGCGAAGTTCTACTTTTTTGAAGCAGATGGAAAAGGCGGGGAAAAACTCCGCTTCAGATCTGTCAGAAACCTGGAGTTGTCAGCGACTGATGCAGATATCAATGCAGCAGCCGAGGTGTATCAAGTGTTGACGAATGATGTATATGCAATCGTCGAGAAGGAACAGACTTACGTCATCAATTAATAAGGGGGATAAACCATGACCAAGAAACTCGTCATCGTCTTCAACACATCGGCAGACCGCCGGTTTACACTGAACATCAGCAACCCGAAGGATAACCTGACAGAAGAGGCCATACTCCTCGAGGCCAGAAAGCTTATGGACACAGGTGTACTGGCACCATCACAGGGCAAGCCGGTGTCTGTCCATTCCGCTAAAATCGTCGAACAGAATGTAACCGAGATAATCTAGCATGGAATGGGTACCATTAGTCAGTGATGTTGGATTTCCGGCAGTGATCACATTCTTTCTGCTCTATAGGATGGAGCAGAAATTGGATGCTCTCATCATATCCATCAGACAGCTGCATTGAAAAAGCGCCCCCCGAACTTACTTGGGGGGCGTTTTTCTTGTATAATCAAAAGATACGAGGTGATAGGAAAATGAAAATTCTACATACAGGAGATTGGCATATAGGAAAGCGGCTGAACGGCATGGATCTTATTGAAGATCAGCAACATATGCTCGAACAGATACTCGATTGCGTAAGGCAAGAGGACATCGATGTCCTCGTCCTCGCAGGGGACGTCTTCGACCGCGCCAACCCTTCCCAATCTGCATTGAAGCTGGTGAATGATTATCTGTATAAGATAAATATAGAGGAAAATGTCCCCGTCCTGGCGATCAGCGGGAATCATGACAGCCGCTCGCGCCTTGACTACGGCAGCTACTGGTTTGCCAAGAGCGGTTACCACATGCGCACATCAATCGACGACATTACGACACCAATAAAAATGGGGGACCATCACTTCTATATGATTCCTTATCTGGATGTTCTGGAAGCGAAAGTCCATTTTCAGGACGACGGGATAAAAACCCATCACGACGTCTATGTCCGCATCACAGAACAGTTATCGAAAGTGATGGATAAAAGTGCCTTCAATATAGTCGTCGGCCATATGTTCATTTCTGAAGGCAAGGCATCGGAGTCAGAGCGGCCGCTGTCGATAGGGTTGTCAGAAGAGGTCGGTGCAGAACTGTTTGAAGCATTTGATCTTGTGTTGCTCGGTCACCTGCATCATCCCTTTGCCATTACCCATGAGAAGATATTCTACAGTGGCTCGCTGCTTAAATATTCCTTCTCGGAAGTGAGCCAGCCGAAAGGATATCGTATCATCGACACAGATGGTGGGGTGCAATGCCGCTTTGTGCCACTTGCTGTGAAGCGTGACCTCATTCATTACACTGGAACATTCGATGATGTCATTGAAGAAGCGATCCATTTTGATGATAAGGAAGCATATTTCAAATTTGAATTGTCTGGCATGTCGCACATCAATGACCCCATGTCCAAGATCAAGATGATATACCCGAACACATTGGAACTGAGGCCCATAAAAGAAGTCAGCGAAGAAAGCATGAAGGCTGTTGATGCGGGCAGTTCGACCGACGGGGAGATATTCGGTTCATTCATCGAGAACATTTTCGGTGAATCACCGAGCCGTTATCAGACAGAAATATTCAATAACTATTTCAAAGGTGATATAGATGAAACCGATACAGATTAGCATGCATTATTTCGGCCCGTTCGAGAAAGAAACGATAGACTTCACTAAAGTCAAAGACAGCATGTTCCTGATCAGCGGCAGGACAGGATCCGGCAAAACGATGATTTTTGACGCCATCACCTATGCGCTCTACGGCACACTGTCGACAAGAGATCGTACCGAAGGTTCGGTCAGAAGCCAATTTGCGACGGATGATGATATCAGTTCGATTCGGCTGCAGTTTGAAATACGCGGACGTACATATACAGTGGAGCGTACGCTGTCCTACCACAAGGCGGGTCGGAAGACCCCGGTCCCACCAAAAGCGGTATTGTACAGCGGGGAAGGTGAGGTGATCGACAGCAGCATCAACGGCGTCAAGCAATCGATCATGGATATCATCAAGTTGAATGCGGACCAGTTCAGGCAGATCCTCGTACTCCCCCAGGGTGAATTCAAGAGACTGCTCACTTCTTCCAGCGAACAGAAGCAGGAGATACTGCGCACCCTTTTCCGGACGGAACGCTTCGTCCAGTTCGAAAACAAACTCAATGAACTGAAGAAAGAGAAATTGAAGGATACTGCAGTGATGGAGACCAAAATACAGGAGCTCTTCAATTCCTTGAGCGGGGATGAACATGACGCGGTCAAGAGCCTGATGGAAGCGGACTATCCCACATCAGCCAAAAGGGTAGAAGCAATCAACCAAATCCAGAAGCTGCTGGCAGAAAAGCTTGAAGCAGTGATTACAGAAGCGACCAGCCAGCAGAAGGTGTTTGAAACCATCAAAAAAAGGTTGGACGCCAAGGAACTGCATAACACAAGGGTGAAGGAACTGCAGGAGATTGCAGACGGATTAAACAAGTTGGAGAGCCGGAAATCCGAGATGGAAGAATTGGAGAAGGTATTGGCGGACTACCGGGTCGCCAAAGAGAAGGAATATGCACTCAAAAAAGAGAGTGACGCCCTTGCTGAGCAGAAAAGGCTTGACTTGAGCCTGAAGGAATTGACCGAAGCGCAGCAGATTTCGCAAAAAAAGCATGCGGATCATCTTGCAGAATATGAAGAATTGAAGGCCGCTGGAGACCGCTACGCTGGGTTGGAGAAATGGTTGAACCGGACGGAACGTTTCATGTCGGACGCACACATTCGGGAAAGTATCTCTGGAATCGAAGCGTTGCAGCGGGCTAAAACCGACAGTGAAGAAACGTCGCAAGCGCTGGCACGCCAGATTGAAGAACTGAAGGGGCGCATGCACGAAGACGCATGGAGCCGAGAAGCATCAGATCGGCTGGCTCGGGCCGTCTTCGAAAATGAAAAGGAGAGGATGGCGCTTGATGTTGCCATCAAAGAAGAGCAAGATAACCGGCGCAATGATGAAGAGAAATCCAAGATAGATGAAGAACTCCTTCAATTGGAAAAGCAGTCTGAAGAAACGAAAGAAAAACTGGAAAAGCTGAAACGCAGCGTAGAGGATAAGTTCTCGACTGAAGATGGTCATCATATCAGCCATCTTCTACAGCACCTTGAAGTCGGTCATGACTGTCCAGTGTGCAGGCAGCCGGTCCAGACATTACCGCACGATGTGGAAACGCTGACTGAGGCTGAAGAGGAGCGTCTGAAAACCCTCAATGATGCAATGCAGCACCTGGCCGAGCGCCGATCGGAACTGCAGGCGAAACGTAGAGTGATGGAAGAGATGACGCCTGATAAGAAGCGGGTGGATCTGGAAGTGCTCAAAAAGACTTATGCAGATCTTGAATCGGCTTATCAACAGCTTAAGCAAGATCAGCAGGCAGATTCTGCGAAGTACCAGAGGCAGTCTGAGTATAATGAAGAATACAAGCGCCTGGAACAGCGGTTGGCGGACGGCAGAGTTAATGAGAATAACATCACCCACCAGCTGCACCGGGCCCAGGAATTGAAGGATATGTTCATAACCGAGACAGGTTACGAGCAGTTCGAAGCATTCGCGCAAGCCTTCAAAGAAAAACGCAAAGAGGTTGATGGATACCGCCACCGTCTGCAGCAAAACGAATCCGTGCGCCTTACGACGAAGGATGAGCTTGCCAGAATGGAAGAAAAGACAGCGGCGCTGAACGAACAGGCGGTGAAAGTGCAACAGACACTATCCTCCCTGACACCTGAGATAGATCAATTTACCCATGAAGTATCAATGGATCGGGAAGAATTGATCAGAATCTCGGAACGCACCGACATCGGAGAGATAGAGGCGAGCATCAAATCTTATCATCGTGAAAAAGAAGTGGCGTTAGATAGGAAACGCCATCTGGAAAGTCAGATGGACGGCCGTGAATGGATGGATCCATCAGGGGAACAGGAAAAACTTGCAGCTATTGAAAAACATCTCGAATCACTGACGGAATCCCGGGCGAAGTTAAACGCCCAGATCGAGCATAACGATAAGAATCTAAAGCGGATAAACGATTTGATTGACCAGCATGAAGCAGCCCTTGAAGAGACGCAGGCCTTATTATCATTAGCGGATGCGGTAGCCGGCAGGAACGATCAGAAGGTCTCTTTGGAGCGATTCGTATTGACCTATTACCTAGATCGCATACTGCAGATTGCCAATATCCGGCTCCTTGAAATGACGGGGCACCGATATGAACTGAGGAGGAGCACCTCACGCAGCAACCGGAAAACCGGGTTGGATATCGAAGTGTTCGATTTCTACAACAATCAGCCAAGGCATATCTCTTCCCTATCCGGCGGTGAATCATTTCAGGCGGCACTGACGCTCGCGCTTGCATTGAATGAAGCATTGCAGCAGGAGTCCGGGGGCATCAGTCTAGAAACGATGCTGATCGATGAAGGGTTCGGTACCCTCGACCCCGAAACATTGGATGTAGCGGTGAATACACTCATCGACCTGCAGACGACGGGTAAGATGGTCGGCATCATTTCGCATGTAGAAGAGTTGAAGACGCGCATGGAGCATATACTCGAAGTCGATGCCGCCAATGAACGCAGCGTTACTCGTTTCAAGTAGACCCAAGTTCAATTCCAAGGAAGTAGTGAAGATATGAAACAAATGAAGATGAGTCCAAAAATGTTACTGATTGCGACATTATTGATGGGGTCATTCCTCGTCCTGCTCAACCAGATGCTGCTTGTCACTGCAGTCCCGCCGATCATGAATGACTTCAATGTACCGTTCAGCACTGCACAATGGTTGACGACGGGATTCTTTCTTGTCAATGGCATTATGATTCCAGTGTCAGCATTCCTGATCAACAAATTCACTTCGAGGATGCTCTATCTGACCGGTATGACGATCTTCATCACCGGTACGCTGCTCGCCGCCTTGTCGCCAGTCTATTCGGTTCTGCTTATCGGGCGGGTGTTCCAAGGTCTTGCAGCAGGCATCATGATGCCGCTGACACAAGTCATCCTACTGACCCAGTTTCCGCTTGAACAGCGTGGTAAGGCGATGGGCTACTTCGGCCTGGTCATCGGCCTGGCACCAGCCATCGGACCACCACTTGCTGGATATATCGTAGGAATATGGCCATGGCGCGCACTGTTCTTCATCGTGCTGCCGCTGGTATTATTGAATTTCGTCCTGGCTTTGGTTTCCATGAAGAACGTTACCCAGCAGACGGATCCAAAAGTCGACTTGCCGTCGATTGTATTATCTACATTCGGCTTCGGAGGACTGCTCTACGGATTTTCGATTGCCGGTACGAGGGGATGGACAGATCTGCTCGTAATATTCTCGATTGTGGTTGGTCTGCTGTTGGTGCTGGTGTTCGCGAAGCGACAGCTGAAGCTTAGGCAGCCCATCTTGGAAATGCGCGTGTTCAAGAATCGGCACTTCCTCTTGAGCTCGCTGATCGGTGTCGTGGTATTCACTTCAATGGTCGGGGCAAACAATATATTGCCCGTCCTGATGCAGGATATGCTCGGCTATTCGCCGTTTGAGTCAGGACTTGCGCTATTGCCTGGTGCACTGCTCATGGGGCTGACGATGCCGGTTGCGGGTACATTGTTCGATAAATTCGGTATACGGATTCTGACATTTACCGGACTGGCTCTGATTCTGGTCACGTCCATATTGTTGTCGGACCTTACGACCGAATCCACGTTCCGCTACATCACAATCATCTACACCTTCAGGCTATTGGGGACAGGATTGACGATGATGCCGCTCACCACATTCGCCATGAATGCACTTAAGGATATATTGATTCCGCATGGCACCGCCATGAACAATACGATGCGGCAGATCGGCGGTTCACTCTTTACCGCAATGATGGTCACCATCATGACCGGTGTGACCCTCCGACTCTCAGACGGCTCACCAACGGCGATGGAAGAAGTCACAGGGGTGAACGCATCCTTCATCTTCTCAGCGGTGATGGCGGCAGTAGGCATAGTGATGGCCTTCTTCCTAAAGGAACAGACACGTGGGGACAATGCTTCTGGGAAACAATAATCCAGATGAAATTGGATTTTATTGTATCCGCCATATTATTTTCACAAATATCCCTTTTTTACAGGTTGTGTGAAGCCACTTCTCTGATATAGTTGGGTATAAACGTCTCCGGAGGGTTTTTAATGAAGAAAATATTAGTTACTGTTTTAATGGCATCATTCATACTCTCTGCCTGCAGTGATTCGGACGTCGAAGTGATGTCCCGTTATGGTAATGAGCTGGACGATTTTGAAGTGACGAATCAGCAGGGCGAGGCATTTACGCGTGAAGATATGGAGGGCAAAGTATGGCTTCTCGATTTCATATTCACAAATTGCGCAACCGTCTGCCCACCCATGACGGCGAATATGACCGATGTCGTCAATGAGCTCGAGGAACGGGGCGTAGAAGATTATGGCGTCCTTAGTTTATCAGTCGACCCTGAAACGGACACGCCGCAAGTATTGGCTGACTATCTGTCCCATTACGATGTGCCAGATGATACTGAATGGCAGCTCGCCACCGGTTACGACTACAGCTTCATCAGAGGATTTGCTGAAGATAACTTCAAGACGATCGTAGCACCGCCGCCGGAAGGCAGCAACCAGGTGACACACGGCATCAGCTTCTATCTCGTCAATAAGCAAGGTAAGGTAATCAAAGATTATCCGGGTGTCGATACGGGGGATAATGAATTCCCGCTTGAAGAAGTGGTCTCCGATGTGGAGACGCTCGCAGAAGAAGATCCAGAATAAAGGCAGAACCCACCGGGTTCTGTCTTTTATGTTCAATTAAGAGGCTGATATTGGTAGAATGGAGAAGCCAGTAATTTAAAAATGAGGGATAGGATATGGAGAATAGGCATAAACAGGCACAAGTCGCCACCATCATAGGCATGGCCGTCAATATTCTTCTGGCTGTACTGAAGCTGATCGGTGGCGTGCTTGGCAACAGTAAGGCTCTCATTGCAGATGCAGTGCATTCCGCTTCAGACGTATTGAGTTCCCTTGCTGTACTGATCGGCATACGCGCCTCGCGCAAACCGCCTGATGAAGAGCATCCATACGGCCACGGCAAGTCCGAAAACGTCGCCACTCTGATTATAGCCATATTGCTCATCGTCGTTGGTTTCGAGATCATATACAATTCGGTCCGGTCGCTGATCTCAGGCCCTGTAGAAAGTGAGACGACGCTCATCGCACTGTACATCATCATCTTCTCAGTCGTCGTCAAGGAAGCTCTCTTTCAGTATAAACACCGGCTCGGCACCAGGATAAAGAGCCCGGCTCTGATTGCAGATGCATGGCACCACCGCTCTGATGCCATATCGTCCCTGGTGGCACTTGTGGGCATCGGGCTGACCATAGTGGGCAGCGCGTTCAACATTCCTGCCTTAGGCTATCTGGACCCTATAGCCAGCGCTGTTATCGCCATTATCATCATGTATATGGGCTACCAGTTGGCAAAAGAAGCGGTCAGCGTCTCCCTTGAAGTCGTGCTGAACGAAGATGAGACCCAGGATATGAGAGAGGCAGTGCTTGCTGTCGATAAAGTGCGTAACATCGATAATTTGAGTGCACGTTCACACGGGTCCTATGTGATTATCGACATTAAAATCGCCGTCGATGCAAGGATGACGGTCGAGGAGGGGCACCATGTGGCCAGGGCGGTCAAACAACTATTGATGCGCCAGTTTGAAGAAGTACAGGACGTGAATGTCCATGTCAATCCATACTAAGGAATAGGAGAAATTGATCAATGACACACAGAAAAGTGATATTAGATTGCGATCCGGGTCATGACGATGCCATATCGATCATCATCGCCGCTTCAGCAAAAAGCAGCCTGGACATCCTCGGCATCACCACAGTCGCAGGGAATGTCGAAGTCGATAAGAATACAATCAACGCCCTGAAGGTCAAGGGCCTTCTGAAGATTGACGTGCCGGTTATCCAAGGGGCCGCAAGGCCGCTTGTCAAAGAAAGTGAAATCGCAACGGAAATCCATGGCGAATCCGGCATGGATGGTCCCGTTCTGCCGGAACCGGACAGTCAGAAGGAAGAGGGACACGCAGTCGATTTCATCATCAATCAAGTCAAAAAGGCTGATGGGAAAGTCACATTGGTGCCTACCGGGCCATTGACGAATATCGCGATGGCGCTGATCAAAGCCCCTGAAATCAAATCGGATATCGAAGAAATCGTCCTGATGGGCGGCGGCACATTCGGCAACTGGACCCCTTCTGCCGAGTTCAATATCTATGTCGATGCAGAAGCGGCGAAGGTCGTATTTGACAGCGGCATCCTCGTTACGATGTTCGGCCTCGATGTGACGCATCAGGTAATCGCTACAGATGAAATCCAGAAGCGTTTGGCTGTAATCGACAATCCAACAGCGAAATTCGTATCAGAACTCCTTATCTTCTTCGGGGATATGTATAAAGAGCATTTTGGTATGTCAGGCGGCCCCATCCATGATGCCTGCACAACGATGTACCTGTTGGATGCGGACTTGTTTACATTCAAGCATGTGCATGCAGACGTCGAGACAAAAGGGGAGTTGACCTATGGTGAAACAGTAGTAGATCTCCTCGGTGTCACAGGTAAACCTGCCAACACTAAATTTGCGTATGAGGTCGACCAGGAAAAGTTCTGGAACTTGTTTGAAACCATACTGAAGTCCTACGGCGAGGAGGGCTGATCATGCATACCCCTAAAATCACCGTTATCGGCAGCATCAATATGGATCTGGTGACGTTGGCGGAAGCTATGCCGAAGCAAGGTGAGACCCTGTCGGGTGAAAGCTTCAAGACCCTACCGGGCGGCAAAGGGGCCAATCAGGCGGTCGCCGCTGCGAGACTTGGTGCAGAAGTGCATATAATCGGCAAAGTGGGGGATGATCCGTTCGGTAAGACCCTCATCGATAATTTCGAATCGCAGGGGGTGAAGACAGAAGCTATAGGAATAGAAGCGGGCGTCTCTTCCGGGCTCGCCAACATTATCGTGTCGGATCAGGACAACAGAATCATCATCATCGCCGGTGCAAACGGCGAGATGCATCCCGATTATATAGACAAGTTCAAAAAAAGGATCGAGGCAAGCGACTATATCCTGATCCAGTTTGAGATTCCGAAACAAACAGTTGAACACATACTGGACCTCTGCGAGACGCTTGATGTACCCGTCATCATCAACCCCGCACCCGCGATGCAGTTGGATGATGCCTATTGGGCGAAAGCCGCCTATATCACGCCGAATGACACCGAAGCGGAGAAGCTGTTCGCGTACGACACCGATGGCCTGCCGAAGTTCCAGGATAAGCTGGTCATCACAAACGGCGCCAAGGGTGCATCCTTCTTCAGAGGGGACCGGATGATCACCGTGCCTTCAGAAAAGGTTGAAGTCACCGATACCACAGGCGCCGGCGATACATTCAATGGCGCACTCGCCGTCGCACTTGCTGAAGGAAAGGCGCTTGAAGAAGCGGTCGCATTCGCCAATAAAGCCGCATCCTTTTCCGTACAGAAACTTGGCGCCCAAAGCGGCATGCCGAAGCGCTCAGAGATCGAATAATTGGCTGATGCCAACCAGACATCTGCATTTCTAATTGAAGAAACTCCCCAAAGTTGGACCAAACCGACTTTGGGGAGTTTTTCTATATACGACACGAATAGATTATAAAACAAGAACACCTCGGCACAAGTGATGCCGAGGTGTTCTCGTCTAAACAATATTATAGATGGACAGTATTATCTATTACCCGTGAATGTAGTAGGGTCCGGGCCATTGCGTTCATCTTTATTCAACTGGTTGATCCGACTGATCTGCGTCTTGCTGAGGGAGAAGCCGAATACGTCTATATTCTCTTCTATCCGCTCAGGTGTCACGGATTTCGGTATGGTGACGAGACCATGCTCTATATTCCAGCGGATGACCACTTGAGCGGGTGACTTGCCGGTTTCTTCCGCAATCTCATTGATGGTGTCGTCCTCAAGGATTTTGGCGTTCATTAATGGGGACCAGGATTCCATGATGATCTTGCGGGAATCGAGGTACAACTTCAAGTCGTTTTGGACAAGGTAGGGGTGATATTCCACCTGGTTGATGACCGGTTTTACATCCGTGCGCTGCAGCAATGTATCCATGTGCGAAACCATGAAGTTGCTGACACCAATATTTTTGACACGATTATTGTTGTACAGACGCTCCATTTCATGCCACGTCTCAATCATAAGGTCTTCATCGGTGCCTGGCCAATGCATAAGATACAGATCCAAGTAGTCTAACTGAAGATTTTCAAGGGATGTGTCATAGGCTTTCTCCACATTTCCAAGACCGTAGTCGTCAAGCCATAGCTTGGACGTCACGAAAAGGTCGGCACGCTCGATGCCTGCTTCCTTGATGCCTTCTTTAATACCTTCTCCGACACTCTTTTCATTCTTATAGATCATAGCTGTATCAATGCTGCGGTAGCCATTTATAATCGCATGTTTGACAGCATTCTTACAATCTTCCCCGTCTTCCACCCTGAATACGCCAAGCCCTATCTGCGGCATTGTGTTGCCATTATGAAACTCTACTTCTCTCATTTCCTAATCTCTCCTGTTCATGAAATTGTATCATCATGCCGTATTGATTGGACATATAAATATTTACCCACAATTTGGATTTAATAAAGAAAAAAGTGGCATCTTATTGTTATTGGGGGCAATTAAGTGCCATACGTTCATATGTCACATTCTTAAAAATCTCTTAAATATGACCAGTTGGATTGTGTGCCATTCAAGTCGTCATAGTTGAAGAGAATCCCTCCATCTGTTAAAGTACATTTCAAACCGGACAACAATTGTCCGATATAAGAGGAGGAAGTGGTGCTGCCGTGAAAATAAAGACAGGTGTTGAACAATCCGTCTATGCTGTCATTCTCCTCAATCTGCTACCAGAAGGCGCTGTGTTGCACAGTGAGGAAATCAGCAGACATATCGGGGCCTCGCCCAGCTATTTTCAAAAGTTGTTGAGAAGAATGGTGAAGGCAGACCTGATCAGATCCGTTCATGGCACTAAAGGCGGCTTCAGACTAAATCGCTTGCCGGAAGACATTCGGATATATGATATCTATACTGCGATTGAAGGCCGTCAGTCGCTCTACACATCGAGCGGCATCTTAGATAATATGATGGACTCAATCGAGGCGTCAGAGCAGTGCATATTGAGGGACACGATGAGTGAGGCCGAGGCATCCTGGAAAAGTGTGTTGAAGCGCGAGAATGTTGCCGACCTGACTGAAAAGCTCCGTGCCGGGAATTACAACGAACGTTTCAAAGTACTTGAAAAAGAACTGCAGAAAAGTTGCAGTGTGCAATATGAGCATATATAAAAAAGTAAAACTAATATGAAAGAAGATGTTAAATATGATAGTGGGACTCGACCGGATCAATGAACTGGCACAGAAAAAGAAACAGATAGGTTTGACGGCAACCGAACAGCAAGAGCAAAAGGAATTGCGCGAAAATTATCTGCGCCAATTCCGCGGACAGGTTCTCGATAATCTTTCAGGGCTTACAGTCATTGACCCTGTGGGAAATGATGTTACGCCAGAAAAACTGAAAAGGGAACAAGAGCTCAGCCGGTTACTCGATTACTAGGTCACCATATAAAGAAAGAAGGGTTATTCAATGAAATTAAGTGTATTGGATCAGGCGCCTGTAACTAAGGGCAACAACGGGAAGGACGCCCTCCATAAAGCAGAGGAACTGGCGGTATTGGCCGATTCCCTCGGATACCATCGCATGTGGATGGCAGAACACCATGGGCTTGGCACAGTAGTCAGTTCAGCCCCTGAGATTACTGCAGCCAGACTCGCGGCCAAGACCGAAAACATCAGGATAGGGACAGGCGGCATCATGATGATGCACTACTCACCACTGAAACTGGCTGAAGTATTCAAGACACTCAGTGCATTCTCCCCTGGCAGGATTGATTTTGGCGTAGGCCGCGCACCAGGTGGGGACGGCAGCGCCATGTATGCATTATCACAGGGCAGACGTCCTGAACTTGATAACCTTTATGAAAAGTTTGAAATAGCGCTTCAGTTGATCAACGATGAAACACCTGAAGGCAGACTTTATGGCTCAACACCAGCATTTCCTCAAAACGTTACCCTCCCTGAGGCATGGATGCTTGGTTCGAGTGGGAACAGTGCAGTAGAGACCGCTAAAATGGGTGCTGGGTATTCATTTGCCCAATTCTTCAATGGGGCATTGAGCCGTGAAATATTGGATGCATATAAGCAGAACTTTAAGCCGACCGATTTCATGGAGCAGCCAGAAATCAATGTATGCTATATGGTGACGACTGCAGAAACACGTGAAGAAGCGGAATTCCAGGCACTCCCTCAAGATATTGCAGGACTCATGTTGTCACAAGGCAGGATAATGCCACCCCTTACACCCGAGGAAGCACAGGACTATCCGTTGACGGAAATGGATAAAATGAAGATAGAGCAACGCAGGCCACTCCATATCGTCGGTTCGGCAAAAGAAGTTGCAGACCAGCTGAAGGAAGAACAAGAAAGATATGGATTCGATGAGGCGATGATCGTCAGTATTCCACACTCCCAGGAAACCAGATTAAACGTCTATCGTCTCTTGGCAAAAGAATTGCTGTAGAATGAAAAGGGTCAGGATATTTGATATCCTGACCTTTTATCATTTCCAATCAAGATTGAAGGAAGGCTTGTACGTATGACCCAAGAAGAACTCAAATATTATGCACATGAATTTTTAATGGGTAAATTCAACATAGAACTTAATATTCCCATCCGAATCTCAAAGCGCATGACATCGAAACTTGGAGCGTTTCGCCTCAAATACATACAGGGCAATCGCCAGAAGGTCGATATGGAAATAATCATGTCGCACAACTTCATTGCCCACAATACTGAACAGGTCATTTTGGATGTCCTTTACCACGAGTGTGTGCATTATGCGTTATTTATTAAAGGCCAGCCATATAAAGACTCCGATCCAGAATTTGTAGAAACACTGAACCGTTTAGGCGTATCTCAGACACGCACCCATCAATTCAAAGGGCGCCGTCATCTATATGAATGCAGGAAATGCAGGTATCAATTCAGCAGAAATATGAAGGGGTATGAGAAGCGGTATGTGTGCCGGAAGTGCCGGGGGAGGTTTAGTTATGTGGGAGAAATGAAATCAAGTGAATCATTTAAATGATTCTCAAACCGAACTCAAGGTTGATATATTAGTTCTCTTAAAATTAAGCTGAAGGTTTTAGAAGAAGCTAGTAGCATGAAGAAATAGTTGTGAATATGGCATATTAAATAAAAACTACATGATTATTAATCCAAAATCACCTTTTTAGTGACTTTCAAACCGTTATATATGATTATTGCATTTTTACTAAAAATGATTATGAAGCTAATATAGTGTCAGGAAGAGGTGATGCTATGTTTTTTATAATTATTCTTGGAGGTATCTGCGCATCATTTATATATGCTGTAACTGCATCCGATAACATTTCGATTTTATATCGTAGAAGTAGATGTGATTTATGTTTTCAGAGCTTAAAGCCTTATGAGCTAATTCCGGTAATGAGTTTTATTTTGCTTAAGGGAAAATGTTCCTATTGTAAAGGGAAAATCGATAACAGTTTTATAGTCTGTGAAATTTTAGTAATACTTCTTTATTTACTGCCCATTTATTTTAATCTTTCTCTCAAAGACCTCACATTATATTATTTGATGATTACAATTTTGTTGCCGCTTTCAATCTATGATAGAAAAAATTTAAAAATACCAAATCACATGAATCTTATATTTTTAGTTGCTGGACTATTTTTAACAGATCTTTATTATTTAGAACCATTTCAGGACATTTGTATAATTTTAATTTTGCATCTATTCTTTTATTTATTTTCAGAATCAATAGGATATGGCGATATAAAATTGTTTACAGTAATCACTTTGATTACCCCTGTCAACTTCTTTATTTATAGCTTACTTCTTACCTATTTGATTGGAGGGTTATTTGTAATAATACTGCATTTCTATAAAACAAAGTTACCCGTTAAGATCCCTCTGGTTCCATTTATTACTACGGCTATTATACTTTCATTTTTGTTATATGATGATTTGAATTCTATATATTTTGGAGGCTTCCTATAAGAATGTTAATTAAAGAGATGCACTTTTCGGATAAACCAAGAGAACGACTGATGATTTATGGACCTGACAAGCTTACCAACCAAGAATTGCTTGGGATAATCATCAATACCGGCCACAAAGAGGAGTCTAGTATTGGAATTGCAAACAGAATCATAAAAGATATGAAATCTGTTCGTGAACTGCGTGATCTTACCTACCATGAACTAATCAGCATTAAAGGTATTGGGGAAGCAAAAGCAATAACCATATTAGCAGTTATTGAACTAGCAATAAGAATGCATACACATTCATTAGAGGAAGATCTTTACATAAAAAGCCCAGATGATGTGAGTAAACTACTTATGGAAAAGATGAGATATTATCAACAAGAACATTTTGTAGTTTTATATCTATCTACCAAAAATATGGTTATCCACCAAGAAACCATGTTTAAAGGGTCTTTGAATACTTCAATAGTACATCCTAGGGAGGTATATAAAGAAGCGATAAAGAGGAGCGCTGCCGCGATAATATGTGTACATAATCATCCTAGTGGTGACCCTTCGCCTTCGAGAGAAGATATCGAGGTTACAAAACGTTTGTATGAATGTGGGGAAATGATTGGCGTTGACTTTTTAGATCATATAATTATTGGATCTGGTAAATATATTAGCTTGAAAGAGATGAATGTAATTAAATAGCTAGAGGGGAACGATATAATGGGTTTGGATATGTATTTATATCTTGAAGATAATGAAACACAAGAATTTATAGAATATAGTTATTATAGGAAATTTAACGCTCTTCAAGGGTATTTTGTAGATAATTTCTCTTTAGAAAACTGTGGGAAAGTAGAAATTGAAGTAGAAACCGTTAGCAAGTTATATATATTATTAAATGAAATTAGATACAATCCTGAAAAAGCTGAGGTGTTGCTCCCTGTTTATAAGGGGCCATTTTTCGGTTCATACGAATATGACAAGATTTATCATAACCATATTAATCAAGCTGCATCAGATTTTTACCATGCCAAATTTATAGATTATAATCGATTCACTCTTTACTACACATCAAATTGGTAATATTAACAAAGTGGTCGAATGATGCAGAAAGAGATTTAAGTTTTACATAATAAGGATGTTATTGCGCAACATTTTTAAATAATGGTAGGTCCATCATCCTTTGATAGATTCTATGTATTGTTTAGAATCTAGATATCATATTTATGAGTAAAACAGGGTGATGCCATCGCCCTGTTATGAATTCCTCTGATCTGAGACTCTCAGTATCATTATCCATAGAAAACAAAAATAAAAGATTAATTATTAATAAAATATTGACAATTCATTTTTTCTCGAGTAAAGTGAGATTCATTCAATTAAATACATTTATCCAGAGAAGTGGAGGGATTGGGCCCTATGAAGCTTCAGCAACAGGCTGTTATGGTACTGTGCTAAATCCTACAAGCTGATGCTTGGCAGATAGATATCTTTAAGCCATTTGCATTCAGCAGATGGCTTTTTGTTTTTAATATAAAAAGGATGTGGTGGCGTGGCTATTGAAATTACCGATGTCTCTAAGGAATATTTTGTTAAAGGGAAAAGGATAGAAGCACTGAAAAAGACGACCCTCTCCATTCGTGAGGGAGAAATCTTCGGTCTGATCGGCTTCAGTGGGGCGGGGAAGAGTACTCTGCTCCGCCTGATCAACTTGCTGGAGCAGCCGACTACCGGCAGCATCAATGTTAATGGAACGGATTTGGAGAAGTTGGTAGGAAGGGACCTGCGTATAAAACGTCAGAAGATCGGCATGATATTCCAGCAGTTCAATCTGATTGAAACTAAAACTGTCTACCAGAACATAGAATTTGTGTTGAAGGCGAGCAGTTACGATAAGAAGAAAGTGCCCTCGCGTATTGAGGAGCTGCTGGCGCTTGTGGGCTTAGGCGACAAGATGGACAACTATCCTAAAAATTTAAGTGGCGGACAGAAGCAGCGTGTCGGCATTGCACGGGCATTGGCCAATGATCCTGAAGTGCTTTTATGTGACGAAGCGACGAGCGCGCTCGATCCTGATACGACAAAGACGATTCTGAAACTGCTTAAGAAGATCAACAAGGAGCTGGGGATCACCATTGTATTGATTACCCATGAGATGGAGGTCATCAAAGAGGTTGCTGACCGTGTGGGCGTGATGACGGCAGGGGAGATTGTGGAGATGGATGACGTCTACGCGATCTTCAGCCATCCAGAACACGAAGTGACGAAGGGGTTTGTTCAGGATATATACGATTTCATTATCCCCCCGCACATCGAACTGAACAGCGAGTCTGAAGTGATCACCATCAAATTCCTGAATGAACATGCGGAAGCGAACTATGTAAACCAACTCTACCGTCATTTTGACTGCGATATAAGCATTTTGAACGGCAGAATCGAATACATCCAGGATATGCCCCTTGGATTTCTGATGCTCCACATCAAAGGCAGACAGGAAGAGATCACTAGATTGAAGCAATTCATCGACGACTCAAAAGGAATAGAGAGGGCTGAAATATATGGA
This sequence comes from uncultured Salinicoccus sp., assembly GCA_947494965.1. Taxonomy (GTDB): domain Bacteria; phylum Bacillota; class Bacilli; order Staphylococcales; family Salinicoccaceae; genus Salinicoccus. The sequence continues at coordinate 118,570 of CANLWV010000002.1, read as the reverse complement.
TAGACTGATAGAAATTACACCGCTGTTATACCGGGCACTGCTCGAAACGACCCTGATGGTCTCGATATCCATATTCTTTGCGGTGTTGCTTGGGCTCCCGCTCGGTATATTGTTGTATGTGACCGCCAATCCGCTGCTCTATAGAATAAAACCGCTGAACCAGTTCTTGGGGGCGTTGACCAACGTGATCCGGTCGTTCCCTTTCATCATATTGATTGTGGCGATCATGCCGATTGCGACTTGGCTGACAAACAGTTCCCACGGGCCGGTATTTGCCAGTGTGGCGCTCTCTTTAGCTGCCATTCCGCTGTTTGCGAGACTGGTGGAGACAAGCTTCAATGGAGTGGATAAAGGTGTGATTGAAGCGAGCATTGCCGGGGGCGCATCACTCTGGCTGATCATTACGGATGTGTTGATTCCGGAAGCGAAGCGGGGAATCACCCAGGCGATTACGCTGACGATCATCACCATCGTCGCCTTCAGCGCCACAGCAGGTGTCGTCGGCGGGGGCGGCATCGGAGACCTTGCGATACGATATGGGTACTACCGCTACGACACCGTGACGATGATCGCGACTGTCGTCATTCTGATTATAATTGTCCAACTCATCCAGATAATCGGGGATTATTTGAGCCAAAGAGAGGAGAGGAACTGATATGCGTGGGATACTGATATTCCTTGCGTCAACACTTGCTGTCATCATAGGAAGCAGCGCACTGCTCTACGAAGGGGAGGGGGAAGTGATCACGATCGGCGCTTCCACCGGTCCCTACAGCGACATGGTGAACTTTGCATTGAAGCCGGCCTTGGAAGAACAAGGCTACACGGTGGAGCTTGTGGAGTACACCGACTACATCCAACCGAACAATGCTTTAGATAATGGAGATCTGGACGCGAACCTTTATCAGAACAAATCGTTCATGGCTGACTTCAATAAGGAGAACGGGACGGATTTCCATAACCTCATACAAGTGCCGACTGCGCCTATGGGACTCTATTCCAGCGAATATGATTCATTGGATGAAATAGAAAACGGCAGTGAAGTGGCGTTGCCTCTAGATCCCGTCAATTCCTCGAGGGGGTTCCAGACGCTTATGGATGCCGGTCTGATTGAGGTTGCAGAAGATGCAAACCTACTTGCGATAGAAGAGAAGGATATATTAAAGAACAATAAAAATCTGGAATTCGTCTACCAGGATTCAGGGCAGCTGCCGAGAAGTGTCGATCAGATCGGATTATCGCTCGTGCCGGGGAACTTTGCGCTGGCAAGCGGAATGGATCTCGCCGATGCGCTCCAGCTTGAAGATATGAATGAGAATTACAGGAATCAGATTGTCGTAAATGCTTCGGATAAAGACAGCAAAATGGCAGAAGACCTCATCGAAGCTGTTAAGTCGGAACATTTCAAACAGACGATAGACGAGCAGTTCAAAGGATTCGATAAACCAGAAGGAGAATGAAGATGAATAAACTACTCTCGAGCATTCCTGACAGTTATTTCAAGACGGCTATGGCCGGGGAGGCACCATCTGGTCCCCTTCCGCTGATCAATCTCGCAGTTGGCATCCCAGATGCCGAGACCCCTGAACCCATCCTGAAGCGCGCGGCCGAGGCACTTTATCAGCCGGAAAATCAGCGATACGGACAATTCAGGGGGAAACAGTCGTTCAAGGATGCGATCATCGATTTCTATAGGCAGGAGTATGGGGTGGAACTGGAAGCGGATAATATCGCACTGCTGTACGGCACCAAGAGTGCCCTGGTGCAGTTTCCGATGATGTTCATCGAGCCGGGGGAAGGCGTCTATCTGCCGAACCCAGGCTACCCAGATTATACAGCCGGTGTTGAATTGGCGAAAGGGGTGGTATATGATCTGCCGCTTCTTGCAGAAAACGGCTATCTGCCGGATTACAATGCATTGGATGACCAGGAGCAGGCAAATGCGCGGCTGATATACTTGAATTATCCCTCAAACCCCCTTGGCGCAGTTGCGGACCGCGAATTTTTCGATCGTACGATAGAGCGATTTAAAGGGACAGGCACCTGCATCCTCCATGATTTTGCCTACGCCCCGTTTTCATTTGATGGGAAACACCCAAGCATACTCCAGAGTGAAGGCAGCCTTGACTGTGCGATTGAAATATATTCCCTCTCGAAAGGGTTCAACATGTCTGGATTCCGTTCGGGTTTTGCTGTAGGAAATAAGGAAATGATCAATGCAATCAACACTTATCAGGACCATACACAAACGGGCATGTGGGGCGTGGTGCAGGAGGCATCTACAGCAGCACTCCGACATGCCGGGGATATTCTGCCCGTCCAGGAGGATACTTTCTCCAAAAGGAGCCATCTGGTCACAGAAGCATTATTGGATATGGGTATTCCAATCAATCCGATTAAAGGGGGGATATTCGGCTGGATCCGTGTGCCGGAGGGGTTTGATGGAGAGACGTTTAAAGCCTACCTGCTCCATGAATGTTCCATCCTTGTCACTCCGGGAATTCCATTCGGCTCGCGCGGAAAATATTACATCCGCATATCCCTTGCTGTGGAAGACACCCAGCTGAAAGAAGTGGTCGAACGCTTCAAAAAGCTTCAGAATTTATGGAAAGATGGCATTTTACATTAAATAATCTCCTTTATCCCCTTGAAAGCATACAATTAAACATGTAACATAATAATTGTAATGAAAACGACATAACAGGCTGTTGATGATTATGTCATCTACAAAGCCTTTGATAGAACATGTATACTTACTGTTCTAGATATCATATATATTATTATCTTATCTGTTATGGAGAGGCCCCTCGGGCCTCTCCTTTTTATTTACATATCCTTTATCAGCAGTGCTTTATTGTGGTATTCTTTTAATCAGATATCAACAATCAATGGAGGCGCTCGATCGTGAACAGGCTTTTCAACCGTAATCGTATGCTGATCATACTTTTTGGCATTATTGTATTAATACTTCTAATAGGTTTCTCGATGACGGATCGGAATTCCGTCACTAAGGCGGAGCAGTTCACCGGCGATCTGACAGCAGGTTCGCAAGTCGTCATAGACGCGCCGGTCGGATTCATAGGTGGCATCATCAATAAGATCTCCGCCAGTTTCAATGCTGTTGAAGAGAACGAGAAACTACATGCACAGCTTGAAATGCTGCCGCAGATGCAAGCAGATCTAGAAGGTCTTGAAGCGGAGAACGAGGAATTGAGGGAAACTCTGGATGTCAGTTCCAGACGCTCCTACGAAAGTGTCGACGCCCGTGTGATCTCAAGGTCACCTGACCAGTGGATGGATAACTTCACCATTGATAAAGGGGAATCGGACGGCATAAAGGAAGGCATGGCGGTGATGACCACCGAAGGCCTGGTGGGGACCGTAGTCAGGGCTAACGGCGGCTCAAGCTATGTCGAAATGCTGACGACCTCGTCAGCAGGCAATAACCTCTCAGTTCAAGTTACCCATGAAGATGATACAGCATATGGCAATATCCGCAGGTTTGATGATGAACGCAACCTGCTTGTGGTCGAGAACATTAAAAACCGCAGCGGGCTTGAACGCGGCGATGAAGTCTTCACGAGCGGTCTGGTGGGGAGCCTGCCGGAAGGTCTGATCATTGGCAAAATAGTTGAAGTCGAAAACGACGAGTATGGTTTGAGTCAAAATGCCTATGTGCAGCTGAACAGTAATATGGATGATATCGACCTTGTCCATGTCATCAAAAGAAATCCGGAGTCAATGGAGGAATAATATGAGAACACTTATGATTTTCCTCTGTGCATTCCTATTCATGTATATCGACTTTACCTTTGCAGAATTCAGTCCGGCGTCTATCAGTGGAGTGACGGTCTATTTTGTGCCCCGCACCCTGCTTATCTTCATATTGCTGCTGTCGATCTATGTAGGGTCAAGGATGGGAATATTTTTGGCGGTGGTCTTCGGAGTAATGCTCGACATCTACATAGGGTCCCTCTATGGCATACATACCTTCGGAATGGTGGCGTTCGTTGTATTTATGCACACCGCCTTCCGGGTCTTCCATAGAGATTTCGTCGCCATGGCATTTGTCGTACTCCTGCTGATTTTCTTCTACGATGCCTATATATATGCAATCTTTTCTGTACTCGGCATGATCAATATGCCATTGTTTGATTATGCGGCCCTCAGGGCGGTGCCGAGCATGCTCATCAATGCGCTGCTCTTTTTGATTGTTTTTGTCGTGGCACGCAAAGTCGCTAGGGTCAGGAAGGAACTCCTCAAGCAGGATTGACAGCACCATCTGCTGCTGGTATAATGCAGAGGTTGGTGATAATGTAAACATCAACCGCTCAGTTGCAGGTTCAAGCGATTACTATCCACCTGCAGATGGCGTGTCTTATTTTATATTAGGAGGTGTAAGTATGTTTGCAATTATCGAAACGGGTGGTAAACAAATTAAAGTTGAAGCGGGTCAAACTATCTACGTCGAAAAGATCGACGCAGAAGCAGGCGACACATTCACTTTTGACAAAGTACTCTTTGTAGGTGGAGATTCAGTTAAAGTTGGTGCCCCTACTGTAGAAGGCGCAACTGTAGCCGCAAAAGTTGAAAAGCACGGCCGCGGTAAAAAAATCGACGTCGTGAAATTCAAACGCAGAAAGAACTACAAGCGTAAACAAGGTCATCGTCAGCCATATACAAAACTGACAGTTGATAAGATAGACTTCTAATGATTAATGTAGAATTCCATATAAATGATGATGGACAGGTCACTTCCTTCAATATGGAAGGCCATGCCATGTTCGGTGAGTATGGCAGCGACATCGTCTGCGCAGGTGCTTCGGCAGTCGTCTTCGGTTCCGTAAACGCCATACTCAATATGACGGATGCAAATCCCTCAATCGATATGGAGGAGGCAACCGGCTACTTCAATTTCGAAGTGACGGACCCAGATGATGAAAAACTCCAGACTCTATTGGAAAGCATGATCATATCACTTAAAACAATAGAAGAAGAATACGGTGAAAACATCAAATTATCATTCAAGTGAGGTGAAAGCAATGCTTAAACTCAATCTGCAATTCTTCGCATCCAAAAAAGGTGTAGGTTCAACGAGGAACGGACGTGACTCCCAATCCAAACGCCTTGGTGCCAAAAGACAAGATGGCCAGCATGTAACAGGCGGCTCCATACTTTTCCGCCAGCGTGGAACTAAAATCCACCCAGGTGAGAACGTTGGACGCGGCGGAGATGATACTCTATTCGCTAAGATCGACGGCGTTGTAAAATACGAGCGTATTGGTCGCGATAAAAAGCGCGTTTCTGTTTATACCGAAGCGAAATAATGAACGAGTGGACATCAGCAGAGCTGGTGTCCTTTTTCATTAAATGAGCGGTGTACGATATGATATAATATTTTAAGGATAGGGGTGAGACTATGTTTATAGATCAGGTTGGTATATTCATAAAAGCCGGCGATGGCGGAAATGGCCTCGTCGCGTATAGACGTGAGAAATATATTCCGATGGGCGGACCTTCAGGCGGCGACGGCGGCGATGGTGCGGACATCATATTTGAGGTCGACGAAGGACTCAGGACATTGATGGATTTCCGCTATCAGCGCCACTTCAAAGCGAAGCGCGGCGGTAACGGAATGAGTGCGAATGCCCACGGTAAAAACAGTGAGGCTATGGTACTGAAGGTGCCACCAGGTACAGTAGTCAAAAAGAAAGAAGACGGAGAAACATTAGCTGATTTGACCCAGCACGGGCAAAGGGCCGTCGTCGCCAAAGGCGGACGGGGTGGTCGCGGAAATTCCCGCTTCGCTACGTCAAGGAACCAGGCGCCGGACTTTGCCGAGAATGGGGAACCGGGCCAGGAATTTGATGTAGTGCTTGAGCTGAAGCTACTTGCGGACGTTGGTCTCGTTGGTTTCCCGAGTGTCGGAAAATCCACGATACTCAGTGCCGTCACAAAAGCGAAGCCTAAAATTGGGGATTATCCCTTCACAACCATCAAGCCGAACTTGGGCGTCGTGGAGACGGGGGACGGCCGATCATTTGTCATGGCGGATCTGCCCGGACTTATTGAAGGTGCCTCGGAAGGCACTGGGCTTGGCCATCAGTTCCTGAGGCACGTCGAGCGGACTAAAGTCATCGTTCATGTCATCGACATCAGTGAGGTTGAAGGACGGGACGCAGTAGAGGATTATGAAACAATCCGTAAAGAGATGGGTCTTTATAATGAAAGCCTGCTCAAACGGCCTGAAATCATCGTCCTCAATAAAACTGACCTGGTGGAAGACGAGGGTATCTTTGAGAGGTTTGCTGAAGCAGTGGGGGGAGATAAGGAAATATATCGGATCTCGGCTGCCACTCGTGAAAACTTGGATAATATGCTCTACCGCGTTGCGGATATGCTTGAGAAAGCTTCCACGGTCGAAGAAGTCATCGAAGAGACAGATCACCGTGTCGTCTACCGGCACGAAAAAGATCCTGATGCATTTGAGATTACACGTGATGATGATGGCGCCTATGTCGTATCAGGCGATTCCATCGAGCGCATTTTCAAAATGACCGATTTCAACCGCGATGCAGCCGTTAGAAGGTTCGCAAGGCAGATGCGTACCATGGGCATCGACGATGCTCTGCGTGAGAAAGGCATCCAGACGGGCGATACAGTAAGGATCCTCCGCGGTGAATTCGAATTCGTAGAATGATGGTGATTTGATGTATCAGTATATAAAAGGCACGTTAAAAGAAGTTGCACCACAGAATATTACAGTAGAGACTGGTGGGATCGGCTACTTGATCATGGTGCCGAACCCATTCCGTTTTGAGAACAGGCACGGGGAGGAAGTGACGGTCCATACCGAACTGATTGTGCGGGACGACAGTCACACACTATACGGGTTTGTGACCATGGATGAAAAGGTCCTTTTCCAATCTTTGCTTCAAGTGACTGGAATCGGTCCGAAAAGTGCACTGGCGATACTTGCCGCTTCGAGTCCGGAAGAGATCATCGAGGCGGTGGAAGCCGAAGATGAGAAGTACATGCAGAAATTTCCGGGTGTCGGAAAAAAGACGGCAAGCCAGATCATACTGGATCTAAAAGGCAAGCTCGGTCATGTCAGCGTGGCGTCGCCTACGCCTGACAAAGGCGGCAATAACCACCACATCGAAGAAGCCATGCTTGCACTTGAAGCACTGGGTTACAGCAAGCGCGAACTCAAGCGGGTTGAAAAGAACCTCAACCAGGAACATTTCGAATCAGTCGATCAGGCTGTTAAGCGAGGTTTGAAGTACCTAGTTCAATAATGGGGTGTTACTATGGACGATCGTATTTTAGATGAAGATAGGCAGAATCAGGAAGAACAGGTGGAAATGTCACTGCGCCCTGAATTTTTAAGCCAGTATATCGGACAGAAGACTCTGAAGGATAACCTCAAAGTCTTCATCGAGGCGGCAAAGATCAGGGGAGAGGCCCTCGACCATGTCATACTGCATGGACCTCCGGGTCTTGGTAAGACGACGCTTTCCAATATAATCGCAAATGAGATGGGGGTAAACATCCGGACAACCTCAGGTCCTGCCGTGGAACGTGCAGGGGACTTGGCTGCCATACTTTCAAGCCTTGAAACGGGGGATGTGCTGTTCATCGATGAAATTCATCGTCTGCCACGCGCAGTGGAGGAGATACTCTACTCGGCAATGGAGGATTTCTTCCTTGACGTCGTTATCGGTAAAGGTGAAGAAGCGAGAAGCATCCGCATCGATTTGCCACCCTTCACTTTGGTAGGGGCCACGACCCGTTTCGGCAGTCTTTCGGCGCCGCTTCGGGACCGCTTCGGGGTACAGTTGCGACTCGAATATTATGATGTCGATAGCCTGATGACGATCGTGAACCGCACAGCGGAAATATTTGAAGTGTCCATCGACCCCGACAGCACAGTGGAACTGGCCAGGCGTTCAAGGGGCACGCCGCGTATAGCCAATCGATTGCTGCGCCGAGTACGGGACTTTTCCATAGTCAAGGAAGAGCCATCCATCACTTTGGAAACGACCGATCATGCCCTTAGAGTGCTTGAGGTGGACCCAAGCGGCCTCGACCCGGTCGACCATAAAATTATGAACACAATCATACATACTTATGGCGGCGGACCGGTGGGACTCGAGACGGTAGCGGTCTCCATCGGTGAGGAAGTGGTGACGCTCCTTGATGTCTATGAACCTTATCTGATCCAGCAAGGCTTCTTAGAACGCACTCAGCGTGGTCGCCGGGCCACGGCAAAAAGCTATGAATACTTCAAAGATGACACACAGCCAGATATATCGAGAAATGGGGAATAAGTTTGAAACTCGAAGAATTTGATTTCAACCTGCCACATGATCTGATCGCCCAAACCCCTTTGAAGGATCGGGCTTCAAGCAGACTATTGGCATTGGAAAAGAAATCAGGTGCGGTCTCGGATAAGAAGTTTGAAGATGTTATCGACTTCTTCAACCCGGGAGATGTACTCGTTTTAAATGATACAAAAGTACTGCCGGCAAGATTATACGGCGTCAAAGAAGAGACGGGCGCAAAAATAGAAATGCTTCTGCTGAAGCCGGTCGCAGGGGGATATGAGGTGCTGGTGAAACCAGCTAAAAAGATCAGCCCAGGTACGGTGGTAAGCTTTGGTGACGGCCTGCTTAAGGCAGTGTGTACAGACTCATTCGATGAAGGCATCAAGCATGTCGAACTCAAGCATGAGGGTGTGCTTGAAAATGTACTGGATGCCCTTGGAGAGATGCCTCTGCCTCCGTACATCAAGGAGACGCTTGAGGATAAAGACCGCTATCAGACTGTTTATGCGAAGCATTCAGGCTCAGCGGCTGCACCGACTGCAGGATTGCATTTCACCGATGCGCTGCTTGAGAGGATCAAGTCCAAAGGTGTACATATCGCCTACATCACACTGCATGTCGGTTTAGGTACATTCCGTCCCGTCAGTACAGAAGTGATTGAAGACCATAAGATGCATTCCGAGTTCTATATAATGGATAGTCCTACAGCGGAACTGTTGAACGCGGTCAAGTCAAAGGGCGGCAAGATCATCAGTGTAGGGACGACGAGCACGAGGACATTGGAGACGATCGTCAGGGACCACGGTAAGTTCACTGAAGCCAGTGGATTCACTGATATCTTCATCTATCCCGGCTTTCAATACCGGGCGATCGATGCCCTGATCACAAACTTCCACCTGCCTAAATCTTCGCTGATGATGCTGGTGAGTGCATTCAGTGATAAAGAGACGATCATGGCGGCATATCAGCATGCCATCAATGAATCATACCGGTTCTTCAGTTTTGGCGATGCAATGATTATATATGAGGATGAAACTTAGATGGCAATCAGATATGAACATATTAAGACATGTAAACAGACCGGCGCACGTATAGGCAAACTCCATACACCACACGGCACTATAGATACCCCGATATTCATGCCGGTCGGCACTTTGGCGACAGTCAAATCTATGACTCCTGAGGAGCTTGCGGATATCGGCAGTCAAATCATTTTGAGCAATACCTATCATCTGTGGCTGAGACCGGGGAGCGATATCATCAAAGAAGCGGGCGGTCTCCATAAATTCATGAACTGGGATAAGCCGATCTTGACCGACTCAGGTGGATTCCAGGTATTCAGCCTGAGCGATAGGCGCAAAATCGAAGAAGAAGGTGTCCACTTCAGGAGCCATCTGGATGGCTCAAAGCTGTTCCTGAGTCCGGAGAAGGCGATGGACATCCAGCATGACCTCGGATCGGACATCATGATGGCATTTGATGAATGTCCGCCTTTCCCGGCTGAGGAACGATATGTAAAAGATTCCATCGAGCGTACAAGCAGGTGGGCTGAGAGGTGTCTCGATCATCACATTAAAGGTGGCCATGACCGCAACCAGGCGCTATTCGGCATTGTGCAGGGTGGAGAATACAAGCACTTGCGTGAACAAAGCGCAAAAGATCTGGTCAGCATGGATTTCCCTGGATATTCCATCGGCGGATTATCCGTCGGGGAACCAAAACCCATCATGTACCGTGTGCTTGAGGAGACCGTACCACTGCTGCCGGAAGACAAACCGAGGTATCTGATGGGCGTCGGCTCTCCGGATGCCCTGATAGAAGGTGTAATCAGAGGCATCGACATGTTCGACTGCGTGCTGCCGACCCGCATTGCGCGCAATGGCACAACCATGACTTCAAGGGGCAGGGTTGTCGTCAAGAACAAGAAGTTCGAACGAGATTTCACGCCGCTTGACCCCGGCTGCGATTGTTATACGTGCCGGAACTATTCAAAGGCGTACCTCAGGCATCTATTCAAAGCAAATGAAATTCTGGGATTAAGGCTTACGACTTACCATAATCTTTATTTTCTGCTAAAATTGATGGAAGATGTTCGAACTGCGATTTTAAATGATCAATTAATGGACTTTAAAGAAGCATTTTTCGAATCATATGGATTGAATGTTGAAAATCCAAAAAATTTCTAAAGAGGAGAAGATTTTTAAATGGAGTTTTTCATGGCCATTCTGCCGTTCCTGGTATTGATTCTGGTAATGTATTTCCTGATGATCCGTCCGGCACAGAAGAAACAAAAAGCAGTGCAAGATATGCAGGCGAATATGCAAAAAGGTGATGAAATCATCACTATCGGAGGCATTCACGGAACGGTTGAGTCATTCGATCAAAAACATATGTACATCCGCACCGATGATGTAAATGGTGCCATCCTTAAATTTGAACGCGTTGCACTTAAGGAGATTGTCAAGTAGTATGATAAGCTGGCTCGGTGAGCCAGCTTATTTTTATTTTTAATTTGAGCCCCCAAGCGTTATAATTGAAATGTTGATGATTCATAAAATAATCGAGGTGTGTCCTATTGAAAACTAAGAAAAACAGGATAATATCTGCAATTATCCTTGCAGTGATATTATTGACGGCAGTGGGGTTGACCGCTAAGGACCTGGGCAAGAATGTCAATCTTGGCCTGGATCTGCAGGGCGGTTTTGAAGTGCTCTATCAAGTCGAACCGCTGCATGAAGGAGACGAGATCGATGAAGCTGCAATGAGCAGCACCGCACAGACGCTCGATTCGCGCGTCAACGTACTTGGCGTCTCTGAGCCGAACATCCAGGTTGAAGACGGCAACAGGATCCGTGTACAGCTGGCGGGTGTGGAAGATCAGACGGAGGCCCGTGAACTGCTCAGTACACAGGCTGAACTGACGATCAGAAACGTGGATGATGAAGTCCTCCTTGACGGTTCGGACCTTGTACAGGGTGGCGCCAGTCAAAGCTTCGACGAGATGAACCAGCCGATGGTTTCGCTTCAGCTGAAGGATCCCGAAAAATTCAGGGACATCACTGAAGAGATCTCGAACCGTCCTCCGGGTGAGAATCTGATGGTAATCTGGATGGATTTTGAAGAGGGTGAAGACAGCTTTAAAGAAGAAGTCACAAAAGAAGATCCCAAATTCATCTCTGCACCGAGTGTAGAGCAGGCCTTGAACACATCCGACGTGATGATTTCGGGTGGATTCTCCGGCCAGGAAGGACTGGAGCGCGCCCAGAATATCGCGGCACTGCTCAATGCAGGCTCGTTGCCTGTTGACCTGAAAGAAATCTATTCGACTTCGGTAGGTGCCCAGTTCGGTGAACAGGCACTCGACGAGACCGTAACGGCGGGACTGATCGGTGCGCTGATCGTCTTCCTCTATATGATTGCGTTCTACAGGCTCCCTGGGATCATCGCCGCTGTTACACTGACGGTCTATATCTATCTCACGGTGCTTGGTTTCAATATAATCGGTGGGGTGCTCACCCTGCCGGGTATCGCCGCCCTGATCCTCGGGGTCGGGATGGCAGTCGATGCGAACATCATCATGTATGAACGTATGAAGGATGAACTGCGGATCGGACGCAATATCAAACAGGCGTATAAGAAGGCATCCCAGGCGTCCCTCTGGACAATCATAGATGCCAACATCACTACTTTGGTCGCCGGCATAGTGCTCTTCATATTCGGCACGAGCAGCGTCAAAGGGTTTGCGACCATGCTGCTTCTATCGATACTGATGAGTTTCATCACCGCCGTCTTCCTGACGCGCATACTGCTCTCACTGCTCGTCAAATCGAATTTCTTCAATAAGCGCCTGACATGGTTCGGAGTCAAGGAAGCGGATCGCTTCAGCTTGAACGAAGGCAAGGATATCGAACATCTGACGACACCTTGGGACAAGTTTGATTTTGTCGGCCATACGAAGAAGTTCTTTACGTTCAGTCTAGTGACGATACTTGCTGGCCTTCTCATCCTATCCATCTTCAAATTGAACTTGGGCATAGACTTCACAAGCGGCACACGGGCGGATATCCAGACGTCGGAAGAGGCCACTGTAGAAGAGGTGGAGGCAGAGCTTGAAGATATCGGCCTGGCCCCTGACAGCATCACCACTTCTGGTGAAGATATGGTGGTTGTCCGCTATACCAAAAACCTGGATCAGGAAGAAGTCACCACAATGCAGAATACATTCGATGAATTATACGGGTATGAACCTGCGGTCAGTACGGTCAGCCCGATAGTCGGGCAAGAGTTGGCGAAGAATGCGATGATAGCATTGGCCATCGCTTCAATAGGCATCATCATCTATGCCTCGATCCGCTTCGAATGGCGCATGGCGCTGCCGAGTGTGCTGGCACTCATCCACGATGCATTCATCATGATCGCCATCTTCTCCATCTTCAGGATTGAAGTAGACATTACATTCATTGCAGCGGTCCTGACGATCGTTGGTTACTCGATCAACGATACCATCGTGACATTCGACAGGGTGAGGGAGAACTTGCGCAAATATAAAGTCATCCATAACGAAAACGAGATTGATGCCATCATCAACCGTTCCCTGAAGCAGACACTGACCCGTTCGGTCAACACTGTATTCACAGTCGTCATTGTCGTATTATTCCTGATCATTTTCGGCAGCAGTGCGATCTTCAACTTCTCACTCGCCTTGCTGATTGGTCTGATCAGCGGCATCTATTCCTCGCTGTTCATCGCCCTTCAGTTATGGGGTATACTGAAGAAGCGTCAGTTCAGACAGACGGACGGCAGTTTGACGGTTTATGAAGAAAAGAAAAAGAACGACGAAAAAATATTGGTATAAGAGAACGCCCGGGAGTCCCCGGGCGTTTTATAAAGGGAGGATCACATGTATCAGTCGAAGTTTGAATGGAGAGTTCGCAAAAGGACAGAGGAGATACCGGAAACTTTAATCGGTGCTTTCAAATTGAATATGCTGGAACAGACCATCCTCGAAAACAGAGGATATACGACAGAGGAAGATTTGATGAAAATCTATAATCCCACGACCTATGATGCCTCTTTGGTGCATGACATGGATAAGGCGGTGGACCGGATCAATGTTGCTGTTGAGCGTGGGGAACGCATACTCATCTATGGCGACTTCGATGCGGACGGCATCACCAGCACCGTCCTGCTGCTTAAAGCATTGAGGCGAAAAGGGGCTGACGCCGGATATTTCATACCCAACCGCATAGAAGATGGTTACGGACCGAACCGGGAAGTGTTCGAGGAGATCGTCATCGGCCAGTACGACCTTGTCATCACTGTAGACAATGGCATTTCAGGTAAAGAGGAACTGGCGTTCCTCAATGACCACGGCATAGATACAATCGTCGTCGACCACCACACTTTCGGTGAATCGGTACCGGAGACGGTGATCATCCACCCGGACCACCCTGACGGTTCATATCCCTTCAAAAGTCTGGCAGGCGTCGGCATCACATACAAATTGGTACAGGCTCTGGGCGCCGCCGCGCAGGACGATCTTGCACTTGTTGCAATCGGCACTGTAGCTGATCTTGTGCCCATGATAGACGAGAACAAGAAGCTGGTGATGGAAGGGTTGGAAATATTGAATAACGAACCTTCCACAGGGATTCATACCTTACTGCGTGCGGCCGGTCATGAAGGCGGGGTCGATGAGGAAACCATAGCGTTTACGGTTGCCCCCCGTCTGAATGCCACCGGTCGGCTTGGAGAAGCTGAAATCGCCGTGGAACTGTTGCTCGAGGATGAGAGGCATGCAGCATATGAAATGGCTATGACGATCGAGAACATGAATGCCGAACGTAAGCAGCTGGTCATCGATATTTTCGGGGAGGCTGTAGAGCAGATCAGGACAGAGAACCAGATCAATATCGCATATGCCGACGGCTGGCATCCCGGGGTGCTCGGCATAGTCGCCTCGAGGATAGTGGAAGAGTTCGGCAAGCCCGCCATTGTACTGACCCGGGATGGGGACAGTTACCGTGGTTCCGGCCGCTCGATTGAAGGGCTTGACCTGCATGACATAATCACCCGGCAATCGACGCACTATACCCATTTTGGGGGACACGCCCAAGCGCTTGGCATCGAGGTGGCGGCAGAAGACATTGACGCATTCAAAATAGAGCTGGAAGAATACTTCGCAAGCCTCGGACTTGATCTGAAGCCGGTGAAATACATCGATTACCAGGTGGATGGGACCAACATGACCATGCAGGGATTCGAGCGTTTCGAGCGCCTCAAACCATTCGGCCAATCATTTCAATCGCCTGTTTTCCTGCTCCAAAATGATACGATAGGGCAAATACGGCAAGTGGGTAAAGATAAGAGCCATATCAAACTGACGATGCCCCGGGTCGGCATGGATGTCATCGGTTTCGGGTTTGGGCACCTCATCAATGAAGTGTCACAGAATGATGTCATCAGCTTGATTGGGACGGTCAACATCAACGAGTTCAATCAAAAACGCAGTCTGCAGCTGATGCTTCAGGACGCCAATGTGGATAATGTCCAACTGATCGATATGAGGAGTCGGTCCGATCAGCGGTTCGACATGATATCAAAGAATGACGTTTTCGTCATCGCCAAAGGTAAGGAGCGGCTCGGTGACAATTACTACGAATACGGGGAAGATCTGCCGTTCACTTCAGGGACTGTAGTACTGAGGGATCTGCCTGATGACCTTCTGGATCTTGCGTATTCACTGAATGGTATCCATGCATCTAAAATAATCTCGATATTCAACAGCCGTGAAGAACTCTTTTTTTCCGGGATTCCCTCACAAGCGGATGTCAACGCCCTGCAACAGCTGGTGTCGGGCGCTGACGATGGCACAATCAACCTCGCTAAACATGCGCCTGCACTTGCTGGGCGTCTTGGGGTAAAAATGAATTTCCTCAAAATGATGGTTGATATTATGGTGGATTTGGACATGATTACGTTAAAAGATGGTATAATATATAAGCAAAAGGATGATTCAGACCGTAAAATTGAAGAATCTTTGCTTTTCAATGAACTGAGGAAGCGGCTTGAGGCAGAAAAAATGTTGAAGATGTCTTCCTCCTCTGAGCTGAAAAACTATCTCAGGACATTAATTTCGAAGTGAGTGGGGTAAAAAATGGATTTAAAAAAATATGTTTCAGAAGTACAGGATTGGCCTAAAAAAGGCGTCAGTTTCAAAGACATCACGACTATAATGGACGATGGCAAGGCATATGGCTATGCAACAGACCAGATTGTCGAATATGCCAAGGAAAAACAAGTGGATATCATCGTCGGTCCAGAAGCACGGGGATTCATCATCGGGTGTCCTGTGGCATACAGCATGGGCATCGGATTTGCTCCTGTCAGAAAAGAAGGGAAGCTGCCGAGGGAAGTCATCAAGTATGAATATGATCTGGAATACGGCTCGAACATCCTGACTATGCACAGGGACGCAATCTCTCCCGGACAGCGCGTACTCATCACCGATGATCTTCTCGCTACCGGTGGGACGATTGAAGGGGCGATCCATCTGGTTGAGAAGCTCGGGGGCATCGTCGTCGGCATTGCCTTCCTTATAGAGCTTGAATATCTGGAAGGCAAGAAGCGTCTTGAGGGGTATGACACACTCTCTCTGATCACTTATGCACAATAGCACGCCATAAAGTCTGTGAAAACAGGCTTTTTTTCTACATTCATTTATTTGAAATGGATTTTATAGTATGATGATTCTAATCAGTGTAATGGGAAGCGGTGAGGACATGAACAAGGAATATCCCTATAGTGCGGATCAGGTGATACAAATGTGCAGCGCCTATATGAATGAGAAGGACATGGGCATGATAGAGAAGGCGTATAAACTTGCACATGAAGCGCACGAAGGACAATACAGGAAAAGCGGAGAGCCTTACATACTGCACCCGGTACAAGTTGCGGGGATCCTCGCAGAGCTGAAGCTTGACGGTCCCACCATCATCGCGGGATTCCTCCATGACGTTGTGGAAGATACACCCTATACTTTTGAAGATCTTGTGGGTATGTTCAACGAAGAAGTTGCAGTGATAGTGGACGGTGTAACGAAACTTGAAAAGGTCAAATACAAGTCCAAGCAAGAAGAGCAGGCGGAGAACCATAGAAAGCTCTTTATCGCCATCGCCAAGGATATCCGCGTCATCCTCGTGAAGCTCGCAGACCGGCTGCATAATATGAGGACGCTAAAAGCAATGCCTGAAGCCAAGCAGATAAGGACTTCACAGGAAACGCTTGAAATCTATGCGCCGCTTGCGCACAGGCTCGGTATTTCAAGCATCAAGTGGGAGCTTGAGGATATCGCGCTCAGATATATAGAGCCACAGCAGTATTTCAAGATTGTGAGCTTGATGAAAAAACGACGCAGTGAGCGTGAAGTGGTCATCAATGATGCGATGGAACGCATCGAGGAAGAGATGGCCAATACAAAAATAAAAGGACAATTATCAGGACGGCCGAAACATATATACAGCATCTACAGAAAAATGAAGAAGGACCATAAGCAGTTTGACCAGATATTCGATCTGCTTGCCATCCGGGTGCTGGTGGATAACATTAAGGACTGTTATGCGGTGCTCGGTGTCATCCACACGATATGGAAACCAATGCCAGGCCGCTTCAAGGATTATATCGCCATGCCCAAACCGAACATGTATCAGTCCCTCCACACCACAGTAGTCGGTCCGAACGGAGATCCTCTGGAAATCCAGATCCGGACATATGAGATGCATGATATAGCGGAACACGGGGTGGCAGCCCATTGGGCTTACAAGGAAGGGAAGGAACTCAAGGAAGAACCTTCACGCGACAAGCGCCTCCACTGGTTCCAGGATCTTATAGACCAGGAGACATCTTCACCGGATGCAGAAGAATTCATGGAAGCATTGAAGACGGACCTGCTAAGCGATAAAGTGTATGTCTTCACACCGAATGGAGACGTGGTCGAGCTGCCGAAAGGGGCAATCCCAATCGATTTTGCCTACCAGGTCCATACAGAAGTGGGCAACAAGATGATCGGGGCGAAAGTGAACGGCAAGATCGTCCCGATCGACTATGAGTTATCGACGGGTGAGATCGTCGAAATAAGGACCAGCAAGCAATCCTACGGTCCGAGCCTGGACTGGCTGAAGCTCGTCAAATCATCAAGCTCCAAAAATAAGATACGCGCCTTCTTCAAAAAGCAGGATAGGGCGAGCAATATAGAAAAAGGACGTTTTGCGGTCGAGCATGAAATAAAGAACCGCGAATACAAACCTGATAATATCTTGAAGCCGCAACATATGGAACCTGTCCTTGAACGCTATAACTTAAATAGTGAGGATGATCTGTTTGCGATGGTCGGCTTTGGTGGCATAACAGCCCAGCAGGTGACAAACAGATTGATGGAGAAATTCAAAGTCACTGAAGAGAAATCGAATGTGGTGGAAGAGATCGACAGGACCCATCACTATAAGGAGATTTCAACGGAGTCCGGCGTCTATGTACAAGGCATGGATAATATGCTCATCAACCTCTCCAAATGCTGTAACCCTATACCGGGCGATGAGATAATCGGTTTCATCACGAAAGGTCATGGTGTGAAGGTCCACGTAACAAGCTGTCCGAACATCAGAAATGAGACCGAACGGCTCATAGATGTGGAGTGGGTGAAGAATAAGGATAAGGACCGTAAATATCAGGCTGACCTGGAAATAACAGGGTATGACAGGCAGGGACTCGTCAACGAAGTGCTCAATATGATTGCCGGTACGAAATTCCCGATCACCCGGGTGAACGGACGGGCTGATATCGATAATCATGCCAAAATAAGTTTGTCGGTGATGGTCCATAATGTCACAGACTTGTATCGGATCGTCGACAAGATTAAACAGCTGCCTGACATCTACAGTGTAGAACGGGTATTTAAATGAGGTGGAATTAATGAGGGTCTTATTGCAGAGGGTGTCGAGTGCGACAGTGATAAGCAATGAATTTTACAATGAAATCAAAAAAGGATATTGCCTGCTGGTCGGCGTCTCCAAAGATTCGACGGAGGCGGATGCGAGGAAACTCGCTGAGAAGATTGCCGCCAGCCGGAATTTTGAAGATAGGGATGGGAAGATTAACCTCTCCATCAAAGATGTGGATGGGGAAATCCTCAGCATCTCCCAATTTACGCTCTACGCCGATGTGAAAAAAGGTAACCGTCCAAGCTTTACCGATTCAGCCGGCAAGGAGCAGGCCAAACATCTCTATGACGTCTTCAATTCCCATCTGAAGGACCAGGGCCTGACGGTGAAAGAAGGGTTCTTTGGTGAAATGATGAATGTACAGATCAACAACGAAGGGCCGATCACCTTCATGTATGAAGCGGAAAATGGAAAAATATTGTGATGGAATGGATGAAAAGGCTTCTCGTCAACACATTTGGTGCAGTCACCTTTTTCATCAAGTACAAAAAACATGTCTATATGATTCCTGTGGCTTTTCTGTTGGCCGCTTCCCTGATAGTCTTCATCACCGCCGCAACCGGTCACCTGTTCAAGGCTTCAGGCAACGAGGCGCCAATTGACCTGCAGCCGCGTGAATATGATATTTCAGGCACGACTATAGTGCTCGACCCGGGCCATGGTGGCAAAGATCCGGGGGCGACGAGTGCCTCGGGCATTACAGAGGATGAAATCGTCTACAGACTGGCTGGGCAGTTGAAGGAAGAACTGGAAAGGCACGGTGCAGAAGTGCTGCTCACAAGGGAGCAGGACACCTTCGCGTCGCTTGATGCCAGGAAAGTTGAAGGCGACCTGTTCATCAGCCTGCACAGCGATGCCATGGATGATCCGAGCGTCACCGGATTCACCACATATTATACGTATCCACATCAAAAGAAATTTGCCGAAACGCTGAACAATGCACTGGATACCCGCTCCTATTTCAGGAACCGCGGGGTCCACAGCATGAACTATCAGGTGACATGGCAACTGGATTATCCCGCGGTCCTTGTTGAACTTGGCTATTTGAGCAATGAATTGGATGATCGCATCCTTCTGACTTCGCATTATCAGGAACTGATGGTGCAGGGCCTTACCGACGGAATCGTAGAGTACTTGAAATGAATGCTTGACTTCATCGGCTTTAAGCCATAATATTAATATACTATATAAATGAAAAACTGTTCTTTGATCCAAAGAGGGGGATAGGGTGATGTCCAGAGAGGTCTGTCGAGGCTGAAAACAGACTCATCATCCGTATCCATGAACCGACACTTTGGTAGAACCCCGTGCGCCGGGCGGTGGCAGCCGTTAATATGCCAGAGGGCCTTTTATCGGCTGAATCAGGGTGGCAACGCGAGTAATCGCCCCTTATATCCAATTGGATATAAGGGGCTTTTTTTAATTTTCGGAAATGGAGTGGTTTATAATGATACAAATACCTAGAGGTACGCAGGATATCCTTCCTAAAGACACCTATAAATGGCAGTTCATCGAAGCACGTCTCCATCAGATCGCGCAGGATTACAACTACAGCGAAATCCGCACACCGGTTTTTGAATCGACTGAGCTGTTCGTCAGAGGAGTCGGTGGCTCCACTGATATCGTCAATAAGGAAATGTATACTTTCCAGGACAAGGGCGACCGCAGCATGACTTTGAAGCCTGAAGGGACCGCACCTGTCGTCAGAAGCTATATAGAAAACAAGATGCAGCATGATGTGAATCAGCCCGTCAAGGTCTATTACCTTGCGCCGATGTTCCGCTATGAAAGGAAGCAGAAGGGGCGCTACCGCCAATTTGTGCAGTTCGGTATAGAAGCGATCGGCGTAGAAGACCCGCTTATCGATGTGGAAGTCATCAGCATGCTGATGCAGATCTACAAGTCTTTCGGCCTTTCGAATCTGAAGCTCTACATCAATTCGATCGGTGACCAGGACAGTCGTTCCGCCTATAATGAAGCATTGGTGGCACACTTCAAACCATCCATCGGGGAGTTCTGTTCAGATTGCCAATCCCGGATCGATACGAACCCGATGCGCATCCTTGACTGCAAGAAGGATCGTGACCACCCACTCGTTAAACAGGCGCCAAGAATCTACGATTACTTGAATGAAGAATCAAAGGAATATTTCGAACAGGTCAAGCGCAACCTCGATGCACTCGGCATCGGCTATGAAATCGACTATAACCTGGTCAGGGGCCTCGATTATTATACGCACACGGCATTTGAGCTGATGAGCGATGCAGAAGGATTTGGCGCAATCACCACACTATGTGGCGGAGGGCGCTATAATGGTCTGCTGGAATTGCTGGACGGTCCGACTGAAACGGGTATCGGTTTTGCGCTCAGCATCGAGCGTCTGATTATGGCATTGGAGGCTGAAGGCATTGAAATTCCAAAGCCCCAAGGTATCGACCTCTACATCTGCACGCTGGATGGTGCATCAAGAACCGCAGCAAGCCGGCTCATCCATCAGCTGCGCGCTGAAGGCATCAGTTCGGATATGGATTATAAGAACAGGAAGTTGAAGGCCCAGATGAAGGATGCCGACCGTAAAGGCGCCAAGCATACCATCGTAATAGGCGAAGAAGAAAGGGAGACGAATGTAGCCGAGCTGAAGAATATGGCGGACGGCAGCACGAAGCAAGTCAAACTTGATGACATAAAAGCACTTGCTGAACTAATCGAGGAGGTAGAATCATGAGGAGACATACAGCGGAAATCACAGAAAAGATGACTGGAGAACGGGTGAACCTAAAAGGATGGGTACAGAAAAGACGCGATTTGGGCGGTCTGATATTCATCGATCTGAGGGACCGTAAAGGTGTGATTCAAGTGGTCTTCAACCCGGAAGTATCCGAGTCGGCATTGAATATTGCCGACCGCATCCGTACGGAATATGTCATCGCCGTTTCCGGCAAAGTGCATGAGCGAGATGAGTCACAATGGAACGACAATATCCCGACAGGGCGTATCGAAGTGTTTGCAGATGAAGTGGAAGTGCTGTCAAAATCAGAGACACCGCCATTCCAGATCACCGATGATACGACGAACGAGGACCTCAGGTTGAAATACAGATACCTGGAATTACGGAAGCCGAAGCTGCAGAGCATATTGAAGCTCAGACACTCATTGAACCGCAGTGTCAGGAATTTCCTGGACAATGAGGATTTCATCGACATCGAGACGCCGGTACTCTCCAAGTCTACGCCAGAGGGCGCGCGCGACTATCTGGTGCCTTCCAGGATCCACGAAGGGGAATTCTATGCATTGCCCCAATCCCCACAGATCTATAAGCAGCTTCTTATGCTGTCCGGCATGGAACGCTACTATCAGATCGTCAAATGTTTCCGCGACGAAGATTTGAGGGCCGACCGCCAACCGGAATTTACACAGATTGATATTGAAACTTCATTCATGGACCAGGAGCAGATCATGGATCTGAATGAGAGAATGATTGCCCACGTCATGAAGGATGTTAAGGGTATGGATATCACACTGCCATTCCCGAGGATGACCTACAATGAGGCGATGGCTGAATACGGTGTGGATAAACCAGATACACGATTCGGCATGAAGTTGAATGACTTGAGCGCATTCAGCAGCAAATCCGAATTTAAAGTATTCCGTTCTGCAGTCGATAACGGCGGACTTGTCAAAGCGATTGTCGTGAAGGATGCGGCCGATAAGTTTTCGAGGAAAGACATCGACAAGCTCGAAGCGTTCGTCAAAAATTATGGCGCTAAAGGATTGGCTTGGCTGAAGGTGAATGAGGGCGCCTTGAATGGTCCGGTTGCCAAGTTCTTCGATGAAGGGGAGCAGTCGGAACTCTCAAGCACGCTTTCCCTGGTCGACAATGACCTTATCCTATTCGTGGCGGACTCTGCAAAAGTCGTCAACGCCGCACTCGGCAACTTGCGTAACAAGCTTGCCCGGGATCTGGAGCTGATACCGGCGGATCAGTTTAATTTCGTATGGGTGACCGACTGGCCGTTGCTTGAATATGATGACGAGGAAGACCGTTATTTCGCGGCCCACCATCCGTTCACTTCGCCAAGGCAAGAGGATATAGACAAATTGGAGGATCATCCGGAAGATGTGAAGGCGAATGCCTATGACATCGTATTGAATGGCTATGAACTCGGCGGTGGTTCGATCCGCATCCATGATGCCGAACTTCAGAAGAAGATGTTCAAAGCACTCGGTTTCACCGAAGAGGAACGCGATGAGCAGTTCGGCTTCCTTCTTGAAGCGTTCAAATACGGCGCACCTCCGCACGGTGGAATCGCATATGGTCTGGACCGGTTCGTGATGCTACTGGCGGGTACAGACAACATTCGTGACGTCATCGCCTTCCCTAAGACGGCAAGTGCCGGTGACCTGATGATGAATGCACCTTCACATGTCGATCCAAGACAATTAGATGAGCTGCATATCTCTGTAAACACAGAAGAATAGGAAAATACCGGCAGGCTAGAGCCTGCCGGTATTGCTACGTGAGTGGCCGGTTCCTGGATAGGTAAGGCAAAGGTCATTTTCAGCCTGCCGGTCGGTTGGAGAAGGCCAAACAGAGAAAACGTATTCATTTTCCTTTTCTTTTTTCGAGGCATGTGCTATTATGTATTCAAGAGGAATATCTGAGAAGTTCGTGATGTGTTGAATTATATTTTGACCTAACACTTTTATAAACGGGAGCTTGATAGGTTTTCCTATGAAAAACATGCCTGTCCGACAGGACGTTTGGAGTAGGAAACTGGGCACCCACCTGCAATTAGCAGGCCAAAATAATCAACAATAACACACGGCTTAAGCTCGGATATTCCAAATAAGTACCGAATTGTAAAATTCGGTGCTTATTTTTTTATATCTTTTTGAGCTTATCATATACTTCGGCGAGCTGTTTCTCGTATTTGGATACATCTGATTTCTGATAGTATGCTGCACTTTTCAGAGGATCCGGCAAGTATTGCTGCCTGACGACGTGATTCGGGTAGTTATGCGGATATTTATAGCTGACACCGTTGCCGAGTTTTTCTGCACTTTTATAGTGCGCGTCCTTCAAGTGCTTCGGCACACTACCTGTCTTTTTCTTTCTGATATCCGATAGGGCGGCATCGATGCTTTTAATTGCGCTGTTCGATTTCGGTGATAGGGCAAGTTCTATGACGGCCTGGGACAAGGGTATCCGCGCTTCCGGAAACCCGAGGCGTTCCGCTGAATGGATGGCGTCCAGGGTTCTTGAAGCAAGTTGTGGGTTCGCAAGCCCCACGTCCTCATAGCTGATGACAAGGAGGCGTCTGACGATGGTGACAAGGTCGCCTGCTTCTATCAGACGGGCCAGGTAATGCAGCGAAGCATCAACATCACTGCCGCGGATTGATTTTTGGAAGGCACTCATCACATCGTAGTGCTGATCGCCGTCTTTGTCATAGAGCAGGTCGGACTTCTGCATGCAGGCACGTGCGTCATCCAATGAAATATTGACGGCACCACTTGCGTCTTTGTCGGAACTGAGTGCTGCCAGTTCCAAAGCATTCAACGCACTTCTGACGTCACCCTGGCTTGTGACGGACAGATATTCGAGGGCTTCACCGCTGATATTTATGGACATATCCCCAAGGCCTCGGCCAGTATCCGAAAGCGCACGGTTAAGTGCCACCTCCACATCTTCCGGATCGAGCAGGTGCAATTCGAAAATCTGGCATCGGCTCCTGATGGCTGGATTGATGGCGTGGTAGGGGTTGGAAGTAGTGGCGCCGATCAGTATGATGTTGCCATTTTCCAGATGCGGCAGCAGAAAGTCCTGCTTAGCTTTATCCAGACGGTGTATCTCATCAAGAAGGAGGATGACGCTACCGCTCATCTTCCCTTCATCGGCCACCATCTGCATATCCTTCTTCGTATTGGTGACAGCATTCAAGGTACGGAATTTGTAACTTGTCGAACCTGCAATTGCGCTCGCGATGCTGGTCTTGCCGATGCCTGGTGGGCCATAGAGGATCATTGATGTAAGGCGTTTAGCCGTCACCATCCGGCGGATGATGCTGCCTTCACCGACAAGGTGGGTCTGGCCGAGGACTTCATCTATCGTTTTTGGTCGCATTCTAAAGCTGAGAGGCTGAGTTGACATATTTTCACCTGTTTCAGAGTTATGATATATTTAATACTACTATAACCGATATAAATATGAACTTAAACTATGAGGTGCTTTATGAAAATTTCTACACGCGGGAGATATGGTCTCTATTTTATGCTGGCTTTAGCCAGAAGCTACGGTGAGCATAAGCGTAGCGTCAAATCCATTGCCGACGAGCGGGGGATCAGCGACCTATACCTTGAACAGATTGTCACGAACTTAAAACGTGCAGAACTCGTCAAAAGTACACGGGGCGCCTATGGCGGCTATGAATTGAACCATGCGCCGGATGAGATCACTGTCGGGAAGATCTTCAGGACATTGGAAGAGAATATCGTTGCGGTTGAAGGTGATGATAAGGACACCGATACGGAACGCTATCTGTGGGGCAGGATACGGGACGCCCTTCGTGACGTGCTCGACCACACTACGCTTTCGGATATGGTGAACCACGATGACGATGAAATCGACGACTACATGTTCTATATATGATATGAAAAAGCCCTGGGGTCACTACACTACAGACCTCCAGGGCTTTTTCTAAAATCTTCCCGAACGGAATATGGAATAGATCATGCCGATGAACATCAGTAGAGCTACCACAGAACCGATTTCTATAGCCGGAATATTGAAGAGGACGGTGGCTTGGTCGGTCAATGCGGAACTGATGATGAGGCCGACCATGATGATGCTGAAGGACAGTAGGACGATACTGAACGTCAATCGGTTGCCTATCCGGTCGAGACGCTTCATGAACGCCTCGCTCCGCTTCACCTGCAGTTCTACAGGGACACTGCGACCTTTCAATCCTTTGGAGAATTCGTGGACATTACCGGAAACATCCTTTAGGTCATCGCTGAATTCGATCCAGCTGCGCCACGCATGATCTGCAGCATTTTTAGGGTTGTACCGCTCCCTCAGGAGCTGCCTGCCGAAAGGTTCTGCTACATCGACGATGCTGAAGTCCGGGTCAAGTTCGCGGACGATGCTCTCAAGCGTCAGAATGGTCTTGCCGAGCATCGTGAAATCTGTCGGCAGTTTGATATGGTGCTCGTTCGCTATATGGAAGATGTCCTGTACAGCTTCACCGAGGTCCATGCGGCTGAGCGGAACATCGTAATACTTGTCGCGGAGCAGTTCGGCATCTTTTTTGAGGATCTTCATATTGACCTCGTCCGGAACGACCCCCATCCGTGTTATGGCGCGGACGACGCCGTCTGCATCTTTTTTCATCATGGCGATGAGCAGCGAGCCGTAGATCGACTTCATCTCACGCGTCATCTTGCCCACCATGCCGAAGTCGAGGAATCCGATGACGCCGCCGTCCATTACGGTGATGTTCCCAGGGTGTGGGTCGCCATGGAAGAATCCTTCAATCAGGATCTGATGAAAAATTGCGTGTGTGAGACGCTCTGCAAGCACTTCGTTTGAATACCCCTCAGCCGCCAGTGAATCGAGGTCTCCAATTTGAATGCCTTCTATAAACTCCATCACGAGCACATCTTTCGTCGTGACATCCCAGTAGACTTCTGGAATATGGACGACCTCGTCATCTTTGAACTGTTTGCCGATCTTATCTGCATTACGCCCTTCGATGGTGTAGTCGAGTTCATTTATGATGGATTTCGAGAACTCCTTCATCATGTCCACCAGCTGATATTGGCGGGCCCATTCCATACGGGATTCTGCTATCAATGCCAATTGTTGCAGAATTTCCAAGTCGTTGCGGATGATTTTCTCGATATTCGGGCGCTGCACCTTAACTGCAACAGCTTCCCCGGTTACAAGCCTGGCCTTGTGGACCTGGCCTATGGAGGCGGACCCGATTGCTTCCTGTTCAAACTCCAAAAAGATATCATCCATCTCAGCTCCCAAAGAGTGTTCGATGATCTCTTTTGCTTCATCGTATGGAAAAGAAGGTACGTCGCTCTGCAGCTTCGATAGTTCCTCGATGATATCTTCCGGCAGAAGGTCAGGCCTGGTGCTTGCAATCTGGCCTACTTTGATGAAGGTGGGGCCCATTTCTTCCAAAAAGAGGCGTATGCGTTCTCCGCGCGTCTTTTCGATGTGTGTGCCATCCTTTTTGAGCAGCATTTTCTTCGGCAGGGACAGAACCTCATCAAGCCCCAACTCTTCTACGATAAATCCGAAACCACTTTTGGAGAAGGCCAGGGCAATCTCCCGGTATCTTCTTATATGTTCGATCCTTTTTCTGAATATCATTGCGGGCCTCCCATGCTTTTTCCGAACCCGTCTCCTTCTAGTATATGGTGAGGGGCAGGTGTCCATCTATTGTAGCCTGATTTTCAGGATTCATCAAAATAATTATAGTAGATTGCGTGAAGCGCCCTCTGGGCATCTTTTTGGGCCACGGCGAACATCATGCTGATCTCTGAAGCCCCCTGGTTGATCATACTGATGTTGATGTCATTTTCACTAAGGGCGACCGTTGTCTTCGTAGCGATGCCGATGTGATGTTTCATTCCTTCTCCGACTATGATGATCAGTACAAGGTCGTTTTCGACATGTATCGACTCGGTTTCAAGCGTATCTTCGATATCAGCGATGACCGCCGCCAATTTATCATTGCCTTCGAACTGCTTTGATCTGAGTATGATGGATAGATTATCTATACCCGAAGGGATATGTTCATAGGAGAGGTCATGGTCCTCCATGATCTGCAGCAGCCGTCTTGTAAAGCCGACTTCCCGGTTCATTAGGTATTTATTCATTGTGAGCGATGTGAAGCCCTCATCGCAGCTGATGCCGATGACCGGCATGCGGGGTATATACTCCCGTTCGGCTACAATCTTCGTCCCCTCTATCTCCGGGGCGTTCGTATTGCGTATCATGATGGGGATATTCTGTTTATAGACAGGTTCCAGTGCTTCATCGTGGAATACGCCGAAACCGGCATATGACAGCTCACGCATTTCGCGATAGGTGATCTCCTCGATTTTATGCGGCGAGCTGATGCGGGACGGATCGGCCGAATAGATGAAGCTGACATCCGTAAAGTTTTCGTAGAGTGATGCATTAACCGCACGTGCCACAATGGCTCCTGTAATATCCGATCCTCCTCTTGGGAAAGTAACGATCTGACCGCTTTTTGAATATCCAAAGAATCCGGGGATTACCACGACTTGGCCGGCGTCCTTCAACTTTTCCAGTCTGGCGTAGGATTCAGGAAGGAGCAGTGCATTGGAAGGTTCATCCGTTACCAGTATCCCCGCTTCACCGGGGCACATGTAAGTGGCATCGACGCCTATTTTATTCAAATACGCGCTGACCAGTTGCGCATTAAAATCCTCGCCGCATGACTTCAGGGCGTCGAGCAGGCGTTTCTTCTCGTTGATATCCGCCAGATGTGAGCGCAATATACCTTCATAATTTTCCAGCAGTTGGTGTTCCAGTCCAAGTTCATCGACCATTGCGGCAAATCTCCCTATGATATCCGTGATGATCTCCTCGACCGGCAGGCCGGCAGTGTGGTTGGCATGTAGGGCAATCAGCATATCCGTCACCTTCGTGTCGCCAGTGCTTCTTTTGCCGGGGGCGGAAACGACCGCAATGCGGCGTTCGCTGTCACTTTTCATTATATCGGCAATCTTTTTGACCTGTGCCGCATTACAGAGGGAACTGCCTCCAAACTTAGCTACCTTCATCCCTTTGCACCTCTACTTTTCTGAATTTTAAAAACAATAATACATCAAAAATCATATAATGTGTACCCTTATTTAAATTGCTGCTTGAATTATCCGACTTTTCTCTCTAATATATAGTCTTATATGAAAGTATGATTGGAGAAAGGTGATGGTGACATGAAAGTGGCAATACTCGGTATGGGGACGGTGGGTTCCGGAGTGATGGAAGTCATTCGGATGAACCGTCCGGAGATTGAGAGGCAAATCGGTACCAGCTTCTCCATCAGCCATGTCCTGGTCCGGGATAGATATAAGGAACGCGGAGTCGAGCTTAGCGGTGTAACCATAACGGATGCCGTCGATGAGATTCATGCCGCAGATATTGATGTAGTGGTCGAAGTGATGGGCGGTATGGCATCCACCCGGGATATTCTGCTCGGATTCCTCCAGAAAGGGGTGCATGTCATCAGCGCGAATAAAGATATGCTGGCAGAACATATCGATGAACTGGCTGAGGCGGCGAACAGGAGTGGTGCCATGCTGATGTATGAAGCCAGTGTAGCCGGTGGCATACCGATTATTAACGGCATCAGTCAAGGTCTGAACGCAAACCGCATACAGGAAGTGATGGGGATACTGAACGGCACCACCAACTACATATTGACCAGGATGACTGGTGAAGGTTGGGATTATGAAAAAGCGCTTGATGCCGCCAAGGAGAAAGGGTATGCAGAAGCTGATCCGACAAACGACGTGGCCGGCTTTGATGCCCAGAGGAAAATTGTGCTGTTATCCCGGCTGGCCTACAATCGCAAGGTGGCTATCGGGAAAGTCGGGACACAAGGCATCGATTCAGTAGAACTGAAAGACATAGAAGCAGGCAGCAATGCCGGATTGACGATGAAGCTGATCGGCCGGAGTGCATTCCATGATGACCAGCTGTCAATTGAAGTGGCGCCTGTCTTCCTGCCGGATGATCATCAGCTATCTTCAGTATCCAACGAGAAGAATGCAGTATATATAAGGGGCAATGCGGTAGGGGAAACGATGTTCTACGGGCCGGGTGCCGGCGGTCGGGAAACTGCCTCCGCTGTAGTATCCGACCTGATCAGTTGCCTTAGGCGCATGGAGCGCGTGGAACAGAATCTGGTTCCGGCATACGAGGCAGCCATCACAGAAGATGTCAGCCCCAAAAGATTCTACATCCGGTTCACCGTCGGTGAAATATCCGCCAGAGAACAGTTGTCGCAGCATGGGATAGATTATGAACTCATCGAGCGCAAGGAAGTGGCAGTGGTCATCACCTCCGCGATCAAACCGGAGAAGCTGCGGGCATTGGTGGAGAATAATGACAGCATTTATGTAACCTATAAAGTGGAAGGGGATTGATCCGATGCATTGGAGCGGTCTGATTGAAGAATATAAAACATATCTGCCGGTGGGCGATGACACACCGCGTCTGACCCTATATGAAGGGGGCACGCCTCTTATCCGGCTCGATACATTAAGCCAGAAGTTTGAAGCCAATCTCTATGCGAAAGTGGAAGGCCACAATCCGACTGGGTCCTTCAAGGACAGGGGAATGGTCATGGCGGTTGCCAAAGCGAAGGAAGCGGGTGCCCATACAGTCATCTGTGCTTCCACCGGCAACACGTCAGCTTCAGCAGCCGCCTACGCTTCTCGGGCAGGGCTCAAGACCATCGTGGTCGTGCCGGAAGGCAAGATTGCCCTAGGTAAGTTGGCTCAGGCGATGATGTATGGCGCAGAGATCATATCCATCCAGGGGAATTTTGATGAAGCATTGAAGGTCGTCCGTAAAATCGCCGAAAAAAATGACGGCATCACGCTGGTCAATTCAGTTAATCCATATCGGTTGGAAGGTCAGAAGACGGCAGCTTTTGAAATCGCTGAAGTTTTAGGGGCGGCACCGGACTATCTGACGATCCCAGTCGGCAATGCGGGCAACATTTCAGCGTACTGGAAAGGATTCAAGGAGTATGATGCCAAAAATGACTCCGGTCTGCCGAAGATATACGGATTTGAGGCAGAAGGGGCGGCAGCCATCGTCAATGATCGGGTGATTGAACAGCCGGAGACGGTCGCAACAGCAATCCGGATCGGCAACCCGGCAAGCTGGTCGCTGGCTGTAGAAGCCCGTGATGAATCAGGTGGTCTGATAGAGTCGGTGACGGATGAGGAGATTCTTAAAGCCTATGAAATGTTGGCGGCAGCCGAGGGTATTTTTGCAGAACCAGGGTCCAACGCCAGCACAGCAGGCATGATCAGAGCGCTTGAAGAAGGTAAGATTGAAAAGGGCGCCACCGTCGTGACAGTCCTTACCGGCAATGGGCTGAAGGATCCTGAGACGGCTATGGAACAGATCATAAAGAAGCCGAAGCTGTTGCCGAACGATGAGGGCCAGATCATCGACTACATTGAAGGCCTGGGTAAAAATGATGCATCGGTTTAAGGTCCCGGCCACGAGCGCCAACCTTGGCCCGGGTTTTGATTCCGTCGGTCTGGCACTCGAAAAGTATCTTCATATAGAAGCAAAGGAAGGCGCCGGATTCAACATCATATTCGAGGATGATTTTCTTGCTGTGCTGCCGGATGATGAGACTAACCTTGTCATAAGTACAGCCCGGGATATCGCCCGGAAATATGGGTGCCGACTGCCTGGTCTTGAGGTCAGAATGGGCAGTGACATCCCACTCAGCCATGGGCTCGGAAGTTCCGCTTCAGCCATAGTCGCCGGCATCGAGCTTGCGGATCGGTTTTGCGGCCTGGATCTGACGGTTTACGATAAAGTGCTCCTTGGCAGCGAAATAGAAGGCCATCCGGATAATATCGGGCCTGCCGTTACAGGAGGACTGTTCGTCGGGTATTATGATGGAGAGCTGTTCTACCATGTGATGGATATCGAAGGCCTATCGGCGGTAATCAGTGTCCCCCCTTATGAGATGAATACAAAAGAAGCCCGACGGGCCTTGCCTGAAACATACAGTAGGCAGGATGCCGTGCGTCAGAATGCCTTGAATAATGTCCTCCTGCTCTCGATCATGAACAATGACTATAAGGCCATGCGCCAACTGATGACGCAGGATCACTACCACGAACCCTACCGCCGGCAGTTGATCGCCGAATACGATGCGGTGAGGCAAGCGGCTGAACAGGCAGGCGCTATCGCCACGACTATCAGCGGAGCGGGGCCGACTTTGCTGACTCTATGCAAAAGCAGTGAGGCCGCCGCGGTATTTGAGCAGCTGGGCACCGTGCGTGGTTGCCATCACGAAAAAGTGGATATATGCAGAAAAATTCCCGGGATGTAGACATCCCGGGAATTTTTATCTGCCATTATATTTTCTGACGATCTTTTCGAACAGGTCATAGGAATACTTCTGGGCATCTTTATCATAGATGTAGCTCACAGCCATGATTTCATCTGCACTGAATTTATTCTGGAACAATCTCAGTCTCTCAAGCGCAGTGGCTTCACTGCCCATGATCGCTACAGGAAAGCGGCTTTCGACGATCTGCCTTTCAGGCGGCGTCCAGATTGATTCCATGTCTGAAACAGGCGGCTGCAGTTTTTTGCCGCCGCCCCTGATGACATTCAGGACGAATTGGGCCATCGTCGTGGAGAGGTGCTTCGCCTCTTCATCAGTATCTGCCATGATAACATTCAGGCAGGCAATCTTATATGGTTCCGCCAACTGGTCGGAAGGCTCGAATTCCTGTTCATAGATCTTGAAGGCTGCTTCCATATGGTCTGGAGCGAAGTGCGCCGCAAAAGCGTATGGCAATCCCAGACGGGCTGCAA
Organism: uncultured Salinicoccus sp.; assembly: GCA_947494965.1. Lineage (GTDB taxonomy): Bacteria > Bacillota > Bacilli > Staphylococcales > Salinicoccaceae > Salinicoccus. Next base: position 86,624 of record CANLWV010000002.1, on the reverse strand, counting down.
GGTGTGCAGAGTCGGTGGAAGAGCCGAGTATATAGAGCGGGATTTCTGTGCCGTTGCCTGGGAAGGCTACAACCTGGGTCTTTTCATCCGAAAGGTATTTGCGGATATCCTCCACTTCCGAGCCGAATGTATAGACGCCATCATGGTTGTTGCGGCGGATGGCGGATGCGGTACGCATATCAGTGCCAGGGGCACGGCCGAGGCCGATGTCCAGACGGTCTCCGAATATGGCGTGCATGGTGCCGAACTCTTCGGCAACGATTAGAGGGGAGTGGTTCGGCAGCATGACGCCCCCGCTCCCGACACGGATATGTTCTGTATGGTGCAGGATGTGATGAATCAGTTGGCGCGTCGCAGAAGACGCGATTGAAGTGGTGTTATGGTGTTCAGCCACCCAGTATCTTTTATAATCTGAACCATCGACATGTTCAGCGAGGTCGACCATATCCTTGAATGCCTCTTTGGCATCTCCGCCCTCACGTACAGGCACAAGGTTAAGAATGGATGGGGTCAGTTGTTTTGACATAGATAGAATCCTCCTTATAATGGACAATTATCATCCATTGGATTTATTTTGTCTAACAATGGGCTTCAAAAGTATAAAAATCTACCGTTCCATGTTAAAATCTTATAATGTATAATAAAGCTATTTTTGGAGATGGGTGATTCTAATGGAAGTATATGCAGACTATGCGGCGACCACCCCTATGGATGGAGCGGTCCGCCAAGCACTCTTGGAAGATGACGGTTTCGGCAATCCTTCAAGCATTCACCGGGCAGGTAAAGAGGCCCGGGCCAAAATCGAGAAGGCGCGCAGGGGGATTGCACAACTTTTAAACGCCTCTTCGTCAGAAATCTTTTTCACCAGTGGTGCCACCGAAGGCAACAATATGGCAATCAGAGGGGTGGCGAACCAATATGAGCGCCCCCATATCATCACGACCGAGATAGAACATGCCTCCGTTCTGAACACATTGAGAAGTCTGGATGCGGACGTCACCTATCTCCAAGCTAACGCGGATGGCGCGATAGACGTCGATGCACTCAAAAATAGCCTGCGGGATGAAACGGTGCTTGTATCGGTCATGCTGGTCAATAATGAAACCGGTGTGATGCAGCCGATTTATGAAATACAAGAAGCGTTGTCGGAGCATAAGGCTTTGCTCCATATAGATGCGGTCCAGGCCTATGGGCATATGACGGTAGACGTCAAAGAGCTCGGAGCGGATCTGCTGACATTGAGTGCCCATAAGATGTACGGGCCGAAAGGTGTCGGCCTGCTCTATAAGCGTAAAGATGTGAAACTCATCCCGCTCATCACAGGCGGCGGCCAGGAGAAGGATCTTCGCGGCGGCACTGAAAACACCATTTGGATCGAAGGCCTGTCGCTCGCGATGCAGCAGGCATCCGATGAAATGACGCGCAGAAGCATACGGGAGATGCAGATCAAAGAGCAGTTCCTCAACTTGCTGACACAATCCGATATTCCATTTGAAGTGAACGGGGACGTCAATAAGTCGGCAAGCCACATCATCAACATCCATTTCCCTTTTGCCGAAGCAGAATTCATGCTGACGGCATTGGACATGGCCGGCATCCATGCTTCAGCCGGCTCCGCGTGCCAGGCCGGCACATTGAACCCTTCCCATGTCCTCACTTCGATGTATGGCGAATCGGACCGCAACCGCCAATCCATACGGTTCAGCTTCTCCTACATGATGACAGATGAGGAAGTGGAAGCCATCGTCACGGCACTTGAAGATATATACGGAAGACTTATGCGTTAGGCATACCCGGAAAGGAAGGATAACATGAATAATTCAGATATAACTGTCGTCGTCGGCATGAGTGGCGGCGTAGACAGCTCAGTGACAGCTAAGCTCCTGAAAGATCAGGGCTATAATACAATAGGCATCTTCATGAAGAATTGGGACGATACCGATGAAGATGGCGTATGCACCGCTACAGAAGACTATGAAGATGTGCGCCTGGTAGCCGAGGAGATCGGCATACCGTACTACTCTGTGAACTTCGAGAAGGAATATTACGACAGGGTATTCGAATATTTCCTCGAGGAGTACAGGAAAGGGCGTACTCCGAACCCTGATGTGATGTGCAACAAGGAGATAAAATTCAAGGCGTTCCTTGATCACGCCATGAAACTTGGGGCAGATTACGTTGCGACTGGACATTATGCACAAGTCGTGCATGACGAGGAAGGTACAAAGATGCTGAGGGGCATCGATAACAATAAGGATCAGACGTATTTCCTCAACCAACTCTCCCAGGAGCAATTATCCAAAGTGATGTTCCCACTTGGCCACTTGGACAAGAAGGAAGTGCGCAGGCTGGCCCGCGAATATGACCTGGCCACAAAAGACAAGAAAGATTCGACCGGCATATGCTTCATCGGCGAAAGGGACTTCAAGACATTCCTGAGCAGTTATCTGCCTGCCAATCCGGGACGCATGATCAATATGGATACCGGGGAAGATAAAGGCCGTCATGACGGCCTCATGTACTACACGATCGGACAGCGTCAAGGCCTCGGCATCGGCGGAGACGGAGGACCGTACTTCGTGGCAGGGAAAAACCTTGAAACGAATGAATTGTATGTAGTGTCCGGCTACGACAATGAAGCATTGTCTTCTTCCAGCCTGGAGGCTTCAGACATCAACTTCATCAATCCAGTACCGGAAACGTTTGAATGCACCGCCAAATTCAGATACCGCCAAGAAGATGTACCGGTCACCGTCAAGCAGATGGATGATAGGCTGCTTGTAGAATTCCATGAACCGGCGCGCGCCGTTACACCTGGTCAGGCAGTCGTCTTCTATGATGGTGATGTATGTCTCGGTGGGGCGACGATAGACCGCATATTCAAAGAATCAAAAGAATTGGAGTATCTTGCATAATGACCATCAGATATGAACAGTTGATCAAAGAGGGTAGAACTGAAGAGGCACTTGAGGAGATATTCAAGGAGATAGAGGCATCACCTGAGGAAGAAGCGCATTACATCAACGCCGGCAACCTGTTGCATCGGGCCGGCCAGGATGAAGAAGCGGAGCGGTTTTTGCAGAAGGCGATCACCTTGAATGAGGCGAGTACGAGCGCATACTATGCACTTGCGAACGTCTACTTCGATAATGAACGGTTCAAGGAGGCGGTGAGGCTCTACCTGCTGGCCTACACCCGGAACCCAGACGATGGCGACCTGAATTTCATGCTGGCCATGAGCCATGTCCATCTGAACGAACCTGAACAGGCCATTCAATTTTTTGAGAAAGCACATGAAGTAAAGCCCGAGGATACGGATATCGCGTTCCAATATGGGCTCCTCTGCTGTCAAGTCGGACTGTACGGGCCCGGGGAGACCTTGTTGAAGAAAGTATTGTCCATGGAAGAGAACGCGGATGCCGAATATAACCTTGGACTGGTGAAGCTCATGAAAGATGATGAAGCGCAGGCGATAGGCCATTTCCAACGCGCAATAGAGATCCAAGAGGACCATCATCTTGCCCATCATGCACTTGCACGACTCAACGATTGAGAGGACCGGAACGAGGAAGGTGATTCCATTTGGATCAATCTACAATCTACGATGACACATTCATAACAGGGGAAGTGGAGCGCGTCATATTCGTCAGTGAACAGACGCGTTTTACTGTGCTCAAGGTACTCGTCAATGAAACGAATACGAACTTCAGTGACGAAGCGATCGTCACGGGCTACTTCCACGCGGTCGCAGAAGGGGACACATACAGATTTTCAGGCAAAGTGACCCGTCATGCACGTTTCGGGGAACAATTCAGTGCGGACACGTTCAGGAAAGAGCAGCCGACGACGATGCGCGGGCTGATCCAATACCTCTCAGGGGATACGTTTCCGGGAATAGGGGAAAAGACAGCCAAAAAGATCATTGAAACTCTTGGCGTCGATGCATTGAAAAAAATTGCAGATGACCGGAGTGTACTGGATGATGTGGCGGGCTTGTCCAAAAAGAAGCGCGATATGATCCACTACCGCATATTGGAGAACAGCCAGACTGAGCGTCTGGTCATCAAACTGACCGATCTTGGTTTCGGTGCCAGGATGAGCGCCAAAATATTGAAGACCTATCAGGACCAGGCCCTCCAGGTGATTGAGAAGGAGCCCTACCGGCTGGTTATGGACATCGATGGCATCGGCTTTCATACGGCGGACCGTATAGCGATGAATGCTGGCATCGGTAAAGATGATGTCAGCCGTCTTGAAGCCGGCATCATGTATCTGGTGGAGAGTGTCATCATGTCGGATGGCCATACTTATGCGACCCGGGATACTCTTGTCGGAATGACGCGGGAATTGCTGAACCATGACGCCGAGCAGTACTTTTCGGACGAGGCCATCAGCCGATCGATCGATCAGCTGTCAGACAACGACCGGCTCGTCCAGTATGAGCGCCGCATCTATGTCCCTTCCCTCTTTTATTCCGAATATAAATCGGCCGAGCAGATCTTCCGCATGATGAATGACCGCTCGGAAGTATCAGCGGGTGAAGAGAAGGCAGGCGAAATCATCGCAGATGTCGGTGAACGCTTCGATATCCACTATAATAATAGGCAGAAATCCGCCATGATCAAAGCGTTGACTGAAAAGATCTCCATCATTACAGGCGGTCCCGGCACAGGGAAGACCACAATCGTCAAAGGCATCATCAACGCCTACCATGAATTGAACGACTTGAAGCCCGCTGACGAGTATGAGGGTGACGAATACCCGATCAGGCTCGTCGCCCCCACTGGCCGGGCATCCAAGCGCCTCAGTGAAACTGCAGGCATCAAGGCGTCCACCATCCACCGTATGATAGGGTGGGGCATGGATACCGGTAAGGATGAAGTGATCGATGCGGAAATCGATGCAGACCTCATCATCATAGATGAGATGTCGATGGTCGATACATGGCTGTTCTTTCAGCTGATGCGCAACGTCAAACCTTTCACGCGGCTGGTGTTCGTCGGGGACCGCGATCAATTGCCATCCGTCGGGCCCGGGACCGTGTTCAAAGATTTGATCGAGTCTGGCGTCATTCCGACGACCGAGCTCGATACCATATACCGTCAAGGGGAAGGATCTTCGATCATCCGCTTGGCACACGAGATAAAAGAAGGCAGGAAAATGGACATCACCGAAAAGTTCAAAGACCGCCTTTTCATCCCCGCTAAAATGAACCATATCCCGGACATCGTGGATAATGTGGTGAAAAAAGCGGTCGACAAAGGATATGATATGCGTGATATTCAAGTGTTGGCCCCCATCTATAGAGGGGACGCCGGAATACTGAAGCTCAACCGCATCCTCCAGACCATCCTCAATCCTGAAGCTGAAGATAAAAATGAAATTGCCTTTGGCGATGTCATATTCAGGAAGGGTGACAAAGTCATACAGCTCGTCAACCGGGCTGAAGACAATGTCTTTAACGGTGACTCTGGAGTGATCGACTCCATACTGTTCAAGGATGAGGATGAGGCAGAAAAGGATACGATTCTGGTTGATTATGACGGCATCCATATCGCGTACGAACGCAAAGAACTGACGGAATTGTCGCACGCCTACTGTACGAGCATCCATAAAGCACAGGGGAGCGAATACCCGATCGTCATCATGCCGGTCGTCAAAAGCTACCGCCATATGTTGATGAAGAACATCGTCTATACAGGCATCACGCGTGCCAAAGAATCCCTCATATTATGTGGAGATCAAGAAGCATTCTATGATTCCCTGGAGAAAGAGGGCGTCCACAGACGCACTTCGCTGGCCGAGATGATCCGTCTGCTCTTTGGCAAGGAGGATGAGCCGGCAGACGAGATGCCTGAAGTCCTGACCGAATCGAAAATGTTCCAGATCCCTGCCATGATAAATATGGAAGGCGTCACGCCCTACGATTTCAATTGACAGATCCGGTGAATATTCCTATAATCAAATCAAGGTTAAAACAAGTGGAGATCCCGAGTGACTGGATTGTGATGGACAGAGACATTGCGGCAGCTGAGAGCAATGACGCATCCTTTCACGTGCTAATCTCCACCCACTTTATATATATACAAAGTGATGACAGTGTCATAACTTGGGTGGTACCGCGGTTCAGATCGTCCCATATTTTGGGGGGATCTTTTTTTATTTTAAAAAACTAAGGAGTGACTGTAATGAAAAGACTGACCGGCAACGAAATCAGGGATATGTTCCTCGAATACTTCAGGGCACACAACCATATGGTGGAGCCGAGTGCACCGCTTGTACCGATAGATGACGATTCTCTGCTGTGGATCAACTCGGGAGTGGCGACTCTAAAGAAGTACTTTGACGGCCGTACCATTCCGGAAAACCCTAAAATCGTCAACGCCCAAAAGGCGATCAGGACAAACGATATTGAGAACGTCGGCTTTACAGCCCGTCACCATACATTCTTCGAAATGCTCGGCAATTTTTCGATAGGGGATTACTTCAAGGAAGATGCAATCCGTTACGCATGGGACTTCCTGACGAACAGCGAATGGATCGGTTTCGACCCATCACTCCTCTATGTCACCGTCCACCCGGAAGATGAAGATGCCTACAGGATATGGCGGGAGATAATCGGCCTTGACGCCGACCGCATCATCCGCATAGAAGGTAACTTCTGGGATATCGGGGAAGGTCCGTGCGGCCCGAACAGTGAAATCTTCTACGACCGCGGTCCGGATTTTGAGCCGGGTGCTCCGGCGGATGAAATGTACCCGGGCGGCGAGAATGAACGCTATCTGGAAATCTGGAATCTCGTATTCAGTGAATTCAACCACAACAAAGATGGTTCCTATACACCACTGCCTAAAAAGAATATTGATACGGGCATGGGGCTTGAAAGGATGGCCAGCATCATACAGGAAGTACCGACCAATTTCGATACCGACCTCTTCACCCCGATCCTTGCTGAGATCAGCCGGATCAGTGGCCACCGTTACGGCGCAGATGCCGAAGCCGATGTTGCGTACAAGGTGATAAGCGACCATATCCGCACCGTCAGCTTTGCGGTTGCGGATGGCGCTCTCCCTTCAAACGAAGGACGCGGTTATGTATTAAGACGTCTGATCAGACGCGCAGTCCGCTTCAGCAAAGAGCTCGGCATCAACCGGGCCTTCATGTTTGACCTGGTGGAACCTGTATCTGAAATCATGGAAGGTTTCTATCCGAACGTGGGCGAACGCAAAGCATTCATCAAGGAAGTCATCAAAAAAGAAGAAGAGCGTTTCCTTGCGACGCTTGATGAAGGCATCCAAATCTACGAACAGGTCAAGAAGAAAGCGCAGCAGGATGATAATGTCATCAGTGGTGAAGATGCCTTCAGACTCTACGACACTTACGGATTCCCATATGAACTGACCAAGGAATATGCAGAGAATGACGGCATGACGGTTGATGAAGCAGGTTTTATCGAAGAGATGAAACAGCAGCGTGAACGGGCAAGGAATGCCCGGAAATCGGGTGATTCGATGCAGGTCCAGTCTGAAACGCTGGCACGTCTTACCGCGCCGAGCACATTCACCGGCTATACTTCCAAAAGCGAAGAAGCGGTGCTGCTTCATATCATCCATGCGGATAATGAGGTGGACGCTGCAGAAGCGGGCCAGGACGTGGAACTCATCTTTGACCGCACACCGTTCTATGCGACAAGCGGCGGACAGGTGGCAGACAAAGGGGAGATCCGGGCAGACGGAACAAAACTTACAGTCAACTCAGTCTACAAGGCGCCGAACGGCCAGAATGTGCATGTGGCACACATCTCGGAAGGTACGCTTTCCAAAGGTGCCACATATGACCTGGAAGTGGATGCAGAGAGCCGCAACTTCATCATCAAAAACCATACTGCAACGCACCTCCTGCATCAGGCATTAAAAGATGTGCTTGGCGATCATGTCAACCAGGCAGGTTCGCTTGTAGAAAAAGAACGGCTGCGTTTTGACTTCTCCCACCTTGAAGGGTTGAGTGAAGAAGAAACCGAGCAGATAGAAAATATAGTAAACACCAACATCTACCGCAATATGGCGGTAGAGATTGAGGAAATGCCGATAGAAGAAGCAAAACAGAAGGGTGCTACGGCACTGTTCGGCGAGAAATATGGAGACGTCGTCCGCGTAGTGGACATCAACCAGTACTCGATAGAGCTATGCGGCGGCATCCATGTCAGAAACACCGGTGAAATCGGTACTTTCAAGATAATATCTGAAACAGGCATCGGGGCAGGCATCAGACGTATAGAAGCCGTCACCAGCAAATACGCAGTTGAGTACTATAAAGAGAAGGAAGCAGTTGTGAAAGAGATCGCCAAAGATCTGAAGGTCAAAGAAGGCCAGGTCAATAAGAAGGTCTCAGCGCTGCTTGCTGAAAATCAGTCGATGCACAATGAGATCAAGGAAATGAAGGCATCTCGCCAAGATGAAAAGCTCGCAGAAGCCACCCGCGAAACCAAAGAGATCAACGGTGTGCCGGTACTGTCCATGGAAGTCCAGGCAGAAGGCGCCAAGGAACTGAGGGAAACGATGGACCGCCTGAAATCACGGGCCCAAGATGCTGTAATTGCGCTCGGTTCGGTGAATGGCGACAAGGTATCCCTCGTGGTGACAGTGCCTAAATCATTGACCGACCGCCTAAAAGCCGGCGACATCATGAAAGGCATGGCTTCAACAGTCGAAGGTAAGGGGGGCGGCCGCCCAGATATGGCACAAGGTGGCGGCACCGCTCCAGAGAATATAACAAGCGCATTACAATTTGTTGAAGACTATATTAAAAGTACTTTATAAAAACAATCAATGCTATACTGATTGAAAAGGGAAGCAACGATGGGAGTGCTGTAATTGAACCAGTTTGATGAAACAATGAAATTCAGTGTGGACGACATGAAAGCTGAAAATGTCAGAGATATCATGGCGGTTGTCTACAGGACACTGGAGGAACGTGGGTATAACCCAATCAACCAGATCGTCGGATACCTCCAAAGCGGTGACCCGGCCTATATCCCCCGGCATAATGAGGCACGCAATAAAATTCGGCATATCGACCGTGATGAAATAATGGAAGTCCTTGTCAGGAGCTACATCGAGAAGGAAATACATGAATAGGATTCTCGGGCTTGATGTCGGGACCAAGACCATCGGCGTGGCGTTGAGTGATGCACTCGGGTGGACCGCGCAAGGCGTAACGACGCTCAAGATCGACTACGATGAAGGGATATACGGCATTGAAGAGATCGTCAGGCTGACGATGGATAATGATGTCGAAAGAATAATCGTAGGATTACCGAAGAACATGAATAATTCAATCGGAGAAAGCGGAGAGCGTTCAATCCACTTTGCCAAATTGCTTGAAAACGCGTTGCCAGATGTTAAAATAACACTATGGGATGAACGATTGAGTACAATCGGAGCAGAGCGTTCGCTGCTTGAAGCGGACCTCTCCCGAAAAAAAAGGAAGGCAGTTATCGATAAGATGGCTGCAGTATTCATACTGCAGGGCTACCTCGATAACCCAGTCAAAGGAGATTGAACTATGAGTCAGGAAGAAATGGAATTCAACATGGAAGAGGAAATGCTGACACTATACGACGAACAGGGGAATGAAGTACTTTACCGCAAAATGCTCGAATTCCATCATCCGGGATTCGATAAGGAATATGTCATTCTTGCAGAGGAAGGAAACTTCTCAAATGAAGATGAAGAGATAGAACTTATTCCGATGATTAATGTACCCGATGAAGATGGTGAAGGCGGTAAGTTCATGCCCGTCGAAACGGATGAAGAATGGGATATGATTGAAGAAATCGTCAATACTCGTATGGACGAACCGGAAGAGTAGATTTTTTCTGGAATTACGGATGGCTTCCAATTTTATTGGAAGCTATTTTTGAGATAGGAGTTATACATGAGCAAATACGAAGACATCAAATTTTCAAAGAATGTATCGTCATACCTGTCCTTGTTCGTCATCGCCACGTTGGCGATACTGTTTGTGATCGCGGCCTTCTCCATATACGTATATGTCAAATCCGGGATTGAGCCTCTGGACAGCGATTCCACAGAAGTCAAAGAAGTAAAGATCGAGCAAGGTTCGACAGCCGATAAGATAGGTGAAGTCCTGGAAGAGGAAGGGATCATCAAAAGTGGCATGATGTTTGAATACTACCTTAAACTAAACAGCATCACGAATTACCAGGCCGGCAACTATGAACTTTCTCCTTCAATGGACTTCGAAAAGATTGCAAAGACGCTGGAAACAGGGCGCATCTATCAGGAAGTCCAGCATAGACTGACGATACCTGAGGGCTATTCGATAGATGAGATTGCCGACCAGATGGCAGAGCAGCTGCCTATCAAGAAAAAAGAGTTCATGGATCTGATGAATGATGAATCCTACATCAAATCGTTGATCGAGGAATACCCTGATATGCTGTCTGATGCGATACTCGATGAAGAGGTCAAGTTCCCGCTTGAAGGCTACCTCTTCCCTGCAACATATGACATCACTGAGGAAGAACCAAAGGTGAAGGACATTGTTGAACAGATGCTTGATGCCACGAAGAATAATTCATACAGCATATTCAAGTCGAGTGAAGGATATACAATGACTTTTGAAGGGGAGACAAAGGAGCTCTCATTCCATGAGTTCCTCACATTGTCTTCCCTGGTCGAAGAAGAAGCGACATCGCTGGCGGACCGCTCCAAAATCGCAAGCGTGTTCCTAAACCGCATGTCCGAGAATCCGGCGATGCCGCTTCAGACCGACCCGACCGTGTTGTATGCCCTTGGTGAGCATAAGGAACGCACATTATTTGAAGACCTTGAAGTGGAGGATCCTTACAACACGTACAATATTACAGGCCTTCCACCTGGTCCAATCGCATCTCCAGGCATGGAGTCTGTACAAAGCACAATGAACCCTTCGAATACGAACTACTATTATTTCCTTGCAGACAGTGAAGGCAATAACCATTTTGCTGAAACATTCGAAGAACACACTGAAAACAGGGAAAAATATATTAATAACAATTAGCATGTAAAATCGTCTTTTCAACTGGAATAATCTGTGCTAATATGATTCTGACGAACAAAGCAACTGATAACTTTTGTTATCAGTTGTATTTTTTGTATATATGGTGGCTTATATGGACATTTATGAATATATTAAAGAAATGAACACTGAAGAAGAATTATTTCCTGAAATGCTTGCGTATGCACAAGAAAACCGTTTGCCCATCATGGATCAGGATGCACTATCAGTCATGAAGCACTACATCCACCTCTCAGGCGCAAAAAGAATCCTTGAGATAGGTACTGCCATTGGGTACAGTGCAATGCACATGCTATCGGTAAGCCAGGATATCTCTGTCGTCACTATTGAGAAAGATCAGGATTCCCACGCACATGCCAAACGATTTTTCGAAATGCAAGGTGTGTCAGATAGGGTGAGGAGCCTTTTGGCAGATGCCAAGGAAGTGGCCCCCGAGGAACTCGGTGAACAGAAGTTCGATCTTCTCTTCATCGATGCATCAAAAGGGAACAACCGGAATTTCTTCGATAAGTTCTCTGCTCATGTTAGACCCGGTGGTCTGATCATCATCGATAATATACTACTTAGAGGATTGGTCACAAAGGAAGAAATCACTGCCCGCGGCACCCGGAGAATGAAGGAGAAGGTGGACGGGTTCAATCGGATGATAAAAGAATCGAAGATGTCTTCAGCCTTTCTGCCGGTCGGCGATGGCCTACTCATAATTACAAAAGATAAAGAGGAGCAAGGCGAATGAGAAAACCAACAGTCATTGGCATAGCCGGGGGTTCAGGCTCCGGCAAGACATCAGTAACACGCAAGATAATGCATGCCCTGGACGGTCATAGCGTCATATTGATCGAGCAGGACTATTATTATAAGGACCAGAGCGATAAAACATTCGAGGAACGTCTGAAGACCAATTATGATCATCCATTTGCATTCGACAACGATCTCCTCATTTCCCACATTGGCCAGCTCATCGAGCGCAAGCCTGTAGAAATTCCGACATACAACTATGAGATCCATACGCGGAGCGATGAGACCATTCTGGTCGAGCCGAAAGATGTCATCATCATCGAAGGCATCTTCGCTCTTGAGAACGACGCCCTGCGTGATCTGATGGACGTCAAACTCTATGTGGATACAGATTCCGATATCCGCATATTGAGAAGGCTGCAGCGCGACATCGAAGAGCGGGGCCGGACGATGGATTCAGTGATCAGTCAATACTTGAATGTAGTCAGGCCGATGCACCTGCAATTCATCGAACCCACTAAACGCTTCAGTGATGTCATCATCCCTGAAGGCGGCAAGAATGATGTGGCGATCGATCTCATCACGACTAAAATACGCACATTACTCAACGAATCAAAAAATAACTAGACTTATAATTACTGGAGGCTTATAACCATTATGGATATGAATAAAGAATTTCCAATGACAAAAAGCGGATATGAACAATTGCAGGAGGAGCTCGAACATCTGAAAGTCGTAAAGCGCCCTGAAGTGGTTGAGAAGATAAAAGTCGCAAGAAGTTTCGGCGACCTCTCAGAGAACTCTGAATATGATGCAGCTAAAGATGAGCAAGGGTTCGTCGAACAGGAAATCACCAAAATTGAAGACATGTTGCGCCATGCCAAAATCATTGAAGACAGCAACAACAATAATGTAGTCCAGATCGGCAAGACCGTCACATTCAAAGAACTGCCTGACGGGGACAAAGAGTCCTATCAGATTGTCGGCAGTGCTGAAGCCGATCCGTTTGAAGGTAAAATATCGAATGAATCGCCGATAGCCCAGTCCCTGATGGGTGCCAAATTGAAGGATTCAGTGAATGTACCGCTCCCGAACGGCAACGAAATGAAAGTGGAGATTGTTTCCATTGACTAGAGGACCCATCGGTATCATCGGTGCGATGAAGCCGGAAGTTGACATTCTACTGGAGTGGATGGATATCAGCTCATCGGAGGAACTGGCCCACACCACCGCGTACACTGGTGAACTCTTCGGAAGAGATGCGATTGTCATCGAGAGCGGCATCGGAAAGGTGAATGCCAGCATGATCACGGCACTCCTCATTGAACGATATAACCCAAGCCTCATCATCAACACGGGTGTGGCCGGGGCTTTATCGGACACCCTTGATGTGACGGACATGGTTGTCAGCACTGATGTGCTACATCACGATGTCGATGCTGTCAATTTCGGCTATGAGCTGGGGCAAGTGCCTGGCATGCCGAAAATGTACTATGCCGATAAGGGCCTCGTGAAGTTGGCAATGACCGCGATTTCTAAAAATCAGGACATAAATGGCTATAGCGGCCAAGTGGTCAGCGGCGACTCATTCGTCAGCAATGTCGCCCAGAAGGGCGCCATACTACAAAACTTCAAAAAAGCCTATGCGGTGGATATGGAATCGGCGGCCATCGCACAGACTTGCTATCAATTCTCGACACCATTCGTCATCATTCGTTCGATTTCAGATAGGGCGGATGACAGTGCAGATATGGCTTATGAAGAATTTTTGTCTAAAGCTTGTATTCATTCATCTGAAGTTGTAAAATTATTAATGAAGGACTTGTGACCTGGAGGGATACTCAATGACTTTTCTCATGATCATTTCAATCATCATTACAGTCGTCATCGGTTTTCTGGTTTACAAAGAGACCGAGACAGAGGATAATGACATCATTGAATAGTTCAAAAAGCGCCTTAATTTTTTAAGGGGCTTTTATTTTTGTGATAGAATATAAAAAAACTCACTGGGAGTGCGGACATTGAAGCTTCTTAAAAAATACTTTTTACCAAGCGACTATTTCAGGGAATTTCATAGCATAACGCCTGAATATTTAAAGGAGCGCGGTATACGCGCAATCATCACGGATTTGGACAACACTCTGGTGGGGTTCGATGAACCTGATGCCAATGAAGAGGTGTTGAAGTGGCTTAAGGAGATGAAGGATAACGATATAAAAGTCTCCATCGTTTCCAACGGAAGCCAGCAGAGAGTCGGTGATTTCAGTGACCCGCACGAAATCCAGTATATATACAGGGCCAGAAAGCCTCTGGGGCATTCCTACCGAAGAGCACTCGCCAATATGGGTGCAGCGAAATCTGAAACGGTCATGATCGGCGATCAGCTCCTGACGGATGTATTGGGGGCGAATCGGGCCGGGTTGGAAAGTATTCTGGTATTGCCCGTCAAAAAGAAAGATGGTTGGGCCACTGTGGTCAACCGGAGAATTGAACGCATCATAATGAAATATTTCGACCGTAAAGGTCTTATTCAATGGAGGGACTGACATTTGGAGTCTATTAAATGTATTGGCTGCGGAGCAGAACTGCAGAGCGATGACGAGAAACAACCGGGTTATATACCCGCAAGCGGACTGGAGAAGGAAGACCCGATCTGCAAACGATGCTACCGCCTGAAACATTATAATGAAGTGATGGATGTGGATGTCGATTCCGGAGATTTCATGACGATGCTGAATGCCTTGTATGAAACAGACGGTCTGATCGTCAAAGTAGTTGATGTATTCGACTTCAACGGCAGCATCATCCCGTCTTTCAACAGGATTGTTGGAGACAAGAAAGTGGTTGCAGTCATCAATAAGATTGACCTGCTGCCAAAATCGGTCAACCGCAGCCGGCTTGTGCATCGTGCTAAACTTATGCTCAGTGAAGCAGGCATCAAAGCTGTCGACACTGTAGTAGTGAGCGCGATGAAGAATGAAGGGATAGACAAGCTGCTCGAGCGCTTGTCCAAGTTGTCGGAAGGCAAGGATATCTATGTTGTGGGCACGACGAATGTAGGCAAATCGACACTCATCAACCGTCTGATTGAAAACACATCCGGAGATAAAGAAGTGATTACGACGAGCCGATTCCCTGGAACCACCCTTGACCTCATCGATATCCCACTGGATGGAAATGCGTTCATCTATGATACACCTGGTGTAATGTTGAATTCCCAAATGGCCCATTATGTTTCAAGTAACAGCTTAAAGCATATAACCCCAACTAAAGAGATCAAATCCAAAGGGTTCCAACTGGACTCCGGGCAGAGCCTCTTCATCGGCAATTTGGCGCGTATCGACCATGACCAAGGAGAGCGCAACAGCTTTAATGTGTTTGCACACCATGCGCTCACCATCCATCGGACCAAGACGGATAATGCAGATGAATTCTACAGCAAACATTATAATACTCTGCTGGCACCACCTGAAATTGGAACACCTTACTTGACCGAATCCTATGAAAGTCATGAATTCGATATTGAAGAAGACAGTGACATAGAAATAAGCGGACTGTCGTTCATCCGCGTGGGCAGTGGGTCTACAGTGACTGTACGCGTGCCTGAAGGTGTGGAAGTCACTCTGAGGCCAACGATATTTAAAGGAGACCAGTAATGGGTAATTATGCAGTAATAGGGTTCCCTGTATCGCATAGTCTCTCACCTTTAATCCACAACGCGAATTTCGTTGCTAAGGGAAGGGCTGATGAATACTTGGCGATTGAAGTTGGACCTGACGCGCTTGATGCCATACGGGAGACGGCATCGGCCAATAAACTGAAGGGGTTCAACGTTACCCTCCCGCATAAAGAAAGTATCATGAAGCATCTGGATGAGATTGAAGCGGATGCCCGTAACATCGGTGCTGTGAACACCGTGTCCATAAGGAATGGAGTATGGAGGGGCCATAACACCGATGTTACAGGTTATATGAATGCGTTCCATGGCAAGTTCGGCACAGGTCGGCGCAAAGTACTCATCATCGGAGCCGGTGGTGCAGCAAAAGCAGTACACCGTGCACACGCGAACATTGGAGATGACGTGACCATAGCGGCACGTCGGAGTACTGCCATGGAGGGATTTATAACGACGGACTTCTCTTTTACGCTGTTGCCTGAGCTGACTGGTCAAGAGGCGTTCGACGTCATCATCAATTCGACGCCGGTCGGGCTTGCGGATGAAGATCTTGTAGAAGTGTTGGACTTGCCGCAAGGATTATTCGGCGAATCGACAATTGGAGTCGACCTCATCTATAAGCCAGAAGTAACGCCATTCCTCACTTATTTCAAGGAAGCAAACCGTATGAACGGTATGCCGATGCTCATCCATCAGGCAATGGATGCATATGAAATATGGACTGGCGACACGGGAGATTATGAAGCAGTTAATAAAAAGTATAAAGAATATAATGGAGGCCAATCATGAATACACTCACTTCTCGTCAAGTGAAACAATTGAAAGCAGAGGCGCATCATCTAAACCCCATCTTCCAGGTTGGGAAAAATGGCGTCAATGAAAATTTTGTCGAGCAGATCAACGATGTGCTTGAAAAGAGGGAGCTCATCAAAATATCAGTCCTGCAGAACTGTCTGGAGGATAAGGAAAATATAGCGGCCCAAATCAGTGAAGCCACGAATAGCCATGTCGTTACCATAATCGGAAAGACGATTGTATTGTATAAAATGTCTGAAGAGAACAAGAAGATCGACTTGGGATGAGGATCGGCTTCTTTGGAGGTACATTCGATCCTGTGCACCTCGGTCATATACATGGCGTCGTCGAGGCTAAGATCGCGCTGGATCTGGATAAGATCATCCTGATCCCTGCAAGACAGTCACCGTTGAAAGATGAATCTCCCACCGGTGACAGGCACCGCCTTGAAATGCTGAAAAGAGCCGCCGCTCCCTATAAGTTTATGGAAATCCTCGATTGGGAGATGACTCTGGATGGTGTGAGCTACACATTCGATACCGTCCAATATCTGAAGGAGAAATACCCATCGGATGAGCGGTTCTTCCTTATCGGTTCTGATCAATATGAAGGATTCCACAAGTGGCATCGCCATGAAGCACTGCTTAAGATGATGAATTTCGTCGTAATGAGCCGCCGCCCCGATGAACTGGCCATAGATGAACGCTTCATTGCCCTTAGCCAGCCTGTTATGGAGATTTCTTCAACAGTCATTCGGGAAAGGATAAAAAAAGGGGAAGTGGCAATGCACCAGCTCGAGCCTTCTGTATACCAGTATATAAAGGAGCATCGCTTGTATGAAACATAAAGTAGCGTTAGACATGGTAAAGGCCAAGCTACCTGAAAAGAGGTATAAACATTCGAAAAGAGTGGCAGAGACGGCAGTTAAAATGGCTGAAATATTCAAGGGAGACAAAAATAAATGCTTCCTTGCAGGCATACTCCATGATTTCTCAAAGTACGATGAACTGGGGGAGATGTACCAGTACGTCACAAAGTATAAGCTGGACCCTGAACTCCTCAGCTATAAATCCGCAGTTCTGCATGGCCCGGTCGCTGCAGTAAAAATGCGTGAAGAGTACCGGGTGCAGGACGAGGAAGTCTACCAGGCGATCATGAACCACACGAGCGGCAGGAGCCATATGTCGCTTAATGAAAAAATCATCTATGTTGCAGATTATATTGAGCCGAAAAGAAGTCAGCCCGGCGTGGAAACGATTCGGGAACTTATTTTTGATGACCGTAATCTGGATCTTGCGGTCTATGAAATTACGAAAGCAAACATGCAGCATCTATTGTCTAAAGATCAGCCGATCTATCATAAGACATTGGAATGCTTGAATTATTATAATATGGTCAAGGAGTGAATTTATGAAAACCGGACAACTAATCGAACTTTTAGCAGAAGCATGTGATGATAAGCGTGCAGAAGAAATCATGAAATTTGATGTTTCAGGGTCAAGCAGCGTAACCGACTATTACCTTATCTGCGATGCAAGCTCGGACCGCCAGGTTCAGGCGATTGCCGATGAAGCGGAAGATGCATGTCAAAAACATGGCGTAGAGACGAATATGGAAGGCTATAAGGAAGGCAAATGGGTATTGCTCGACGCAGGCAACGTCGTCCTCCATATCTTCCATAAACCAGAACGAGAATATTATAATCTTGAGCGCCTGTTCAAGAATGGTGAACGCGTTGAAGTCTGAGTCAACCTACCAACTTTTCAGCCGCCATTATGAGGCGCTCACCTATGACCTGCCATATGATCTCTGGCTGGACATCATCAACTATTTCAAAGCGGGGCGACAAAGTGTCCTGGATATCGGGTGCGGTACAGGCCGTCTGACCAGTCAACTTGATTTCGACAAGGTGACCGGCATGGACCAGTCCCCGCAGATGATAGAAGAGGCGAAATCAAAAAAGTTGAAGCATACATCGTTTTTAACTGGAGATATGCTTGATTTCCGCCTTGATGAGAAGTTTGATATGGCAATTGCAACCGTCGATGTGATGAACTACTGCAAAGACCCTGGTGAAGTGGGACAGGTGCTGCAGAACGTCTACAATCATCTGAATCCAGGCGGCGTCTTCATTTTCGATATCCATAGCGTCTATAAAATGGAGCATGACTTCAATGATATGACCTATTCGGATGAAACAGACCATATCACATATATATGGCACGCCATTACAGGCGAGCATCCACTGTCGGTAATCCACGATATGACATTCTTCGTAAAAGAAGAAGATGGTGACACATACCGCAAAATTGCTGAAACCCATGAGCAACGAACCTACAAGCATAAGGAAATGATTCGAATAATCAATCAGACTGATTTCTCAATTCTTACTTCCTTCAGTGACTTTTCAATAGATAATCCAGTGACAGATATTTGTGACAGGGTATTCTATGTACTGAAAAAATAAACCGATGAAATGACCTGGTGGACGCCGGGTCATTTTTATTTTTCGAGTTTTATTATTTACTTGCAATGTAAAAAAAGAAAAACGGCCATTTCCTCCCATATATATATGAGAGATTATTCTAGGAGGAAATGCAGTGAATGAATTCATGGAAGTATGCAAAAAGTATAATGTTCCCATCGCTTGTGCGGCCGTATGTCTGGTCCTTTCGATAATTGTGTTTAGATTGATGTCTTCCAATGAGGAAGACATGCCGATGGAAGCCTATGAACCTCCAGCCTATGAAGAGTCATCCGATGAAGCCCCTGAGGAGGCGCAAGCCGAATCACAGACGATCATGGTGGAAGTCAAGGGGGCGGTGAAATATCCCGGTGTGTTCGAAGTCCCTAATGATGCCCGTGTAAAAAATGTCCTCGAGATGGCGCAGATCAAGGGGAATGCCGATCTATTGACCGTCAACCAATCCATGAAACTTAAGGATGAGCAGGTGGTGTATGTACCGGCTGTCGGAGAAGAAATTGCTGAAGGGCTTGTTAATCAGACGGAAGAAGGTGAAGAGACAAAAGCACTCGTAAACATCAATACTGCAGATGCAGACGAACTTACGACGCTTAATGGCATAGGTGAAAAGAAAGCTCAGCTTTTTTTGGATTACAGGGAAGAGAACGGGTTGTTCATGAAGCTTGAAGATATAAAGAATATCCCTGGCATCGGCGATAAAACATTTGAAAGTCTGAAGCCTTATATTACAATAGATGAATAGATACAGGAGGGGTAACATGAGAATCAATTGGCATCAGTACTTTCTTGCCCAAAGTCATCTGCTCAGTCTGCGGTCGACTTGCGAGCGGCTTAGAGTCGGTACGACCATCGTCAAGGATAACAGGGTCATTGCCGGTGGCTATAACGGGTCAGTCTCTGGAGAGGCGCACTGCATCGATGTGGGGTGCCTGCTAGAAGGGGGGCATTGCATCAGGACAATCCATGCCGAAATCAATGCATTGCTGCAGTGCTCCAAGTTCGGCGTGTCGACTGAAGGCGCAAGTGTCTATGTGACACATTTCCCGTGTGTGCATTGTACAAAATCACTGATACAGGCCGGCATCAGCTCCATCTACTATGCAGAAGACTATAAGAACCACCCTTACGCGTTGGAACTTCTCGATAAAACCGGCGTCCATCATGAACGCATCGCATTCGACCGGGAAAACATCCTGGAATTATTTAAACAGGAGTCATGAAGTCGTTTCTGATTTTATTATCACTCGTAAATGCCCATATCATCTGCAATGACCCCTTATTAGGGGCATTTTTTGTATCCATAGCTTGTCTGGTCTGTATGAAGAGGATGGGCGGCTATGGATATCTTATTTTCCATATCACTTTGACAGCCGTATTGACGACGGCTGTTTTTATATTGTCTGAAAGGCCTCAGCTGGAAATGGTCCAGTCCATTACGATAGCTGAATATAAATACTACCGTGAAGGTCTGGGGCATATTGCTGAAGCGGACGGGAACAGTCTTGATGTGTATATACCTGAAGGCATCGAGTTGCCGATCGGCACCCGGTGTGCCGGCCCCTTTCCGGTGGAGCGGCCTGAGGCGACACGGAACTTCATCAAATACGATTCTGTTAGGGCAATGAGGGTCAACGGCATGGATGGTCGCATATATATGGATAGTGGGGATCTGGAGAGGTGCGGAAGCCACACACAACAGACTCTACATATGAAGATTGCACAGGCACGCGATGTCTATATGAGGAAGGTGCTCGCAAGCACGGCACACGATTATAAGTATGATATCCTGACGCTGTCCATCGGCAATAAGTCCTATATAACCTCCGAATTTTTTGATGCGCTCCAAAAGCTTGGCATCTACCATCTGTATGTCATATCAGGCACTCACGTCGCCTTCATCGGTGCTGTGATATTCCATATCCTCAATCGCCTCCGCCTGGAAGTGGGGACGATAAGGATCACCATGGTGGGTGTGCTGCTGCTGTTCCTTGCATTGAACTTTCCGAGCCCGAGCGTATTCCGAGCCGTCTTTATGACAATCACCCTGTTGCTGTTGTCATTTACAAGGCGCAGACCGTACCTCACTATCATCTCGCTCTCTGCGATCATCCAGATAGTCATGAACCCTTGGATCGTGCATCATGCAGGCTTCCAATTATCATATCTTACGACTTTCGCCATTGTACTCTCCAAAAACTATTGGATGCATTATGGCTTTATCGGACAGTTGCTCGGCATTACGCTTATCGCTGAAATTTCTACGGTAGCCACAGTACTGATGCAGTTCAATGAACTCAGCATCAGCGGAATAGTGATGAATATGATTTATGTGCCTATTTTTACGCTGGTGTTTTTCCCGATGGTCATTTTCTATAACTGCTTGGTGTTCATAGGTATTCCTCAATCGGTGGACTTTCTATATGCTTTCATGTTCGACACTCTAAAAGGTTCGATCGTATATTTGGCGGATATGATGACCCATCGGATCGCCGTCAAAAATTTAAACAGCGTGGCGCTGATCATCGTTGTCATCGCCTCCTACTGGATGATCCGCGCCCTATGCCTGAGGGGGATGAAATCCTTCATCCTTTCGCTTTTGGCCCTCATCACTACATTGTTCACATCTGATGCAATCCATCAGTATGATGTCACCGTCACCATGGTGGATGTCGGCCAGGGTGACGCTTTCATCCTGACCGATCATGTGAATGACCGGACCATACTGATTGATACAGGGGGCAAAAGATACTTGAATCCAGACTCGAAGAAACTATCGGATCAGACTGTGCTCCCATTGTTGAAAGAAGCGGGGATCAACAGTATAGATCTATTGATCCTGTCGCATTTTGATCTTGATCATGTAGGTGAATCAAAGCATATAATGGAAGAGATCGATGTAGAGCAGATTTATCTGAATCCGCTCGACCCAAGCTTTAAAGCGTGGTATGCTGATTTGTCCATGGTGCAGAAGGGCAGGGTGGTGGATGCGATGGAGGCGCCTGAAATTGAAGTGGGGGCCATCGGCATCAGGAAATTGTTTCCCATCTCCGAAGTGGCAAGTGATGATTCCAACCAGCACTCACTGGTGTTGGAGGTTTCGGCAGGTGCCTATACCTTCTTGTTTACAGGGGACGCTGATACGGAGGGTGAAACCCATATTATAGAGCGGTACGGACCCATACACGCAGATGTCCTGAAGCTTGGGCATCATGGCTCGAACACTTCGACCGGAGAGGCGCTCATCAAAAATGGGGCATTTACATATGGTCTGGTATCTGCCGGAGTGGATAATCGCTACGGTCACCCCCATGATGAAGTGATGGAGCGGACTGCCCATCTTAAAATGTACGACACTTCCGTGCATGGCATGGTCCGGTTCAATATAAAAGATGAAGTGATGTGCGTCGAAACAAAGTTCGAACAGAAAAATCACTGCATAAAAAAAAGAGCTGATTATTCAGCTCTTCATTAACCTGCAACAATCTGGAAAATCTGTGCCACGACGTAGATCGCCGTCAAACCGAGGAAACCGACAACAAAGCCGACACCGGAATCCACGACATCGTTATTCTTGGATTGAACATGTTTTTCGAATTTATTCATGAGATAACCTCCTAAACATATCACTAACATTATATGATATTTACCAAAAAAAAGCTATAATGGATTTAGAATAGACAGAAGGGTGACGACCAATATGGACCGCTTACAGCTCATTTATGGCAGTAATGCATTAAGGATATCAGAAAAAGCAAAGAAATTGGCTGAGGATTTTGTAGGGGAAGCGGATGATTTCAGCATCGTTGCCCTGAACTACAGGGAATCGACAATCGAGCAGATTATAGAAGAAGCACAAACTTTGCCTTTCCTATCGGACAGGAAGGCCATCCTGGTTGATGATGCCTATTCTTTTACAGGGGCTAAAGTACGCGCTGAAGTAGATCATGATATTGATCTGCTGGTGGAATACATCAACAATAAGAACGATGATGCACTCATCATATTCAAAGTCTATAATGAGCAGCTTGATAACCGTAAAAAAATCACTAAACTGCTTAAGAAAAAAGGAGCCGTCACTGAAATGGCCGAGATGACGGAGAATGAAGTCAGGAGTTTCATCAATACGACAGCTAAAGAAGCTGGTGTCGAGGTGGACCCTAAAGCTTTGAACCTGTTCATTGCACGTGTCGGCATCAAATATGACCAAGTCAGGAACGAGTTGGATAAACTCCTCCTCTATACTGATGGGAAGATCACTGAAGAGGCTGTGGATGAAATAGTCAGCGTAAGTCTTGAAGAGAATATCTTCAGGCTGACCGACCTCATACTATCAGGTCAGAAGGCAGCTGCAGTCAAACTGCTCCGTGCGCTGATGCTTCAGAATGAAGAGCCGATGCAGCTGCTGCATCTGATCATCAATCAGCTGAGGCTGTTGTATCAAGTTAAGCTGATGATGCAGCAGGGCTATCAGGGAGAGCATATCGCAAAAGCACTGAAGGTGCATCCCTACAGGGTGAAATTGGCTGCACGGGAGATAGGAAAATACCGTCAGGATGAGTTGGAGCGGAAGATGGTCAAATGCCGTGATATCGACTATAAGTTCAAATCCAGCTATCTGAACCGGCAGAGCCTGTTTGAGCTTTTTATTCTGGAAATATAAAAAGGCCTCCAAGTGGAGGCCTTTTTTCATGAATAAACCCCTTCACAGAGGAGGGGGGTTATTTTGTCATCAATTTTGATTTCAAGCGGGATGCTTTATTATCATGGATCAAGTTCTTCTTAGAAGCTTTATCTACGTATTTAACAGCATTGGAAACGAGTGTTTCCGTATTTTCCGCATTATTTTCTTTTGCAGTCATGGCACGCTTGACAGCAGTACGCATTTCATTTTTCTGAGCAATGTTTTGACGTTGAGCTTTATCAGTCGTCTTTACTCTTTTGATTGCTGATTTAATATTAGCCATTGCATTCACCTCCACCTTGTAGTTGTACAACATTGATTGCAACAAGAAGTATTTTATCAAACATCGCACCCTTATGCAATATAAACAGAAAAGGATTTGAATGAAATTGTTATTGTTGCTATAATACAACCATTGCTATTAGAGAAAGTTGGAAGATATATGAATGATCAAGAGCGTCTGGAACGACAGGAAAATATACGGAACTTCTCCATAATCGCCCATATTGATCACGGCAAGAGCACGCTTGCTGACCGCATCCTTGAAAACACCAAGTCGGTCACATCAAGGGAGATGAAGACGCAGCTACTGGATTCCATGGATCTGGAGCGCGAGCGGGGCATAACAATCAAATTGAATGCAGTGCAACTTAAATATACCGCAAAAGACGGGGAAGACTATATCTTCCACCTTATCGATACGCCGGGACACGTCGATTTTACATACGAAGTCTCCCGTTCATTAGCCGCATGTGAAGGCGCCATCCTTGTTGTGGATGCCGCGCAGGGCATTGAAGCGCAGACTCTGGCCAACGTCTATTTGGCATTGGATAATGATCTGGAAATGATTCCGGTCATCAACAAGATCGATTTGCCTGCAGCGGAACCCGACCGCATCGCCCAGGAAGTGGAAGACGTCATCGGGTTGGACAAGGACGAAGCCATACATGCTTCCGCCAAGGCGAATATCGGCATAGAAGAAATTTTAGAGCGGGTGGTAGAAACGGTGCCACCGCCAAGCGGCGATCCTTCTGCACCATTGAAGGCACTCATCTTCGACTCGGTATACGACCCGTACCGCGGCGTAATCTCCTCGATCAGAATCGTCGACGGCACGATCAAGCCTGGTGACAAGATACGCATGATGGCTACCGGCAAAGAGTTTGAAGTGGCCGAGATAGGCATCAATACGCCTAAGCCATTGCCTGTGCAGGAATTGACGGTCGGTGATGTGGGCTACTTGATGGCCTCAGTCAAAAATGTCAGCGACTCCCGTGTCGGGGACACGATTACATCTGCTGAAAACCCTGCAGAAGCCCCTCTTCAAGGGTATAAAAAGATGAACCCTATGGTCTACTGCGGTATCTACCCGATAGATGCAAACAAGTACACTGACCTCAGGGAAGCACTGGAGAAACTCGAACTGAACGACTCTTCGCTGGTCTATGAGCCGGAGACATCACAAGCACTCGGCTTCGGCTATAGGACAGGATTCCTCGGACTGCTCCACATGGAAATCGTGCAGGAGCGGATTGAACGCGAATTCGGCATCGAATTGATTGCGACCGCGCCGTCCGTAATCTACGATGTCTATATGACTGACGATACGAAGATAGCCGTCGACAACCCTGCAGAGATGCCGGATCCGCAAAAAATTTCACATATCGAAGAGCCATACGTCAAATCGACCGTCATGGTGCCGAACGATTATGTAGGGGCAGTGATGGAACTGTGCCAGAAGAAACGGGGTAATTTCATCACCATGGATTACCTTGACGACATCAGGGTAAACATCATCTATGAAATCCCGCTTTCAGAAGTAGTGTTCGACTTCTTCGATCAGCTGAAGTCGCAGACTAAAGGCTATGCTTCATTTGATTATGAACTGATCGGCTATAAGGAAAGTAAGCTTGTCAAGATGGACATTCTGCTCAATAACGAAAAAGTCGATGCACTGAGTGTCATCGTACACCGGGACTTCGCCTATGAACGCGGCAAAACCATCGTCGAGAAACTCAAGACACTCATACCCCGCCAACAGTTCGAGGTGCCTGTCCAGGCTTCCCTCGGTCAAAAGATCATTGCCCGGACGAACATCAAGTCAATGGGTAAGAATGTCCTTTCCAAGTGTTACGGTGGGGATATCAGCCGGAAGCGTAAACTGCTCGAGAAGCAGAAGGAAGGTAAGAAAAAGATGAAGTCGGTCGGAAGTGTCGAAATACCGCAGGAAGCATTCCTGGCCGTACTTAAAATGGATGAAGATTAAAAGCCACTACACCAGTGGCTTTTAGTTTTGATTGGAGAGTAAATCATGACAGAGAGTCTATATATCCACATACCGTTCTGCAACCGGATCTGCACATATTGCGATTTCAATAAAGTGCTCATTAAAAATCAGCCTGTCGATCAATATTTGGATGCGCTGATTGCAGAACTTGAAGGAATTGAGCAGACAAGCCTCAGAACTGTATTCGTCGGCGGCGGTACACCGACCGCCTTGACCGAAGCACAGCTCGACCGCCTGCTGACGGTCATCAATAACCGATTCAGCATAACGGAAGAATTTACGTTCGAAGCCAATCCGGATGAATTGACGCCGGGTAAACTGGATGTCCTCGCCACCCACGGCGTCAACCGCGTGAGCCTCGGTGTGCAGACATTCAATGAAGATCTGCTTAAAGTTCTGGGGCGTTCACACGGTTACCGGGACATCTTCAATGCCATAGATCACATGGAGAAGATAGGACTAGACAACTACTCATTGGATCTGATGTATAACCTCCCGGGTGAAACGATGGACGACCTGGATGACAGTCTGAACCACATCGCCTCCCTTAAACCAAAACATGTCTCATGGTATTCGCTGATCATAGAACCCCATACGGTCTTCTATAATCAAATAAAGAAAGGCAAGATGACTGTGGATGACGATGATGTGGAAGCGCGTAAATATTTATATGTCATCGATGGATTAGATGCATTGGGTTATCCCCAATACGAAATCTCAAACTTCTCCATGCCGCAGTACGAATCTGAACACAATAAAACCTACTGGAAGAATGAACCTTATTATGGCGCCGGGGCAGGGAGCCACGGCTATATAGACGGAACAAGATACTATAACATCAAACCGGTGAACCATTATATAGAGGCGATGAAGGAATCAGGCAATGTCGTCAAAGAGAAAATCGTCCTTGAAAAGAAAGCTCAGATGGAAGAGGAGATGTTCCTTGGCCTGAGGATGAATAAAGGCGTCGACATGACACGTTTCGGTCAAAAATACGGTCCGATTGAAGATGTGTATGGCGAAGTGCTGGCGCGCCAGATTGCTGCCGGGCATCTGGAGCAAAAGGACGGCTACATTTCACTTACGCAGAAAGGGCGGCTTGTGGGCAACACCGTTTTTATGGATTTTCTCCTTGATTGAGTGTTTTTGAATTTATTCAAACTTATGGATTGACATTCTTTGACCATTTTGATAAATTAATATTGGCACTTGAGGATATGGAGTGCTAATGAGGTGAGGTCAATTTTAACCTATAGACAGGAGCTCATACTTTTTTCGATAGTTGATGATTTTCTGAAAGTCATGATGCCGATCAGTTCCAAATATCTGATTGACAAGTATAACCTCGACATCTCTTCAGCAACTGTGAGGAATGAAATGGCCAAGCTTGAAGCAGATGGCTTCTTGACTAAACCACATACCTCGGCAGGTCGTATACCGGCAAGGAAAGCGCTGAGATTCTATATCGATAGACTCAACCAGCAGTTGAGCACAGACAGTGATGCACTCGACTTCACTTTCCTGCCGAAGATGGAAAGGGAGATGGACCGCGACCAGATGAGCCGTTCCCTGGCAGATATGATCAGCGGCACCACCCAATACCTGACACAGGTTTCCTTATCTGAAGAAGATGAAAAAGTAAAAGGCCTTTTGCTTACACCCATTACCACACACACACTATTATTGATCATCGTGCTTCAATCAGGTGCGATCCGAAAAATTCCAGTCAACATGGAAGATGCAATCACGGTACCTGAGTTGGAAAAGCTGGGTAACGAGCTGAATGTGCTGACATTCGATCAGCCGATCAGCAGATTGCCGGAGATCATCCATGCAATGAAAGTCAGGCACGCCCTCAACGGCTTGAAGACGAATCTTGCGCGGGCAGCTGCAGAAGCTGCCGGCGAGCCGGGACAGATAGTGGGACATTCCGGATTCAATCATCTGATCCATCAGATCAGCAGCGACATCAGCACTTTGCAGCTGCTCTATGATGATATGGAATCAGATCAGTTGAATGAATTGATCGATCTCACTAAAATAGATGGCGTTGATGTCTATTTCAGTGATGAATTGAATCGGGACTATGATTCCATTTCAGTCATTGCGACGGACTTTCATGTAAACGGCATGAACGGCAACTTGATGATCATCGGTCCAGAATTGATGGGGTACAAAAAGGTAATTCAATTGATGTACGCCATCCGGAACCAGGAAATGAAGAAGGAGTGATTGTAGTGACAGAAAATAATAGCGAAGAAACAGTGGCAAAAAAGAATCATGCCGAGGATGAGGACACAATCATCGAGCATGAGTCGACTGACCAGGAACAAACTGGAATCGAGGGCGACAGTGCTGACGTGGTATCAGATGACGAGTCAGCCCAATCAGACGCCACACAAAAGGACGAGGAAATCGAAGCGCTGAAGCAGAAGTTGGAAGATGAAGAGAACAGAAATCTGAAACTGCATGCTGAGTTTGATAACTTCAAGCGCAGGAATCGTCAGGAGATTGAAAACAACAACAAATACAAACACCAGAAGATTGTGGAAGATCTTCTCCCGATCATTGATAATTTTGAGCGGGCCCTTAAAATCGAGGGGGACTCCGAGTCTTTCGTATCACTCCACAAAGGTGTTGAAATGGTCTACAATGACCTTGTCAATACATTGATGAAATATGAAGTGACGGAAGTGAAAAGCGTCGGAGAAGAATTCGACCCGAATTTCCACCAGGCGGTCATGACCGAGTCTTCTGATGAAGAAGCCGGCATCATCCTTGAGGAATTCCAAAAAGGCTATATCCTAAAGGACCGGGTCATCCGCCCGAGCATGGTTAAAGTAAGCGAATAAAGCTTTCTATCGACACGAATGAAGTAACACCAATCAACCAAAATGGAGGAATTTTGTAATGAGTAAAGTTATCGGAATCGACTTGGGAACAACTAACTCTGTAGTCTCTGTACTGGAAGGTGGAGAACCGAAAGTCATCCAGAACGCAGAAGGCAACCGTACGACGCCTTCAGTAGTATCTTTCAAAGATGGTGAAAAACAAGTAGGTGAAGTCGCTAAACGTCAGGCGATCACAAACCCTAACACGATCATGTCCATCAAGAGACATATGGGTACTGAACACAAGGAAACGATTGAAGGCAAAGATTATACACCTCAAGAAATTTCAGCGATGATCCTTCAAAATCTTAAAGAAACAGCAGAAAGCTACCTTGGAGAAAAAGTTGAAAAAGCAGTTGTAACTGTACCTGCATATTTCAACGACTCCGAGCGTCAGGCAACAAAAGACGCGGGACGCATCGCAGGAATGGAAGTTGAGCGTATCATCAACGAGCCGACTGCAGCTGCATTGGCATACGGCCTGGATAAAAAAGAGCAGGATGAAAAAATACTCGTATTCGACCTTGGTGGCGGTACGTTCGACGTTTCCATCCTTGAACTCGGCGATGGCGTATTCGAAGTGCTTTCAACAGCAGGTGACAACAAACTTGGTGGTGACGACTTCGACGACGTGATCATCGATTACCTGGTCGAGTCCTTCAAGAAAGAAAACGGCATCGACCTGTCTAAAGATAAGATGGCGACGCAGCGTCTGAAAGATGCAGCTGAGAAAGCCAAAAAAGATCTCTCTGGAGTATCTTCCACACAAATCTCCCTGCCGTTCATCTCAGCAGGAGAAGCAGGTCCTCTTCACCTTGAAGAGACTCTGACAAGAGCCAAATTCGAAGAGTTGTCCAAAAACCTGGTTGAACGCACTATAGGCCCTGCACGTCAGGCAATCAAGGACGCAGGCATCAAAACAAGTGAAATCGATGAAGTAATCCTGGTCGGTGGTTCAACTCGTATACCTGCAGTTCAAGAAGCAATCAAGAAAGAAACGGGCAAAGATCCAAACAAGAGTGTCAACCCGGACGAAGTTGTCGCAATGGGTGCTGCAATCCAAGGCGGAGTCCTCTCCGGTGATGTTCAGGACGTCGTACTGCTGGACGTTACACCACTTTCCCTTGGTATCGAAACAATGGGTGGCGTATCCACTGTCCTGATCGAGCGCAACACTACAATCCCGACAAGCAAATCACAAGTGTTCTCAACAGCAGCGGACAACCAGCCGGCAGTCGATATCCATGTACTGCAAGGTGAGCGCCCGATGGCTGCAGACAACAAGACACTCGGCAGATTCCAATTGACGGATATCCCACCAGCTCCACGAGGCGTACCTCAAATCGAAGTGACATTTGACATCGACAAAAACGGTATCGTAAATGTTGCCGCTAAAGATCAAGGTACAGGAAAAGAGCAGAAGATCACAATCGAATCCAGCTCCAACCTGTCTGATGAAGATATAGACAGAATGGTCCAGGAAGCGGAAAAGAATGCTGAAGAAGATAAGAAGCGCCGCGAAGAAGTTGATTTGAGGAACGAAGCGGATCAACTCGTATTCACTACAGACAAGACGATCGAAGATCTTGGCGACAAAGTGGAAGCGGACGAAAAAGAAAAAGCTGAAAGTGCGAAAGAAGAATTGAAGACTGCACTTGAAGGTACTGATATGGAAGATATCAAAGCGAAAAAAGATGCACTGGAAGAAATCGTCCAAGGCATGTCCATGAAGCTGTACGAGCAGATGGCTCAAGAACAGCAAGCCCAAGAAGGTGCAGAGACACAAGGTACGCAAGATGACGATGTCGTTGATGCAGACTTCAAAGAAGTGGATGACGAAGAAGATAAAAAATAAGCAGAACCATAATTTCAATTGAGGAAAAGTCAAAGCCAAACGCATTGGCTTTGACTTTTTTAAATGATATAGTATACAGGTTGGAGGCGATAGTATGGCAAAGAAGGATTACTACGAGGTGCTTGGTGTCAGTAAAGATGCTTCAAAAGATGACATAAAGAAAGCATACAGGAAACTGTCCAAGAAATATCACCCTGATATAAATAAAGAAGAAGGCTCAGATGCTAAATTCAAGGAGATATCTGAAGCATATGAAACATTGAGCGACGAAAACAAAAGGGCGCAATACGACCGCTTCGGCCATGAAGGCATGAATCAGCAGTTCGGCGGCGGTGGTGGATTCAGCGGCGCCGGTGGCTTTGGAGGTTTTGAAGATATATTCAGCTCATTCTTTGGAGGCGGCGGTAGAATGGATCCGAACGCTCCGAGGAAGGGTGACGATCTCCAATACACCATGACGATCAGTTTTGAAGAAGCGGTGTTCGGGGTCACAAAAACAATCACAGTCAAAAAAGAAGTGCAGTGTGAGACTTGTGACGGCTCAGGTGCAAAACCGGGTACTTCCAAGACGACATGTAAGATGTGTTCCGGAGCTGGCCGTGTTGCAGTCGAACAGAATACACCGTTTGGCAGGATACAGACTGAACGCACATGTCCAACTTGTCAAGGTACAGGGGAAGAGATCGAAGACCCATGTAACGTCTGTAAAGGCGCCGGCACTGTAACCAAAGATGTCGAAATTGAAGTCACTGTGCCTGAAGGTGTCGACAATGGCCAACAAGTCAGACTACAAGGTAAGGGTGAACCGGGAGTAAACGGTGGCCCGTCAGGCGACCTCTATATCGTCTTCCGTGTCAGGGCCGACTCCAGATTCACAAGAGATGGCGATGACATCCACTATGAACTGCCGATTTCATTTGCCCAGGCCGCCCTTGGGGATGAGGTCACGGTGCCGACGTTGAATTCTGAAGTCGTCTTGACCGTGCCGGCCGGTACGCAAACGGGCAAACGCTTCCGTCTTAAAGAAAAGGGCGTCAAAAATGTCCATGGCTATGGTTATGGCGATCTCTTCGTAACAGTAAAAGTAGTAACACCAAGCAAACTTACTGAGAAGGAAGTTGATCTGTTCCGTCAATTGGCTGAACATGGCGGTGAAGACATCCAGGAGCAGAACGAAAATATTTTTGATAAAACAAGACGATTTTTTAAGGGTGACTGATCATGAAATGGAATGAAGTGTCAATCCATACAAAAGAAAGCAATGAAGAGTCATTCTCAATTTTTCTGAATAAAATATCCAAGGGAGTGTCGGTTGAACACTCCCTCGATATTTTAAAACGCAAAATAGATGACTTCGACGATAAATATCGCCTTGACCCAAAAGACTACCCGGAGAGTGACATCCGGATTGTCGTCTATTTCGATGAGACTGTGGATCTCGATAATAAGATGGATGCGATCCGTTCCTTTATCGATGAAGAGCCGTTGGATGCCAAAGCGGATATAAAAGTAGCGGTAAAGCAGATAGATGAAGCCGATTGGGAAAATGAATGGAAAAAATACTTCCATAGTTTCCGTGTTTCAGAGCATTTCGTCATAGTTCCTTCATGGGAGCTTGATGAGTATGAATTTCTGGAAGGCGATAAATTGATCAAGCTGGATCCTGGCATGGCTTTTGGTACAGGAGATCACC
The DNA here is from genome assembly GCA_947494965.1 of uncultured Salinicoccus sp. Classification (GTDB taxonomy): domain Bacteria; phylum Bacillota; class Bacilli; order Staphylococcales; family Salinicoccaceae; genus Salinicoccus. Next base: position 54,441 of record CANLWV010000002.1, on the reverse strand, counting down.
CCACAACGAGCATGTGCCTTCAACTGGTCGAGAGGATCGTCAGACCGGAACACAAGATCATCGATGTCGGAACAGGCTCCGGCATTTTGACGATCGGTGCGCATCTCTTGGGGGCAAGGGACCTCAAAGCCACAGATATTGATGATCTTTCAATAAAAGTGGCCCGTGAAAATTTCGAGCTGAACGGCTGTGCCGACGATATTGTACTGGAGACTGGTGATCTATTGAAAGATGAGACGGAACAGTACGATATCATCATCGCCAACATTCTTGCGCATATCGTCGATGACATGATCGATGATGCCTATAGCCGTCTGAATGACGGTGGGAAATTCATCGCTTCCGGCATCATAACCGAAGCACAAGAAGGAATCACTTCCCATATGAGCGCGGCAGGCTTCGAAATAGAAGAAGTGCTAGCAGAGAATGGATGGGTCAGCATATTGGCCCAGAAGGTATAGCACCATGCAGAGGTACTTCACAAAAGACGTCGTCGAAAAGGGGAAAGCTTTCGAGCTTCCGGAGTCAGATGTGCATCATGTCAGGAATGTGATGCGTTTTAAGCCCGGAGATACTGTCCATATGGTAGATGCCTCGAGACAGACGTATTTATGTAAGTTGCTTACAGTGGAAGAGTCGGTAAGTCTCATGCCTGTGGAACTGATTGAAGAATCCCCCGAACTTCCGATTGATGTGACAGTGCTGTGCCCGCTTTTGAAAGGCGAGAAATTCGAATGGATGCTCCAGAAGGCAACGGAACTTGGCGCCCACGCCTTTCAGATATATGCAGCGGATCGGTCAATCGTCAAACTGGATGATAAAAAGCGGCGGAAACGCCTTGAACGGTTTGAGAAAATCATCAAGGAAGCGAGCGAACAGAGCCGGCGCCAAATCATTCCGCAAATAGGATTTGAGGCAGGGGCAATTCAACTGGATTTCGAACAGTTCGATCATGTGTTCTTCGCCTTTGAAGGAAATGCAGGGGAGCGTGCAGCCAGTTTAGCTGAAGCGGCGGGTGAAGCTGCAACTGGCGATCACATAGCTATCATCTTCGGACCTGAAGGCGGGTTCAGTGAGCGTGAGGTGGAAAGATTATCGCATTTTCACTCAGTCCATCTTGGCCCCCGTATTATGCGCGCAGAAACAGCTCCGTTATATGCGCTGTCAGCCATCAGCACCATATTCGAAGCACCGCCGGCTCCATTGAAGTAACGGGCCGGCTGTGCTATATTTGGTGCAGATGTACGACAAATTCTATGAAGAAAGATCTGATTTTAATGACTGAAAAAACAATTGCATTCCATACACTCGGCTGTAAGGTAAACCACTACGAAACGGAAGCGATGTGGCAGCTCTTCAAAAATGAAGGGTATGACCGCGTGGAATTTGACCAGAACGCTGATGTATTCGTCATCAATACATGTACCGTAACGAATACCGGAGATAAAAAAAGCAGACAAGTCATCAGGCGGGCCATCAGGAAAAATCCGGATGCCGTAGTCTGCGTGACAGGATGCTACGCCCAGACTGCACCAAAGGATATCATGGAGATTCCGGGCGTCGATATCATCATCGGTACAGAAGACCGCGACAAGCTTATCGGCTATGTCAACCAGTACCATGAGGAACGCCAACCGATCAATGGCGTAAAGAACATCATGAAGAAACGTACATATGAAGAGATGGATGTGCCGTACTTTACGGATAGGACACGTGCAACCTTGAAGATACAGGAGGGGTGCAACAACTTCTGCACATTCTGCATCATCCCGTGGGCACGGGGCCTCATGCGTTCGAGGGACCCGGAGAAAGTCATTGAACAAGCGACTCAACTGGTCAATGAAGGCTATAAGGAAATCGTCCTCACAGGCATCCATACGGGAGGCTACGGAGAAGATCTCAAGGATTACAACCTGGCCCAGCTGTTGCGTGACCTTGAGGAAGTGGAAGGGCTGAACCGTCTCAGGATTTCAAGCATCGAGGCGAGCCAGCTGACCGACGAAGTCATCGATGTCATCAATGACTCGAATAAGATAGTACGCCACCTCCACATACCGATACAATCAGGCAGTGATACAGTCCTAAAACGCATGCGCCGCAAGTATACGATGGAATTCTTCGAGTCACGCATCATCAAATTGAAAGAGATCATGCCGAATGTCGCCATCACAAGTGACGTCATAGTCGGTTTCCCAGGAGAAACAGAAGAAGAGTTCATGGAGACATATGACTTCATCAATCGTCACCATTTCTCTGAACTGCATGTATTCCCGTATTCGATACGCACAGGCACGCCAGCCGCACGCATGACGGATCAGGTGGATGAAAATGTGAAGAATGAAAGGGTCCATCGCCTGATCGAACTCTCAGACCGCCTGGCGACAAGCTATGCCGAACTGTTCAAGGACGATGTGCTTGAAATCATACCAGAAGAAGAAAAGGACGGTAAGCTCATCGGCCACTCAGATAACTATCTGAAGGTGGAAATAGAAGGAGACGCTTCCTTGACGGGTGAACTCATCAAAGTGAAGATTACAGAACCTGGCTATCCAGTCAGCAAAGGGGAAGTCGTTAAAGTCCTCGAGAAACCGATGGTTAAAGCCTATGCCTATCTGGAGCGCACGATTTAGTTATTTGACTTGAAACAATAAAAAAGGATCATCTGATAATCCTAAAGTAATGGAGTGGAAGAATGGAACTTTCAAAATATATCGATCATACACTGCTTAAACCTGAAGCAACCCAAGATCAGATTTTCGAACTTTGCAAGGAAGCAAAAGAATATGACTTCTGCAGCGTCTGCATCAACCCGGCATGGGTGGCAACTTCAAGAGACCTGCTGGAAGACAGCAATGTCAAAGTATGTACAGTCATCGGCTTCCCGCTTGGAGCCTCTACTTCTGAAGTGAAGGCGTTCGAGACGATGAACGCGATCCAAAATGGAGCGGATGAAGTGGATATGGTCATCAATATCGGAGCGCTGAAATCGGGAAATGAAGATTTGGTATATAATGACATCAAATCCGTATGCGATGCAGCAGGCCAGGAAGTAATCGTCAAAGTCATCATCGAAACTGCGCTTTTAGACAGTGATGAAATCGTTAAGGCATGTGAACTGAGCAAGAAGGCGGGTGCCGATTTCGTCAAGACCTCCACTGGTTTCAATGGGGAAGGCGCCAAAGTCAAAGATGTCGCCCTGATGAGGATGACTGTAGGAGAAGACATGGGAGTCAAGGCCAGCGGCGGCGTCCGCTCGTTTGAAGATGCTAAACTCATGATTGAAAGTGGTGCAACGAGAATCGGTGCATCAAGCGGTATAGCGATCGTAAACGGTGGCCAGGGAGAGAGCAGTTATTAATTAGCGGTTGACCCAATTTTCTCTATATATTATAATGTATAAGTACATAGTAGATACTATGTAATAAGTAAGCTTTTTGTTATCCGGAGGGAGGGAAGACGATGTCTAAAACAGTAGTTAAGCAAAATGAACCTATTGAAGACGCGCTGCGTCGTTTCAAGCGCACAGTTTCTAAAAGCGGCACGATCAAGGAAGCTCGTAAAAGAGAATTTTACGAAAAACCTAGTGTAAGACGCAAAAAGAAATCAGAAGCTGCCCGTAAACGTAAATTCAAATAGGTCGACTCCCTCTGAATAGTCGATATATAGAGACAGCACACAGTGCTGTCTCTTTTTAGTGGAATCGATTTTATAATAGTATGTTTTAATGTATAATGGACTTAATGGAGGGATTCAAATGGCGATACTAGATTCATTTTTGCTCGGAAGTTTCATAACAACCTTCAGAGATGTCGTAACCATGCCATTGATTGCCTTTATTTTATTATCCACATTCTTTTTAGGTTTGATCTATCAGCTGTTTTCCGAGAACTTCAATTTTCTTGGCCTCCTCTCCTTCCTCTCAATTATCGTGTTTTATGCAGGACACCTTCTAGTTGGAGATTACAGTGGGTTATCACTCTCGCTCTTTATTGTGGGCATGATGTTCATGATAATCGAGTTTTTTGTAATCGGTGCCATACTTGGCATTTTGGGTGGCCTGATGCTGCTTTTTAGTATCTTGCTTGTAAGTGATGATATGCTGCTCTTCAGCATTTTCTTAGCTACCATCATTTTAATGGCATTAGTCGAATGGGTGATATTTGTGAAGTTCAAGAAGAAGAAAATTCCTTTTTTGAGCCGTCTGATTCTAGAGGATGCCACAGATAAGGAGTCTGGTTACACGTCATTTGATGACCGGTCGTATCTGCTCGGGGAAGCTGCCAAAACGGTTACTCCGCTCAGACCATCAGGAACAATCAAGTTTGGTGACCAGCGTATCGATGCTGTTGCAGAAGGTGCGTTCATTGAAGGGAATGTAGATGTAAAAGTGATACATGTCGAGGGAACGCGCGTAGTCGTCAGACCATTAGAAGAATAATGAAAAGGAGCGTATCATATGAATCTTATGTTTATTACAGGATCAGGATTGATGATCATCTTTTTGGTTGTTGTTGCATTCATTGTAATTTCCTTCTTCCTGTCCTTCGTGCCGATCGGGCTATGGATTTCTGCCATAGCTGCAGGCGTTAATGTAGGTATTTTCTCGCTTGTCGGGATGAGGCTCAGACGGGTCAAGCCTAAGCGGGTCATCGAACCGATGATCAAGGCACATAAAGCCGGCCTGAAAGTGTCGACGAACCAATTGGAGTCGCACTTCCTCGCAGGTGGTAACGTAGACCGTGTTGTAGATGCGCTTATTGCAGCGCAGCGTGCGGACATCAACCTTACGTTTGAACGGTGTGCGGCCATTGACCTTGCAGGCCGTGACGTTTTGGAAGCAGTACAGATGAGCGTCAATCCTAAAGTCATCGAGACACCTTTCATTGCGGGTGTTGCAATGGACGGGATCGAAGTCAAGGCGAAAGCGCGCATCACCGTCCGTGCCAACATCGAACGTCTTGTCGGTGGTGCAGGTGAAGAAACGATCGTTGCACGTGTAGGTGAAGGCATCGTTTCCACGATTGGTTCTTCAAAACGCCATACAGCGGTACTTGAGAACCCTGACAGCATCTCAAAGACAGTATTGGCTAAAGGACTCGATTCCGGTACAGCCTTTGAAATTCTGTCGATAGACATTGCTGATGTGGACATCGGCAAGAACATCGGTGCAGACCTTCAGACTGAACAGGCTGTGGCCGATAAGAATATCGCCCAGGCTAAAGCAGAAGAACGCCGTGCAATGGCTGTTGCACAAGAACAGGAAATGAAAGCACGCGTAGAAGAAATGCGTGCGAAAGTGGTCGAAGCAGAATCCAAAGTACCACTTGCGTTTGCACAGGCACTTGAAAGCGGTAATATCGGAGTCAGCGATTACTATGATCTGAAAAATGTCGAAGCGGATACAAATATGCGCGATTCGATCAACAAAATGACGGACCCGACACGCAAAGATCAAGATGAATAGGCTGTGATACTATGGAAATACTTCCTCTGCTTATATTTTTGGGCGGTATCATCTATACAGCGATCGCCAGCCAAAAAGATAAAAGCAAAAATCAGGAGCGGAATATTGATCCGAGCAAGATGGAGCGTCCTACCAGCAAATCTGCACCAAGAAGAAGACAACCGAACACGCCAGATGAATCAAAAGGCATGTTTGGCGATCTGATGGGCGAGATTGAGCGTCGTATGGGCACCGGAGAAGACAACAAGACTCAACCTGTCCGTCAAGAACAGCAGACTGGGCAATCTTCGAGACCGGTATCCACACGTGGTGAACGCCAACCGAGAGAACGCCGTTCCAGTGAACGGACTTCATCTGAGCGCACATCCAGCCGCTCAATGGAAGACAAAGCAAAGAACACAAAGGCTGGGCGTCAAGTACAGAATCTTGAACGTGAGGCGAGAAACACAGATTGGGCTGAGAGGGTAAAAGAGGAAAGCCAATCCAGAATGGGGCAGTCCCGAAGTCGCAACGCTCCGATAGAAGTTGGCAAACCGGAAGCAGAAACGGAAAGACACACTGGCGGTAAAAAGGAAAAACCAAAATTGAAGAAAAACGGTCTTACATTTGAGGCACAAGATGTCGTCAACGGCGTCATTTTTTCTGAAATACTGGGTAAGCCTAAATCGAAGAAATAGCCTCCGCATTCGCGGGTGCTATTTTTTTGATTGGACATGATTAATATTGATTGTTAAAGATTGATTTTGATCGAATTTTACGATACAATCCATTCAAGAGGGTGATTAAATGCTCACGTCAAAAAGATATGAAATCATAATGGACCACCTTGCCAAAAATGGAACTGCTTCCGTCAATACACTTGTCGAACTGACCAAAAGCAGTTCAGCCACTGTAAGACGCGACCTCTCGTATCTAGAGGATGAAGGCGCCCTTCAACGGGTGCATGGCGGGGCGACGATCAGAAGAAATGAGAGGGAAGAGGATTATGGAGAAAAATCCGTAAAAAACCTCTCCAAGAAAATCAAAATCGCTCAAACGGCTGCTTCATTGATAGAAGAGGGAGATGTCATATTTATTGACGCCGGTACCACGACCTATGAGATGGTACACTTCATCAATCAAGAGAACATCACGATTGTGACGAATGGCATCACCCTGATAGAACCGTTGGTCCGGAACGGGCATGAAACACATGTTTTATCTGGCAGAGTCAAACCGGCGACCAAAGCAGTGGTGGGCCCTGAAGTCATAGAGAAGATCAATCACCTCAATTTCGATAAGTGCTTCGTAGGGGCAAATGCCATTTCGGCTGAACATGGTTTATCGACACCCAAAGAAGCAGAAGCGTTCATAAAGAAGAGTGCCATCCGTCAGTCCAGCCTGGCATATGCACTGGTCGACAGTTCGAAATACAACCGTAATGCATTCGTCCATTTTGCCGATATAGAAGAGACGGCAATCATTACCGACGATGCTTCCCACGGTTTCATTAAAGCAATCCAATCAAGGACAAATATAATAGGGGGTGGCAGTCAATGATCTATACAGTAACATTCAATCCATCTGTGGATTATGTAGTAAGGCTAGAGAAAATTAAAATGGGTGCACTCAACAGAAGTTCTGATACCGTCAAATACGCAGGCGGTAAAGGCATCAATGTATCACGCATCTTGAATGAACTCGGTGTTGAAACGACTGCACTTGGATTCGTAGGCGGATTCACCGGAGATTTCATTGAATCTGCGTTGTCAAAAAGCGGCATTAAAACTGATTTTTTAAGAGTGGAAGGAGATACGCGCATCAACGTCAAATTAAAGACGGATGATGAAACCGAAATAAATGGCGCAGGACCAATCATCACTGATGATGATCTCGCCAAGCTTGAGGATCAACTCACATCTTTGGATGAGGGCGACCATGTTGTGTTCGCCGGCAGTGTGCCCTCGAACCATAAGGATGTGTATGAATTTTTGAGCCGTCTCCTCCATGAGCGTAATATCAGCTTCAGCATCGACACTGAAGGGCAGAAGCTGCTATCAACCTTGAAGTATAACCCTTATCTGATCAAGCCCAACCACGTCGAATTGGAAGGGATGGTGGGGCGTAGACTGATTACGCAGCAAGAGATGATTGATGCTTGCGACGAGCTTCTGGCCCAGGGTGCTTCAAATATATTACTGACACTCGGCAGTGAAGGGGCGCTATTTGTCAATGCGAATGCCGTCTATCGCATGCCACCTCCACCTGGAACGCTCAAAAACTCTGTAGGTGCAGGCGACTCGACGGTCGCAGGATTCCTCGGTAAAAAAGGGAGTGGACTTGAAACGCAACTTAAATATGCAGTGGCTTCAGGAAGTGCCACAGCATTTAATGACGACCTTGCCAAAAGGGCGGATATTGAGCGTTTAGTGGATAAGATAGAACTTCAATCGATAGAAGGGGTGAAATGATGAGGATAACAGAACTGCTGACAAAAGATACAATTAATATGTCTGTCCGTGCCCAGGATAAGGATGCGGTCATAAAAGAACTCGCTGAAGGCTTGGAACAGACAGGCAAAGTGACGGACTCAACGCGTTTCATTGAAGCGATCCAAAAAAGGGAAAATCAAAGTACGACAGGGGTCGGTGACGGCATAGCGATTCCGCATGCCCAGACTTCTGAGGTGAAGACGCCGGCAATCATGTTCGGCCGCAGTATTGATGGGATAGATTATGATTCGATGGATGGGCAACCGGCTTATCTGTTCTTTATGATCGCTGCACCGGAAGGCCAGGCGACGACCCATCTCGATGCGCTTGCGAAGCTCTCCACAATATTGATGAATGATGAAGCGCGCAAGCAGTTGATGGCGGCATCGACTGAAGATGAGATATTGGATACCATCAATCATTTCGACGACAGTGCACCTGCAGAAGAAATAGCCGATGAATCTTCTGACAAGCCTTATGTGGTCGGTGTTACGGCGTGTCCAACGGGTATTGCGCACACTTATATGGCAGCAGATGCCTTGAAGAAGAAAGCAGGCGAGCTGGGCTATGACATCAAAGTGGAGACGAACGGCTCAGCAGGGGTCAAAAATGAACTGACTGAAGCGGATATAGAAAAAGCGGCAGGTGTCATCGTCGCTGCTGATACGAATGTGAACATGTCACGCTTTGATGGCAAGAACGTTGTTGAAGTTCCGGTGGCAGACGGCATCAAGCGTCCCGGGGAACTGCTCAATCAGGCACTTGATTCTTCGAGACCGCCATATGCAGCTAAAGAACCGGGCAAACAGCTTGAAGAGAGCCAGACATCCAAAGGAAAATCTTCGATTTATAAACACTTGATGAACGGCGTCTCCAATATGTTGCCATTTGTTGTTGCTGGTGGAATATTGATAGCGGCCAGTTTCATGTTCGGCATCCATTCAGCAGATCCGGATCATGAACAATACAATCCTTTTGCTGAAATGATCAACTTCGTCGGTGGCAATGCCTTTCAGCTGATGATTCCGATCCTTGCCGGTTTTATCGCCATGAGTATTGCTGATAGGCCGGGTCTTGCGCCAGGTATGATCGGCGGCCTTATGGCATCTACGATGGGGTCAGGTTTCCTCGGTGGCCTGATCGCCGGTTTCCTTGCCGGTTATCTGATGGTCGGCATCAAGAAAGTGCTTGAAGGCTTGCCGCAGACATTGGATGGTTTGAAGCCAGTACTGCTCTATCCGTTGATCGGTGTGTTCTTGACAGGACTGATCATGTACTATATCGTCGATCCTCCAGCGAGTGCATTGAATGAATGGATGAATACATCTCTCAGCAGCATGAGTGGCGGAAACATCATCCTGCTTGGGGCCATTGTCGGTGGCATGATGGCGATCGATATGGGTGGCCCGATAAACAAAGCAGCTTATGCATTCGGCATTGCAGCACTTTCAGCGGGCAACGCAGAACCGATTACTGCAGCTATGATCGGTGGGATGGTGCCGCCGCTCGCGATTGCATTCGCGACCATGATATTCAGAAATAAGTTTACGGAGGTTGAAAGGTCATCCGGCCCGACAAACTTGATCATGGGTGCTTCATTCATAACGGAAGGCGCCATCCCTTTCGCCGCAGCTGACCCGCTCCGCGTCATCCCGACGATGGTCATCGGTTCCGCTACAGCAGGCGCGCTTGCGATGGCTTTCGCCACAACGGTGAATGCACCCCACGGTGGACTGTTCGTTGCACTGACAATCGGTGAGGGCAGACTGATGTTCCTCGCATCACTATTGATCGGTACAATAGTTTCTGCAGTATTGCTCGGACTGTTTAAAAGAAAAGTAGCATGATTTTTCAAGATTTTTATATAGAGGATAAATACCGGCCGCATCCATCAACCTGGATGCGGCCGGTATCATTTCTGTGGAAGGTTGAATCCACGTCAGAAATATAGCCTGCATATCATAATAGCTTATACATATACAGTTCATTAACCATTTTGCCGTTGATTTTCAAAGACTGCACTTTTTCACCTTCAACTTTAAACCCCATCTTCCGATAAAGTCTCAAGGCAGGCATATTGTTCTCGATGACCGTCAGTTCCAGCCTTAAAAGGTTATTGTCCCGGGACCATCGGAATATCTTCTGAAAAAGGCGGGTCGCGATGCCTTTGCCACGATACGCTTCATCTACACCCACCACAAGGGAGGCACGGTGCCTGTTCCTATTGAGTGTTCCCCGAAAGGCTGCTATAAAACCGAGGAGTCGGCCGGACTCCTCGGCAACATAAAAGATAGTTGAAGCATCATCATTCAGTTTCACGAGTGCGCGGCGTTGTTCTGCTGCTTTCATTTTTCTTTCTCCCGGGTCATGGAGCATGAATCCGGAGTCGTCCAACTTTTTATTCAAGGCGAGGAAATTTTCAGCATCGCTGATGGTCAGGCGTCTTATATGCATCGGGTCACTCCCTGTTTAATTTTTATACTGTGCATAAATATATATGATTCGATTTGATGATAGAATACCAGAAAATAAAAAGCCTTTCAGCAATCAGATGAATTGAATCTAAGCCATTATATTCAATGGCTTAGAGCACAAGTGATATTATAGAGGGGTAATGGATTTAATCATTCACCTGACCTATTCAGCAATTACAAATGCAGTAAACAGAAATCAGGTGGATATATACTACACGAAAAGGATGATCAAGATGGGCAAATTGGATGACAAAGTTGCAGTCATTACAGGGAGTGCCTCGGGGATAGGCAAAGAAATCGCCAAGACCTATGCCGAAGCGGGTGCTAAAGTCGTCATAGCAGATTTCAATGAAGAGGCGCTGAATGGTACAGTCGATGCGTTTAAAACTGAAGGTTTCGACGTGCACGGTGTGAAAGTGAATGTCGCTTCGAACGAAGAAGTGGAAAATATGATCGATGTCGCCATAGAAGCATTCGGCAGGGTAGATATCCTGGTCAATAATGCAGGCGTGAGCGACAACATGCAAGCAGCCGAAAATGTTACAGATGATGTGTGGAACCGTGTGATGTCGATCAATGTTGATGGCGTCATGTATGCAATGCGTAAAGTCATTCCACACTTCAAGGAGAACGGCGGGGGCACGATTGTAAATATGGCTTCAATCACCGGATTGACGGGTGGTCGTGGAGGGTTGACCTACACGGCTGCCAAACACGCAATCGTCGGTATGACGAAAAATGTCTCGTCCCACTACGGGTCTGAGAATATCCGGTGCAATGCATTGGCGCCGGCGGCTGTCCAATCAGGGTTTTCAGCTGGCATGAAAGATGTAGACGAATTTGGCATGGAAGCATCAACGAGGGGTGTCAATCTCATGCCACGGGCCGGGACGGTGGAGGAAATTGCAAATATTGCCTTGTTCCTTGCTTCCAAAGAGTCAAGTTATATAAACGGCGTGGCGCTCGCTGCAGATGCCGGCTGGAGCGCATATTAGTGCGAGACTCTAAAAATCATCAAATATGACCTACAAAAATATATTTGAATAGAAAGAAGCCCTTTAAAAATTAAAGGGCTTCTTTTTCATATATAATCGCTCAGCCAAAATCAGGAATTCTGATTCGCAAAGCGTTTTGACAATTGCTCCAACAGATCGGGTTTGTCGTCACGGTGCATGATGACTTCAATGAAGGTCATCGATTCTGAATTATCTTCTGCCGCCTTCAAGGCTTCTTCAAGCTCAGTCTCAGTTTCGACTTTAAGTGTCAAAGTTTTTCCTTCAGGATCGAATACTTCTGGAAGTTTCATATAGTCCCACATCGGTATATCGTTATAGGGCTGGTTTTCACCATGGATGGCACGTTCAACAGTATAGCCATCATTATTGATCAGGAAGATGATCGGTTTGATCTGCTGCGCGAGCATAGTCGACAGTTCCTGCGCGGTCAGTTGGAATGAGCCGTCCCCGATAAGGAGGATGTTCCGACGGTTCATATCTGCAAGTTGAGACCCTAGTAGGGCAGGCAGTGTAAAGCCGATTGAACCCCATAACGGTTGGCCGATGACCATCGTATCTTTCGGTATCGGCATCGTTGCTGCGCCGTAGTAGGCGGTGCCTTGTTCTGCAAGCAGTATATCCTTTTCCTTCATGAACGAGGATAGGCGTTCAAAGAAGCGGTTCTGTTGAAGATTCTCTTCTTTGGCTTCATATGTGCCAGACTTAAGCTGCTCGTGCAAGGACTTGATGTCCATCGATTTAGGGTCTTTTTTGCTGACTTTCCCACTCAACGCAGACAATGCATCGTGCATTGTGATAGGCGCGTGTTTCTTTTCTGTAGCTTTTACGGAAAATGGTGAAATCTGAATGACGTTTTTTTCAGAGAAGTTGTAGGAGAAGCCGCCCGTCGTCGAGTCGGTCGGTTTGGCTCCGATCTGGATGATGCAGTCAGCTTCATCGACACGTTGCTGCAGGTAGGGCGCACTCAGTTCACCATTATAGACACCGATGAACTGCGGATGTTCTTCATTGAATACCCCTTTGCCGCCACTCAAAATTGTAACCGGTATGCCTGTTTTATCAGCGAACTGCAGCAGCTCTTCCCTGTTCTCATAGCGGTTCACTTCATACCCCGCCAATATGACAGGGCGTTTTGCCTCATTGATCATGGGCGTGATTTCAGCAAGCATCTGCTCCAATGCCTCCTGGTTGCTGTCAGCCACTGCTTCATGGAGCGGGGATGTTGGCTTACTTGCCGGTTTGTTGTATACGTCTATCGGCAATGTAATATGAACAGGACGCTTCTCAGTCAGACAGGCAAGCAGTACCCGGTCGATTTCGTGGGCGGCGTTTTCCTGCGTCAAGAAAGTTTGGGCCGCAGTCACTTCCTGAAACATTCTGGAGAAATGATCGAATTTACCATCGCCTAGTGTATGATGGACGTACAGGCCGTTATCCATCACTTTTGTTGTCGGTGCACCTGAAATTTTAACTACTGGCACGTGCTCGGCGTAGGAACCGGCAATGCCATTGACGGCACTCAATTCACCGACACCGAACGTCGTACTCAAAGCAGCAATGCCATTAATGCGGGCGTAGCCATCTGCAGCGTAGGCGGCATTCAATTCATTGCGGTTACCTACCCATTCCATACCTTCATGGTCGATGACATCATCGAGGAAGGCTAAGTTGTAATCGCCTGGTACGCCAAACATATGGCGGATGCCAAGCTCTGATAACCGATCTAATAGATAGTCTGAAACAGTATACTCATATTTCACTCTAAACACCTCAAATTAGTATTTTGTCATGCGTTTCTGATAGAATCATTGTCTGATGGCTGGGTCTTCGCTTTATAAGGCGCCAGATTCCAACCAGCTTATGTCTGATTAAAGGGTAACACTAGCATCATTATAGGTCAATGTTATTGACCTATAAAAGATTAACGTTTTTATGGCTAGCCACTCAGCACAAGGACACTTAATTCTGATATTCTTTTACAAGGAGGTAATTGCACTATGGATAAAAATCGTGAAGATCAGTTGAACGACACGCTTATGCTTTTTTATTTTGCATACCGGACATTTACAAAAGAACCTGACCGCATCCTCTCGCAACACGGGATTCATCGTCTTCATCATCGAATTCTATTTTTTGTCGCCAGACAACCGAATATAAGTGTCCATGAACTTTTGGATACGCTAGAAGTGACTAAGCAGGCGCTGCATGCCCCAACACGTCAACTGGTTGAGATGGGTTATATGACGAGCGAACCCGCATCACACGACCGTCGTGTTCGTGAATTGAAGCTGACAGAAAAGGGAGAGGCGCTTGAGAAGCAATTGAGCGATGTTCAAAGAGGCAAAATGAATGAAATATTCGAGTCCATGGGATCAAACAGCGAGGAAATCTGGAAAGAAGTGATGAAAAACATCATTGCGATTGATGAGTCAAAATCTGAAGATGGAGGATCCAATTGAAATGGACACATTAAAACCTCCCTCGGGGAATCAACATATGATTTCCCGAGGGAGGTTCATTTTACTTATTAAAATGGGAACTCTCTTGTTTTCTTCTGGACTGAAACCCATTTTTTCTCTGTAAACTCATCAATGATATACGGGCTGCCGAATCGACCGATGCCGCTTTGGCGCATACCACCGAACATCGCAGTCGGTTCGTCCTGGACCGGTTGGTCATTGATGTGGGTCATGCCGAATTTGAGCTCAAGTGCGTATTGACGTGCTTTTTCTTCATCCTGTGAAAATATGGCGGAGCTGAGCCCATACTGGGTGTCGTTTGATTTCTTGATGATGTCATCATCGGATGATCCTTTGATTATTATGGCAATAGGAGAGAACATTTCAGTCTGTGCCAGTTCGCTGTCATTCTCTACATTACCGATTACAGTAGGGGTCAGCACATTGCCTTTCTGTTCGCCTTCTAGCAGTATCTCAAAGCCCGCATCTTTCGCAGTCTGGATATTATCAAGAGACTTCTCCATCTGTTTGCTGTTAATCAATGGGCCAACGACCACTTCTGGATCTTTAGGGTCTCCGTATTTAATATTTTTGGAGCGTTCTACGAATTTTTCCGTGAATTCATCATACAGATCTTCGTGCACAATGATGCGGTTAATTGCCATACATATTTGTCCCTGGTGCAGATATTTACCGTAGATTGCCGCATTCACAGCATTATCGACATCTGCATCACTCATGACTGCCATCGGACCATTACCGCCAAGTTCCAATGAAACTTCCTTCAACAGTTCACCAGCGACCTCACCGATATGGCGGCCGACAGGTGTAGAACCGGTAAAGCTTACATGGCCAATGACATCATGGTTGAACATGATGTCACCGATGACGCTTGAGCGTGAGAGGATGGAATGGAATATTCCGGAAGGCAGTCCCGCTTCCTCAAACGCTTTGGCGATGGCCGAACCGGATACAAGTCCACATTGTATATCTGCTTTATGCACGACAGCATTACCGAGCGCGAGTGCAGGGGCAATCGTCCTCATGGACAGATAAAGCGGGAAGTTGAATGGTGCAATCGAGGAAATGACACCTTGCGGCAGACGGTAGTTCTCATTGACCTTATCAGGAATGATTGATTCCTTCTCTTCAAATTTGCCGATTTTGTCGACCATGGTCAGTGATTCCTCCATGACACCTACAGTCAAGTTGAATTCGAGCTCTGCCTTGACTGATGTACTACCGGATTCCAGCGTAAGCATTTCCACAATGTCGTTTTTATTATCCTTAAAATACTGGATTGCCTGTTCCATCACTTCTTTTCTTTTGGCGGAATCCTTACCCCATGCATCCTGTGCATTGGCTGCACCTGTGAACGCTTCTTCCACTTGGTCGACAGAAGCCATGGTGGCTTCCGCCAATGTTTCACCATTATATGGATTCGTCATTTCAGTCTTCTTCTCATCAGCACCATCAACCCATTTACCATTGATGAAACTTTTGTTGAGTTTTTGATATTGGTTCATGATTTGCCTCCTATATTTTCAGTACTGCAATAATCTAATGCAGGCTACTCATTCATCTATTGGTATAGCAACCAAATAATCATCGGTTGACTCCCAAATCATATTCCCTTACTTTTCATCACTAAACCTAGTTCATTGTATTGTAACAACTCCCCCGATCACGGGCATTTCAGGAGCAAATTGTTATACAAATCAGCAGGTATGTGAAATAATAAAGGTAATCCCAACAACAAGGAGTATCATATAATGAAACGATTAGAAGGCAAAGTAGTCATCATTACCGGAGCGGCACAAGGCATGGGCAAACTGCATGCTGAAAAAGCGGTCGCCCAAGGCGCAAAAGTCGCGATTACGGACATCAATGAAGAGAAGGGCCAGGCTGCTGCGAAAGAACTGGGGAAAAACGCCATGTTCATCAAGCATGACGTATCCAATGAAGAAGACTGGAAAAATGTAGTCGACCAAGTCATCGAGAAGTTCGAGCGTCTAGATGTTCTCGTCAACAATGCGGGCATCACTTACAATAAAGCGCTTGAAGATATTTCACTTGATGATTATATGAAGATTGTAAACATCAACCAAGTTTCTGTATTCCTCGGTACCAAAACAGTGGCACCTATCATGAAAGAACAAAAAAGCGGCTCCATAATCAATATTTCTTCAATGAATGGACTGGTAGGGGGCGCGCCAGCGTATACGGATACTAAGTTTGCTGTACGCGGACTTACGAAAGCAAGTGCACGTGAATTGTCTCCATTCAACATTAGAGTGAACTCTGTTCACCCAGGTGTCATCCAGACACCGATGCTTGAACAGGAAGGCGTAAAAGAAGCGGTTGAAGAATTCAAGAAGACGATACCGCTCCGCCGCGTTGCACAGCCTGAAGAAGTTTCCGACATGGTGGTATTCCTGGCTTCAGACGAAGCAAGATACTCTACCGGTTCAGAATTCGTCATAGACGGCGGCGTGACGGCACTATAATGATAGACGAAAAAGGATGCTCATGATGAGCATCCTTTTTATTATGAAGTATTCTGTTTTAAAGAGCCTACAAAGCCAATGTCGGGCCCTCTATCTCTCCAGGAACTCCACAGGGAAATCCACTTTGAATATTCGCTTCAATCTGGATAAGCCCCGCGCCTTCTGATCGCCTGATGTTTTGAGCTCTGCTCGTTCTATGACGGCGGAGTATGTGCTGTAGTTTTTGGTGCTGGCGTCGAAATCTTCAAAAGTGATGTTCAACTTTTGGGAATCCTCCTGGAAGACCACCTTGAGTTCCTCTTCTTCCAAATCGTATTCTCCCTTGGCCTCATTAATATAAGGGGTTTCAACCGCTCCATCCTTGAATTTGAAGACGGTCAACCCTTGGTGATTACTCTGGCCGCTAGGGAGACTGGTAGGATAGATGAGGTTGAATGATCTGCCGGAGAGTTCATCCGTCTGATCGTCGCATCCTGTAAGAAAGCACGATGCCAGAAATATGAGGAGGATGACTTGCTTTTTCATACACATGCACTCCATTGAATCGTGAATTGGTCAGATAAATATAATCTTCTTATAAGCAGAGAGTTTAGTGCGAAATGTGGCCTTAACTTATTGAATAGTCAGATCATTTAATTTATGTTAGGTTCTATGATAACGGTTTTACTATTATATTCCAACCCTAAAAGGGGATGAGGGGAGTCTTATCCAATGAATGAAATCCATGGTTCACCAATTGATGAACAGACGAGATGCATCCATTACCATTCCGATAAAGATATCGTCGCCATCAAGTTCAAGTGCTGTAATACATATTATCCATGCTACAAATGCCACCAGGAAGCAGCGGATCATGTTAAAGCAGTATGGCAGAAGGAAGAATTTTATACGCCTGCCATACTATGCGGAGCCTGTGGGCATATCCATACCATCCATGATTACTTATCACGATCCAGTTGTGCCAATTGTCATGCTGCCTTCAATGAGGGATGTGCGCTCCATCATCATCTATATTTCGATGTCTAGATGAGTGTCTATTTGAGCAGTTTCTTGGATAGAGGTGAGACGCCAAGACTTTGTATCACCAGCGAAGCAAGGGTGGCTGCAAATGCCAGTGAGATGATCATTGCAGAATCTGCCGAATCCGTCTGGGAATACAGACTCAGTATCAGGTAGACTGACATCGAGCCCTTTAGTCCTGCCCATGAAATCAGAGTGGACTCGCGCCAACTTATGTGATGGCGCCATTTTGGGAATATCTGCGTAGTCGACATAATGATGATGAAGCGGGTCACGAGTGCCAAAATGAAGACGATGATGGCAAAAACCCACCCGTCGAAGATGAGGAATTTAGCCGCTTCGATACCAATCAGTAGGAACAGAAGGGACAATACAGATAGTTCCACGACTTCCCAGAACCCATCAAGCGCTTCCCTGAAATGGTCTTCTTTGCTTGCGCGGCTATATTCAAACGACAGCATGATACCGGCAAAAATTGTTGCAAGCACACCGGAGAAACCAACGGCTTCAGCAAGGTTGAAGAGGCCATAGGCCAAAATGATGCTCAGCATGACCTGGTACTGCCTGTTATGGATGAAGTGCACCGCCTTACTCATCAGCCAACCGAACACAACGCCGAGCAATGTACCACCTAACGAGACAAACAGAAATTCCCCAAGAAACGTGAATACCCCGAAAGACTGGCTGCCAGTATACATGCCGGAAAGCGTACTGAAGATGACAATGCTTGTGCCATCATTGATCATCGATTCGCCTTCAACGACATCGGCCACTGTCTCATCATCTGACGCACTCTGTATGATCGACACGACAGAAACAGGGTCAGTCGGAGTGAGAATCGACGCAATGACCAGTGCGCCGAGGAAGGATATCGACACGAAAGGACCGCTCAACGCGTAGATTGCCGCGCCGAGGATCGCCACTGTCAACATGATGCCGATAGTGGCAAGAAAAGCGATGATACCGACATTTTTCCGGAATTTATCAGCTGGAAACTGATAGGCAGATGTAAATAGAAGGGCCGGCAGGAACACATGGTAGATGGTGTTTTCGGTCAAGTTGATGGATGAGAAGTAGGGGATGAAATATAATCCAATGCCAATCAGCACAAGTACTACCGGCACAGGAAAGTTATTCTTCTTTTTGTCTATTGTAAAGACCATATAGCCGATCAGCAGCAATATGATCAATTGCGAAGCAGTCATGGTGCCACCTCCTAAAGAGTTTATTTAAGTCATGATATGGTTAACTGCTTCCTTTTATGAAAGTCTTTCAATACATATTGCCCCTCCTGCCGCTATTCTAATCATCTTAGGAATCGGCGGCCAGCTTGATATAGATGGCAACCGTTCCCCATTTCTCTTCTTGTTCGTGCCTGTATATATCATAAGTGTTCCGGACCATTTCCGCGATTGATTCACCGCGGTCATTGCCGAGCGCTTTGGCACTTATGTTGGTGTACATATCCTTGAAAGTGGGGTAGGTCTCCAACTTTTCCACAGTCACTGTTACAGATTGATCCTCTTCGGGCAGTACAGTGAAGTGTATCGTATCATTAGGTTTTAATGTGCGTCTCTTATCATCATTCAATCTTACTTCTACGGTTTTATATCCTGACTGGATCATATTGAAAGGGGTTTTGAATAACCGCATATAATGTTCCATTGGCTCCACTCCAAACTTATAGATAGTTGTATCTTCAATGGCTCAGAAACCACTATTTTGAGCCAAAAATATGATACCCTTTAATTGATTGAATAATAAGTCAAATTAAAATAAAAGAGTATTTTTCGGAAAGAGTGTAATGATGAAAAAATCTGTTGTGGCATTACTGGCCCTCTCTGTTGTCTGCATTGCTTTCGCCGCAATTTTTGTGAAATTGTCAGCAGCCCCCGCAAGCATCATCAGCATGTACCGAATGCTGTTTGCCGGCATATTGTTGTCGCCGATCGTCTTCACGTACAAACGTGAACTATTGAAACCCACCATAAAAGAGTGGTGGGCGTTGATGGCGGCGGGGCTTTTTTTGGCCATGCATTTCGGATTCTGGTTTGCTTCCCTACAGTTGACTTCCGTTGCAAGTTCGACTGTCATTCTTGCGTTACAGCCACTTGTCGCAATGATGGCTTCCTACCTCTTATATAAAGAGAAAGTCTCAGCAAAGATGGTAACAGCCGTCTTCATCTCATTCTTTGGTGTGGTACTCATCAGTTGGGGTGATTTTAGCTTCACAGACTTAAGTGCCATCTTTGGGAACATGCTTTCTTTTCTTGGGGTGTTGGCTGTTGTGGCATATTTTCTGATCGGCCAGAATACAGTCCGGAACCTGACGCACTGGGTCTACAGCTTTCTAGTATTCAGTATCGCCGGCATATTTCTGTTGCTCTACAACATTGTCACCGAAACTGAACTGTTCAGATACGGACCTCGGGAATGGAGCCTGTTCCTTCTGCTCGCCATTCTTCCGACAATCGCCCATGTGATATTCAATTATCTGCTTAACGAGTTGAACCCTACAACTGTTTCCATGGCTATGCTTTTGGAACCTGTGGGGGCATCATTTCTTGCCTATTTCATACTGTCCGAAAGTTTGACGCCCCTTCAGGTGATGGGTGGCATAATTGTATTGACCGGTGTCTACTTCTTCCTGTTCAGCCAGCACCGTGAAAGGCGTACTAGAACGCTTTAAAATTCAGTGTGTGCTTCAAATTCCGCCTTTTCCAACCTGAACTGTTCAAAGCTGTATTCAGCAACTAAAGCATAGAGCAACAGTCCCAAAAAGGCGATGGCCTGATGGAAAAATGTATCGACAAGCAACATTATGACGGCTAGCAGGACGATTAATATGACTAAGGACAGTGTGCGCCATGGAGTAGAGCGGATGATGATGTACTCTTCATCGGCCACTTTTATTGTGTTGCTGCGGGACAGTCCGCGGGAAACGCTCAGTTCTGCAACTGGTTGCTCCAACTCAACTTCCTTCTCCTCTTCATGGTAGATTCTGTCGATTTTTTTGCCGTCAGCCTTGATGTTCAAAGCTGTGCCCATTCCGATGGAATTGGTACTTCTTTTAACAGTGATCGTCATTATGATTACGCTCCGTTTCTATATGTAGGCCTTTCATGTCGAGTATATCAAATATATATTATAAAGGTCGCCATCTGCAGATGAATGGAGAAGAAAAATGTGTGCGCCTGTAAGGAAGGGTAGGTGTTTGTTGTTGGCAGGCATTCCATTTCTTGTATGCCATTGTTATCATTAAGTAAAAAGAGGAGAACTTTATGGTTGGTACAACACAGATTATTTTTATGGTATTGGCAGGCTTAGCTGCAGTATTGTTACCATTTGTCTTCATCCTTATATTAAGGCGTAGATTCAAGATCCAATGGATTCCTATATTGATTGGTTCTGCGATATTCATCTTATTCGCCATGGTGCTTGAACAGATCAGCCATTTCCTGGTGCTTCAGCCCGCGATGGATGGAACGATTCCGCTGCTTGATAGATCACCTTGGCTTTATGTGCTGTACGGTGTACTGGCTGCGGGGATATTCGAGGAAACCGGACGCCTGACTGCTTTTTTGCTGATGAAGCGCAAATACAACAAGGTAGATTCGGCGGTTTCATACGGCATCGGCCATGGGGGGATTGAAGCCATCATAGTTTTGGGTCTCGGCATGCTGAATTCAATCGTCTTCAGCATTATGATAAACAACGGAAGTGGTGTAGTCGATAATCTGCCGCCAGCACTCATCGAATCGATTGCCGGCACACCGGCCTTCACCTATGTACTTTCAATTGTGGAACGCATCCTTGCCATCACTGTTCATATTGGTCTGTCCATCATCGTGTTTACATCTGTGATGAAGAAGGGGAAATGGTGGCTGTTCCCAGCAGCAATCGTGCTCCATGCATTGACGAATGTGACAGCGGCCATGATGCAGGCTGGTCTTCTAGAGAGTATGTGGCTCGTGTATGCTGGTTTGATTATAATGACCGCGATTATAATTTGGATAGCATATAAACTAGTGGCACGAGGGGGCAGATTGGATTCAGAGCAGCATGAAGAATTTTAGGACGATAAAAAGAGCAGCTATCCCATAGCTGCTCTTTTTGGTGTAGCTTGAAAGAAGGTGATCTTGATTCGGACAGTAAAATATCGGGGCCGGTTACGGATGTCCGACCCCGATATAATATCTCCAGCAAATCATGGAATTACAGATTCATCTTCTCAAATGCATCTACACCAGCTTGTGATACTTTGGTATCATTTTCGACACTGCTGCCGCTTACGCCGATGGCACCGATGACTTTATCATCTTTTTCAAGAGGGAAGCCCCCTCCGAATACTACAATCTTGCCTTGATTGGTGGTATTCAGACCGTAGAGTTCGGCGTTTGGCACCGTTGCTTCTGCGAGGTTCGAAGTCGGCATCTTCAACGCTACGGAAGTCCATGCTTTATTCTGTGCGATGTCGATGCTCGCGAGCCACGCGTCATCCATGCGATGTGTAGCGATCAGGTTACCGCCTTCGTCCAAAACAGATATCACCATTTTAACTCCGATATCTTCTGCCTGCTTCTCAGCCGCCGCTATAATTTCTTTTGCGACCTGAAGATTTACCTTACCCATAAAAACATCCCCTTTATCAATATTGATGACGCACTGATGCTTATATAAGGCGCCTTGCTTATATAAATGGTTCATGGAGCTGTTAAAACCCATATTAACCATGAATATCTTCATTCTATGTTATTCTTAATATTCAGTCAAATAAGTTATAATTTTCTATATCTAATATTGAAATTAATCTTAGATTTATTATTTATGGATGTCTACTAGTCGAAAGATGATATGATTAAAAGTAAAATTATACTCTATGCGCTGATTAGAGAATACAAGGAGTAGAAATTATGAAGACAAATTGGGTAGAAACTTATTATAAGAGTCAATATGAATTAATGACATCCAATTTCGCCTACCCGCCCAATCACTTCTTTGAAGATGAAGTTTCATTATTAGAAGAACAAGTAGGGCGGCCTTTTACAACGGTTTTGGAATTGGGAGCTGGACGCGGTGATATAGCTAATATACTGGCGCGTCAGGATAGAGAAATAGTAACTATAGAATTGGTGGAAGAAATTTGTGAATATGCGAAAAAACATGCCCATCAAAATATTCAAGTGCTGTGTGGCGACTTCTATACGATAAAGTTACAACGGAATTTCGATCTGATTTTGTATCTTGATGGATTTGGTGTCGGCAATGACGACGATCAGTCATTTTTGCTGCAAAGGATTTTCAATTGGTTGAGTGACGACGGGTACGCACTAATCGATATTTATCAACCTCTATATTGGCAAGAAATCACTGGTCAGGAAATGTATCCATTTGGTATAGAAAATATTATTCGAAAGTATGATTACGACGAAACGGGAAATAGAATGACCGATACCTGGCGGGAAAAAGGCAAAGAGAACGAAGCGATTACACAATCCCTCGCTTGCTATTCACCCGAGCAGATTTATACGCTCTGCGAAAAGGCAGGAATGCATATTATAGCCTATTATCCTTCAGGTGCAATGGATTTTGAGACGGGCATATTCCAAAAAAAGCGCATCGTTGGATGAGTGCCTGTCCTATCAAATTAAATTAAGGAAGAAATAAGATGAGAAAATCTTTCCATATAGCAGTCCGGAGTTCCCTTTTTTGATAAATGGCTGATAGAAGAACTGTCCATCATACTATGACAGCAAAGAGGCATACTTTTTTGCTTACAGGGTAAAGTTATTAATGGATATTCAATTATTGGGAGGTTATAAAATGGCAAGAATGATATTTCAATCACCAGGTAAATATGTACAAGGGGCAGGCGTATTAAAAGATTTGGGAGAAGAGACCCGTAAACTGGCCGAAAAGCCAATGGTCATTGCCGATGATATGGTTTGGTCGATTACCAGTGAAACGATTACGCAAAGTTTTAAAGATACCGATATAGATTTTGACTATGAAGCCTTTAATGGTGAAGCCTCGGAAAAAGAGATTGATAGGTTAAGTGAAGTTGCTAAAAATAAAGGCTCTGACGCAGTGGTTGGAGTAGGCGGCGGTAAGACACTGGATACAGCAAAAGCAATAGCCGATAGTTTGGAAGCGCCCGTCATCATCGTTCCGACCACGGCTTCAACTGATGCACCGTCAAGTTCACTTTCTGTAATCTACTCAGAATCCGGTGAATTTACAGGCTATAAGTTTTATGACAAAAACCCTAATCTGATCATCATCGACTCGCAAGTAGTCGTGAATGCTCCGATAAAACTTTTTGCTTCAGGAATGAGTGATGCCATGGCGACTCTGGTAGAGGCAAGGGCAGCCCTAAAAAGCCATGGTGAAAATATGGTGGGTGGACAGCCTACTTTAGCTTCGATGGCCATCGCAGAAAAATGTGAAGAAACTTTATTTAGATATGGTGATTCTGCGTACCGAGCTGCGTCAGAAGGTTTAGTGACACCTCATGTCGAAGCGGTTATTGAAGCGAATACACTGCTTTCAGGACTTGGTTTTGAAAACGGCGGATTGGCTGCAGCCCATGCCATCCATAACGGTTTCACTTCTCTGTCAGGGGATATCCACAATCTCTCACACGGGGAGAAGGTAACTTATGGCACCCTTGTACAATTGGTCCTTGAGAATGCTTCGGATGAAACATTGCATAAATATATCGATTTTTACAAAAGTATAGGTATGCCAACAACCCTAAAAGAAATGCACTTGGAAAATACCAGCTTCGAAGATCTGGTTAAAGTTGGAGAGCTTGCTACAGACCCGGGAGATACGTTCTCTAACTTAAGTGATAAAATTACTCCTGAAGAAATCGCCAATGCAATCCTTGCGGTAAATGAAATAAGCACATCCAATAAATAATATTAAACAATTAACCCCGGGCAATGAACACAATCCATAAATGTTCATTGCCCGGGGTTTTTTAGCTAATAAAATTATTTAATCTATTGTTCGGTTGATTCAGTTTCTTTTCGTTCAGGTGCTGTACTCCGCCAGTATTTATATGAAATCCAAGTCGAGACCAACACCGCAATCCAGGCAATAACCAATACTGTGCCATGGAAAATTGATGGGTTAGATGCAAATGCTCCCAAAGCCACTAGAGAAATCTGTCCCGGCATGGAAGCGACAAAGGTGGCGGAAACGAATGCATATTGTTTCACACCTAAAGCACCAGCCCCATAGTTTATTGGCCAGTAAGGTAATGCAGGCATCAGCCTTACAGTACACATTGCCCAGAACCCTGCATTGCTGAGGTAATTCTGTACAATGGTACTGTGGCGTCCTAAAAGGCGGAAGACAATACGTTGGCCTAAAGCACGGGCTAACCAGTAACCGATCCAGGAACCAACCATCACGCCGGAGAAGGAGAGCAGGGTTCCTTCTATCAAGCCGTAAAGGGACCCTGCCACCAGGGCCGGCACTGTTACAGGAATGGGGGTGATGGCTATTGCGGTAGTGATTCCAAGAAATACCAGCCAACCGGCCCAGCCATAGCTAAGAATGGTTTCACGCAACGCCTCTGGTGAGGGCAACTCCGTATTGAAGCTCACCCAAAGCAGTGATGCGCCCAATACAACTAGAGCAATCAGAGATCCTACTGAACGGAGGGAAAGTAGACTGGTTGGTTCCTTTTCTGAATTCATAAGTTTCCTCCTTTCATTTTGACAATGAATCGTACTTTGGCCTCATCGGAAATATGATACAGATTTCCGGATTTTTTGATAATGCTTGTAGACTTCACGTTAATTTCCCCTTGATTCCCTTTCGTTTATAATGGGTCTGGAACTTTACTGATTTTCTGTAATGTTATTGTATTAAATCTTCCGTCTGCTTTTCATAAAATAACTTCGGCACCTGCCGTTAAATGTATATTATACATTATCCCTTCATGTCATTGCTATCAATGATTATTTCATAAAAACTATACTTGGATTACTTTTAAAAAGAAGGTTTCAATATTTGAAAAAGACGACATTTTTAACTGGGCACGTCAAAAATCAAAACTCTTTGTTTCCTGAATGCCTTTATCTGATAATTCTGTCGGCACATCAATTTAATAGAAAATCCAGATTATTGAAATAATTAAAAATGTACGTTATCCTGAAATTGGAAATAATCTTAATCCATGAAAGGATGTTGTTGGATGAAAAAATCAGTTTTTCTCAGTTCAGCACTAGTAGCAGGCACACTGATGTTTAGCGGATTAAGCGGTACGGCACAGGCAGAAGAGGGAGACGGCGCCAAAACGGTCTGGGGCGAAGTACTGCCTGCAGAAACCGATCCAGATGGAGATGGTTGGGCAAATACGGATTTTGATCCAACCTGGATGTCCCAGGAATCCCAGGATAAAATTAGTGAGTTGGCCTATAAGAAAGATACAGGGGAATTGTCTCAAGTAGAATTTAATGAAGCCGTGGCAGCACTCTATCAAAAAGAACAGCAAATGCAGATGGAGCACTCTAATAGGGACAACGACGAACACGACATGGATTCAAGTCAAAACATGGCCGGTATGCAAGAGGAACTTGCCAATCTCGCCATGCACTCACCACAGACACTAAATGAAGCGCCATTGCAAGAAACCCCTTATCATCATAATTTTAACTACGACGGTTACGAATTCGACTTCTCTTATGATGGCATGTACTGGGAGTGGGTATATGGCACGAACAAGAATTTTACAGCGTATGAATTAATTGATCTGGCACATAATGATCCGGAACAATTGAATGAAACCCCGGTGCTCAATGGCACTTATGATTTTCATTTAACAGACCAGATGGGTGAATATGTATATCATTTCTCTTCAGACGGATCAGAATGGACTTGGTCGTACGAGAAAAAATAGTATAAGTTGTTAGGTGCAAAAGAGAAAATGCTGCAGGTTATCTAACTTGCGGCATTTTTATGGTCAGCTAGATAGAACGGGCCTGACTGCTTTATTATCCAAAATTTAAAAGACTGAGGCTGACATATTATGGGTAGGAAAATAACATGTGGTTGAAACAAGATCGAATGAATTCAATATGAGGAGTATTTTTATGCGATTAGTTTTATTTTCAATTTTATCGTTACTTATACTTTCAAGCTGCCAATCAAATGCAGCACCCGATGATACGGCTGATGGTACAGAAACGGATACAGAAGAGACGTCAGTGCCATCTTCTGAGGGCAATGACGATACCAACGCTTCAGAGAATGAAAAAGGCAATGAAGCATCAGATGCAAGTGATCCGTCGGAAGAGCCAACTGAGGAAAAAGAGAATAGTGAAAATGATTCAACAACAGAAAGTTCCGACGGTCAATCAGATGACAGTAGTAATGAAAAAAATGCCACTGCATTCGACATCCACTCCGACGCAGTGCAACAGACTTTGTTCAATCCGGATGGTGTAAAGGCAGAGAATCTGACGTTTTCCCAAGACGTCATTACTGAAGGAATGTCCCGCGCAGAAGTAGAGGCGCAATATGGGACTTATGACCTGGTTTATCCAGGGCATGGTGGGCCTGTGGTCATATATGGCAATCTGGGCGTCAATTATTCAGACCCCGGTCCATTCATAAATAAGGATGAGCAGACAGCAGAAAAAACAAATCCAGAAGAGAATACTGTAACCAATGTAATGTACTATGCTGGATTACCGTATGAGAAAGTGATTGATGCTTTAGGACCACCGGATGTAGATGTTTATACATCGGAAGGCGGGCCCATTAGTGGGCAGCAATATATGAAATATGAAATTGAAGACAAGGAAGACTCAACAGTCATCGGTACTTTCTGGCTGCATGATAATGAGGCCGGTGAGAAAATTGTTGATGTAATGGTGATGAATGATGTGCCTGATGATGCTAAGCAGGCTACCGATTCAAATTCCGAAGAGACAGACGGATTAAGTGAGGAAGAGAAACGAATGGCTCAATTTATAGAAGGATATATCGAAGAGTTGATGGCCTACTATAATGGCAATGCAGAAGACATCATAACTTTCACGCGCGAAAACTCCCCGAATTTTGAAAAGATCTCTGCCAATAAAGATTCAGGGAATTATCGAAACCACAAAACTTACGGTATAAATGTTAAGGATGTTACGCAAACTGATGGAAATACCTATAAAGTAACGGCCAGCAGACAATATTCACACGCAACCTCAAATGGAAAACGCTTCACAGAGGTAGAATATACCATCGTTGAAACCCCGCAAGGCTTTATGGTTTTTGATTACCATGAAGTCAATAATGAACCTGTTGAATGAAAGCAGGAAGAACTTATGATACCATGATTGCATTTTATAAAACCTGTATTGTCATTAAGGAGATACTGACAAAATAATATATGCTATCATTGATAGCACAATAATACTATCGGATGTGGTCGCATTGAGTATAATGAGAAAAAGAGTATACGAAGAAATAACTGACATAATCCTATCAGATATCAAATCCGGGAAGTTAAAACCAGGTGATAAACTGCCTGCAATTTCAAAGATGGCAGAAACCTACCAAGTATCCCAAGCTTCTATACGTGAAGCACTGAATAGCCTCAAAGTGTTGGATGTCATTCAAGTTAAACACGGGCAAGGTTCATTCATCAATGAACAGATGCCTCTTGGATTTGAACAGAACTTCGAGATTATTACAAAATCAGATATAATAAATCTTCTGGAGTTACGGAAAATCATAGAAGTCGGTTGTGCTGGCGCTGCTTGTAAAAAAGCTGATGCCTTTCATTTTGATAAAATGGAGGAGGCGCTAAAGAAAATGGAGACGGCAGTCGAGAACAATGAGTTGGGTGAACAGGCAGATTATGATTTTCATATGTCTATTGCTGAAGCGACAGAGAATCCACTGCTCATCAATCTGTTAGAAGATGTCTCAGATACAATGATTCGTACAATGAGAGAAACGAGAAGACTATGGTTGTATGAAACACAGAAATCAATCGAAAAAATTTATGAGGAACATAAACTCATATACAAAGCAATAAAAAATAAGGATGAGGATGAAGCTACCAAAAACATGTTGTCTCATTTGAAGGAAGTAGAAGAATTGTTATTAATGCATTATTGAAGAATCTCAAATGAGATTCTTTTTTTATTCTTCGATATTTTGAAAAAAGTTTGACATTTAGAAAACGGTTACATATAATTTCAAATAGACATATGGTCATCAGATGACTTAAGTTCGGTTATAATATTTCTAGAAGTAAGGGGAGGGTACTTTGACATTTTTGAGTTTGCTGCCAATACTATCAATATTCTTCTTTCTTGTGATTCTCAGATGGTCAGCTAAAAAAGGAATGTCCTACAGTTTTATAATTACAGTGTTGATCGCATTTTTTGGGTGGCAGATGGGTGTTACTGAGATTGCAGCCGCATCATTTAAAGGGGTACTGACTGCACTTGAAGTGGGTGTCATTGTGTTCGGGGCAGTATTGCTACTCAATGTTCTAAAAGAAAGTGGAGCTGTAGATACAATCCGAACATCTTTTACAAGCATATCCCCGGACAGAAGGGTGCAGGCGATCATTGTCGCATGGTTGTTCGGTACATTCCTGGAAGGTGCTGCAGGTTGGGGAGCGCCGGCAACCGTAGTGGGACCTCTACTTATTGCGCTAGGCTTCCCAGCACTTGCCGCCGTTATGGTTGCATTGATGCTTCAGTCTACACCTGTTTCATACGGAGCAGTAGGTACACCTATTTTGGTAGGGGTAAATACCAGCTTAGAAGATAAACCAGTTGTAAATTCGTTTCTGGATGCAGAAGGCATGGAATTGTCAACATTCATATTCAATGTGGGAGGCCAAGTATCGATATTCCATGCGATGGTTGGATTAATTATCCCACTCTTCATGTCGGCGATGCTGACTAAATTTTTTGGGAAGAACAGAAGCTTTCTGGAAGGACTTAAAGTATGGCCATTCGCTATTTTTGCAGGTCTTGCATTCGTCGTCCCTTATTCTCTTACTGCTAATTTTCTAGGGCCTGAGTTCCCATCAATTATCGGGGGATTAATCGGTCTTGCAATTGTAGTGCCTTTAGCCAGAAAAGGTTTTCTCATGCCTAAAGAAACATTTGTATTTGAGCCACGTGAGAAATGGCACGCATCGTGGATAAGTGAAATGGCCGGCGATGCTAGAGCTCCTAAGAAAATCTCAATGTTTAAAGCATGGCTGCCATACGTGCTAGTGGCATTATTATTGGTTGTGACAAGAATTGATGCGCTTGGACTAAAAGCGCTTCTTTCAAGCTGGGTTATATCATTTGATGATATTCTTGGTACAGGGATAACACACAGTCTGACTCCGTTGATGATACCTGGGACCGTGTTCATTATCGTAGCAATTCTGACAGGATGGGTACATAAGTTGGATGTTAGAGGCATGGGGGACGCATTCAGGGTATCTTGGAAAACAATTCTATCAGCAATGGCTGCATTGATAGTATCAGTGCCCCTTGTGCAAGTATTCATCAATTCTGGTATTAACGGGGCAGGATATGAATCGATGCCGTTAGTTCTGGCACAAGCAGCTGCAGGGCTTTTCGGAGATAGTTGGCCTTTAATATCTCCTACCATAGGTGGTTTAGGTGCATTTGCAGCAGGAAGTAATACCGTGAGCAACATGATGTTTGGGCTATTCCAATTTGGTGTAGCGGAGCAGATCAACATGAGTCCTTTAGCCATAGTCTCCCTTCAAGCGGTGGGTGGTGCAGCAGGTAATATGATTTGTGTGCATAACGTGGTGGCAGCGAGTGCAGCTGTTGGAATGGTGGGTAAAGAAGGCACCATCATTACAAAGCTGCTTATACCTACAACTTTCTATCTTGTGTTCGCAGGGGCAATCGGATACGCATGGGTAAATGGTATCGGCTTTAATATTGGGTTTCTTTTAGTCCTGGCTATCCTTACACTGATTGTTGTCATGATTTTACGCTCATATAAAATGGTGGAAAGAAAGCAGTAGGAGTCATCTGTATTTAGATATCGCTATGATTATATAATGCTGAGAGAAGATTATATTGATGTAATAAAAAATATTTTATGAATAGGAAAGGCGGTCATAAAATGGTTAATTCAAAACCAAAGAGTGTCATATTGATAGGCGCTGGTGTGCTAAGCGGCACATTTGGTTCTTTCTTGAAAAATATAGAACCAGACTGGAATATTAAAGTCTTTGAAAGGCTGAACCAGCCAGCTATGGAGAGTTCCAATGAAAAAAATAATGCTGGAACAGGCCACGCAGCACTGTGCGAGCTGAATTATACAGTCGAACAGGAAGATGGCTCGATAGATATCGAAAAGGCAAAAGAAATAAATGAACAGTTCGAGGTCTCTAAGCAGTTCTGGGCACATCTAGTTAAAAATAATGAAATACAAAACCCTAGGGAGTTTATACATCCTTTGCCACATATAAGTTTTGTCCAAGGTGAAGATAATATGAATTTCTTGAGAAAACGGTATGAAGCACTGTCTCCACTGCCGATGTTCGAAGGAATGGAATACTCAGAGGATTTCAATCAGCTTAAGGAATGGATGCCGTTGATGATAGAAGGGCGCCCGTCGGATCAACCTGTTGCGGCGAGTAAAATTGACTCGGGTACCGATGTCAATTTCGGCGAGCTCACCAGGAAGTTGATGAAAAACATCAGTGAACATGACAATGCACAGGTGCATTATAATCATGAGGTGCTTGATTTTGAGAGAAGAAGAGATGGCAAGTGGGGCGTCAAAGTGCGTAATCTTGAGGATGATACAGTCGACTATCATGTGGCGGATCATATTTTTATCGGAGCAGGGGGCAATGCTATACCACTGCTCCAGAAAACAAAGATTCCCGAGAGTAGAAACCTGGGGGGCTTCCCGATAAGCGGTGCATTTCTAGTCTGCAGCAATCCTGAAGCAGTCAAAAAGCATGATGCCAAAGTTTATGGGAAAGAGCCGCCAAACACGCCTCCTATGACTGTTCCACATTTAGACAGACGTTATATTCAGGGGAACGAAAGTCTTCTGTTCGGCCCCTTTGCAGCTATAGGGCCTAAATTCCTTAAGAACGGCTCTAATTCAGATCTGTTCAAATCCATTAATCCAAGCAACATAATGACGATGCTATCGGCAGGCATCAAGAATATGCCATTGGTTAAATACTCCATCGAACAGGTCATGATGGATAAGGATGACCGGATGAAGGAACTGAGGAAGTTTGTGCCCGATGCGAAAGATGAGGATTGGGACTTGCTTGTAGCCGGTAAACGCGTACAAGTAATCAAAGATACTAAAGAATACGGGAAAGGATTTATTCAATTTGGAACTGAAGTGGTGCATTCCAAAGATAATTCCGTCATCGCCCTGCTAGGTGAATCACCGGGTGCTTCTATATCTGTATCTGTCGTCCTGGAAGTCTTTGAGAAGAATTTCCCTGAGTACAAAGAGCAATGGATACCTAAGATAAAAGAAATCATCCCTTCATATGGGCGTTCATTGATAGAAGACACTGAATTGTTGAAGGAAATCAGGGAATCAACCTCCCGGGAACTTGCCTTGAAACAATAATACCTCTTCCCCGGGACATTTATAGGCCCATTAAAGATATGTATTTTGAAGACCAACGTATGACTTAAGCCATATGTTGGTCTTTTCTATATGCATGGATTTAAATATATCCAGCCAAGAGGACTCTGATAAAATTATTTACAAATTATTTCTTGTATTGCATAATAGTTTAGAGTAACCTAAAAATTATATTAATACTTATAAAATGAGTATAATACGGTTGCCAGCAAATCAAATGGATGACCATTTATCATGGGTTTCAAAAATCCTTATTCTTTATCTACTGTTGGTAATTAAGTTCTGTCCGGTAAATGGAATGTACTAAAGGGTTGTCACTTTATTGGATGGGTTTAAGGGATACCGAATAATGGTTATAGGAAACACAGGAAACTAACTAGAAATCTTAAATATTTATATAAGGAGGATTCATGCAACATGGTTGATTATTTTCTGGGATTGAATCCAGTTTTACAGGCAACCATTGCCACACTCTTTACATGGGGCATGACTGCTATCGGGGCGGCGCTCGTTTTTACAACGAAAGGTTTTAACCAACGATTTATGGACAGTATGCTCGGGTTTGCCGGCGGGGTCATGATTGCTGCAAGTTTCTGGTCTTTGCTGGCACCAGCGCTGGAAAAAGCCGAAGGCGGCGCTCTGCCGATTTGGGCGCCAGTCGCAATTGGCTTTTTAGCTGGCGGTGGGTTCCTTTGGCTAGCTGATAAGATTCTTCCACATGTTCATCCAGGATTGGACTCGGAATCGGCAGAAGGGATCAATCCAGAGCGAAAAAGACGCAGCACGCTTCTTGTCTTAGCCATAACATTGCATAATATTCCAGAAGGATTGGCTGTTGGGGTGGCGTTCGGAGCTGTTGCCGCTGACTTGCCGTCTGCTTCACTCGGAGGCGCCATAGCGCTGGCAATCGGTATCGGCATCCAAAACTTCCCTGAAGGCTTGGCCGTATCGATGCCGCTCCGACGTGAGGGGATGTCCAGGCGGAAAAGTTTCGCCTATGGACAGGCATCCGGCCTCGTTGAACCCATTGCCGGAATCACCGGGGCACTTGCCGTCACCGTAATGCAGCCCCTATTGCCTTATGCATTAGCCTTTGCAGCAGGCGCGATGATCTTTGTTGTCGCGGAAGAAGTCATCCCTGGTTCCCAGGAGAATGGCAATACCGATCTTGCTTCCATGAGTCTTATGGTCGGATTTACAATTATGATGATTCTTGACGTTGCGCTAGGATAGGTAGCATTGGGTCAACCCAAATTAACGAAAACATTAACAAGTAGCCCCGTCATTTTAAATGACGGGGCTTTTATCTTGTTTGAGATATACTTGCTTTATATCCAAATTGAACTACCGACTAGAAGATTAAAAAAACATCAATTGAACTTCTCAAGGCGATAAAGACCCTCTTCATCTACTTCACCTACATCATCTTTAAAACCATATCCCATATTCAAGTAAAAGTTCAGCGCAGTTATTGAAGCAGGTATTTCAATACGGCTTGCCCTTATGAAGTATTCATCAGATTCCAATGTTTCCATAATTCTCTTGCCAACCCCCTTTTCTTGGTAGGCGGGAGAAACAAAGATTGTAAACAGACTGCTTTCATTCTCACTTCCCCAATATGGACCTATAGATCCAGTCCCTATAATATCTTTCGTATTCTCATCTACAAAGACATAGCAATTTGTAAATTGAGCTCTTTCAATAAAGAAGTTCTCGTCCATTTGCCTTACTTGATCTTCAATATATTCCTGTGAATAATCCTTAATATTTGTTTCCTTTAAGGTTGTTCTCACCAGCTCTGAAACTGCTCTTGCATCCTCATTAATAAAACGTCTGCATTGAATCATATGAACCTCGCTTCTAATTTATTTTGATATCTTCTATCAATAATCTAATCTCACTTTAAAATATAGGGTTGAATATATCGAAACACTCTTAAATGATTTACTAGTCTTCATTATTTAATGCATATCTATTAAGGAAAATTTCCAGAATCTTATTATAAACTTCTGGCCTATCCAAGTGTACTGTGTGGCCTGCGAAAGGGATGATGGCGGTATGTATCTTGGGATTCATTTCTGGATATTTGATAGCGCCTACCGTTTCATGGGCATTATGTTCTCCGACAATAAAAAGGGTAGGGCAATGTACCATGGATAAATCTGAAGTAATATTAAATGGATACCAACCGGGATCTTGTGTAATCTTTAGCAGTGCTTTCCAGTTCCCTTTATGAATTGTGTCAAAGTAGTTGAGAGTACCAGGATCTTTTAAGACCTCTTCTATTTGTTCAGTTTCATTTTGATTTAATTTTTCCCAATCAGATGGTTTTTCTGGCATAATTCCGGATAAGGTTAAACTGCTCACCCTGTCAGAATATTGTTTGGCAAATACAAGGCCGACAAGTGCCCCTAATGAACACCCTACAATATGCACTGTACGAAGATCCAATGCATCAAGCGTCTCTGCCAGATCATTAGCTGAGCGGTTAAAATAATCGGAAAAATCATCGGAAGTTGACTTCCCATGCCCACGCAAATCAGGAAGTATCACTTGGTAATTTTGATTGAAGTATTCTCTTTGGGCGTCGAGTTCGGTCTTTCCAGTCTGCAATCCGGTATGTAAAAAAATAATAGGCTCTCCGGTACCTGTCACTTCTGCGTGTAAAATTATAAGAGTTCACCTCCATATAAATTTCTAAAAATTGAGATTAATTTGTTATACTCATACTATACCAAATAATTACAAATAGAGGAATGGTGAGTCAGCGATAGGAGACCAATATGGTAATTAAGCAAATGAACTAAGGGGGTTAGGAAAAAACTGGAATTATGAAACGTTTTAAGGGAATGGTTTCTATTCTGAAGGGATGAAAGCCATTCATCGAGAGTAGGTGGGGTATCTTTCAACAGTTACAGAATGCATGTGTTACTGGGGGATATTTAAATTTAATATATACGGGAGTGTTGATATGAAACCACAAGTCCTTTTGGTCGGTACCTATCACTTTACTTCGAACCTCGATATGGTGTCCCATGTCGACAAATTTAATGAAGGAAAAGACCGGCATCAATTACAAGAGTTGATAGAGTTACTGGCTGCTTTCGATCCAACGGCCTTGGCAGTAGAAATTACAAAAGATAAGCAAAAATTTTTGGACGATGAGTATCAAGCATATTTAAGTGATAAGTTCGTACTCGAATCAAATGAAGTTCATCAAGTCATGTACCGGCTGGGTAAACGCCTGGATATAGATGGTCTTAATGCAGTAGATTGGATGGATTCAGTCGGCAATAGGGGGATGGGGGATGTGATGGAGTGGGCGAAAATTCATCAACCTAATGTATATGAGGAAGTCTATAATCTGTTCATGAAGAATGGACAGGTTGAAAACGATAATACGATCATTGAGAATCTCAGCATCATCAACACGATTGAAAACACATGGGATAGCCATCGCACCTACATGAAGTTCGCCCAGATCGGCGAGGAGACAGATTACATAGGAATCGACTGGCTGCGATGGTGGTATCAACGGAATTTGATTATATATAAGAATATAATGGAACTTATTCAAGCCAAGCACGATAGAGTACTACTGTATATAGGGGCAGCGCACTTACATCTTATAGAACAATTTTTAGCGGAATCTGGGGAGGTGGATGTGGTGGGATTCAATGAGCTCTAAGCACTTGAACGTTGAAATTAAGCGATTTTCAGCTACTTTTACTAATTTTAATCTATCCGCACGTATACGTAATACTTCGCTCATACACTTGGTGAAATACGTTGAGTACATTTGCCTATGTCCACTACTCAATGCTCAACTTGTTTGACGTTGAGCACTGTAATTGTCACCAGTATGATCCCCATACCAAATAATTGGATGAATTCAAGTTCGTCACCCAGAATGAAGACACCAAACAGCGAGGCTGTCACCGGTTCCACCATGGCGACCATTGAAGCATTCGTCGGTGTCGTCCGACGGACGCCGATGACATAGATGATAAACGATAAGCCGGCTCCCACCACACCAAGCAGCAGAAACCACCATATGTCATCAGAAGTCAATACTTTCAAAGCCTCAGCCATATCAATGAACCACACAAGGATGAGACAGAATGCTAAAAAGGCGACGGTCAATACTGTCTGTGGACTTCCGATGGCAGAAGCATTTTTGAAACTGAAGATGAATAGGGCGTATGACAATCCGGCAACCAGTCCTGAAACCACACCGAATATGCCGGTTGAAATGGAGGCTGGTTGATAGGCACCGGTAAGCAGAACAATACCGACGATGACGGAGAAGACGCATATCCATTTGAACCAAGTCGACTGTTCTATACCAAAAAGAAATGAGATAAGCAGGACGAATATTGGTGCGGTATACATCAAAGTTGCCGCAACAGCGACGCTCGAATCCTGAATGCTCAAGAAGTAGAAGGTGAAGTTTCCCGTTACCCCGATACCGCCAAGCACCGACCAGAGATGGAAACGCAGCGAGGTGATCCAGTTTTGGCGGAAGCGGGTCATGAACCACACAAAGAAGAATATAAAACCGACAGCCCCACGATAAAAGGAGATAATTAGGGGATTCCATTCCTTTTTCATGAGTATATCCGCAATACCACCGCTGATGCCCCAAAAAATGGCAGCTAACATGACAAGTGCAATGCCAGTGTATTTCATAGTTACGTCCCCCTCCACATTCAGCCTGATAATGCAATCTATACATATATATTCAAATACATGAATAACTTTCTCGAAATATCTGTTCCGGAGCTTTATCTTCAGTTATTCCCAAAGGAAGCCCTCATCACACGTGTCAATTTTAATTTTACGATCGATTTGATAAGAAGCGCTTCTGTGGTTTAAAATTTAAAGCCGTGCAGTAAAATAGGCGATAGCTTTAATGGATAAGTCTTGAAATATTTTTTTATATGACAATAAGTATAGTCTGTGGCAGACTGATTATATTTGCTGTAAAATGTCGATTTCTGCTTGATGGCAATTGACTTCATTACTTATAATAAATAGATGATGATGAATCTCATTACCACTCGTGTATTGATGGCATCTTAAAATATAAAGTAATGTAAATAGATTTTGAGAAAAGGAAGCTAGTCGTGAAGAAGGTTTTGTTGTTTACTGTACTTATGATTTCCGTTTTTCTTACAGCCTGTAGTTCCGATGGAGAATCTGAAGGGGCTGAAAAAACAGCGAATCGGAAACCATTACAATAGAGGATGGGTTTGGGGAAGTAGAAATACCAAAAAAATCCGGAGAAAGTCGTTGTGCTTGATTATGGTATTCTAGACACTTTGGATAAACTGGATGTTGAAGTGGCTGGCGTCCTGAAAGGATCACTGCCCACATATCTGGACAAATATAATGGATCTGAATATGTCAATGTCGGGGCCGCACGAGAGCCGGATCTTGAGGAGATTAGTGCAATGAAGCCGGACCTCATCATCATATCTGGCCGTGAAGCTGAGATGTATGAGGAGATAAAACAATTGACGCCCACCATCTATCTGCCAATAGACTTCACCAATTATATGGAAGAATTCACCAACAATATGGAGACTGTCGGAAAAATCTTCGGCAAAGAAGATGAAATCTCAAAAGAGTTGAAAGAACTAGATGAGAAAATGAACGATGTTAAAGATAAAGCAACAGAGGTTGATGAAGAAGCATTAATCATCATGGCAAATGGTGGTAAGATAAGTGCTTATGGGCCAGGTTCACGTTATGGTGGACTCATTCACAATACTGCAGGCTATAAGGCAGCTGATGAAAACATCGAAGATTCAAGGTATGGGAAAAGCGTCAACTTTGAATATGTGATGAAGGAAGACCCAGGCATCGTCTTTGTTGTTGACCGGAATGCAGCACTCGATCCAGAGCATGTTGGTACCAAAAAAGCAATTGAAAATGAGCTTTTCAAGAAAACAGAAGCCTATAAAAATGATCAAGTATATTACTTGAAAATGGATGCATGGTTTTATGGCGGAGGATTGCAATCTATGGAAATGATGATCGAAGACTTAGATATATTTTAAGGTTAGAAGACTTTTGGGACTCGGTGCATAACCGGGTCCCATTTTTTAATATTTTTTGATATGAACTAACAAAAGTAAAATTATTGTTAGCATCTACATGACTAATTTTCCGAGCTGGTCACAAGATTTGTAAGAAGAGGAAGAGATTCTATGTTACTCCTATTGTACTGTTTAGTGCCGACATTAGAACGTTTTCTTTATAAGTGATTTACGAATTTACACAATATTAAAATAAATATTTAACTATTTAAAATATTTGGTATGCTTATCTTATACCAAATAATTACATATATCGAAATCAACCAAGACTGAATAGTCGAGCGCAGTGCCTAGTTGGCATGGCATTCTTGTAAATTGGCTGTACATAAGAGAAGGGGCAATCATTAGAATGAAACTTAAGCAATGTAGATTAATTATTATTTCACTTCTACTATTCGTTTTGTTATCTGGATGTGGTGGGGCAGCTGAGCCTCCTAAAGATTATTATGACTTGGAGGCGGACATTGAGTCGATTGGCGATATTCTCGGAGAACAGGATATCGTCATATTGGGGGAGAGTACCCATTGGTCATCTGATATCGCGAAACAAAAAACTGATCTTATCGATTACTTGGCTGAAGAACACAATTTCAATAAATTATTTCTGGAAACAGGGGACTCAGAATTCAACTACCATCAAGAGAGCGAGTTACCGGTGATGGACGGGGTTGTTCCTCAATATCAACATGAAACGTTTAAGAAATACCTAGATGGCAGCAACAAAAATATTCAGGCGTTGCCGATGGATTGGGCGCCTGGATATGCAGGCGCACATGCCAGTTCTGTCTCCAGTTTAGAAAGAAATATTGTAGATGAAATTTCTGAATATGATCTTGAACTTGCGGAAGAATTTAAGCGTTCGGAGTTCGCCTTACGGGATTGGTTTTCTAAAGGGTTGTTAAAAGGGAAAAAAGTAGGGTATTTCAAGCGCCCCACCAATGTATATGAAGCTATCAGAAGTCAGGATTTCTTTGCTAAATTAACTCCTGAAACACAAAACTATATCATTTCAAGACAGAAGAATATTGATAAGTACTACTCAAAGATTAGTTTTGAAGATGGCGTTGCTGAATACTATGACCATCGAGAGATTGGAATGGCTGAGAAGGTATTAGAACAAATGACTAAAGACGATAAAGCCATTTTATGGGTGGCAAACGGGCATTCCAATTATGATGTGACGTCCATAGAATATACTAATGAATTATTCGTCGAGCAAAAGAGAAGCGAGCGTGTAGAGTCTCTCGGAGCGTTGCTTCGAGAGAGTGACTACAGTGTGTATAATGTAGGTTTATTCCACAATGAGGCAGACAGTTATGCACTCGTTTCTGAGGACTATGTCACACCAAGAAAAGAGAAAGATGAGGCATTAGAAGGTTATATCGGGAACCGGGTTCAAAGCGACGTCTTTATTGATTTTGCCAGCAGTGACTTTATCGAAGAAAATCAATATACAGTTTTTTGGGAAGGGTTTTTTGACTCCAAAATGGTACCTCAAGAGCAATTTGATGGACTGATTTATATCGATCATATAAATAAATAAGATAATTGAGCATGTATAAACATCAAACACATTCATTGAAACTAATAATAAATAGGGAATTGATTCAACTTATGAAACTAAATAATGTAACATTTTTGAATAGCGATATGAAATTTGAAACAGGTGAGTTTTTAATAAAAGATAATAAAATAGTTTTTGATTTAAATGTTGAAGATGAAGAGGATACAATAGATTGCAAAGATTATTTCGTAATCCCGGGACTTATAAATGCTCATTTTCACAGCTACTCACCTTTAGCTAAAGGATTGATGCAGGAAATGGCGCTTCAAGATTGGGGCAATACATCAGAGCAAGGGAAAATACAACAACTACTATTCGATTACTTAGAAAATGAGATTTCAGAAAAAGAGTTTGGGTACATTGCTCAAAAGAGCTATATTGATATGGTCAAAAATGGAGTGACCTTTATAAGTGACTCAGACCCACAATCACCCCAGCAACTAAGTGATGTAATGAATGAGATAGGCATACGAGGGATGATTGATACGTATGAAGAAATTGGAGATTATTATAATAAGTCACAGGGGAACATTCTATTTGGAACCCATTTATTAGAAGAAGAAGACATGACTGAAGATGAATTGTTTAATTTGAAAAAGGTAAAAGATAAATATAATACTATTATGATGACGCACTGTTTAGAGAATGAGTGGAGATCTAATATAGTTAAATCCAAATTTGGTAAATCAAGCATCGAACTTTACAGTGAAAGGAATTTACTTGATGATAAAACAATTCTTTTTCATGGCGTTTATATGTCAGAAGAGGATATCGAGTTGGTAGCAAAACATAAAAGCTCTGTTGTTCATTGTCCTCTTTCAAATTTGGATACTGGCGCGGGAGTTGCAGATGTTAATGCCATGCTAGAGAATGGTGTGAATGTTTGCTTAGGTACTGATTACGCTCATACTAATGTATGGGAGTTAATGAGGTTGGCATATTACTTACTGAAAATAAATAATCATGTTGATAAATATAGCGTTGAAGAGATTTTTAGAATGATGACTATTAATGGTGCAAAAGCATATAAATTACAAAATGACATAGGAAAAATTAAAGATGGTTATAAAGCTGATTTAGTTTTTATTAAAAAAGATGATGTAGATCTAGAACCACTGCTGAATAGAGAAAGCTTTTCCACCTATCTCTATAATTTA
Organism: uncultured Salinicoccus sp.; assembly: GCA_947494965.1. Taxonomy (GTDB): domain Bacteria; phylum Bacillota; class Bacilli; order Staphylococcales; family Salinicoccaceae; genus Salinicoccus. Next base: position 13,580 of record CANLWV010000002.1, on the reverse strand, counting down.
TTATTTTACAATAAAGCCGATTCAATTCATCACGTGATGATTGATGGAAAGTGGATTATGAAGGACAGAAAATTGGAAACATTGGATGAAAAAAAAGTTGTGAGTAGATATAATCAAATTGCAGAGGGATTTTTAAATTATTTAAAAGAGCATAATTATTGAACTAGCGAATTGCACTATTTGTATCTATTCAAAGTTGGCAGATTGCTTTTGTTTTCTAGAAACTCTTCCTTAATACCATTGATATATTATTATATTCAGTAATAACAGTGTCGTATAATATGACGCTATATTGTATACTCCGTAAGAGGAAGTGTTGAAATGTCGTCATTATATTTCTACGTGGGTGTCGTGTTAATCATTATCATTGTCACGATAATTATATCCATAACTGAAAACAGAAAAAAACGAGTCATAGTTAAACAACTTTGGGAACAAAACGCCAAGTGGTTGGAATATAATGAGACGTTCATTAATTTTGATCATTTCTATCGAAATCTAATTGCAGATGGCAATGTCAGTCGGGAGTTTGAAGTCGATGATGTGACGTGGCATGACTTGGATATGGATTCACTTTTTAAAGAAATCAATCATACGTTCACCACGGTGGGGGAAGAACGTCTCTATGCGGCATTGCGAAATGTGGGGGCCTGCGAGGATGTTGACGAAAATTTCATTGCGAGGCTGAACACCGATCAACCTTGGCGGGAAAAAATCACATGGATTCTGTCGAAGTTATCCAAACAGCCAAACTCAGACACTTCAAAGTACTTCACACACTATACGCCATCGGGCTCAGTACGTTATCAACCTCTATACGCATTTCTAAGTGTGCTGCCTGTAGTCGGCATAGGGATGCTGCTCATTAACTTCCTTTTAGGGATTTTAGTTATAATCGGTGCATTATTATTGAACATGGTGATTTCATACCAGCATAAATCGAAGTATGAAAATGAATACTCAGATTTATTCTATGGTTTAAATATTATAAGTGTGGCGACTCAACTTAAACCGCATTTTCACGATATGCTGAATACTTCCGTCAACATTGAAGATGGGGTCAAGCATTTACAGTTGTTCAGTACGCTACTGATTAATGAAGAGGCCGATCAGAATAATATACTTCTTCAATTATTGACTGGTGTTAAACATGCATTTATTCTGGATTACCATGTTTGTCATTATATTATTAATACTCTTGTTAAAAATAAGGATACATATGAAAAATGCTGGCATCTGGTTTCTACAGCTGACTTGAACTATTCCGTGGCAATGTGGCGAAGGCAGTTGCCTTATTATGTTACCCCGAATGCAGTGCAAGATGAAAGTATGGTAATACATGACGTATATCATCCATTGATTACTGAACCTATCAGCAATTCAATTGATTTGAGACAAAACATCCTGCTCACCGGATCGAATGCCTCCGGCAAATCCACTTTTATGAAATCATTGGCTGTGAATGTCATTCTGAGTAATGGCATCAATACCTCAACCAGTGGCTACTTTAAATATGTGCCTGGTAGAGTGTTGTCTTCAATGGATATTTCAGACAGTATCTCGGAAGGGGATAGTTATTTTATCAGTGAAATCAAATCATTGAAAAGGATAATCGAAGCCCTAAATGGCAGTAATGCTCATTTCTATTGTTTCATTGATGAGATATTTAAAGGGACGAATACGAAAGAACGTTTGGCAGCAGCAGAAGTGCTGCTGAGATTTTTGAGTACGCATAGGAGAATTTCTTTGGTGGCAGCCACTCATGATATAGAATTGACAGAGACACTATGTGATGAAATGGTGATGTACCACTTTTCTGAAGTGCTTGAAGGCGATGATATATTCTTTGACTATCAAATTAAAAAAGGGCCAGCCCAAACATCCAATGCACTGGAACTGCTCAGAGTATTCAACTTCCCAAAATCGATTTATAAGGACTCTAAACAAATTCTAGAAGAATATTATTAAAATACAGTTTTTTTCAGGTCATACGCTTCAAAAACCGCCCGAACAACACAATCCCCCCTAAACCATATTTCAGGTTAGGGGGATTGCTTAATTTTAAGGCGCCTAAGTGTAATGTAGGTAGCATTAGCTTATTAAAAACATATCAGAATTAACTCTACTTTGGCCATGCTAGATAAATAGCAAATATAATAAAGATGATTCCGAACACTAATGAAATCTTATATAGTGAATTATGTGTTCTACGAGAAATACCTAGGACAGTCAAGTAAGCGCCGAGTATGAATGACAAAATCATTATATAGAATCCCATTTTTTCATTCCTTTTCAAGATTTTTAAGAATTCGTGATGTCAGCTTTCATTTAAGTTTAAATTGCTGAATGACAGGTGTGATGAGTCCTTTAAATGTAATAACATTAGCTAGCTAGAGGCTAGAGAGTGCGACATAATATATTGACCGATCATTCCTCACTGGCTTCTTGTGAACGCAGGCGATGTCGATAGCCATATGTGCTTTCCTTCATTACATTCTCGTCCTGAACACCCGCTCCGATTGCAGCTACAACTGTTGAAAGTGATGTGGCGAACCATGCTAGCTTAAGGTAAAAGCGGATGTCTATCTGTTCTAATCCAATATTCCTTATTATAAAGTCAGGTGGTAGCAGCACAAGGGAACCGGTCAGGAACATCAGATACAACACAGTGAAATAAAACACCAATGATATAACCAGCGTTACGACTGTCGCACCGTTATATAACTTCAAAAATCTTTTATCCTCACCTTCTTCCAGCCTTTCCCATAGACCATGGGAGATAATGATCCACACTAGCATACTGGTTAAAGCGAATATTGAAACAGCAATCATCCTCCAGATAGAGAACAAATCGCTTAGGCTCCACATGGTAGAAAAGATCATACTGAAGGAACCTGTCGCAAAAGCAAGTGCTACTACTGAGCTCAAAACCCGCATCATGTTTAAAGGATTATTCGCCCAAGCCATTCCACTGATCAGTCGGAAATATCCCCGCAAATTATTCTTCATTTGATATATTGAATGCTCGGAATCGGTGGCATCGTTATGACTTTTCTCATAATAAAGTGTATTGAATTTAAAATATCGGTTGAATATCCTTTTCAAATTCCTACGATTCTCTTCATTTGATTCGGTGGATTCCTTGTCATTTTTTGCCTGGACCGAAGTGATCAGGGTCACGATGGTCTCGAGAACACTCTGTTTGTTAGGAGGCCAACCGTAGGCGGGCAATGACACCAATCCAACCTCAGTGGCTTCATTTATATCTATGCCGATAATATTCTCGTTATGGTATAACGGGAGATCTGTGATGAAAATAGTATAATCCCAATCCCTATCTTGGTAATATTGATCTGTTTTCTGAAACAACTCCTTCGTCAGCTCTGCATAACTCGTAAGTGGGTCTACATGGACGCCAACTTCCCATTCATGTTCTTCTTCAAATTCCTCGGAAAGCACCTCCGGTAATTCTTCCTTTATTTTTCTTGCAAGTTCATCTGGCGCACCAGGCGCTGCGACGAGGCCAACATATCTCTTGCTCATATCAATCATCCTCTGACTTATCATGAGTTTGTTTTGTGCCTGCATGCTCTTCGGTCTGTTCTTCTTTTGTAGTTTCTTCATTTTCTTCTTCTATTTGCTTATACCGGTACATTTGTCTGTAGGAATACGTCACATTCTGAATCGTTCCTTCATCTTCGACAGTGGAGCCCAAGGCACCTGCCAGAACTCCTGCAGAGGCAGAAAACCATACGAGATTTAAATAATCCATCCATTCCACATCAGGCTCAATCTTAGTCCAGGTTTCAAAAAGTCCCATCGGAACAAATACGACAACTGATATTACAAGCAGCAGAAAGACGACCAGGTAGTTTACGATTGTAATAAACAACAAGGTGGCCAATGTGGTGAAGTTGTATAGATAACGATATGACCGCTGGTTTTTACTGGAAACCAATTCCCATAGATCATGAGCGTATATCAACCATCCAACCACACCAAAGATCGCGATGAACGTCAGCAACACGAACCGCCACAAGGAATAATCCAGACTCAATTCCCAAGGTATCGAAAAGATGGAGATGTATGTACCTGTGGCAAATGATAATGCAACGATAGTCTTAAGGTTGCTTAAAGCCGTCCATGGCTCGTTCGTTAAAGTCATGCCTGCAACAAGTTTACTCCATCCGGCTACCGTCGATTTCCGTATGTACCGCTTATTGCTCACCTCATCTTCAGAAGTCGACACTTCAGTGATCTGATTGATGAAGCTCAAGCGTATGCCGTCAGGGGTTTCAGATAAATCTTTGCGGTGTAGCCATGTAATGTGATGCATTAGTAGATTCTGCAGTTTTTTCTTAACCCTAATGGCGCCAAGTGACGGCACTGAAAGCAGTGATATCGTCTGGTCATAATTCACTTCTGAAACGACGATCTTATTACTGGATATACTGGGGAGGTCACTGATTGCGATTGCCAAGTCCCATTGGTTATCCTCTCGGATGGCTTCCGCTTTTTCGAATGTCTGATTGATGAACTCGGCGGAGGCAGCTAACGGATTGGTCTGATAATCAAATTGCCAATCCACTTTGTCATCAATATGTTTACTGGATAGTTCGCTCAAATCTTTCAGCATCCCTTTTATTAACTCTTCAGGAAGACCGGGAGCTGTGATGAGACCCACGACAACTTTTTCCACCAGCTCACTCCTTTCATCAAGACTTGATATTATAGCTGAAAACAAGCGGTTGTTAAGGGTATCGCTTATATTCATCTTAAACTGGCATTATCTATTTTCAACTATTTTACTGCAGTAGAACTTAAGGATAGTCCTTTAGAACAAATCCACTGATAAGTATGCACCATTGAAATGCGGGGAGGTCGAAAATAAGAAATGTTGAAGAAAGATATTTGTATGCATATATCCATTATACCCATGCAGCTGAAAAATAATTAAAGGCGTCCATAATTATAGGGATAAACCCATTGTGTGACCTGTGCGAGGGGAGTGGTGCAAGCGTTTATGAAGGCGCCGACAGGGAAAATTAAAACTATTAATAGGAAACTAGGAGGCAATTAGGATGGCTAAGACAATCTTGATTACAGGTGCAGGATCAGGTTTAGGAAAGGGTACAGCGCTTGGCCTTGCGCGCGAAGGGCACACGGTCATTGCCGCTGTTGAAAAAGAGGAACAGGTTGAAGGGTTGCGTGAAGTAGGAAAAGAAGCGGGTGTAGATCTTGAAGTCTTCAAAATGGATATCACAGACGCATATGATCGCGAAGCCATGAAAAAATATGATTATGATATCTTCGTAGCCAATGCGGCAATCAATGAAGGGGGACCGATATGGGAGATGCCGATGGAGAACATCAGACGATTATACGAAATCAATGTATTTGGTACCCTTGAAACCGCTCGTATCGCAGCCGAACATTTTGTAGAGAAGCGGCAGGGTAAAATCATTTTCGTATCGTCCAAAGCGGAAAAGATGAGCTCTGCCTATAAAGGACTCTATTCATCCTCCAAGCATGCCATCGGTGCCATAGCGAAAGCGCTGAAGCAGGAGATGGAAGCGTTCAATGTCCAGGTCGCCACCATCAATCCCGGCAGATTCGGCACCGGCTTCAACGACCGTGCAGTCGCAGCAAACTGGAAATGGTATGATGAAGAGAAGCATCACACTTCAAAAGATAAGCTGGAAGCAAGCGGAGATAGTCTGAATCACCAGATGGATTCACAGCTGATGATCGATAAGATGGTGGAAGTCATTCCTAAAGACCATCATAAATTCAGGGTCGTCTACCCGGAAGACACGGCAGAAGATATGCGTAGAGAAGAGCAGAAGGACTGGGAGACTGATATATAGGATAATAGGCTACCAGACGTATAGAGGAGTCGGGAAAAGTTCTCGACTCCTTTACCATTATGATGTCTTTTAACCATCAACTATTTTATTCTGCTACGTTCAACCAATTTCCAAGCTATCGGTCCCAGTATAAGCAAAAGAATCAACGGCATCAGAAGTACGCCGAATGTAGATGAGCCAGTAAGCCCGTGGTTGGTAATTTCGACATATAGAACTGCAAATACAATCAACGTCCCATTTGATGTTAAATTGAGTAATATTCTGCTGTTCAAATAGAACTCCCTGACATTAGAGGCGTCCATACGTTTTGGATAATTATGCATTTCCGGAAACCGCTCCAACGCCTTGAGTCCCGGTATCAAGAGCAGTGGTATGACGATGAGGACAATTATTTCATACTTCGATCCATATCTATCCACCTCACCATCTGCTCCAAAGTGAGCGGGTACTTCTGCAGGTAGGGATGGGAAGGTGATGATTACATAGATTAGGGCTCCGATGAAAATAGTGTAGCCTATGACATTTGCGGTCTTTTCAGTCAAAGTCTTAGGTATGTCGATTTTTGGTCTTTCTTTCATGTTAATTACCTTTCAGCAGATTTAATATAGTAGCCTAGAGTCATTCGTTATCCATTTGATGCCCGTTTGACGATTTATATATTTCGGCTGAAGAGAGCCAATATAAAAATTGTTTATATGGATAATACGTTGTGCCGTTTAATATTATTTTAGGAGCATTTGGATGCTTATCTAATAAGTCATCAATTTCTTCTTTATCTAAACTGAAGTATATTGGCAAATCTTCTTTCTTTATAAAATTGGTGGCGGGATGTTCGCTATCAGGCTTACCCATATTTTTGAGGCCATCCCCAATAAAATATCCCATAAAACCCAATCCGACTGCCAAAATAAGCATACTTACCACTAATCCAGATAATTCTATTTGCATTTCGCTTACTCCCTCTCATTCTATTTTAATTATTTTATTTTGGAATTTTGATCATCACCAAATAAGAAGCCTAATCCAATCGCAAAGGTTATTGTGTTAATGATTCCTAATGAAATGGATAAAACCTTTTTCATGACTTACCCCCTTCTACTAAAGTTTTTCTCAGATGTCATCACTTAAATTGAAAATATAACAAAATGAATATGATATAACCGTACTTTCAATTTCATAATTCCCACTTACATTTTGGACAAGTCTCTTGTTCTTCTTTTGAAAAGTATAGTGTGAGGCAATAGGCCTACTTTGCTAGATATCTAAATGTTTAGATATATTGTTATACTGATAGTGTACCAGATATTTAGAAAGGGGGAGGTAAATTTTGGAGCAAGCTATATTTATTATCGCGCTTTCTTCTTTTTGCCTTGCGGTACTATTGATGGGAGTAAATTGAAACTGTAAGCCGTCTTGCAAGATAAAATAGTATATAAATCAGCCAGAGACTCACAGTGGTATAGTCCAAATGCATCACGCCTGTAACCATGTAAATAATACACAAAACTAGGGCGTCCACATAAACAAAGGGGAGCAGTGTCTATGATTAAAGTAAAGCACGTCAACTGGATCGATCTGGATAAAGGAAGCATTGAAGTCAAGGATGTGACATTCCAATCAGATGAGGAGAGGGAAGTAGATGGTACAGGAAAATATCTGATGCCTGGTCTGGTGGATATGCATACTCACATTACACCAGTCAGTGCGAAGCATTATTTGGCAAGTGGTGTGACCTCAGTAAGAAATACCGGTGGCAACTATGAACTTATCCAGATGATGGATGATATCGCACCGCATGTATACGCGACTTATCGCTTCATCGATGGTGAACCTGGGCTGTGGGGGCCGACTTCCTTTGGCAATGTCTCCACCAATGACATCGATACAGCAATGGAGGCTGTCGAGGAGCTGTATAACCAAGATGCGAAGTTCATCAAAGTGTATGGCCATATCCAGGAAGATGTCTTGGGTGCTGTAGTGAAAAGGGGAGGCACACTTGGACTCGAGGTTGCGGCTGATCTGCTGCATTCCAAGGTCATCGATGCAATGAAGGCAACAGAGTATGGGGTAAAGTGGCTCGAACATGCATCGAGCATCGTCCAACACCTTTTTCCCGGCTATCACAGCCAACTTTCAGACGAAGCGTTTGATACGATTACGAGCAAGCCAATAGATACTGATAGGCTGAATAATTTATTGTCGTACCTTCTTGAACATGAAGTGAAGTTGGTGCCCACATTGACACTGTACCGGCACTTGGCAGATGGGTGTACATTCAACCCGCCTGAATTGGTGTCATCCAAGCAGATGAAGCTGGTTGAAGCGGATGAGCAATTATCTATAAATACTCAGTTCGAAACCATTGATGCGCAGCTTAGTGAAGCGTTCAAGAAACGCCAAAAATGGGAGTATGAACAAGTGAAGCGGGTTACAGGTAAGTATCTTGAAAGGGGCGGGGAAGTATATATCGGCACCGATGCACCTGCAGGTACGTGGGTGTATCCCGGGCTTAGTATGATTGAAGAGCTGAATGAATTTAAGGACTTTAGCTTGGCTGATTTTGAAATATTGAGGAAGGCGACAATTGAAGCCAAAAAGATTGTAGGGGAAGACGATGGCTACATATTACTCAACCAGAATCCATTGGAAAATTTTGAACATATCCTCGACATCGATGCCATTTTCTTGGCGGGGAAGATATTGATGTATGAGGATATCAAAAACCATCAAGTGGACAGCTATAGCATGATGAAGAAATTTGAAGAAATTGAGGAGATCTACAGGCAACAGTAAACGAAGCAAGCTGCTCCTTTAGAATATGTGTAAACTTAATGGCTAACTTAAAGTTATTACTAACTTTATATTACTTGAATATATAGAAAAATCTGTATATGCTGAAGTAAACAGTTCAGAAATGAGGAGATATAATGAGTAAACTTGTCCCTCCATTCACGCAAGAAACTGCCGTGCAGAAAGTCCGTATGGCCGAAGATAGTTGGAACAGTCGTGACCCGCATAAAGTATCCTTGTCTTACACAGAGGATAGCCGCTGGCGGAACCGCGCCGAATTCCCAACTGGCCGTTCAGAAATCGTAGAGTTTCTCGAAAGAAAATGGGCTAAGGAGCTCGACTATCGATTGATTAAGGAACTTTGGTCATTTACCGAAGACCGCCTTGCAGTACGGTTTGCATATGAGTGGCATGACGATAACGGGAATTGGTTCCGATCATACGGAAATGAGAATTGGGAGTTTTCTTCAGATGGCTTGATGAAGCAACGCTTTGCATCCATCAACGATCTGCCGATCAGCGAATCAGAACGAAAATTTTATTGGCCGCTTGGTAGACGACCCGATGACCATCCTGGATTTACCGAACTTGGCCTATAATTTGTATTTCTTTTGCTGGAATATAAACGTATATTATTCATAATACCCCCAAATGAGTCTCTTTGTTGGAGAACTCACTTTGGGGGTGTTTTATGTGACATTTTAGGTTTCCAGTTTAATTTTCAATCGAAGGTGTAATTAAAATACACCCTAGTCATACATTTAGAACCTAGCAGTGGAGACAACGCCACACTGTCTAATTAGGGTCTACTCTAATCAATCAAAAATTTAAGAGAGAAAAACACATCTTGACATTTTGATATATAACGATATTCATATACTGAAGTTTATTTCTCACTTAAAGTTTGAATTGGGTGATGAGAGTCTCTCTCTATGTCAGCTTCGACAAATCAATCTAGAGTGAGACAAAATTAAAAATCATTGTCTTTCATTTCATATTTAATAGAACTCTGCTGCCTACTACTCATGATAGAAAACATGATTAATACCAGTAACACCCCGAAAGAAGTAAGTATATAAATAAATGCCTGGTTATCATTCAGAAGTAGACCGTAGAATAACATTGAAAGTGGCATAATTGCCTGAACTAATGATTGATTTAGAGAAAACACGCGCCCCTTGTATTCATCATCGACATGCGTCTGCAGGTAAATGGAGTAAGGAATATTATTCAGTGTTAAAGCGAACCCGAGTAACAAGTACACCAGCATAAGAAATATGAAAGACCCTGTCTCAGTATTATCAAATAATAGGAATATACCCAAGGCTAATACAATTAAAAATTGTATTAGGACGGATAGCTTAAAGGTCGACTTTATTTTTTTCTTAATAGGAAATATAGAAAAGTACAGAGAAGCTAAAAGCATAGAAACTGTAATACTCGCTTCAATTAGACCAAATTGAAAAGACTTCAGGTTCAGAGTTTGTATTGATAAAATTGGGACGCCTACGACTAGTGAATTCATAAAAAAGTTCACGAACAGTGCAGAGGCTATAAAAGTCAAAATGATACGTTTGCTCTTTATATATACAAATCCATCTTTGAACTTCTTGAAGAAATTCTCTTCTGTTTGCAACTCAATAAATTTTTTCAGAGGTAGTGTCTGTAACAGTATGAGTGCTATGACTTCAGTGAACAATGTTAATAAAGCAAGCGTTTCAATCGAGACGAAAGCCACTAGAAAGCCACCGATTACCGGTGCTAGAAAAGTTGTCGAAGAAACAATTGTTTGTCTCAGCGAAATCACTCTCTCTAGTTGTTCGGCAGCTATCGTTCTCAAGTTAGATTGAACAACCAAGCCTACGATACTATCTACTAATGTGAGGATTATGCCAGTGACGATGATCATATTCAAACCAATTTCAACGTACAGTAGAGAAAAAAAGAGTAGCACAATAATACTAGAAAGTTGTGAGAATAGAACCAGTTTCTTATTATTTAAAGAATCTGTGATAACTCCCATCATTGGTGCCGAAATGATTGTCACCAGCACAATTAAGAACAGGTATATACTGTATTTAAAAGTGGTATCCGTATGCTGAAGTATATAAAATGCACTAGCAAAAGAAAAAATTCTTGACCCAAAAGTGGATGCTATATCAAAGATGAGTAAAATTATCCATTTTTTCAACTTAATCAACCCTTCTGATAATTTTTCATTATACGTATTGTTTTATCTTAGTCAGACAAAACAATATTCCTAGATAGCCGTTTGCAAATGTATCATCCATTGGGCTGGAGTTCTCGTCAGGAAATACGATTTTTCCTTCATTTAAAAGGCTGAAAGAAAGTAGGTCTTCTACCAATGTTCTTGCCTTATGTAAATAAAAACTATTACTACCAAATTCATATTCATTTATTAAAACTAAAATGATACCAGATAAACCATTAGACACACTACACTTGTGAGCTGTAATCAGACTTATATGGTTTAATAACCGATAATACTCTTCTCTATAATTTGTAAAAATATTTTTATATTTTTCAAACTTTCTTAGGTATTGTATAACTAAGAGGAAACCTGCTACACCATCAAAAAGATAATAGCTGTACCTTTGAGAATCTCCTATTTGATAACCTATTAAAAATTCGTCTTCATACTTCATTTCAGATAACATTTGGGATATTTTTTCTTCTATTTTTATCGTGCTTTCCTTATTAGTAATTGAATTTAATAGATGACCAAGAGCCCCGTTATAAACACTATAGTTATTATCAGATATAGCTTGGTAAAATTTTTCATCTTCTGATACTTCGCATACATGTACCTCTTGAAGTATATTCTCAAATGTACCTTTCAAGAACTGAGGTTGTTTAACTCTATTCTTTAGCAAACGTATACTATTTAGTATTTGAATTCTAAGAACGTTTTGATTAATTAGCGCTTCTTTCACTTCAGAAATATTCGTTTCTATATTTGGATCAGTTAAAATGACTGCTAGTTTTTTAATGTAGTTAGGTAGTTCAATTTTTTGACACTGAAATTCAAAGTTTTTAACTACTAGCCTATAATCAATGTTTATCAAGAAGTTAGAATTTGAGAACATCTTCATTATTAAAAAACCAAAGGCCACGAGATCTTTCTGTTTAGATATTTTTCTATCTTTTTCTTTAATATGATAAAACCCATTTGTTCCTACATAGTTATTTTCAAAGTCATAGACTCGTCCAACTGATTCGAAATCTATTATGTAGACTTTATTATCAGTATCAACTAGAAAATTCTCAGTTGATATATCACCTAAAACATAATCTTCATCATGAAATTCTTTTATTATTTTTGCTATTTGGTCGAAGATAGATGTGACGTTTTTAAAGTACTTTTCTTTTTTTTCCTCCAAGAAATAAAAGCTAATATTCCTCGCTAAATAATTGGTCAAGCTCTCTCCATCAATCCTTTGAATGACTAGGAAAAAGTGTTCCCATTCTTGGAAGTGTTCTAACATTTGCGGAACGAAGTCGTTTCCTTGAAATTTCTCATAAATTCTACGTTCATTGTTAAAAACTGTTAAGCCAGTTAAGTTATTAACAGATCTTACGAACGGCCTATATTCTTTAATTATACATTCTTGGGAACCTTCAAGGGCCCCATAAACCCCGCCTTTTGAACTCATAGTTATTACATTTTCAATACTGTATTTACCATTCAGCAAATCTGAGTCTTCATCAATTTCTTCAAACTGATTAAAAGGAAATGGCCATTCAATCTCTTCTGGTAAGTAAAAATAAGGTAGCCTCGGATCATCTAATTTTTCTCCGCTAGGCAAAGTTAGTTGCATTCTCTCTATATCGCTCTCAGAATCTAATACCTTCATCCTCCCATATCTAAAATACAGTGATTTGCAGTTTTTGTATCTCAAATCATTGAGTATGTAAGGTGACTCAAAATCTTTTAGCACTACTTGTAATTCATCTAATAGCTCGATGCATTGTGAAACATCTCTAGGATATATAGTAATAAATTTACCAAAATTTGGACGAGGGCAATTTTTACTATTGAAATATTCTAAAATGGCACTATTTTTTAGAACTTTAAAAGTTACATTATGTTTTATAAGTACCTTAGAAACTAAATAAAAGATCTTAGATGAATTATAAACTGTTGAGGAAATATGTACCTTCCATCCTTGTAAGGGAACTGAATCATAATTATTGGATTTATAAAAGATAGAACTATCATCAAAAACTACATCATATTCACTCTTAGAGCTAATGTTTTTAAAAAGATCATGATATGTAATCAAGTAGTTGTTCACATTGAGTTCCCCTTTTTTAAAAATAAAAGTATATATCTGATGTTTATTCACCAGATATATACCGAATGTAAAAAACTGTTAAAAAATTATGGATTAGTCGGTGTAACAACGCATCCGTTAGTAATAATAATAGAATTATTTCTTTGACTGTAGTTATCACTGAGCTTTTGCAACTTTTGGACTCTATTCATATTTTTCACCTCCTTTATAACTTATAAACTAAGTTATAAGACAATTATAAATCATCTGAATATTTTTGTAAATATATATATTTTTGTAAAAATTTAAAAAAAATACTATTATTATACAAATATTTCATTTAGTTATTGAGGATAAAAGTAACTAAAAAATTTTGAACTAAAATTAATAAAAATACCTACAATTAAAGGATAGACATATAAAAAATATATTCAACACTAATATCTAAATTGTCATAATTTTTGCACATGTGAATAGTAGTATCATGATTTCCTATAAATTACCTTGTGGAACTTCTTGACACCTTAGCTTTTTACTAAATAATTTAAAAAACGCCGATTGTAAAATTAAGCTAGACACCTAAAAAGGGTCACGCGTGATACACTCAAAATGAGTTTTCCGACCAAAG
>CANLWV010000001.1 GCA_947494965.1 uncultured Salinicoccus sp. | reverse complement strand
GCTCTAGCTCAATTGGCAGAGCAACTGACTTGTAATCAGTAGGTTGGGGGTTCGATTCCTCTGGGCGGCACCATTTTTTGAAATATCTTGAGCCATTAGCTCAGTTGGTAGAGCATCTGACTTTTAATCAGAGGGTCAGAGGTTCGAATCCTCTATGGCTCATGACTTGCGGGTGTGGCGGAACTGGCAGACGCACTAGATTTAGGATCTAGCGCCTTCGGGCGTGGGGGTTCGACTCCCTTCACCCGCATCATCAGCGGAAGTAGTTCAGTGGTAGAACACCACCTTGCCAAGGTGGGGGTCGCGGGTTCGAATCCCGTCTTCCGCTCCATTGTTTAGTTCGCCGGGGTGGCGGAACTGGCAGACGCACAGGACTTAAAATCCTGCGGTAAGTAATTACCGTACCGGTTCGATTCCGGTCCTCGGCACCAGTATAAATATCATATGCGCCCGTAGCTCAATTGGATAGAGCGCTTGACTACGGATCAGGAGGCTAGGGGTTCGAATCCTCTCGGGCGCGCTTTAAAAAAACGGGAAGTAGCTCAGCTTGGTAGAGCACTTGGTTTGGGACCAAGGGGTCGCAGGTTCGAATCCTGTCTTCCCGACTCTTATTAAATGCGGGTGTGGCGGAACTGGCAGACGCACTAGAATCAGGGTCTAGCGCCTTCGGGCGTGGGGGTTCGACTCCCTTCACCCGCACTTACACAGATTATATGGGGGCTTAGCTCAGCTGGGAGAGCGCCTGCTTTGCACGCAGGAGGTCAGCGGTTCGATCCCGCTAGTCTCCACCATTTATTCTAATATGTTATTATGGCGGTGTAGCTCAGCTGGCTAGAGCGTACGGTTCATACCCGTGAGGTCGGGGGTTCGATCCCCTCCGCCGCTATATTGGACCTTTAGCTCAGTTGGTCAGAGCAAACGGCTCATAACCGTTGGGTCGCAGGTTCGAGTCCTGCAAGGTCCACCATGTTTTAATTGCATAGTTTCATACGGAGGAATACCCAAGTCTGGCTGAAGGGATCGGTCTTGAAAACCGACAGGGGCTTCATCGCCCGCGGGGGTTCGAATCCCTCTTCCTCCGCCATTTTTATTATTCTATTATCGCGGGATGGAGCAGTTCGGTAGCTCGTCGGGCTCATAACCCGGAGGTCGGTGGTTCAAATCCACCTCCCGCAATTATTTAAGTGGTCCCGTGGTGTAGCGGTTAACATGCCTGCCTGTCACGCAGGAGATCGCGGGTTCGATTCCCGTCGGGACCGCCATTTTAAATTTAAGTGGTTCAGTAGCTCAGTCGGTAGAGCATGTGATTGAAGCTCACAGTGTCGGCGGTTCGATTCCGTCCTGAACCACCATTTGTTATGTTGTGGCGCCGCTCTAGCTCAATTGGCAGAGCAACTGACTTGTAATCAGTAGGTTGGGGGTTCGATTCCTCTGGGCGGCACCATCATATATATAAGCGTGGAGGGGTAGCGAAGTGGCTAAACGCGGCGGACTGTAAATCCGCTCCTTCGGGTTCGGCAGTTCGAATCTGCCCCCCTCCATATATTTAGGGGTATAGTTCAATGGTAGAATGAAGGTCTCCAAAACCTTAGATGTGGGTTCAATTCCTACTACCCCTGCCATGGCGGTTGTGGTGAAGTGGTTAACACACCGGATTGTGGTTCCGGCATTCGTGGGTTCGATCCCCATCAGCCGCCCCATTATTGGGCTGTCGCCAAGCGGTAAGGCAACGGTTTTTGGTACCGTCATGCACAGGTTCGAATCCTGTCAGCCCAGCTTTAGGGCACCATAGCCAAGTGGTAAGGCCGAGGACTGCAAATCCTCTATCACCGGTTCAAATCCGGTTGGTGCCTCCATAATTTACTAAGCGGAAGTAGTTCAGTGCTTAGAACATGCTTCTTCCTGAAGCAAGACATAGGTTCAAATCCTATCTTCCGCTCCATTAAAATAATACTGGGCCACCGTGGCGGAATTGGCAGACGCGCTGGACTCAAAATCCAGTTCCCATTGCGGGAGTGCCGGTTCGATCCCGGCCGGTGGTATAATCGATTAATCAAATAATGTGATTTTAGTACGCGCTGCGAGCGGCCGGATGAAACATTTCATTCGACCGCTATTTTTATGGTTGAAATTAAAGGAGAAGGTATTACGATTAGCAAGAATAAACCAAAGAACATTGCAACAACAGTAAAAGAAGTACTGGCAAGACGATAAAGTAAGTTGTCAGCCAACAGTAAAGGGCTAGAGAAGTCCTACATTCACAACACCATTTATAAGATCTTTTGTTTAACGGCTTGTGCCGTAAGACAGGAGATCTTTTTATATCATCATATAAAATTTGGGTCGATATCCTCTTGATAGTGAAGCTGTTCAAGACTCAACAAGTTGTGGCTACACTAACACTTCAGAATCCATCCATTCATTAATTCCATTCTTGAAAGTGTTTGATGTGGGGAATATAGGGAAGAACTTAGCAACACTGAAATTAATAGGAGTTGTAATATGAGGTTCTTCCCCTTCTTTATATTTTAGGGTTGCATTTATATGGAGTATGAAGTATATTCATATTATCTCGAATTAAAGATAATTTTTACTACATGGAGGTAATTGACAATGACAGTTTATGTATCTGACCAAACGCATTCAGAAGTTGCATTTCAAGTTAAGCATATGATGGTATCAAAAGTAAGGGGAGGCTTCGAGAACTTCCATTTCGAAATCGAAACTGAAGATCTGGAAACTTTTAAGGATGCGAGCCTATATGCTGAAATTCAAACAGAAAGCATCAATACTAAAAATACTTCACGTGATGAACACCTAAGGTCCGAAGATTTCTTCAACGCTGAAAAGAATCCGAAGATCACGTTCCAGTCCAAAAGTATAAGTAAATCGGGTGATACCGTTTCAGTTACTGGGGATGTTACGCTGAATGGTGTTACAAAAGAGAAGACGATAGAACTTGAGTATAATGGCAAGGCGATGGACCCTTGGGGCAACGAAGTGCACGGTATCCAAAGTGAGTTCGTCATCAACCGTGAAGAGTTCGGTCTGAGCTGGAACCAGAAATTGGAAACAGGCGGCGTCATGGTAGGTAAGGAAGTTAAAGCGATGGTTGAACTCGAGTTTACGGAAAAGACAGAATAGTATTATTCTATAAAAGCCTCTATGAATTCATAGAGGCTTTTATTAATGCTTTTTATAACCAGCAGCTCAAGTGCTATAATTGGGTCATCTGGTTTACGATGTATACATATGGAGGCTCGATGATGGATAACGAGAGGATTATTGAAGAAGCAAAGGCTATGGTGGGTGAATTTCATGGAGATGATGTGACGGGACATGATTACTGGCATGTGATGCGCGTCTACAATAATGCATGTATGCTGCAGTCGAAAGAGGGTGGAGACCTTTTTACAATCCAGATTGCAGCATTGTTCCATGATATGATCGACTATAAAATGACAGATGATGAAGGCCGAGAGTTGAAACGCATAAAAACTTTCCTGAGGGAGCATGGTGTCGCGCAAGGCACGATTGATAAAATCATCCATGCTATGCAGGCTGTATCTTTCAAGGGAGGAAGCAACCCTGTAGAGGTTGAGAGCATTGAAGATGCCATCGTTCAGGATGCAGACCGCCTCGATGCATTGGGCGCAATCGGCATTGCACGTACGATGGTTTTTGGAGGCAGTAAAAACCACAAGCTCCATGATCCAAAAATGCATGCCAGAGAAAATTTGACTTTCGAACAGTACAGTAAAGAAGATAATACTATAATCAATCATTTCTATGAAAAACTGCTAAAATTAAAAGGTTTGATGCATACCAGATCAGCCAAGCTGCAAGCTGAAAAAAGACATCAATTCATGGAAAGATATCTTGAACAATTCTATAATGAATGGGATGGAAAGCTCTGAATTCGTGTCATAGTTTGAACAGGGAGAAGAGTCAAAAGAAGGGAGAGGATGAATTGGAGACCAAGTATACATTAGCAGAGCAATGGCCGCTTATAACAGAAATATCACGGAAAAAAGAAGTCTTCTGGGAAAATCCACTGTATGGGAAAACCGTTGAAGCACCTCAAGATTTTAATCTGACCCTTGAAGACATCAGGGAAGCAGATGCACGGCTGCGACGATTTGCACCGTTCATCCAACAAGCATTTGACGAGACTGTGAAGGATAATGGAATCATCGAATCACCATTGGTGCGGTCTGATCGGTTCAAAGCCCACCTGGAGGAAGAGTTTCAGAAGACGATCAGGGGATCGTGTTTCATTAAAGCGGATAATGCTCTGACGGTATCTGGTTCTGTTAAAGCACGTGGCGGCATCTATGAAGTATTGAAGTATGCAGAGGAATTGGCGGTAAATGAAGGGTTGATTGGATTGGATGGAGATTACAGCCTCTTCTCTTCTGAGACATTCAAGAAATTCTTTTCAGACTACACAATCATCTGTGGTTCGACTGGAAATCTTGGACTGAGCATCGGCATCATCAGTGCGGCACTTGGCTTCAAAGTGACGATCTATATGTCGAGTGATGCAAAACAGTGGAAGAAAGATCTTTTAAGGGAACATGGCGCTGAAGTCGTCGAACATGAGGATGACTACAGCAAAGCTGTGGATGTGGGGCGTCAGGCGGCAATTTCCGATAAGAATAGCTATTTCGTAGATGACGAAAATTCAAAACCACTCTTTACGGGCTATGCAGTGGCTGCACTGCGCCTGCAGAAGCAACTGGATGAGGCGGGCATTACTGTAGATGAAAAGCATCCTTTATATGTTTATCTGCCGTGTGGTGTCGGGAGTGCGCCAGGCGGCATCAGCTTTGGTCTCAAACAAGTCTATGGCCAACATGTCCATCCGGTGTTCGCTGAGCCTGTAGCGGCCCCCAGCATGCTTTTAGGAGTGATGACGGGACGGCACGATGCATTGTCGGTAAGAGACATCGGATTGGATAATATCACGATAGCGGATGGGCTTGCTGTGGGCAGGCCATCGAAATTCATCGGCAAGCTCATGGAGAATCAGATCCATTCCTTCTATACCGTTGCAGACGAGCAGTTGTACCGGCTGCTAGCAATGGCCTACGATACTGAAGGGGTCAAGGCTGAGCCATCTGCGGCAGCAAGCTTTATGGGCCCTCTCAGAACGGCTGTCGAAGAAGAGGGCGCAACGCATGTTTTGTGGTGTACCGGAGGAAGCATGGTGCCTGAAGAAGTGTGGCAATCCGATTATCAACAAGGAAAAATATAGATAGTCCAGGGTTGTGGCCAACGTCCGTCTGATAGTATAATGTCAATCGGTATAATAACGTGGTCGAAGAAAGCAGGTGACGAGATGGACCGTGTTGAATTTAAGGAAAAAGTCATTGAGTATGCCCATTCCATCGGCATTGATGATATCGGATTCACCCATACCGAGCCGTTTGTGGAATATAGGGAGAAGTTGATTGATTATCACGAGAAAGGTTTCGAATCAGGGTTTGAAAAAGGCTCCATAGAGGAGCGGACGAATCCTGATCGCACATTGCGTTCAGGGCGCAGCATAATCTCCATCGCCGTGGGGTACCCGAACAGACTTCCGAATGCACCCAAAAGTAAAAAGGGGGAGCGGCGGGGTATGTTCGCCCGCGCATCATGGGGGATGGACTACCATACTTTGCTCAATTCAAGGCTTGAAAAGCTGGAAGCCTATATAAAATCCATCGACGCTTCAATCGAATGCAACTCGATGGTCGATACCGGAGTGTTAAGTGACCGCGAAGTGGCACGGCGAAGTGGTCTTGGTTTCATAGGGAAGAATGGCTTCGTCATAAATCCCACACTCGGAACGTATACTTATCTTGGCGAGATGATCACCAGTTTTCCTTTTCCACCAGATGAAGAATTGATCGATTCTTGTGGAGACTGCAATATCTGCGTGGATAGATGCCCTACAGGTGCCCTTGTCGGAAATGGGCAGCTGAATTCAAAAAAGTGCATTTCTTTCCTGACACAGACGAAAGGCTTCCTGCCTGATGAATACCGCGGTAAGATCGGCAACAGGCTGTATGGCTGCGATACATGTCAGCAGGTATGTCCCCGTAATAAAGGCATCAATACGGACCATCATGATGATATTGTACTGGAACCTGAAATATTGAAACCTGAACTTACTGGACTCCTTGAAATATCAAACAGGGATTTCAAGGAGACATACGGTCACCTTGCGGGAACCTGGCGCGGCAAGAAACCCATACAACGCAATGCGATCATAGCACTGGCACATTTCAAGGAAGTGTCGGCTGTAGATGTATTGAAGCGTGTAGCGGAAAATGACCCACGCCCTGTAATCAAAGGGACTGCCTACTGGGCGATAGGCCGCATACTGGAAAACGATGCACTTGGCTATATTGGGGAAAGGTTTAAAATAGAGACGGACGAGACAGTAAAGGAAGAGATGCTAAAAGGCATCCAAGAAAGCGCTTAGGAGGAACATATGGCAAACCATATCGTATTATATCAACCCCAGATCCCGAACAATACGGGCAACATAGGAAGGACTTGTGCAGCAACGGGTTCGACACTGCATCTGATCCATCCACTCGGCTTTTCAACGGACGATAAAATGCTGAAGCGGGCCGGCCTCGACTATTGGCCGCATATTAATGTCGTCCACCATGATTCGGCAGAAGCATTTTTTGAAGCGACCGAGGGGAACTATTACCTGCTTACGAAATTTGCGACAAAACCTTATACGGATGTGGACTTTTCGAATGATGACGAGGCCCACTATTTCATTTTCGGCCGGGAGACGACAGGTCTGCCCGATTGGCTCAAAGAGCAGTATGGCGATAGTGCCCTGAGAGTCCCGATAACAGATAAGGTGAGGTCTTTAAATTTGGCAAATACAGCGGCAATCCTTATATATGAAGCATTGAGGCAACAAGGTTTTCCGCATATAAACTAGGAGGAGAAGAATGAATTCAGTTACCGAGCTACTGCAGGCGCACAGATCGATCAGGAAATTTAAGGAGGCGCCCCTGGATCAAGAGACGATACGGGAGTTGGTGAAATCTGCGCAGGCGGCGAGTACATCCAGCTATGTGCAGGCCTACAGCATCCTGGGTGTCACCGATAAGGAGAAGAAAGCGGCTTTACGGGCGATCAGCACCCAACCGTACGTGGAGGATAATGGCCATCTATTTGTATTTCTAGTCGATTATCACCGTCATGTCGAACTGTCAAAAGACAAAGGGACGCCGATTTCGCACGATAAGACGGAACAATTTGTTGTAGGTGTCGTCGATGCCTCCCTTGCAGCCCAGAATCTTGCTGTGGCGGCGGGAAGCATGGGACTTGGCATGTGTTATATCGGTTCACTGCGAAATGATATGGCGGAGGTCATAGAAATACTTGAACTGCCTGAAGGCGTATTTCCAGTTTTCGGCATGGTAGTCGGTTACCCGGATCATGAGGGCAGTCAGAAAGAACGTCTGCCTTTTGAAGCGGTCTATCATGAAAATACCTATACTCCGACGGCAAAAGTGAAGCCGGAGATCGATGCTTACGATGAGAGGATAAGCAGTTATTATGAAGCCCGTACCGGGGGAGAACGTCGAGACAGCTGGAGTGACCAGGTGATCGGCATGCTCGGCAAAAAGCAACGGCTTGATGTGGATGCTGTCGTCAAGAGGCAAGGCTTTCTCGGTCAATAAAAAAAGCAGGCCATGCTATGTATGACCTGCTTTGAACTTAACTTAGTTTTTCTTCACCGTCATCCTTATATCCATATTCGGATTCACGGCTTGAAGAAAGAATGGCAGTGATAAAGGACATACTGACCATCAATATCAGAAATGCTTTCATAATTAGCGCCTCCTATATTTCCATACATGATAACATTATAAACCATCCAGAAGAAAGAAAAAAGCTGAAAAGGGATAATTTTTGTTAGAATCCCCGCCCACCAGGGTAGAATAATATAGATGTTTAAAAAAACGGAGAAAACCGGGAGGAATTTATATGGCAATGAATTTTAAGATATTCAAGGACAAGACATTGGTAAGCGACTATATTGCAGACATCGTAAGAAAGCAGATCCATAACAACCCGACAAGCGTCCTTGGACTTGAGATGAACAAAGAACTGGACGAAAGCTATGAAAAACTAGTTGAAGAATCCAAAATACATCCAGCAAACTATGCTCAAGTGTATATCGTCACCATCAATAAGGATGGTAATGCAGAAGTATTCAATGACTTGGATATTCCTGAGAATCAACTGAAGATGGAAGGCACCAAAGATTCGATGAAGGCAGTCCTTGACGATAAGAAGCAGGCAAACCTTACAGTATTATCCATCGGCGCCAATAAAAAGGTAGGGTATAGCGGTTCCGAAGGGAACGATCAGCTGTTCGAATCGAGGGAGATGGTGCTTGTCGCAACAGGAAACGATAAGGCCAAGGCTGTGAGAGATTTATACGACGCGGCAGAGAACGGCCAGGAAGATTTCGCCAAGGTGAAGAAGCACCGCATGGTGACGGTAGTCATGGATTCGGAAGCGGCGTCCCAGCTTGACCGTGATATCGTTGACTACTACACATCAGAGTTTGCATAAGGTGGGATAGAATGAAAAAGGATGACGAAGTGGATTATAGGAAAGACATCGAACCCGAAAGCAATGAGATGACAGAAGATATGGAAGATGTGAAAGCGTTGGGAAAAGAAATGGAACAAATTTCTCAAAATGAGGATTATCCGATCGATTCCTCGAATGATGAAACACACGAAGAAGACTTAGATGATGAAAATAATGGATAACTGATGAATCCTTCTGTAAATTAGTATAAAATATTCTATGAATACTAATTTTCAGGAGGTTTTTTAATTGTCATACAGAATAGAAAAAGATACAATCGGCGAAATTAAAGTTCAAAGTGACAAATATTGGGGTGCACAGACAGAAAGAAGCAAGCAGAATTTCCCGGTAGGAAAAGAAAAAATGCCTATTGAGGTCATTACAGCATTTGCACACCTCAAAAAAGCTGCGGCAGTTTCCAACCATGCACTCGGCAAACTTTCCGAAAATAAAAAAGAAGCGATCATCCACGCGTGCGATAAAGTAATCAATCGTGAACTGGATGACCATTTCCCTCTTGTAGTATGGCAGACTGGAAGCGGCACCCAGAGTAACATGAACGTCAATGAAGTCGTCAGCTATGTCGCGAATGAATATCTATCTGAAAAGGGTGTGGACGAAAAGGTCCACCCGAACGATGATGTCAACAAATCCCAAAGCTCCAACGACACATATCCAACGGCAATGCATGTCGCCCTCTATCAATCTGTAGAGGAACAGCTCATACCTGCCCTCGAGGGTCTTAAAAAGACATTCAAGGAAAAAGAAGAGCAATTTGAAGACATAATCAAAATCGGACGTACGCATCTGCAGGATGCCACTCCATTGACATTGGGCCAGGAAATCAGTGGCTGGAGATACATGCTCGAAAAGTGTGAGGCACTGATCGGTGAATCCAAAAATCAAATCAGAAACCTTGCAATCGGTGGTACGGCTGTAGGTACAGGCATCAACGCCCACCCTGAATTCGGCGACCGTGTAGCAAAGGAAATCTCCAAGCAGACTGGTTATGAGTTCGTCTCCTCCCCAAATAAATTCCATGCTTTGACGGCGCATGACGAAGTAGTCTATCTCCATGGTGCATTGAAGGCATTGGCGGCGGACCTCATGAAGATAGCGAATGATGTCAGATGGCTTGCCTCCGGCCCACGCGCTGGAATAGCCGAAATCGAAATCCCTGCGAATGAACCGGGTTCATCAATCATGCCGGGTAAAGTCAATCCGACTCAGTCCGAGATGCTGACGATGGTGGCAGTACAAGTCTTCGGCAATGATTCGGCAGTCGGGTTTGCAGCCTCCCAAGGTAACTTCGAGCTGAACGTATTCAAGCCGGTCATCCTTTATAATACACTGCAGTCCATCTATCTGCTTGCAGACGGCATGCAGACATTCAACGATAATTGTGCTGTCGGAATAGAACCGATCGAAGAGAACATCAATAAATTCCTAAACAATTCCCTTATGCTGGTCACGGCGCTGAACCCACATATCGGGTACGAAAATGCTGCGAAAATCGCCAAAAATGCCCATGAAAAAGGCTTGACCCTCAAAGAGTCCGCAATTGAATCCGGACATCTGACCGAAGCTCAATTCGACGAATGGATCAAGCCAGAAGAGATGACCCAATCCAAAGATTAGGAGACTGTATATGATGAAGAGAATTGGACTTGTGGATATCGGATCTAATACTGTACGCCTTGTATTGTTTGAATATGATGAGGAGACCGGTCTTAAAGAGCTTCAGAATATCAAGACACCTGCCCGGTTGGCGTGGTACCTCGATGAGGACAAAGTCATGGCAGAAGAAGGGATCGATAACCTCATTTCCATCCTGAAGAGTTTCCAGCTGATCAGTGAAAAATACAGCATCAAGGAAGTCCATCCGGTCGCAACGGCGGCCATCAGACAGTCCGTCAACGTGGACGACATACTCGAACGGGTAAAATCAGAAGTCGGTATGGAAATCAAAGTCATCACTGGCAAGGAAGAGGCATTCTACGGCTATCATGCAGTGGTCCATACCATTAGCAACATGGACGGCCTCATCATCGACATCGGTGGGGGGAGTACTGAGCTGACATATTTTGAGAATAAGGAGCTCATCCATTCGGTCAGTCTCCCATTCGGTGTCGTAACATTGAAAAGCATGTTTTTTGATGATAAGAAGCACAACGATGAAGAGGCGTTGGAAGAGACGGAAAAGTATGTAAAAAAGCAGCTTAAATCGATCAAGTGGCTTTCAAAGCGTAAAGTACCAATACTTGCGATCGGAGGAAGTGCACGTAATATAGCACGTATCCACCAGTCTTCAACCAATTACCCCATTGCGGGCGTCCACGGCTACTCCATGGACCGGAATGATCTACAGGATGTATACGATCTTCTTGAGAACACAAAGGAAGATGATCTAGATGACATCGATGGGTTGAGTAAGGATCGTAGCGACATCATCCTGCCGAGTACCATCGTCTTCAAATCACTTTATGATATCTCAAGAGCCCAGGAATTCAAGTTCAGCAGGCAGGGGATACGGGAAGGTCTGGCGATGTCCATGATTACCAGAGACTACCCGGCGGCCTTTAATAAATACCATATTTTCAGGGATTCATTGAAGGAACTTGCCAGTGATTTCCAGATCGATTTCGAGGAAGGGAAGAAACGTCAGGAGATCACTGAACGCCTTTATCATGAATTGGAGCGGTATGATTTCATCTCCATCAGCAGACATGAGAAATACCTGATGAAGAATGCTGCATATATTTTCTATCTCGGGTCGTTCATCGACCGGGATGCGACAAGTCAGCACACCTACTATCTGATCTCAAACAGCAACATCAACGGCATTGTCCATAGAGACCGGGTGAAGCTGGCTCTGCTTGCAAGCTTCAAGAACAAGACGCTCCTGAAGTTCTTTGCGGATGAATCCGGATGGTTCAATAGCGAGGAAATGAGCATTCTCATGAAGCTCGGCAGCATATTGAAGTTTGCGAATGCCCTGAACATCTCGAACACAAGCATTGTAGAGGATCTTTATCTGGATGATGAAGAAGATGATATGACTCTCACAATCAAATATAAAGGGGATCCGATTGCAGAAGAGTACCAGGCAGCGAGACAGAAGAAGCATATCGAAAAGATTATGGATGGGCATCTGGAAATCAAATTCATAGAAGCATGATAACCAGTTTCATCTTAGAGGAAGTAGGAGAATAGTAATGACATATCGATTGAACAATAAAGAATACTACAACAATCGAGAGCTCAGTTGGCTCAGCTTCAACTACCGGGTGATTGAAGAGGCAGAGGACGATACGAACCCGCTACTTGAAAAGCTGAAGTTCCTGGCAATTACAAGTTCAAATCTGGATGAATTCTTCATGGTACGTGTTGCAGGGCTGAAAGACCAGGTAAAGATGGATTATCATGAACCGGACACCAAGACGCAGATGACGCCTGGCGAACAGCTCAAGGGCATCAGTGATATGAACAGGCGGAACTGCGATGCCCAGTATGCCATCTTTCATCGTCTGATGAAGGAATTGGAAGGCTATGACATCATCCTGAAGCGGCCGGATGAACTTCCGCATCATCTGCAGGAAGAACTCGGCACGATATTCAGAAATGAAATATTCCCTTCCCTTACTCCTCTTGGAATGGATGCCTATCGCCCATTCCCAAAATTGATGAATAAGAAAATCAATATTTTCGTCAACCTTTCGAATGAATTGGGTGATCAGACCGCCATCGTCCAACTGCCGACTGTTATCCGCAGGTTTTATGAACTTAAGGAAGGGGACAGAACCTATATTGTCCTGACTGAAGATATCATTGAACAGCACATCAGTGAATTGTTCAGAGGTTATAGGATTGAACGGACCTTCCCGTTTAGGATAACGCGCAATGCGGACCTGACCATCCATGAAGAAGGGGCTGCTGATCTCCTGATAGAGATCGAGCGTTTCCTGAAGGAACGGACAAAAGGAGCGGCCGTCAGGCTGGAGATAGACACAAGCAAGGACGATTCCATCAATGGCTCCTTTCTGAAAAATGAATTGAATCTCGAGGAGCAGGATGTATATAGGTTCAACGGGCCATTGGATTTAACCTTCCTGTTCGACTTGACAGCGAGGTTCAAGGAACGCCATCCCAATCTTGCATACCCGCCATTCGTGCCGCAAGAACCAAAATTCCTGAGAGGAGAGAACATCTACAAGCGTGCCCTGAAAAAAGATGTCTTCCTACATCATCCTTTTGAAAGCTTCCAGACGATTGTAGATTTCATGCGTGAGGCGGCAGAGAACCCGGATGTCCTTGCGATCAAACAGACACTCTATCGGGTTTCGAGTGATTCTCCGGTGATTGAAGCGTTGAAGCATGCGGCTGAGAATGGCAAGCAGGTGACTGTTCTTGTGGAATTGAAGGCGCGATTCGATGAAGAGAATAATGTCCAGTGGGCAAAAGAACTTGAAGATGCCGGATGCCACGTCATCTACGGCATGAATTTCCTGAAGACCCACAGTAAAATAACTTTAGTGGTCAAAAGAGTCAAAGGCAGGTTGATTCGCTATGTCCACCTTGGCACAGGGAACTATAATGATTCCACTGCGAGACTCTACACTGATATGGGGTTGATCACGACAGACGAGGATATAGGGAATGATGCGATCAACTTCTTCAACTATCTCAGCGGCTACTCCCTAAAGCCCGATTACCAATCGCTCCATGTCGCTCCATTTGAAATCCGGGATCTATTCGCGGATCATATCGATAAAGAGATCGAACTGCATCGGACACACGGTAAAGGCTATATATTCGCCAAAATGAACTCGCTTACAGATAAGAAAATCATCAATAAGCTCCTTCAGGCTTCCCAAGAGGGTGTAAAAGTAGATCTGGTGGTGCGGGGCATATGTTGCCTCAAACCGGGGATAAAAGATGTCAGCGACAACATCAGAGTGGTGAGCATCGTCGGCAGGTTCCTCGAGCATTCCAGAATCTATTATTTCAACCATAATGGGGAAGGTAAGATGTTTTTATCTTCTGCTGATATGATGACGCGGAATATGATCAAGCGCGTGGAAATATTGTTCCCAGTCAAAGATCCAGCAATCATCGAAGAGATCAAAGCGATTGCCAGGCTGTATCTGATGGATAACATCAAAGCGCGCAGCCAACGTCCTGATGGCACTTATGTATATGTTGAAAACGAACATCCTCCCATCAGTGCCCAAGTGGAATTGATGCGCCGCGCTGAAAGAAGCGGTCGCGAACAGATCATCCAACATGAAAATCAGTTGTTGCTCAAGGTAAAGGATCGTTTCAGAAGACGGAAATGAAATGGAACAGGCAAAAAAAGACCTTCACCCCAAGAAATTACGGGGTGAAGGTCTTTTTCTACAATGTCTTTCTATCGAGTTCCACGCGCACGGTTTTTTGAAGCAGGGGGTGGGTGAATTCGATTCTGTAGCTGAAGAGCTGCAGGTCTCTAAGCGTCGAGTTCCCGTACAGGGGGTCACCGATGACTGGGGAACCGATATGTGCCAGATGTACTCTGATCTGGTGGGTACGGCCCGTCTCCAATTCAATTTCAAGTTCGCAATAATCCGGTGTAACATGCGACTTGGTGATATGGGTCACCGCTTCTTTCCCTTTATCAGTAACATGGTATTTATTGCGCTCTTTCGGATTTTTGGCTATCGGGGCACTGATGGTCTGTCTTTCAATCAACCTTTTTGTATCAATGCGTGCAATATAAGTCCTTTTGATTTCACGTTCACTCAACATATGGTCAAGCATCTTCTTGACTAAAGGGTGCTTGGCGACAAGGAGGACGCCCTTGGTTTCCTGGTCAAGACGATGGACCGGTTCGAGGTAGTCGGCATCCAGAGTATAGATGGCATGGTTCATCAGTGTATTGGTCTCAGACATCTCATTCGGATGTGTCTTGACGCCGCGAGGCTTGAAGAGTACAGCAAGATAACGGTCTTCATATAAAACATCACATGTCCGATAGCTTGGCTTGTACTGGCTTTTGGAACCGTCATCCGGAAGGACGACTACATCTTTTGAGTGGATAGGTGAATTGAGTCGGGCTGGTTCGCCATTTAGCGTTATATCTTTCGACATGCGCAGCAAATGAAGTTCTTTTTTAGGTACATGAAGGGTCTTCAGCATTTCTTCAAGTGTAGACCCGTCAAAATTCTCATGTATTGTGAATTTCATCTAATTGTCCCCTGTCATTTCTTCAATGAATGATTTATAGTCATCAGAGTTTCCTGGATTACCATAGAGGCGATCGACTTCTTTGCCATCTTCAAAATAGATGAGGGTCGGTGTGCCTTCAATTTCAAATTCCGACCAGGCTGCATCATATTCCGAGACATTCAGTTGCGTGACTTCTGCATCCGTCTGTTCAAATGCATCCGCCAAAAATGGCGTGGCTGCGATGCAGTGGACACATGTCGGGCTCCATAGATAGACGAACGCGCTATCCTCTTCTTCTATAATCTTCTTCGTTTCATCGAAAGTTTTATTGAAGTGGTAATTCTCATCATCCAACTTGTCGATGGTTGCGCCTTCAAGCTCCTCTGGCTCCAGGTCCGTATAGGGGTAGTAGCCGGAATCGCTGATTTTATCGGGATCATTTGAAGCACTGTTCATAAATATGAAGATGCCGGCAAACGCCACGATGATAAGTGCTATAATGCCGTAGAATATTTTATTCCCCATGGTTCAGTCTCCTTCTTATTTTCTTTTTGAAATAAATGATAGTATAAAGATGAGCGCAAATGCAATAAGCGACAAGAATGGAATTGTAATGAAGCCCAGCCAGTCGATATACTGGACGGTACAGGAAACCCCGGTACAGGCTGTAAATCCATCACCGAGAAAACTGATCTTCTGCAGGGCGTAATGGTAAGATGCCATAAGGAGGCCAAGCAGACTCATGAACCGGATATAGTATACGGCGCCATGGTCATTGCGGATGATTGAAATGATGGAGATCAGTACGAGCGGATACATGAGTATGCGCTGATACCAGCAGAACTCACATGGTTCATATTGTCTGATTTCGCTGAAATAAAGTGAACCGAGCGTTGCGATTAATGCGATGAGGAAGATGGATTGCATATAGAGCTTGTTTTTTGACATGGCTGCCCTCCAATAGATGAGTGATTCGAATCCATACTGTATCATTATAAGTGAAAACGGCTGCTGGATGTGGAAGTTAAGGTTACAAAGCTGTTAATTTTTAAGGTGGGGTGATTCTTATGAAAAGTAAACTTCAATTGTTGAAAGACATCGCGGAGTTCCTGAACGAAGAAACAGATAGGCCGGCAATGATCGAGGGCGCATTGAAGATGCTGATCGACCATTCGGAGTTTGATACGGGGTGGATATTCTTCATAAATGAAGCAGGACAGCATGAACTCACCACACACTACCGTCTCCCGTCCTCCCTTAAAAATAATGACCATCATTATTTATGTGAAGGAAAATGTTGGTGTGTCAATAAATATAACAGGAAGGAACTTAAGACGGCAACGAATATTTTTGTATGTTCGAGGCTGGAACAAGCCCGCAATGAGTACCCGAATGAAAATAATGGCATCACCCACCATGCCACCGTCCCGCTCATTTCGGGAGACGAATCCTTTGGCCTGTTGAACGTGGCAAGCCCTTACCGTGAAAGGTTCGCCAAGGACGAGCTCGACCTTCTGGAGTCGGTGGCGTTTCAGATAGGTTCCACTTTAAAGCGCATAGAGCTGACGACGCGTGAGCAGGAGAATATGCTCATAAAGGAACGGCAGCGACTCGCCAGAGATCTGCATGATTCCGTCAACCAGATGTTGTTTTCGATCGGCATCACTTCGCATGCTGCAAAATCATTGAGTGATGCGGATAAGGCGAATGTGGCTTTCGATTCCATAGAACGGACTTCGAAACATGCGATGAAGGAAATGAAAGCCCTGATTTGGCAACTGAAGCCAATAGGACTCGAGAATGGCGTCATCGATGCTGTCGAAAAGTACGCAGGGCTGCTTGGCCTTGAAGTTGAGATTGGTATGGAAGGCTTCTATGATGTGCCGGACCATGTGGAAGTCGCCCTCTATAGGGTCATCCAGGAAAGCTTGAATAATATACGCAAGCATTCCGGTGCTGAACATGCGATAATCAGGATGGCGGCGAAAGATGATATCTTCTCCGTAATCATCGAAGACCAAGGCAGTGGGTTTGAATTTGAGGAAAATCATCGGTCCAGCTATGGCTTGTCGAACATGACCGAACGGATCCATAAGCTCAATGGAAATATAAATATCGATACCGGGAAGGGGAGGGGGACCCGCATCATGGTCACCATCCCCATGAAGGAGTGAAGCATATGTACAATATCATATTGGTCGATGACCACCATATAGTAAGGGAAGGTATGAAATTCCTGCTGTCGACTACAGAAGATATTCGGGTGGTCGAAGATTTCGGTACAGGCAGGGAACTGCTTGAATATCTGAAGAGCGCCAAAGATATAGACCTGATCCTTTTAGATCTTGTCATGCCCGAGATGGATGGCATAGAAGTCACACGCGCAATCAAGGCATATTATCCTGAAATCAAAGTGCTGGTGCTCTCCAGCTATACTACCGAAGAGTATGTGCGGCCGGTCTTTTCGGCGCATGCTGATGGGTACATCATAAAAGAAATGGAAGCAGAGGAACTCATTGCCTCAATCAAAAGTGTGATCGAAGGGGAGAAGGTCATCCATCCCGATATACTTGAAGTAATAGATAGGGAAGGACATATGCCGCATGAAAAAAATGCGTTGTCCGCACGTGAAATTGAAGTGTTGAAAGAAATCGTCCGTGGAAAATCAAACCGTGAGATTGGTGAAGCCCTGTATGTCAGTGAAAAGACAGTCAAGACGCATGTCAGTCATATCCTCAACAAGCTTGAAGTGACAGACCGTACCCAGGCTGTGATATACGCCATCAAGTACAATATAATCAAACTATAGAGTGTTTTGGAAATCGTTTTCAATTATTGTTTACAAACGTTTGCACCAAACAGTATAATTAACACAGACATTTCAAAGTTTGGAGGCATAATATGAAAATAGGAAATAAACTTACTATACAGATTGTAGTTGCACTGATCCTTGGTATCATCGTCGGCTCGATACTGAGCCCGATGTATGACAGCCAGCAATGGGTGCAATGGGTCGATCAGTACATATTCAATATTCTCGGCCAGCTTTTCCTTAATATGATCTTCATGATGGTGGTGCCGATAGTCTTCATCTCCATCGTGCTTGGCGTCGTAAGTGTAGGCGACCCTAAACTGCTTGGAGGCTATGGCCTGAAGACACTGCTGTTCTATTTGGCGACCACCGCCATTGCGATCACCATCGCAATGATCGTTGCGAACATACTGGATCCGGGCGAAGGGCAGTCTGCTCTACTTGGTTCTGACGAAGTCGCTGAGTATCGCGAGACCGAGCTCGAAGGTGGAAGCACGGGGGAAGCGCTGCAGCAAGGTTTTGATCAGACAGTCATCAACCTGATCCCGACAAACGTCGTCGAGGCGATGGGTACGCAGAACATGCTCCAGATCATCGCATTTGCGATCTTCATCGGTATTGCGATGATTGCCAAGCGGGACAAGACGGCCGGCATCGTCAAATTATTCGAGGAAGCGAATGAGGTAGTGATGTGGATAGTCCTCGCTATAATGAAATACTTTGCAGCAATTGGTGCGTTCGGCCTGGTTGCAACAGCTTTCGTCCAGGCGGGATTCGGAGCAATACAGCAACTTGGCATGTATTTCGTCTGTGTACTGCTGGCGCTCTTCATCCATATGATCTTGGTTTATGGTGCTGCAGTGAAATTCTTGGCGAAAAAGAGTTTCATCTGGTTCATTAAAGGGTTTGCTCCCGCAATGGGTGTGGCGTTCAGTACATCTTCGTCCAGCGCAGTGCTGCCGATTTCACTGAAGTCTGCCCAGGAGAACCTCAAGATCCGTAAAAGCATATCCAGTTTTGTGCAGCCACTCGGTGCCACGATCAATATGGATGGGACGGCAATCATGCAAGGTGTCGCAACGGTATTCATCGCACAGCTTTCAGGCATTGACCTGACGATCATGCAGATGGTCACAGTCGTCTTGATTGCAACAGTGGCAAGCATCGGAACGGCAGGGGTACCGGGCGTCGGCCTTGTCATGTTGGCAATGGTGCTGACTGCAATCGGACTCGATCCTGCAGCGATCGGAATCATCATCGGTATAGACAGATTGCTTGATATGACGCGGACGATGGTCAACGTTACAGGTGATGCGGCAATATCTCTGATCATCAACGAACAGGAGAACCGTAAAGAAGGGGAAACCGGACAGGAAACATGATGATTAGTGACAATTAAATGACGGGCATATATTGAACTCTTGGTGAAATTCAATATATGCCCTTTTAATTTACATGAAAATATACTATTATATTAAAAGTGTATTATTATAGTAAGTGGTTTTTATAATAACTGAAACGAGTGAAAGGAAGAAAAGAATGGATAAACAGACTTTTACGGAGTTACTCCAGTCCAAGTTCAAAATGGTAAGGACCGAAGCGGGCTATACTCAGGACTCCATGAGTCAGACGATCGGCCTATCCAAAAAGACGCTTGTACAGATAGAAAAAGAACGGATCCTTCCTAACTGGACGACATGCATTTCGCTATGTGCCCTGTTTAGGGATAGTGACGTCCTGACCAACAGTTTCGGCGGTGACCCTCTGGAGTTGGCACAGCTCATATCACGCGGCCATTGTGTCTACCCGAACTATGAAGGGGAAGCGGTCTATTGGGATGACCTGGAAAGAAAGAATGGCTATCGCCTGCAATATAATAAAAGCAATAAAATCTATAGGGTGCTGAGCCCGATGAACCGTCCGCTCCATGCATCATATATCGAAAGGGAGATCAGAACGTACTTTAACAGACAGTCTGATCTGCAACCTGTCTAAGGCACCTCAGGGTGCCTTTTCTCATTTATAGATGACGGTAACAGGAAGGGGTGTTTTTCATGAATGAAGGGATCCAGATCATCCTGATGATGATCATCGGGGCTCTGATAGGCGGATTGACCAATATGCTTGCCATAAAGATGCTGTTCAGGCCCTATGAACCCAAATACATCTTTGGTAAACAACTGCCATTTACACCAGGTGTAATCCCGCGCCGTAGGGAGGAAGCATCAGTCAAGATGGGGGAGATCATCACCCAACATCTGCTGACGCCGGACGCTTTCATCAACAAAATCGACAGCGATGAAACGAGACGCTTCATCATGCTGTTCATAGATCGGCAGATAGAGACGATAGAATCGGAGAATTTAAGCCTTCGCTATTTCTTGGAACGGATCCATGAAGGGTTGTCAGAGAAGGTGATGAGGAGCTTCAACGATGCCCTTGATGAAAAGGTGGCTGAAGAAGGCGGCAAGTTATATGGCCGGAGTATCGAGTCATTGATTCCTAAAGACGCGCTCGCGACACTCGACGGGAAGGTCGACAGGCTGCAGCCCCAATTGACGAGGAAAATATCAGCCTACATCAATTCGCAGAAAGGGTATGACGATCTGTATACGATGGCTGACGAGTTCGTCCAGAACAGAGGGAGGCTCGCACGCTCCCTGAAATATATAATGACGACGGAATCCATCGTACGCAATATCCAAAAGGAATTGAACAAGCTGATATACGACCCGAAATTGACTGATATAGAGTTGAGAATCATCAATGAAGAATATGAACGCCTTAAAAAGATGCGGTTGGATGAAATCGTCACAGAAGGTGATCGGGATGCTCTGATTGACAGTATTGGGGAGACCTTGAAAAGACGGATTGATATAGACGGCATACTGGATTATCCGATTAAGGACTTCAATCCCGAGATGTTCAATACCTTCAAGGAAACCGGCAAATACAAATTGGGTGGCAACATCATTGAATATCTGAAAGCGAATACCGGCAGAATCGTCGAGAAGCTCCACTTGGCCCACGTCATAAAAAATCAGATTGACAGCTTCGAATTGAGCCATATCGAAAAGCTTGTCATGGAAATTTCTGATAAAGAGTTCCGTATGATCACATTGCTCGGGTTTTTCCTTGGTGGCATGATCGGAATCATACAAGGGCTGATTGTTGTATTTTTATAAGTGCGTATTTTATGTTACAGTATAGTTATCTTTATTAAAGGGAGTTTTTTATCAATGTCAGTCAACGTATACGATCAGGCAAATGCATTGGAAGATGCATTGCGCAAATCAGATGAATTCAAGAACATGAAAGAGTACTATGAAAAAGTAAATGCTAATCCAGAATCGAAATCACTCTTCGATGAATTCAGGGAAGTACAGATGAACTTGCAGCAAAAACAGATGCAAGGTGAAGAAATCCAGGAAGAAGATGTCCAAAAAGCACAGAAATCCGCTGAAGACATCGAAAAGGATGAAAACATCAAAGCACTTATGGAATCAGAACAGAAGATGAGTGAACTCATCCAAGATCTGAACCGTGTCATCATGAAGCCGATTGAAGAACTATACGGTGTAAATAACGAAAACTAATTGTTGAGAGGTCTGTTGAGGGCCTCTTTTCTTTTGGTTTTTGGTATACTGTAGATATAATGAGCAGAAAAGTCAGGTGAGGAATATTGGTTAAATTTATACATTGTGCAGACCTACATCTGGACAGCCCTTTCAAGTCCCGCTCGAAAATGATTCCAGGAATTTTTGACGTGCTTACAGAAAGTACATATATCAGTGTCAAAAGGATGATCGACTACGCAATTCAGGAAAAAGTCGACTTCCTTGTCATCGCAGGCGACATGTTCGACGCAGCGAACCGTACACTGAAATCCGAAGTATTCATGAAACGCCAATTTGGACGGTTGAAAGAAGCCGGCATCTTCGTCTATATCATCCACGGCAACCATGATCCATTGACAGACGGCTTCAAGGCGGAGTGGCCGGACAATGTCACGGTGTTCGGCGATAACGTAGAAACGTATGAGATGGTGAGTTCAAACGGGGAACGCATCTTCCTTCACGGTTTCAGTTACTTCATGGATGATACATATGAAAACAGGCTGGAGGAATATCCAGTCAATACAATGAATGAAGGCATACATATCGGTCTGCTCCATGGCACCTATTCCCACAGCCAATCCATCCAAAAGCGATATACGGAATTCAATCTTCAGATGTTGAATGAAAAGCTGTATCACTATTGGGCGCTAGGCCATATCCACCAGCGTGAAGAATTGAGTGATCTGCCGCCTGTGCATTACCCGGGCAACATACAAGGGCGCCATAAGAACGAACATGGCGAAAAAGGCTTCCTTGTGGTGGAGGGGGATGATGTATACCTTTCGACACGCTTCATCCCTGTACAGGAAATCATTTTTGCCGAGTACGAACTCGAGGTGGAAAACCTTAGTAAGCAGTCCATATACCAGGCCATTGCAGAATTCAAAAATCGCTTAAGGGATAAGGGGAAGCATATCATCCAGCTGACCATCATCTATGACGGAGATGAGGAATTGACGGGTGCCGATCTGACCGAAGTGATCGAATTGCTGAAGGAAGACGAGAGGGATGTGAAGGAATTTGTCTGGATTGATGACCTTAAGGTGAGGTATCTGCACCAAGACAACATCGCATTGATCAACGACATTAAAGCAAGTCATTCTTCAGATGAAGAACTGTTCAAAGAGGCAGTCAACGCGCTCTACATGGATCCGAGGGTGAACAGGTATCTGGACCCTGTGCAGGATATCGATCCGGAAGCGTTGCTTGAAGAGGGCGAAGAACGGCTTAGAATGCTGATGAGGAAGTAGTGAATATATGAAAATTATTGGACTCGATATATATGGCTATGGAAAAATAACAGAAACAAAATTTGATACCAATAAGCAATTTGTTCAACTCTTTGGCGAGAACGAGGCCGGCAAGTCAACGATGCAGTCGTTCATCCATTCCATCCTATTCGGATTCCCCACCCGTAAGGAACAGGAGCCGAGAAGAGAGCCGCGCATGCACAATCTATATGGGGGAAAGATCACAGTGGAATTTCCTGATGAGTCGGGCACCGTAGAGATTGAACGCATAAAAGGTAAAGTGCAGGGGGACGTCAAAGTTTATTTTGAAGACGGGACTGTGCGTGGTGAAGAATGGCTCATCAAAAAATTGAATTTCATCGATAAAAGGACATATCGTTCAATCTTTTCCTTCGATGTGCTCGGACTGCAGGATATCCACAAGAATATGACTGAAGATAAGCTGCAGGAGTATCTGCTTCGTGCAGGTGCGCTTGGCTCCCATGAATATGATGAGATGCTTAGTGCGATCGACACCGAGCTTGGCACGATCTATAAGAGAAATGGTTCAAAGCCGGAATTAAATAAGGAAATGGCTGAAATGTCAGAACTCAATGATAAAATCAGGGCGCTTGAGCAGGTGGAGGAACGTTACGATACTCTGACCCACGAAAGGTTGAAGAGTGAAGAAGCCCTAAACTTCACCAAAGATGGTCTGCATCAGCTAGAGTCGATAAGAAAGCAGAAAATGAAAGAAGTCGTTTATCATAAAGACATCAAGGAATGGAAAAATCTTGAGAGTCAAGTGAACATCGAACCAATCAATTTTCCCGAAAAAGGGATCGAGCGATACGAGAAGATGAAGCATCAACTCCAACAGTCTGAGCAGGACATAGCCTTGCGTACAGAAAAACTAAAAGCGTTGGAAGCAGAATTGGCAGGCATCGAAAAACCCGATGGGGAAACAATCACCCATTTGGAAGGCATATTGAAGAAAGAACCTGAAATCAAACAAAAGCGGATGGAGCATAAGCGTCTCGCTTCAGAAATAGCAAGCAACGAGGAAGCCATCGGTCTGCTTATGAGGGACATAGGATGGAGTGAGGAGCATCATGAGGTTGATGACTCCAACATCGTGAAGGACTCTGTCCAGTCACTCCTTTCAAAATTGGATGAAGTGGCGCTAGAGGAACAATTTCTGGTGCGTGAATTCGATCAGGTGAAGTCTGATGTCAGTCATTACGATAAGGAATTGGCACAGTTGGAAGCGGAACAGATCAGTGAAACGCGCATCAGAAAAAAGCAGGAACTGATGGATAAGGAATTTGAACTGAAGGAAAAAGAAAAAATGTTCAGTCTGATCGAAAAAGACTATGAACGGGAAAAACGTAAACGCAACAAATCCAGCAGGATGCAGCAGATGCTCATCATTGGGGTCGGTATCATTGCCTTGTTGGTTGGCATCTTTTATCTAGCCGGCTCAGAATGGGTGATAGGAAGTGCATCGGCCGTGGCCGGCGCACTCATATTGCTGCTTCTTACCTTGAACAGGGAAAAACCGGATGAATCGCTGAAGGAAGATTATCAAAAAGAGGTCGCGGAACTTCAGGAAGCGATTGAAACCATCAACAGGAACCACGACATGGAGTTTGAGCTCAGTACGGCAAGAGAACTCAAAATGGACCTTAAAGAACTTAAGGCGAAACGTATTTCGACCCATGTCCGTCTTGAAGAACTGAAAGAAACCTTATCGAACAAAGAAGCACTGCATGATTCATTGAATACCGATTTGTCGAAGATGAAAACAGATCTGAAGATAGATATGGACATGGAAAACAAATCAATGCCTGATGCCATCCACACGATCAGGGAGATAAAACAAAAACGGAACCAGATCAACAGGTATCAAGTCGAGATGGATAATCTCACGCGCGAACTTCAGGAATTCAAAAGCAGCGTCAAGGAGGATCTGATGCATTACGGTATCCACTATGACGACGCGAGTGTATTCCATGATGTAAAGAATGCGGTATCCGGCATGCATAAGGATGAAGCTGACTATACTCGATTGAATGAGCAGATCACCCTTTTGCAGAATGAAAATAAGGTGCTTCAGGATAGCGTGAAAGAAGCGCAGCATGAGATCAACTCTCTCCTTGACCAGGTTTTGGCAGAAGATGAAGAGACCTATTATTACTATGCGAGAAAAGACGACGAACATAGACGGAACGTCCGCCGTTACAATGAATTGGATGAGAAGTTGGGTGAAGAGCATTTCGATTATGATGCACGGAATGCCCTGGCCGATATCCTGATGTCTGAACTGCGTGAGGAAGAAGAAGACATCGTCGAACAGATCGAAGCACTCAATGATAAGGTTCATGTGGAACAAAAGACATTAGCTGAACTGAACTCGGAGATCGCGATGATGGAGAGCGACGGCAAGTTAAGTGAACTTCATCACCTATATGAGATGAAAAAATCATATATCCAGAATATATCGAGAGACTACATGTCATTGAACTACATCCGCATTCTGATTGAAGCGCACATCCGAAAGATTAAAGATGAACGTCTGCCTGTCGTCATCGAAGAGGCACGGACTATTTTCCAGAAGATAACAAACGGACGTTATATCAACATCATCTATGATGATGACGGAGTGAAGGTCAAGCATGATAACGGTCAGCTCTTCCATCCACTTGAACTGTCACAGTCTACCAAAGAAATGCTCTATATCAGTTTGAGGTTGAGTCTGATCAAGGCGTTGAAAGGGTATTATAGGTTGCCTCTCATCATCGATGATGCCTTTGTGCATTTTGACAAGGAGAGGAAAAAGATCATCATGGATTATTTGAGGAATGAAGTGCAAGATCAGGTGCTGTACTTTACATGTAACCTCGATAACTCAATTCCTGCGTCCCAAACCATTAAACTTAAAGAGAAAGTCAAATGAGGTGAGTGCACATGAATAATATATCGAAACTGAAGGCTGGAGATTCGGTCGACACTTTTTATCTTATAAAAAGGAGCCAGCAAGGCGTCACATCACAAGGTAAACCTTATATGACCCTGTTCCTGCAGGATCGTACGGGAGATATCGAAGCCAAGCTATGGACCGTTTCAAAAGAAGATATGGAAGTCCTGAAGCCGGAGACACTGATCAAGGTGAAAGGGGATGTCATTGATTACCGCAACAAGAAGCAGATGAAGATCGCTGCCTTCCGATTGGCTACAGAAGAAGATGGGTTGAATCCTAAAGACTTCGTCGAGAAAGCGCCAATCGATGAAAACACCCTGTACGAAAGCATCATGGATTATGTCATCAAGATTGAAAATGGCAGTCTGCAAAGGATTGTCAGACAGATGCTGAAGAAATACGGCAAGGAATTTTTGAGTTATCCGGCTGCAATGAGCAACCACCATGATTTCGTCTCGGGGCTTGCCTACCATGTCCACTATATGCTGAGGACAGCGGAAGCATTGTGTGACATCTATCCTTCGCTGAACAGAAGTCTGTTGTACAGCAGCATCATCCTTCATGATATAGGAAAGGTCAAGGAGCTGTCAGGCCCTGTCGGGACAACCTATACGACTGAAGGAAATCTTATAGGGCATATCGTGATAGCAAGTGAAGAAATCTCCAAAGTGGCAGCTGAACTCAATATAGAGGGAGAAGAAGTCCTGCTGCTTAAACATATGATTTTGAGTCATCACGGTAAACTCGAATACGGTTCACCTAAACAGCCAATGCTGAAAGAAGCGGAAATCCTCCATTTCATCGACAACATAGATGCGCGTATGATGATGATGGACAAGCATATAGGCAAGGCGGAGAAAGGCCAGTTCACAGATCGGATCTTCCCCCTTGAAAGCCGCTTCTTCTACCGCCCGGAAAATCTGGAATAGAAAAATACCTGGACGCCAAGCGTCCAGGTATTTTTTATTCTTCGGATTCCTCAGTCGGTTCTTCTACAGAAGTGTCATCACCTGGTTTTTCAACTGGTTCTTCTGATTCCGGGTTCAGGTAAGTATCCTCGATATATGTTTTGATCTCTTCATTTTTGAACTCTACATTATATTCTTTGAGCAGTTCTTTGTAGTACTCAAGGACTTTGTCCGGGTTTTCTTGAATCTTCGCATTGATCAGCTGACCTTTTATAGAATCGAGTTCTCCATCTATATCTTTTTCCTCGTGACGTTTGATGATGTGGTACCCGTATTCAGATTCGACGACATCCGAAATCTCACCTTTGTCGAGTTCGAACAGGGCATCTTCAAAACCTTCAACCATCTGTCCACGTTGGACGTAGCCGAGTTCGCCGCTGTTTTGGGCACTGCCGGTATCAGATGATTCTTCTTTGGCCACTTCACCGAAGTCTTTGCCGTCTTTAATTTCTTTAAGAAGCTTTTCGGCTTTTTCTTTGCCTTCTTCGTCACTTAGGGCGTCCTCTCCATCTCCAGTCTCTATCAATATGTGAGAGGCTTTGCGGACGGATTTTTTTGCTTCTTCATCAGTGATATCAAATTTTTCGCTGAAGAACTTATCGTGGAAGGCGTTGTTGATCCGCTGTTTTTTGTATTTCTCGACGGTCATGCCCGGTTGCTGCTGCTGAAGCAGCATGGCAAATTGATCTTCCCCGCCCATGCCTTCTATCTCTTCATTGATCTGTGACTCAATTTCCTCTGTGTCGATCTCATCAGCATATTTCTCTTTAAGTATTGTATCCAACGTCAGTTGGAATGTCTGGTTGGCTATACTGTCTGTTCCCAACTGGTTAAGTATGTCGTCCGTGGTTACGTCACCTGCATCACTTGTGGCAAGGACGTCACCATATTCTGTTTCATTGGATGAGCTGTTTTCGCTGCTGTCGTCTGAGCATCCGGCCAGGCCGATGAGACCAAGTCCGAGCACCATGGGCGCTATTATTTTCTTCATTGCACAAATCTCCTTTGATAGTGGATACAGGTGCTAATATATCACAATAAAGCGACGGGGCACAATTGTAGTCCCCGCCGCTCCACTAGATTGATTTTATTTGTTGCTGTTAAAGGTATCCTGGATTTCTCCGACACGATTCTGTATATTATCCACATCTTTTTTGATGTGTTCAATATTTGGGTTGATGTCCGCCTGGAAGTTGCTGATCATTGTTTTGACTTCGTCTCCAAGCGTTTCAAACACTTCCTGTGATTCGCGTTTAGTCTGGAGGAAAGAGGATTTCACTTCATTCGCTTCCATTTTAAGCTGATTCATCTG
Source organism: uncultured Salinicoccus sp. (assembly GCA_947494965.1). GTDB lineage: Bacteria > Bacillota > Bacilli > Staphylococcales > Salinicoccaceae > Salinicoccus. The sequence goes on along the minus strand of CANLWV010000001.1, from coordinate 395,097 downwards.
TGTCTTCATATTTCCAGATCCGGATTTAAGGGAAGATTGCAATTCAGCTCCCGACTTCGGGGCATTCAAAACAGCGATGAGTGTACCGCCCGCTACACCGACAGCGAAGCCTGCCGCTAGATTTCTGAATTTCATACAGTGTCACGTCCTTTTTCGTTTATATAACATTACCCTCATGTTCTCAGGTTCATGCATCCAATTGTTCACGGATTGAGCGGGCGATTTCTTTTTTCTCTTCATCAGAATGCAAGTTCTCATCAGATTGCCATTCATATCCGAAACCATCATATTCTGCCTTGTAGCGTGGGATGAGGTGGAAGTGTAGATGGAAGACGGATTGGGAAGCGTAGGAACCGTTATTCTGGATGACATTCAGGCCATCGGGATTGAAGGTGTGCTTCAATGCATTCGCCATCTTCGTGACGACTTTCATGATGTGCGCCCCGGTCTCTTCGTCGAGATCATAAATGTTTTCAATCGGTTTGCGGGGTATGACCAGCGTGTGCCCCTTTGATAGGGGGAAGGCGTCCATGAAGGCGATGCATGTTTCATCTTCATATAGGATGTTTGCTGGGATTTCACCGTCTGCAATCTGTTCAAAAATGGTTTTACTCATTCATTGTACCTCCATTGTTCTCTTGTGATATATTTACTTAGTATCAGTATACAAATAATAACCTACATTTAAAAGGAAGTTGAATATGGTACTTCAAATCGATCGATTGACCGGCGGCTACTCCAAAGTCCCGGTTATACATGATATTTCGTTTAATATCGATAAGGGTGAAATAATAGGTCTTATCGGATTGAATGGTGCAGGGAAAAGTACGACTATCAAGCATATATTGGGTCTGCTAAGACCACACTCCGGAGAGATCAGGGTAGGGGGTGTGACTGCTGATGAAGATATCGAGGCGTACCGCAGACAACTGGCCTACATTCCGGAGTCACCGGTCCTCTACGAAGAGCTCACCTTGAAAGAACACATCAATATGACGGCCATGGCTTACGGGATAGATGAAACAACTGCGATGCAGCGTGCAGATAAGCTGCTTAAGATCTTCAGGCTGGAAACAAAAATAGATATGTTCCCGACCCATTTCTCCAAAGGCATGAAACAAAAAGTCATGCTGATCTGTGCCTTCTTATCCCATCCTGAACTGTTCATCATCGACGAACCGTTCCTTGGACTCGATCCACTTGGGATAGAATCACTCATACAATTGATGGTGGAGGAAAAGGAGCGGGGGCGGTCGATACTGATGAGCACCCATATCCTTGCCACTGCAGAACGCTACTGCGATCGATTTGCTATCATCGACGAGGGACGTTTGACTGCAATCGGTACACTGCCGGAGCTGCGGGAGGAATGGCATATGCCAGGGGCGACCCTTGATGAGGTCTACCTCAGAATAACAGGGGGAGAAGTCTACGATGTCTGATCAACTGTTCAGAACGCGGATGAATGAGGATGTTGCAAGGCGGAGCCATTACGGTAAGTTCATATTCAACAGTCATTTCCTCATATTCCTGTCGATAGCAATCGGATTCTTCCTGTATTCCTTATTATCGCTCGTCCAGACATTAACCCCATCCTTCTGGCTGGATGTCATCATCTCCCTTGTATTTGGCATCACATTGCTGCCGTCCTACCGCACTTTATTCAAGCAGGCGGATGGCGTATTCCTGTTGGCATACGAAGCGCGGCTAAAAGACTACCTCAGAGCGGTGGACCGCTACTCCTTGACGCTCGGGCTTTGGAAGCCGGTTGCAGGGGGCGTTGTTGCGCTGATTCTGATGACGGTAGGGCATGAGACCATTGAAATGATCATTGCACTGCTCGCCTCAATTTTTTTCTACGTGATGAATTTCATGATCAGAAAAGAAATCATCAATTCAGAGTGGCCGGTGCTCCCCGTATCATTCGGGTTGATCGCCTTGACCGTCCTATCGATTATCCTGATTCTTACAGAGCCCATCCTGATCGTGTTGCCGCTCATCGTCTACGCGGCCCTACTGTTTTTTGCCAAAAAGCACAGCCATACAAGTATGGATTGGCGAAAACTGATCGGTTACGAAGAGGAACAGCTGAACAAGTATTACCAGACTGTCTCGCTGTTTACGAATGTCAGCCATATAGATAAGCAGTTCAAGCGTAGACGATACTTGGATCCACTACTTTGGAAACCAAAAGAAGCTGCCTTCAACAAGAAAAAGATGTATGAATACCTTTTCTACCGGACGTTCGCCCGAGACCATGACTTGCCAATGATCGTCTTGAGATTACTGGTTCTGTTTGGTGTCGTTATGGTTTGGATCGCCAACTTGTATCTATCTGTAGTCATCGCGCTTTTCGGTATATATATCATTGTTCTGCAGATGTCTCAGATCTATACGGCACAGGCCTACCTGCTTTGGCCGAAAGTATGGCCGGTAGACCGGTCTTATATACAAGAGAGTTATGTAGCCTATTCGCATAAACTGGTGTTTGTAATAGCGCTCGTCTTCAGCATCCTTTTCATATCGATTCACCCGGGATATTTCTATTTGGGAATCCTGTTCCCGCTGTGGGGGTTCATCATTAACCGCAGCCTGAGCCGGGCGGTCTACAGAAAAGAAAAAGAACTAAGCGACTGAGTCACTCAGTCGCTTAGAAGTCGTCCTCTTCATCTTCTTCATTGTCCTTCAATGGGAGATAGAATTTGGAAGAAATCGATTTATGGAAAAGGGATTCCTCCGTTCTGAATTTTGCCAGGGCATCGGTGCTCAAGTATTCTGAGTAGCCATCTGTGTCCTTGAAGTCGTAATAGGTTGATGACTGGGCCCAGCCGATCATCACTATGAATTCATCTTCGCCGAGTGCTTCCCCGATGCGATAGAACTGCACGCCACGTGTGTTGTCAAGCACTTCGGAAAGTCTTGATAAGTGGCCGTATACTGGTCCTTTGCTGTCTCCGGGCACAGGAATGAAATGTATTGAAACCGGAGAATGTTCATCAAGTTCGTTGGTCGAATGGTTCAAATCATATGAATGCCTTGAACTGAACATGCTTTCCTTCTCTTCGGATTCATAATATAGGAGGGCATCTTTGCCGATTGCTGCAATATTGAGCCCTTCATTATTTTTTTTCAGATCGTTCATATAGGATATTGTTCCTGTCGTCAGATGTAAGTTCATCTATTTCACCTCGTCGTTAGTCTTACTACAGTTATACCTTAAACACTAATGTCTTAAACCTGGTTCAAATGAATCGAATTTTTGACATTATGCCACTTAATTCAATTCGTCTGCTCCAATATGTTAAAATGTTGGGTGGATATATATATAAATTGGAGGAAAATGATGTGTTCAACGATACAATATTGAAAGCAGCAAGGGGAGAGAAGACAAATCATACCCCTGTATGGTTTATGCGTCAGGTGGGCAGGAGCCAGCCTGAGTACAACAAGGTGAAAGAAAAGTACTCATTGCTTGAAATCACAAGACAACCTGAGCTGACAGCTTATCTGACAGGCACACCAGTAGAAAACTATAATGTCGATGCGGCAGTACTGTATAAGGACATCGTATCACCATTGGCCCCGATGGGCATCGATGTCGACATCAAACCTGGTGTCGGCCCAGTCATTTCGAATCCAATCAGAGATATAAAAGATGTAGAAAAACTTGGAGAGCTGGATCCTTATAAAGACCTTGACTACATCTACAAGACAATTAAAATATTGACTGAAGAAAAACTCCAGGTACCGCTTATCGGCTTCTGTGGTGCACCGTTCACTGTGGCAAGCTATATGATTGAGGGAGGACCGACCAAAAATTACCACAAGACGAAGACGATGATGTATAATCAGCCAGAAACCTGGTTTAAGCTGATGGACAAGTTGACTGAAATGAGCATCCGCTATCTTGGTGCCCAAGTCGACTCCGGAGCGAAGCTTATACAGATCTTCGACTCATGGGGCGGCGCGTTGAGCAAAGAAGATTATGCATATTATCTATCCCCTTCAATGGACAGGATCATCAGAGCCGTCCAGGAAAAGGGTGTACCTGTAATCGTCTTTGGAATCGGAGCGTCCCATCTTATTCCGGAATGGAATAAACTCAGCATGGATGTGATGGGTCTCGACTGGAGGACGTCCATCAATGAGGCGAGGGAAATGGGTGTCAAAAAGGCACTCCAGGGGAACCTTGACCCGGCACTGTTGCTTGCAGATTGGAGCGTCATCGAAGCGCGGGCGAAAGACATCCTGGACCAAGGAAACAATGAAGGTCATATATTCAACCTCGGACACGGGGTGTTCCCAGCAATTGAGCCGGATACATTAAAACGTCTTACGGCTTTCGTACATGAATACAGTAAAGGAAAGTGATAGTGATGAAAGAGAAAAAAGGATTGCTTGTCATGGCGTATGGAACGCCCTATAAAGAAGAAGATATTGAACCCTATTACACGCATATAAGGCGTGGCAGGAAACCTTCTGAAGAAGCACTTCAGGACCTGAAAGACCGCTACGAAGCGATCGGCGGCATTTCGCCGCTCGCCGATACGACAAAAAGGCAGGCAGAAGCATTGGCAGCTAAACTCAATGCTTCCCAGGATGCAGTGGAATATGAATTGTTCATTGGACTCAAGCACATCGATCCATTCATTGAGGATGCGGTTGAAGCGATGCATGACCATGGCATCAAAGAAGCCGTGTCAGTCGTCCTGGCCCCTCATTACTCGAACTTTTCAGTGGGCTCCTACAATAAGCGTGCACATGAAGAGGCAGAGAAGTATGGCATTTCGATCAAATCGGTGAAATCCTATTATGAACAGGAACCGTTCATTGATTTCTGGACAGCAGCAGTGAAGTCATCACTTGCCGAAATTCCTGAATCTGAACTCGATGATACGGCAGTCATCGTCAGCGCACACAGTCTGCCTGAGAAGATTAAAGAGCATAACGATCCGTATCCGGATCAGCTTGCTGAAACAGCACAATTGATCCAGGATAGGGCCAATCTGAAGAACGTGCATATAGGCTGGCAGTCAGAAGGAAATACTCCGGATCCATGGCTTGGTCCAGACGTCCAGGATTTGACGCGTGACTTGCATGGGGAATATGGGTACAAGCATTTTGTCTATCTGCCGGTCGGCTTCGTCTGTGAACACCTCGAAGTACTGTTTGACAATGACGTAGAATGCAAAGTGGTATGTGACGAAGTCGGGGCAGGCTATCATAGGCCAACGATGCCGAACACTGACGAGCGCTATATCCAGGCGATGATCAACGAAATAAACAGATTGCAGTAAAGGCGGATTAACTTGAAGAAAATTGCAGTTATCGGCGCTGGGATAACAGGTTTATCAGCAGCGTACTACCTCTCGAAACTGGAAGATGTCGAAGTGGACGTGTACGAAAAAAGCGACCGCGCAGGCGGCAAGATCAACACATACCGAAAAGATGGGTATGCAATTGAACTTGGTCCCGAATCCTACCTTGCCAGAAAGCAGAGCATGACGGATTTGGCTCAGGAGATCGGTCTCGGAGACGACCTTGTGCGAAATTCGACAGGGACATCCTATATTTACGTGAACAACAAGCTGTCATCCCTACCAAAAGGTTCAGTCCTCGGGATGCCGACCGAGCTTGTACCGTTCATGACTACGGATCTCATCTCTGCTAGTGCCAAGCTGCGTGCCGGCGTTGATTTCCTTAAGAAGCCAACCCCTATATATACAGACATCTCTGTCGGACGCTTCTTCAGAGGACGGCTGGGTGACGAGGTTCTGGAAAACATCATTGAACCGTTGCTATCTGGCATCTACAGTACAAAAATCGATGAACTCAGCCTGCTGTCGACCTTCCCGCACTTCAAGGAACTCGAAGAGCAGCACGGCAGTCTCATTAAAGGGGTCTATCATCAAAAGAATCAAAAAGCCGGAGATGCCAAAACCCCTACCGGTAAAAAACAGGGGCAGTTCCTGCAGTTCAAGCATGGTCTCCAGTCCTTCATCGACCGACTGAAAGAGACCGCTGAGCAACAAGGGGCCTCGATGCATTTCGGATACGATGTCAGTGCCATCAAAAGGCATGGCAAACGCTATCGTCTGACTGCAAACGAACGTACCAAGGAGTATGACAACATCATCGTGACGACGCCACACTTCCAATACAAAAGATGGTTCAACGACCTCCCGCTTGAATATTTCAAGCATATGGAAGCCACAAGCGTTGCCACAGTGGTCATGGCCTTTGACGAAGATCAGGTCAAGAACGATATAGATGGTACAGGTTTCGTCGTCAGCCGCAAGATGGATACGACCATTACAGCATGTACATGGACCAGCAAGAAGTGGACACATTCCGCACCGGAAGGAAAAGCACTTCTACGCGCTTATGTCGGCCGTCCGGGCGACCCGATCGCAAAAGAGAAGGATGATGATGAAATCATCCGCCTGGCAAGGAAGGACCTTGACGACATCATGACGATCAACGGTGAGCCTGAACTATCCATCGTAACCCGTCTGAAAAACTCCATGCCGCAGTATAAAGTCGGCCATAAGGAGATGATCGCCGGAATCAAGGATTATATGGCACAACAATACCCAGGCATCATCCTGACAGGCGCTTCGCATAATGGAGTGGGCCTGCCGGATTGTGTGGATCAGGCCATAGAAGCAGTGGAATCAATTACAGAATAAATGTAAAAAAATGCCCTGGATGTTATTATAATAATATCAGGGCATTTTTAAAAAGGAGGCACCATTTGAATGAAATTCATTTCGAATAATGACATCAAAGATCCAATGATCAATCTCGCTATGGAAGAATACGTATTGCGTGAAATCCCTACAGATGATTCCTACTTCCTATTCTATGTAAACCAGCCTTCCATCATCATCGGCAAAAACCAGAACACTATCGAGGAGATAAACGAACCCTATATACGTGAAAATGGCATAAAGGTCGTACGGCGTGTTTCAGGTGGGGGAGCCGTCTATCATGATGAGGGCAACTTGAACTTCAGCTTCATAACAGAAGACGATGGTGAGAGTTTCCACAATTTCAGAAAGTTCACCCAGCCGATTGTTGATGTACTGCAGGATATGGGCGTCAATGCAAAGTTGTCTGGACGCAATGACCTTGAAATTGACGGTAAAAAGGTATCCGGAAATGCAATGTTTACGCAAAAAGGCCGGATGTTCTCGCATGGCACACTGATGCTGGATAGTGATATCTCTGAAGTTCAGAATGCACTCAGGGTGAATAAGAAGAAGATTGAATCCAAAGGGGTCAAATCGGTAAGAGGTCGTGTCGGCAACATCAACGATTTTATGGAAGAGCATCTCGATATAGAAACATTTAAACAGAAAATACTGGAATCCATATTCGGTGGCAGCGAAAATATCGAGGAATATGTGCTGACTGAAGAGGATTGGGACAAAATCTATAAATTATCTGAAGAGAAGTATCAGACTTGGGATTGGAATTTTGGTAAAAACCCTAAATATAATTTTGATGTGTCCCATAAGTTCGACGCAGGTTTGTTGGACGTCAGGCTTAATGTCAAAAAGGGCAGGATAACACAGGCAAAAATATTCGGTGACTTTTTCGGCGTAGGGGAAGTGAGTGTCATTGAAGAGCGACTCGTCGGCACTGAGCATAACCGTCAGGCCATCGACAAAGCGTTGGCCGATGTCGACATTAGTTTTTACCTCGGCAGAATCACCAGAGAAGAATTTCTCGATCTGATTGCATAAAAATAAGCTGACTGTTAACCATATGTATAATCTACTGGTTAGCAGTCAGCTCTTTTTATATTGTTTACTATTCAGCAGCATCTTCATTATCCATTTCCTTTAACTTTGATGTGTATGTCATGAACTTCTCTTCGTCCTTTTCTATAAGCGATGCTTCAATCTTTTCAAGGTATAGTTTGCGATTGTAGTCGTCAATCGCTTCTTGGAGAAGAAGTTCGGCAGAAAGGTCGTTTATGGTGTTGATGAAGACTCTCAACTGGTTCGCCGGGTATACTTGCTTATTCATCTCTACATCCCCCCTCATCATTTGGTTGTTACAAATTATATAACACGAAATGCCATAGGTCAAACAACATTTCGAATATTCCGTTAATTTAATGATGTAAAATTACATTGAGAAAACTTTTTTAACATTATGTTATATTGTAGTTAACAAAAATAAACGTATGTGCTATCATCTAATTAACAGAAAGCAAAGGGGAGCATGCGATGAAGAGACTTCATTATCAGATACACGAGGAAACGATGTATATCGTGCCGGTCGACAATGATGGGATGATTGAAAGTCGGATTGGGGAAGCTTACGGAGAAGGGATCGAATGCAGACTCAACCCAAATAAAGTGATAGAGAGGAATTGCCGTAGCCATTCGCAGAACTATCATGCGAGAAAAGATTTGAGCAGGACATTGACCGGCATTTCCAGCAAAGTACCGGTCATCATTGATCTATTCGGATCCTACATATATTTCTGCACCCATTCCGATCGGATCAGTGAAAATAACTGGTTCAACATCAATCATATCCAATCCTATATGAATGATGAGGGCATGACACGGGTGCTGTTCTCAAATAATGAAGAGCGGATAATAGACATTTCATATACATCCTTCAACAACCAATACTTGAACGCCTTGAAGCTGCATTATAAGTTCAATCAGCAGAAAGAGAAGTATCAGAAGAAAGAAATGAGTATGCAGTTCCAATATCCTACGATGGGGCGGGGAGAAGCGGCACGAGTAAACGAAACAATCTATCATTCCTATATAAGTTACATAAATGGGTTGGAAGTTAAGCGGGAAGTGTAATAAGAATATAAAACATGTGCTCAAACGGTTGAAATACTGTGTGAAGTTGTTATAATTGTAAATGTTCGATTGAAATTGACAGCATTCCACAGTAGCTCAGTGGTAGAGCTATCGGCTGTTAACCGATCGGTCGTAGGTTCGAATCCTACCTGTGGAGCCATGGAGATGTACTCAAGTGGCTGAAGAGGCGCCCCTGCTAAGGGTGTAGGTCGGTATTCCCGGCGCGAGGGTTCAAATCCCTCCATCTCCGTACCAACCCCGTAACCTGTATGGTTATGGGGTTTTCTTTTTGTGTGGCCACGCTATGGCCACGGATTGGACACCAAAACGTATTTATAGGCCGGATATGGCGTCCTTTTCTGTACTTGGATAAAGATGGCCATACACTCTTTCGATTGTGACTGACGAAGCATGTCCAAGTCTTTTGGCGAGTGTTTCCCGATCCATATCAAGACGATTGATGCAGTCGGACGCATGAGAGTGCCTGAATTCATGTATTTTGATTCTTTTAAGATCTGTTTGTTTCACCAGTGCATCGTACTTTTTCCCCACTGTCGTTTCTCCAATTGAATGATAGAAAGAACCGAACACGACATAATCATCTTTATAAGGCTGATTCTCCTGGTACCATGCTTTATACTCCTGCAGCACCTCAATTACGTGGCCCGGAATGTACACTTTCCGTTTGGAAGTCTTGGTTTTTGGCTTGTGTACTTGGCCATTGTAATTTGTCTTATCTATATTAATATACCCCTCATGAAAGTTTATATCCCGCCAGGTCAGCGCCCGCTGCTCTCCGTGTCGCATACCACTGAAATACAGCAATCTGAAATACGCTCTATATCGTATGTCTTCTATTGCACTATAGAAGCGTTCAAACTCCTCTACAGTCCAATAATTCCACGTATAGTCCTCATCATTCTCGATATTACCTGCCAATGCAGCGACATTGGATTTTAAGTCATAGAACTTCATCCCATGTGAAAGTATGCTACTAAGCGCAGTATGGATATCCTGAACGTACCCCTTCGATAACTTCTTTCCTCTAAACTCTTTTTCCTGCATATGCTTATGGAAGTCCAATATATCCTTTGTGGTCATGTTATAGACATCCATATTCCTGAAATACGGATTGAGATGATTATTGATATAATTCTTCATGGTTTTAATGCTGGATGGCTTTCTACGATCGGCATACCATTCCAGATAATCATTGGATAAGTGAGTGAAGGGTAGTGCATCTTTGATGGCCCCTTCGTCCAAGCTGATGAAGAAATCATCTTCATACTTTCGAGCGTCCTTGCGGCGCCTGAACCCTCTTTTCTTATGATACCTCCGCTCTCCAAACTTATCTATATAAGACAAACTGACATAGTAGGTCTTTCTGCTTTCATCCTTGTATATCGGCATACGTGCCCCTCCTAGTTATAAATGGTCATCCGCGTCTGTTCGATCAACATTTCAATGCGCTTCAAAGCCAGGTCGAATGGTACATTAAAGTAGCTTGCCACTTCCTGCGCCGTATATAATTCGTTCTTCAGGATTAACTTCTCCGGCATCATCAACAATATAGCGAACTTCTCAGCCTCAGCTTCCTGCATCTGATTAAATGCGCTTGGCATGTGGCGCTGATCTGTACAATGCAGGAACATATGGCCAGCTTCATGGCAGAACGCCTTCCACATTTTAAATGGCGCATCGATTTTAAGTGCGATGACATCTATACCTCGTTTTGTCATGTAAGCATTATCAATATGGTTATAGAGTATGTGCGCAGAAAACATATAGGAGAGGTGCGGGATGTTTAGGTCCAGTTGATCTATGATGCATGCGTCCACGATTTCATTAACTCTCTCTTCAATTCTCATAAAATCCTCCTAGTTTAGGAACATATGTTCGGTTTAAGGTTTAAAAAATGACTGACCACTAAAAGTGCCAGTGGTCAGCTGGTATAAAATTCTTGATTTGAATTAAAATACAATTAGTTTTGTTCAACTACCAATTCTTGTTTAGCTTGTTCTTGCACTTCTTTACCACCTACGCCTAAGTTCACAATTAATTCACGCTCTTTAATTTCACTTTTTTTATCAATACGGCCAGAAATAAAGAACAAATCTATCAAAGCCCAGAAACCCAATCCCCCTAAGGTAAGGGTCATAGCTATTGCATAACCAATATCACCCATATAATATCTATGGCCACCTATACCGCCAGTGAATAGCCAAAGCACGAAAGCTACGGGTTTGCTCTTTTTATGCTTATCCATCTCGCTTTCTAAAATCATCAAATCTTGGTGAGATAAATTCTTTTTCAAATGCATATTTGACATACTACTTCCTCCTATAATTCTAAAATATGTAACTTAAATCTATAAATAATAGGGCAACGCCCTAATTACTTCCCCTTGTTCTTCTTATCAATCCAATACTCTAGTTGATCGTTCAGCAACTCCCTTAACTCCTGTTTATCCTCTTCAGAAAGATTATCAAACCCCTCTTTGTCAGAGAACATTAAAGCGTCCACTTCATCGAGAGGATCTTTGTTGTGTTTCCTGCCATTCAATTCATCTAAGGTGATATCAAAGTAATCGGCGATTTTTATCTGCATCTCACTATCTGGAGTGCGTCTGTTCTGCTCATAAGAAGAGTATGTGGTTTTGGCAATGCCGAGTATCTTCGCCATTTCTAATTGCGTTTTCTTCTTTCTCTTTCTTAATTCAAATAGTTTTTCGCCAATCACAGCAACCCCTCCTAACTATATTGAGTATACGCAATTAGCGTACTTATTTTAAGTTATTTTAAAAAAATATGACAAAATGAGTATTTAACTGTTGCAAGGGTACGCATTTCGTGTTACATTATTAGTACGCAATACGTAAGACATTGGAGGTGATGAAATGGAGAGGTTGAAAGAGTTAAGGGAACAACATGGTTACACTCAGCTTGAGCTGGCGAATAAAATAGGTATTGCGAAGACCACTGTCGCAAGCTATGAGCAAGGGCACAGGCGTATTCCAGTAACTACAGCAGTTAAACTCAGCAAAGTGTTAAACACTCATTGGACTATTTTTTTTGAAGACGAAGTACGCGAAACGTACGAAAGTAAGAAAGTTAATTAAGGAGGCATAACATGAATCAAATCATTAAAGAATTTTTAGAGTTCAGAAAGCAATTTACGAAGTTACAGTGGCAAGAAATTAACCACTTAGTAGAGTTGCAATTGAATAGCAAGGCCGCCGAGTTACAGCTTGACGACCAAGATATTCAAAGGATAGAAGAGACGTTAGTAAAACGCAAAATTATGAACTAACGATTTGAATGAACATGGGATGGATGCGGTAGTCGCTACCTTTATAGTGAATCTCGATGTGATCTTGCTGATACATCGTATCTGCTTCTTTCTTATTGATAGGCGACCACAACTCAGCATTCTCTTCCCACCATATAGAAGGAGATGTCATGTGAGGTCCCATAACGCAATTTTCATCAGATGTTAAATCGACCCATTCACCAAGCAGGCAAGCATAAACTTTTTTCATAAATATTCACCTCCCATCTAAAGGGAGTATACCAAAAGGAGATGAAGTAGATGAAGAAACTGTTAGTAGGAGCAACCCTCTCAATTGCAGTTGCAGCTGTTATCAAGAGAGTTGCAAAAAGAAAGTATAGAGTTCAACTCGTTTTTTCAAACAAAAATGATTTCGACAAATTGATTAAAAGCGCAAAAGTAAATGCGGATAATTTTGATGAAAGCTTAACGAAACTTCAAAATTTTACTCCCAGTTTAAATCGAGCTCAATTCTGGAATGACAAGTAGGACATTTGCCTACGCCCTTCTTAAAACGTATCTTTTTGGAAGTTTTGCACTTGGGACATTCAACAGTGTGAGTAGTGTTTTTCACCCCCGATTCGGCAGAAGAATAGACTTGTTTCTCAACATTTTTCATAAATTTCTTCATGTCGTTCTTGTTGCCGGCACGATATTTCTTAACCATTTTTTCACCCCTCCCTCCTAGGGAGATTATACCAAAGAAAGAAGGTAAACAATGGAAGAATTACAAATATTCAGTTTTGAAGAAAACGATGTACGCACAGTACTTGTGGACGAGGAACCATACTTTATCGGAAAAGACGTAGCAGAGGTTCTTGGCTACACCAATCCTCAAAAAGCAATTAGGGATCACATAGAACTTGAAGATAAGCTGACTGAACGAATCGTTCTATCAGGTCAACATCGCAACGTAATTTTAATCAACGAATCTGGACTGTACGCATTAATATTTGGCAGTCAATTGGAATCAGCAAAACGATTTAAGCGCTGGGTCACTTCAGAAGTGCTTCCGCAGATCCGAAAGACGGGCAAGTACGAAGCGCCTAAAGATCCAATGGAAATCATGAGGCTTCAATTCGAAGCACTGGATCAGACCAACAAGAAGGTGGACACGATAGAGAAGGATGTCACCTATTTAAAAGATGAAGTGAAGTTGGATGCTGGCGAATATAATTTCATCGCTAAGCATGTGAGAAGAAATGTAATGGAGATTATACAGCGATTTGGTTTTGCAAATACGCAAGAAGTAAAACAAGCACTATTCAAGGATATTAATAGTGGCCTGAATGAAGTGTGCGGTATCAAGACACGCACTCAGCTCAGACAAAAGCATTTCAATCAAGCAATGGATTATATAAATGTCTGGGTACCCTCTACTGCCACTCGTTTGAAAGTACAGCAGCTGACATTGGAATTTACTGATAGCCAAGAGGACGGCCAAGCAAATTTATAGAGGATAGGCATGAGCAAGCGACCAACAAGCTCATACCTACTGAGTTATCAATTATGCGACTGATTAACTCTAACTTAATAGTACCCGTAGACACAGGCAACATTCAATAGATAAAAAATGACAGGAGGTCAACTTATGAAATCATCAATTGTCAGATACCGAAAACGGACTGGGACGACACAGCAAGACGTGGCGAACATGCTTTTTACCGATAAATCTCAAGTTTGCAAGATTGAAAAAGGCGAACGGAATATGACGGCCTCTATGTATGACGCAGCGTTTAAAAATATTCATGACTCACACTTACTCAATGACATGGCGCATGAAATTACGAACGGCTACACAGCGCCTACACCATCCAATAGAGTCTACGACGATCATCGCATGAGTTTTGTGTTCCGCATTCAAAAGGAAATCGAGGAGTTTACAGACATGTTGCCTCAGATCCGTTTGGACAAGCACCCAGAGTTCCTGACAAGAGAAGAGAAGGAATCCGTCACTCGAATCGCATCGGAGCTGCAGGACGTTCTGTTTGAAGGGCAAGGCATGCTCATGAAACTGCTGGATGACTACGGTATTCCACCAAAAGAAATCAACCAGGGTCGGGACGCTCGACTCAGAATGGAGCGACGTATATGAAGAAGTTCTACACACTCTACATTGCACGAAACGAAGCCGGCGACTCTATAGCAGACACCGCCAAGCTGCTTGGACTTACTAAAGGGAACTATTGGAACCGTGAGAATGGCATCACCGATTTCAAGTTAAAAGAGGCCTTCAAGTTGGCTGAACATTATGGCTTGTCTGTGGATGAACTATTCCAAGAAGCGCCGAAGATCAGAAGGGAAGTGGGATAGATGGTATGGCTTGGCATATTCACATTCGGCATTATCGCTACGCTTTCCGCATTACAAGTCATCAGTACAGGACAGATACTTTTCATTAGTTTCATCGCAGTCGCGCTACTCACGATGGTCGCACCTGTAATAGCGGGCAAAATAGCACAAAAGGAGTGATTACATGCATGCAGATCCAACGCTACCAATTGTCAAAGTGAAATCCATCGAAGTCACTGTAAACGCCACTGTCGATGTGGCCTATGTAGATGACTACAACGATGTACGCAATGAGGACTACATCCATCAGCAGGTCAAGGACGCTGTCACTAAAGCGAATTACGAAACAACTGAGCTTGTTGATTTGAAACTCGAAGATTATTGAAGGGAGGTGAGATAGATGGGAGAAGGGTCAGTAAAAGTAGTATTGCCAGAGGACGCATGGAGAAAAATGGAGGCTAACCACGAACTAGTTGAGGAGTTCAAACTGAACGCAGAAATAATCGGATATGAAGCAGCCGAAAAACGCATTCTTATGAAGCTAAATTCGTTGTTGAACGAAAAAACGCCCTGACTGCAATCAGGACGAATAAGAAATAAACCAACTTAATTATATCACATCTACTAGGAGGCTCAACATGGTGCAGCATATCAATATAAAAGACCTATCACATGAAGAATGGCTGGAGCATCGTCAGACAGGCATTGGCGGCAGTGATGCCGGGACCATTCTCGGCGTGAACAAATGGAAATCCAAGACGCAGCTGTTCTTTGAGAAGACGAATCCGGAGCTCAGGCAGGACATCGACAACGAATATATCTATTGGGGTCATGTGCTTGAAGACATCGTAGCCAAAGAGTTTGAGAACCGCACAGGCAAGCGTGTGAGAAGAGACAACAGGATGCTGAGGCATCCAGAGCACGACTTCATGCTCGCCAATATGGATCGTGTGGTAGTGGGGGAGAAAGCACTGCTCGAATGCAAGACTACTTCACAGTACAACAAGGATCAGTGGGAGGGAGATGACATCCCGGCACAGTACCTTTGCCAGGTGCAACATTATATGGCCGTGACAGGCTATGAAAAAGCCTACATCGCCGTTCTATGTGGGGGTAACACCTATATCTGGAAAGAGATTGACCGTGATGAAGAACTGATCGACATCATCATCGAAGCCGAAAAGGATTTCTGGGAGGACCATGTGCAGACTGGCGTCATCCCTGAAATCGACGGAAGCGATGCGACAAGCGCCTTCATCAATCATATGTATCAAGATATCGACGACGAAGAAGTGGCGCTCAGTGATGATACTGACACACTCTTGAAGGCCATCGAAGCATGTAAACGGGACATCAAAGAGACGAAGGAGCTCCAGTCGAAGTACGAGAACCAACTGAAGGACCAGCTTGGCCATAACGTAGCAGGTAAGACATCAAACTTCTTGGTGTCCTGGAAGCCGCAAACCAGGCGCACGATTGATAAGAAGGCGCTTGAAGAGAAGTACGGTAAGGACACACTCGATGCATTCCACAAAGAAACGACGTTCCGCAAGCTCGCTATCAAAGAAATCAAGGAGGAGAAATAATCATGGCGACAAACGAAACACTCAAAAACCAAGTAACTACTAAACAAAATAACGAGGTGGCAAACGGCAAGAAGCCAATGACCATCAACGACTATATCGATCAGATGGCACCTGCAATGGCACAAGCGCTGCCAAAGCATATGAGCGTTGAACGTATGACAAGAATGGCAACGACAGTCATCAGGACTACACCACAACTGAAAGAGGCGGATGTGACAAGTCTCCTGGGCGCCGTCATGCAGTCTGCACAACTTGGCCTGGAGCCGGGTCCAATGGGGCACTGCTACTTCTTACCATTTAAGAACAATAAGAAAGGGACAACGGATGTCACGTTCATCATTGGCTATCGCGGCATGATTGACTTGGCCAGGCGTTCTGGTCACATTCAAAGCATCTACGCCCATGCAGTGTATGAAAATGATGACTTTGAGTATGAGCTTGGTCTGCATAGCGACTTGAAGCATAAGCCAGCAGAAGATAATCGTGGACAGTTTAAAGGGGCTTATGCAGTGGCGCACTTCAAAGATGGTGGCTATCAATTCGAATATATGCCGAAATCAGAAATTGAGAAGCGCAGGGCGCGTAGTAAAGCAGGCAACAGCAAGTACAGCCCTTGGGCGACGGATTATGAAGAGATGGCGAAAAAGACTGTGATCCGTCACATGTGGAAATATCTCCCGGTATCAGTAGAAATGCAGAATGCTGTTGAACATGACGAAGGCACTGGAAGGAATATCAAAGACATTACGCCAGATGATGAAGCATATGTAGACATTCCTGAGATGGTAGGGGACACACCTGCAGATGGAGAAAACGAGGGGGAATAACTCCCTCTCTAATTAGGAGGATAAATCATGATTAATAGAACAGTACTTGTCGGTCGCCTTACTAAAGACCCTGAACTCAAAGTCAGTCAATCCAATATATCTGTTGTCAACTTCACCTTGGCAGTCAATCGTCCATTTACCGATGCGAACGGTGAACGAGGTGCAGACTTTATAAACATTGTTACTTTCCGCAAGCAAGCCGAGAACGTGAACCAGTATCTGAAGAAGGGCAGTCTGGCTGGTGTAGACGGGCGGCTTCAGTCCCGCAGTTATGAGAATAAAGAGGGGCAACGAGTCTATGTGACTGAAGTGGTCGCTGACAGCGTGCAATTCCTGGAGCCTAAAGGATCCAATGGCTCCGGTGGCCAATCGGCGCCACAAAACCAAAGAAGCGCCTCAGGTAGCAGCTACGGTAGCGAGAGCAGGGGACGGAACAATTCGAATAGCTACACCAACGCTTATGGTAGTCAAAATAAACAACAGGAATCGAATCCGTTTAAGGAAGATGGGCCAGTAGATATCAGTGATGATGATCTGCCGTTCTAAGAAAGGAGTAAGTATATGTCTAGTAACAAAAGGTATTACTGGCTGAAATTGAATGAAAACTTCTTTGAAGATGACACAATGTCTTGGCTGGAAGAACAGGAAAGTGGCAAAGACTACATCATCTTTTATCTGAAACTGTGTTTAAAGTCGTTGAGCGATGATGGCCATTTGGTGAGATACGTTGGAGAAAAGCTGATTCCATACGATGTAAATGCACTATCCAGATTAACAGATACAAATAAAGATACTGTGAGGGTTGCTATGAAGCTATTTCTCGAAATAGGTCTTATTGACCAGATGGAGAGTGGCGAGATTTATATGACTCAAATCAATGAAATGATTGGCAGCGAAACAGATAGTGCAAGGCGTATGAGAAAGAAGAGGATTCAGGAAGAGAATGGACGAAAATCGCTTACGTCACATTGTGACACCAATGTGCAGAAAAGTGACACAGAGAGAGAGATAGAGAAAGAGTTAGAACTAGAGAAAGATATAGAGACAGACAAAGAGAAAGACGCTGTCTCTCCTTCTCATAATACTGAAGTCTTTGATGTTCTTTCAGAGCGCAAGGTAGATATGAGTAAATCTCAACCCTGCTACAAGATCAGTCAATTACTTCATGACATTGATGATATTAAGTATCTGCATAAAGCCATAGATATCGCAGAGTCTAAAGGCGTACTGAAAGCCCCCTATATCTTATCAATTATTGAAAACTGGATTGACGATGGAAAAGACACCTACACAAAGCTGGTCAAACATGAGAAGCAAAACGTTCAACACTTTAAAAAGCAATATGGAACCCCTAACCATTTATCACCTGAACAGGAAGCGCAAATTAATAAACTGGGATTTTAGGAGGTTATTATGAAAAATCCTAAAGAATCAATCGCACCATTGATACAAAATGCTGTAGAAAACTCAGAGGTGCAACCGACACTTAAAAAGCCAGTCCACACTGAGCATCTTGGGCAATGCGTGGCATGCAGAGGCAATATGCGACTCATACAGTTCGATGATGGCTCCGAGAAACAAGTGGGCTGTCGTTGCGAGGCGAAGAAGATGGCGAATGAAAAACAGCGCGAGATTAATGCGAGAGTCTTTTCTCAGGGTTCTATCATCTACGGTGATTATAAAACGAAGTCATTCGAGGACTATAGTGCAGAGACAGACTCTCAGCAGCATGCATTGAAAGTATCCAAGCATTACGTTAATCACTTTGAGTCTCATCTGAAGAACGGACAGAACATTCTCTTCCAGGGGACATACGGCACCGGCAAGACACACCTTGCTGCAGCTATCAGAAAAGGGATTGCAGATCAGAATTACAAAGTACTATTTATGTCACTGCCCGATTACATTGACCGCGTAAAGCAAGAGTTCAATGAATCGAACAAGCGGCACCCGATATATAAAATGGCGAGCGATGCCGACCTACTAATACTAGATGATGTTGGAGCAAACAGAATGACAGAGTTTGAAGTATCGGAGCTATTCAGGCTGGTTGATGCCAGGCGAGGCAAGTGCACAGTATATACAACGAACTACACCAGTAAAGATTTCACGAAATCAATGGAGCTGCACCGGATATTCTCCAGGATGATGGAAAACACGAAAGTGGTCATGATGACCGGGAGCGACTATCGGATGAAAGGATTGATGTAAATGATTACAGCCACAGAGAAATCAATTGTCTACAAGTTGCTAGATGGCGACGAGGTCACCAAACGCGATATCCAAAGCATTGGCATGTTTGGCGACCATTATATCGACTTGCTGCTCCAAGCCGGGCAACAAGTGGCTCGGCAGAAGGTCGCAGAGGCATTAACGCGAAATGGTTTACAGAGAGTCTGACAAGGAGGGGAGAACGGTGAAACGGACATACAAAAAAGAAGACATAGCGGAAGCTAAGCGTAATGGTATCAACTACGAAGCATTTACCAGGCGCGTCAGGAATGGCTGGACGGTAGAGGAGGCTAAGACTAGGCCTCTCAGCGGCCGTCGGTCAATGAAAAAGGTGCGCTATGCCCAGATGGCTGCTGAGAATGGTGTATCAGACAATACATTCAGCGCACGATTGAAAGCGGGATGGACACTGGAAAAAGCAGCGACAACGCCCATTTTGAATCAAAAGAGCCTGGATGCAGACTTAATCCAGAAAGCAGAGCGCAACGGGATCTCCTATGCACTCCTCTACAACAGGATTCGTAAAGGGTGGAACGAAGAAAGAGCAGCGACCGAAAGAATAGAGAAGCCTAACGAGGATATGACGGATGAAGAAGTGCTGGAAGTGATCGGCAGGATTAAGACAATGCGCAAACTGAACAAAGAGTTCCCAATGTCATACCCGGCTCCGATGGTTGAGCGTATTGTTGCAATGGGGATGACTGTAGATGATGTCAAACCAAGGAAGGTGATAGATCATGGCTAGGGTAGGCAAGGTATATCGCTACTACCATCACATGAATTTTGTGTCAGAAGGTACGATACCTGAAATTGCAAAAGAAACAGGCGTTTCACGGAACAGGCTTTATAATATGCCGGTTAAAGACGGACGCATCAATCCAAATAACTACAACCGCATTAAAGACTACCTGGTATTCGTGAGACAGGCCTTTAAAGAGTACGCTCTGTACTCCGGCGACGATATATTGAGTCTCGGCACATTGGACGAGATAGCGTCTGCTATGAGAATCAAGAAAGATACAGTCAAATGGTATGGCACGCCAGCAGGTAAATCGCGTGGGAAGCGTACATTAATCAAACTCAATGACGAGGAGGAAGTCGAATGATCCAAAAGAAAGCACACAACAGACATGCTCCAAAGCCAACTAACGACCAGCAAGAAGTAGACGCCGTTAAGAGCTACATTCATCGACCAGTCGAGCACAAGCCGCTCAGACTGTCCAAGTATTGGATGGATTGCTTCCAATCAATGTTTAAGGAGTGGGAGTGACATGACGAGTTATTTTCTTCAGCTCAGGCACCTATACGAGGGCGATATCAAGTTTGCGACAGCCATACCACGATCTGACCATGTGATGATATTCGTCCACCAGTTCCAGGAAGTGCTGCGTGAGGATAAAGAATTATCGTATACAGACTATCGGGAGTTTATAGAGAGTCACCAATACGTCGAGAAGACAGTTAAAGGCGACGAAAGTAATCTGGTCAGGCCAAGTGTTCGGGAAGAAGAGAAGGCACGACAAGCGACGCTATTTGAATATATTTAGGGAGTGATTACATGCACTACAATCATCACTGTAATGGAAATTGTGGGGAACGGTTGGATAAGCAGGCAGAAACGATACAGACCCAACGCCAGCACATCAAACGGTGGCGACAGAAATTCCATGAGCTACTCAGGGAGAAAACGAAACTTAGTATAAAAGTTAGCAAACAGATTACCCAGCTACGCAAGGAAAAGCGGGAGCTGACAGCACTAGTTAATAAGTTGGGAGAGGAGAACAAACGTCTGAAATGTAGCTACACTAAAGTAGCTGCTCGATCGGATGCCAATTGGGACGGCGGTAAGAGAAAGGAGAGGGTTAGATGACTGGACTTGTGATACTTGGCTACACAGCATTCGTCCTGCTGATTATTGCGACGTTGATGGTGATTATCGATTTAGCCGTAAATTGGATTGGGAGGAATAAAAAATGAATAATGACAGGTTTGAGAAGTTAATGGCATATATCATCGTCACGGTGATTACGTTGGTGATCGTAGCATTAGGAACCAAAGCAATACTTTGGATATTTGGAGTATAGGAGGAGTGGAATGAAAGCAGCCGTCAGCGAGTTCGGAGGTAAAGACTTCTTCATGACCGTAAATGCTAATTTCATTAGATTAGGCCAGGAGGAAATCAGAGAAGACTTCCTGCATATTGCAGATAAAGTCATTATGCCAGGTGATCGGATCACACTAATTGGTAAGCCTGGAAGAAAAGCGAGGAGCGTTCATCTAAACGAAAATGCCTTCCTGGAGTACAAAGGCACATTCACTGGCGAAGCGCATACGCTTGCTGTGTTTGCAGTCAATGGCTCGGTATCAGAAGGATTGTACGAATCATTATTTTACTTGGACCATAAGCAACTATGCATCATGACAAATTACGGGCAGTCTGCAACTGATATTCAAGCGAACGAAATACATGTACTGAGGGAGATTAAATAATGACACTAATACTAAGTAGGCCAACTGTGAATTGGCTGTTGAAAATGCAAAAGAAACTGGATTTGGAAATACAAAAGAAAAAGGACATCACCAACAAACAGTGGAAAGAGGAGTTCACTTCCAAACATTCTCTTGCAATAAACATTGAGGTGTCTGAGTTTATAAATGAATGCCATGATTTATGGAAGTATTGGAAAAGCAAACCCGTAAACACAGAGCGCATTCTTGACGAGGCCATAGACGTACTGCATTTTATCATGCTCCACTGGAATAAGCAGAAAGGCAAAGGTGACGACCTTTGGAATACACACAGGGTTTATGCCAAAGTCTTTGCTGACTTGCCGGTCGATGATGTTGCTTTGGAACAATTACAAGAACACGATGACCTTGGCATGAAGTTGATGATTCTGCTGAAAGTACTCGATCGCTATGGCTTTACCGAGCAGGACATCATCGAACAATACAAACGAAAGAATGCGATTAACTTTGAACGACTCGAAAAAGGATACTAAAGACATACTGCAACAAGTAAAAGAGATATTGGAGCGTGATAGTGATTGATTGAGTTTAAAGTGGATGGCAAGGCAGTACCGCAACCCAGGCCCCGTGTTTATCAAACGGCATCCGGCAAATCCAAGGCGGTGAACTCCAGGCAAAGCAGGACATACAAGCGCCTGGTGAAGCTGACGGCAAAGAGTTACATGAACAGACAGCGACTGACCATTGCTGAGTGTCCCATAGCCGTTCATCTGACATTCGTTTTTACTCCGCCCAAGTCTTACACCAAGAAGAAGCTAAAAGCCATAGAAGACGGTTCGCTGGTGTATCAGAAAAAGCCAGACCTCGATAACTTGGCCAAAGGCATACTGGATGCACTGAATGAAACGGTATACAAGGATGATTCACAAATTGTAGAGCTTAACGTAAGGAAACAATATGGGGACACTGACCATGTGCTCATAGCGATAGACAAACTATAAAACGGGGTGTAGCTGAATTATGAATTATGCGACTGAGACTTATTCGACAGAAAAGATTATGGATTTAATCAATAACTATCCATACTACATCTCCAGACTTAAGGAACTGGATGCACAGTACAAAAGCGAAGTTGGTGGTGGCTCTACATCACAATATGGAATAGACGCTGCCATGCCAAAAGCACAAGGTGGCAATAGCGACCCCGTACACAACGACACCATCAGACGCATGAAGATGGATAAGGAACTGAATCGATTGCAGGCGAAAGTACGATACATCCAAAACCGCTGGGATCGTATCACTGATGAACGGACAGCACTAGTATTCAATCTTCGGCTCAACGGCATGACTTATCAAAGCATCGCCAAGGAAGTCGGAATCTCCCCACAAAGGGCTCATTCAATCATGAATGAAGTCTGCGAGACATTACAGGATTAATGGGAAATATGAGAAATTAAAGAAAAAATCGACAAGAAAGGTCATATGACGATAAACTGGAAGGGAGGCAGGCGAGGTGAAAATCTTCGTCGGCCACAACTTCCCTATTGATTTGGTTTCCATGACAGACCTCTTAAAGAAATGCCATCCATATTGGGTGGCATTTTTGGTATGATTAGGGTACCAAACAAAAGGAGGAAGAAGGATGAACATGTTTAAGAAAATTAATGAAGATTACGATGAGAGTAAGGCAAAAAAGCAGGATGAAGTTCAAGAACGATTAGAAAGAGCTAAACGAACAGTGGATGTGTTTGCTGAATTTTTACCGGAAATGAAAGAAGCACTTGAGAGCAAAGGGCATAAGAACTTTTCGATTGAGAGTACGAAGCGGCCTTATGGTGTTGCTTTAAAAACCGAAGAGCCAGGACCTGGATTGTTTTATTATATAGATACACCAAACAATGTTACGGCGATAGCGCTTAGTTTCAGGCCACATAACGTAACTAGAAATTCGAAGTACCTTTACGCCCCTCGTGACCCTGAGCAAAAAACAGTGGAAAAGTACGGGGAGTCTGCTTCTATAGCATTAGAAGTACAGGAGCACTATTATGAATTGCTAAAGAAACTATAAAAGCGATGGCTGACATCTCTTATTGAGATGTCTTTTTTGTTTGCTGAAAACTGGTTGCTGATCCACATAGAGACCCCTCCAATTACAGGTGGCAATCGGCGCTGGTTTTGAGTAAGACAATACATAAGTATGAAAGTGGGTGAGATATGAAGTGGCTAAAAGGAAAATGACACTGAAGCAGCAGCGCTTTGCTGATGAATATATTATACATGCGAATGTCTTCAAATCGGCGATCAATGCTGGATATAGCGAGAATTATGCAAAGACGAATGCGAGTAAGTTGTTAGAAAATGATAGTATAAAAGCTTATATTGACGAGCGTTTGGCCGAATTGCAAAGCAAAGCCGTTGCAGATCAGCAGGAGGTCATGGAATATCTCACCTCTGTCATGCGAGGGCAGGTCGAGGATGAAGAGTTGATGGTTGTTCCGCTAGGTGACTTCGAAAGCGAAGTGCAGCGCCATGAGCGACGATCTGATACTTCACAACGTACTAAGGCGGCTGAGCTATTAGGCAAGCGTTACAAGCTCTGGACGGACAAGCAGGAAGTCGAACACACCGGCGCCGTTCAGTTTGTGGATGATGTGGAATGACAACAGCTATTAAGATATCAGAGTTACTGCCTACAGCATTTCATCCGGTATGGAAAGCAGCGAAGAACCCAAACATCCTCAACGTAGTATGCAAAGGGGGCAGGGGCTCCGGTAAGTCATCAGACATCGCACATATCATCGTACAGATGCTTATGCGCTATCCAGTCAATGCAGTCGGCATACGGAAGATAGATAACACCATTGAGCTTTCCATCTTCGAACAAATCAAGTGGGCGATATCAGAACAGAAAGTGAGCCATCTGTTCAAGGTCAATAAATCCCCTATGAGAGTCACATACCTGCCGCGTGGTAACTATATGGTATTCAGAGGGGCTAAGGAACCGGAACGTATTAAGTCCCTTAAAAGCGCTGAATTCCCTTTTGCGATTGCCTGGATAGAAGAGCTTGCTGAGTTCCTAACTGAAGATGAAGTCACGACCATCACCAACTCCCTGTTAAGAGGAGAATTGGAAGATGGTCTTTTTTATAAATTTTTCTATTCGTATAACCCACCAAAGCGTAAACAATCTTGGGTGAATAAGAAATATGAATCAGCTTTCATCGCAGATAACACATTCGTACATCACTCGACATACCTGGACAATCCGTTCATCTCAAAGCAGTTCATCGAAGAAGCAGAAGCGACGAAAGAGCGTAACGAACGTAAATATCGACATGAATACTTAGGCGAAGCCATCGGCTCTGGTGTCGTACCATTCGATAATCTGGTATTCAGGACCATTACTGATGAAGAGATTGCAATGTTCGACAATATTCGGCAAGGCATTGACTGGGGCTATGCTTCAGATCCATTCAGTTTTGGACGGTGGCATTACGATAAGAAGCGCAGAACGATATACGCCATTGCCGAAATACATGAAGTGAAGTTGAGCAACAGAGCGGCTGCTCAAAGAATTAAAAGTAAAGGGTATGATGACGAATCAATTACTGCAGATGGCGCAGAACCAAAATCAGTGGATGAAGTGAAATCATACGGATTAAGAGTGAAGGGCTCTAAGAAAGGCCCCGGCTCTGTTGAGTTTGGTGAAAAGTGGTTGGATGATTTGGATGCCATCGTGATTGATCCTAAACGGACGCCCAAGACAGCGTATGAATTTGAAAATATAGATTATCAAACAGACAAAGACGGCAATGTTTTGCCGAGGCTCCAGGATATCGATAACCACACAATTGACCAGTTACGCTATGCAATGGAACGCGATATGAAGCAATCATCATTATCAATACTCAAATAAAGGAGGCTTCCCATGGATCCATTCACAAAACCACATGGTGAGGTGCTGACAGACAGTGTCAAGCCATCTGAAGAAACACAAGAAGAAATGATTATTCGTCTTATTAAAGAAAACGCAGCAAACATTGAGATATACCGAACCGGCCAACGCTACTACGACAATCACCCGGATATTATAGATGAACAGAAACCCACAGACCACGAAGGAAACTTTGATCCCTTAAAGCCGGACTGGCGATTTGATCATAATCCACATGCCAACCTAGTAGACCAGAAAGTGGGCTACATCGCAGGAGAGTCTCCCAACTATCAACATAAAGACGAAACAGTCATGGCCGCTATCGAGAAGCATCTTGATTATGACTTTGATGATGACCTAAACGACATTCTCACTGCTGCATCGAATAAAGGTGTGGAATGGGTGCACCCCTATGTGGACGAGGAAGGCTCGTTCAAGATGCTGGAGATTCCAGCGGAGCAAATCATCCCCATTTGGAAAGACCGCAAGCAGCGTGTGCTTAATGCTGTCATTCGGCATTACATGGTGGGCGATGAACACCGTGTGGAGTACTGGACTGCTGATGATGTGACTTACTATCTCTATGCAGATAGCGGCTTGGTACTTGCCTGGTATCACGGTATGAACGAGGACAACCCGACAACGCATCTAAACGGTGAGAGCTGGGGCAGAGTACCGTTTATACCATTCAAGAACAACAGTGACTCCACAAGCGATATATGGCGCTATAAGACATTTATTGATGCGATGAACCGACGGTCCTCCGATACGCAGAACATGTTTGATGAATCGACCGAGCTTATCTACATTCTTAAAGGCTATGAAGGCACAGACTTATCGGAGTTTATGAAGAACCTCAAGTACTATAAAGCCATCAATGTAGACAGTGAAGGCGGCGTTGAAACAATACGCGTAGAGGTGCCCGTGACATCTTCTAATGAGTGGCTGGATAAGCTGCGCGGCTATATATACGACTATGGCAGAGGCGTGGATTTCAACCGAAACGAACTCGGCAACAGTCCTTCCGGCATTGCACTGCGTTTCTTGTATACCGGATTGGATCTTAAAGCCAAACAGTTGGCACGGAAGACTATTCCAGCGATCAAGCAGCTCTTATGGTTCGCATTCGAGTATGAAGGCATTAATAGCGAGCTTGCTGAAGAAGTCGATGTCACGTTCAATTACAATCGTATGGTCAATGAATTGGAACAGTCGCAGATTGCCTCTGCATCCTCCAGCTATATCAGTGAAGAGACATTGCTTGCCAATCATCCATGGGTGGATGATGTTGAGAAAGAGAAGGAACGTAAAGATACAGAAGGTATCGTGACGGGCGGTGAGGATGATGGACCAGGAACAGATTGATAAGCACATCGACAAACTCATCGCTAAAGCTGAACATGAAGCTGAGAAGGTACTGGCAAAGCGGTTGAAGTATATTAAGCGGTCCTTTGCTACCATGCTCGACAAGTACCAACACGATGACCCACATATCACATGGACTGAATTCAACAAGTACAACCGATTCAAAAAGGAATTACAACGTATTGAGGAGCTTCTGCAGGATGACTACAGCGAAATCGTCAACCTGATTGTGTTCAGTCAAACGAAGATCTACTTGGACAACTATATGCGCCATATGTATCTATTCGAGTATTCTAGTGGTATTCAGATGAGTTTTACAGCGCCATCGACTGAGCGGATTAAGAAAGCACTGGAGCAGCCAATCGAATTAATTAAGCTGGCGCCAACGTTTCAAAGACATCGCAAACAGGTCATTCAGAAGCTCCAGGGGCATATTGCAGAAGGTGTCCTAGCAGGCAATAGCTACAATCAAATAGCGAACCGCATCAACCAGGATGTCGGACTGAGCATGCGACAGGCACGTATGGTGGCACGCACAGAAGGCCATCGGGCACAAACGCAATCCGCAAATGATGCGGCAGATAAGGCAAGGTCATTCAGTGCTCGCATCAAGGGTTACTGGGACAGCACACTGGACCGCAGAACCCGAGCATCGCACCAGAAGATGGATGGCAAGTCAGAAGATGAGAACGGTATGTTTAAAGTCGGCTTATCCGTTGGACCGTCGCCTGGGAATCTGGTCGGTGTGGACAGTGCCAAACAGAATATCAATTGCAGATGTAAGAAGCTATATAAAATCAATGGTCAGCTACCTTCTGCTAGACGGGCGAGGAATGATGATGGAAGCACCAGCTTAATTGAGTATCAAACGTATGAAGAGTGGGCTAAATCTAAAGGAGTGGATGTCGAATGAACATCTCAGTCGATTTAAAACAGATAAGACCGAATGTATATGTTATCAAGAACCCGTTTACAGGTGCGCTAATGATTGTTAGGAGGTAGTCAGCATGGGAAGTGTTAAGGGGTTAAACATAGCCATATCCGTATTCTTTGGTTTAACATCAATTCTTTTCTCCATTGCACATTTCGGCACGAGAGACCCTGTTAGAGGCACAGCATATGCTGCGTTCACAGTAGTGATCATCTTGTTGACTATTCGTGAGATAAAGCTGTGGAAGAAAGAGCGCAATTCAAGAAGATTCTAAGGGGATGATTATGATGCGTAGTGAATACGGCGGCGTTTTAACTAAAATCTTTAGGTTGCTGCAAGCCATTGAGAAGAACACTGCTGATATTGCGAAAGAACTAAAGAAGGCGAATCGGAAAGGTGTCAATGAACCTCATGAAAGGGGTGATGCTTTATCAAAGAAGTAATCAACTCATAGTCGGAGGTGATCCAATATCTTGATGGTCATACATTGACCACTCTTGGATGGCAGCAATCAGAGTATAAAGACATTGCTACTGCTTCTATTATCTCAACACTATATGTGTATTGCCGACCTGAATACGTCGTAAAACTGTTTTTTTTTGATGCGTCCAATAGGCTCCAAGACGTAAAAATGCAGTCAACAACTTATCGTGTCGTGACACGTAAAAAACGAAATAAGGAGACGAATATAAATGAATATCAAAGAACTACTGGAGAAACTAGCAAATGGTGAATTGACGCAGGAACAGGTTGAGACTCAGTTAAATGATGCGCTCGACGAAGCGAAAGAAGGCATGGTGCCGCGTTCTCGTCTGAATGATAAGAATCAGGAAATCCAAGATCTGCAGGACCAAATTGAAGAACGCGACGGTCAGATTGAAACGCTGAAAAATTCGGTCGAGGATGATAGCGAACTGCAGCAACAGATTCAGGATCTTCAAACCGAAAATCAGAACTGGTCTGAGAAATACAGTAAGTCTCAACTGAATAGTGCAATCAAACTCGCTGTTGCTAAAGATGCAAACGATGCCAATGACGTACTTGCACTACTCGATAAAGAAGGGTTGGAACTCGACGAAGACGGCGAGACTGTAAAAGGGCTGGATGATAAGGTGACGGCCTTGCGCGAAAGTAAGCCGTATCTGTTCCAGTCGCAGAAGAAGACAGGTAGAACACCTGGTGAAGGAGACGAACCACCAGCACAAGACAAGGAAAGTTGGATGGAATTCCTAGAATAAAAAAATGGAGATGATCATTAATGAAAAACCGTAAGTATGCAGCACTTAAAACAAATTCACTCAAACTGAACATCCAGCACTTCTCGACCCCGGTTAAGCCGGGAGACACTAAGATGAAAAATAAGCACCTCGGAATCGTCGAGAAAGTGACGAAAGCAAAGTCTTATTCTACCCCTGCAGTCATAAACAATGATGCAATATACATGCAAGGGCGCTCATTCACTGTCATGAAAGGCGACACAGCGAGCTTGAAAGACTACAACCGTGAAGCACCGAACAGCATTGATAATGTGAAGATCGAAGAAACGGAATACTTTCTTGACCAAGAGAAATTCTGGGGCCGTTATGTTGATCGTCTGGATAAGCGAGATACAGAAGGTAATATTGATGTGGAGTATGTCGTAGCAAGGCAGTCGGCGGAAGTAGTCGCACCATATTTGGACGACTTGCGCTTCAAAACAATGGCTAAGAATTACAACAAACACATCTCTGTAGGCACAGGCAAAGATGCGCAATACAACGCCGTGCTTGATGTATCAGTAGAGCTTGACGAAGCCGGTGCGCCAGAAGGTAGCCGCGTATTGTTCGTCACTCCAACATTTTACAAAGGCATAAAACAATATGTCGTAGGATTGCCACAGGGCGACACGAAACAACAAGTGCTCGGCAAGGGTGTGCAAGGTGAACTCGACGGATTTATCGTTGTGAAAGTGCCTTCCAGTTTCATGCAAGGCGTTCAAGCCATTGCGACAGTCGGTGAAGTACTGGCTTCGCCACTGCAAGTAGATGCAACGCAAGTTATCGAGAAGCAAGCTGGTCGTTTTGGAGAGACTGTACAACAACTGCTTTACACTGGCGCATTTGTACCTAAGCATCTACAAAACAAGATCTTTACACTTGGCGGTACGAAACCGACACAAAAACTTGATGGCGAAGATGTACACGCACCAGTAGAGCCTACTCCTTAGTAGGCTCTCTTTTTAATTAGGAGGTGCAGTAAATGAATGCAACGAAAGTAAAAGCAATCAATAAGTGGGATATGGCCGACACCTCAAAGGACAGCGATATTGAAACCCTTATCCCACACTATCAGGGCATGGCAGAAGAGTATTGCAATCGGACGTTTAATCCGCCTCTGCCATTTAAGGTGGAGCAATACATTGCCAAGTCCATCGCACGGGATTTCATTCAACAGCAGGGCATTTCTAGTCGTTCTATGGGGAGTGTCAGTTATAGCTATGATGCTGACATTGATGAAAAGCTGAACGCCATCATTAAGCCGCTGCGTAAGCTGAATTGGGGTGGCGCACATGTTCATGAGTGAGTTCCCACATGAGATCAGCATCATCACTCGAAAGACAATCCAATCTGGCTCCTATCCATTCAAGGAAGAAGTCGTGGAGACGGTGATTATGGTTAACGGCTTCATGGACACGCCCTCGACATCTGAAAGGCTAACCTTCCATAATATGCAGAAACAGCTCACACGTGCGCTCTATGTACCGTACAGGGTGAAGCCCAAGCACACCGACATCATCATGCATGATGGGAAAGAGTACGAAATCATCGGCGATGTCGAAGACCAGGGTGGACAGCATGAAGTCAATCGGATTCCACTGAAAGGGGTGGGCGAATGAAAGGTCTTGTGACTGCCTTACAGGTATACAGTGACCGTACCGTCGAAGTCGTCGAGCAAGGCGTCAGCGAAACGGCTCTGATACTCGATATGGAAGCGAGCAGTCGTGTAGCAGTCGATACT
Organism: uncultured Salinicoccus sp.; assembly: GCA_947494965.1. GTDB lineage: Bacteria > Bacillota > Bacilli > Staphylococcales > Salinicoccaceae > Salinicoccus. The sequence goes on along the minus strand of CANLWV010000001.1, from coordinate 364,300 downwards.
GGTATGACGAAAAACTCGATACAGTCGGACATCGGCGGTCTGGAAGCATCAGTCAGCGTTGGCGCGTATTGGGCAGTGTTCCTGGAGTTTGGGACTGGCATCTACGCTACAGGCCCTGGTGGCTCTAGAGCAAAGAAGATCCCGTGGACCTATAAAGGGGATGACGGCAAGTGGTACACGACTTATGGCATGGTCGCCCAGCCATTCTGGTATCCGTCCATAGATGTCGCGAGAAAATTCTTCAACAACTACTTTAGTTAGGAGGTGGCTGAATGTCGAACTGGGTTAGTGCCCACGAAGAACTATACAATGGCGTATTTAACACGGTCCTTCAGTCGCCTCTGATGGCTAAAGTGAACAGTGTGCAGGATGGTGTGAAGAAGGATCTGGTCACACCGTATATCATCATCGGTGAAACGAATGTGACTGAAGAAGTGACTTCAACATCGATGAAAGAAGATATTGCCGTACAGATGCACATCTATGCAGACAGTAAGCCAGAATGTCGGGAGCTCATGAAGTGGTTGAAGTTTTATACACGGATTAAGATTCCAATGGTGCACTATGAAGTGGAGAAAATCAGATTATCAAACGAACAGGTGATGACGGACATTGACCAGTACACATCTCATGGTGTGTTGCGCTTGGTCTATACAGTCCGACATCATGTGTTATACAGAAACGAAAAATAAGGAGATGAGTATGAATGGCTAACAATTATGCAGTACTGGTACAGCCTGCCAATTCAGAGTTGGGCGCTGAAGGAATCGTAGTTGGCGACATTACAGAAGGCGGCCACACGATTACAAATGAGATTGTTGATAAAATCAGAGGCGGTAAAACAGATCGTGACTACGGCGCACATGCTGAAGAAGTCACATTCACTGCCAATCGTGTAGAAGGCGACGTAGGGCAAGAAGCCTTAGATGACGCCATCCGAAATAAAGAGCAGATTAAGATATGGCTCATCGACAAACGCGTTAAAGAAGTGACCATTGATGCGGCGCAAGTAGACGGCCACGATGCCGTATTCGGCTACTCTGTTGTATCTGAAATCAGCAAGTCATTCGACGATGAAGAAGATACAATCGAGCACACATTGGCCATTAAAGTTGAAACAGCAAAAGGCGCACTGCCTAAACTGCCGGACGTGGTACTGAATCCATCAACGGCTGCAATAGACTTCGAAGCACCAGGGGAGTACACAGGCTCTCTGGAGAACAGAGACAATACCCCAGTAGGACAATAAGAATGATCGGACGGGCAATCGCTCGTCCTTTTTATTTATCTATTTTATCTATAAAGGAGCAATTACATTATGACTGAATCCATTAAAGAACTTGTAATCAAAGATCAACAGGTAGAAGCGAAGGGCTCATTCCTTTTCGGAGAGCGTGCCAAAGAATATGCGACGAAAGACAAGGACGGCAACGAAACGCCCGGTATCAATGCCATTTATCTCGGTTTGGTGCAACGCCGTACTGATGCACTGCTGAACTTCTGGGACTGCGCCACGGCACATGTAACACGTTTCAAGAAATCCGACATCCAGAAGGCGCTTGCCGAAGTCATCGATGAGAAAGAGGACACAATCGAACTGATTCGTGGCGCCATCGAAGTTCTGGAAGGCTCAGGATATTTCAAACAAGAAATCAGGGGGTTTTGGCTGAACGTGAGGCAGAGTTACAAACAAGCGAAGCCGGAAGATGGCCAGACGAAGGAAGAAGCGAAAGAGGCGGCCAAGGAGAGCGCTCAGTCTCTCGTGGACATGTACGAAGCAGTGATGGATCCAGCGAAGGAAGCAGAAGCAATGAAGTAATTGATATGGATTACGTCTTTGCAACCACTCAGCGAATGCTTGGCTACATCCCGGAGCGTGAAATATGGCAGATGACACCCCGGTATTGGCGCAATTTAATTAAAGGCGCCAGACACCGCCGACTGGACTCTCTGGAGGACGGCTTATTCACTGCCAATGCAATGGCTCGGATGAACAACGGCGCCAATGTGAAGCCGCAGAAGCGCTACATTGAAGAACAACGTGAGCTCATCGATAAAGACAAGGAACAGGTTAAGTACGAGAAGTGGGTGGATAAGCATAGACGCAAACATATCCGCAAAAAGCAAGTTGCAGAAATGGACGAATGGCTCAAAACAGTCAATAAAAATAGATAAATAAAAGGGGTGAGCAGATGGATGATGTGCAGAGTTTTGTAGCGCGCATATATGCGAACATTCGTAACTTTGAGCGGAACATCAATAAAGCGGCAGCCCAGGCGAATAAAGTGCCGGATGAACTGAATACGGAGGTCGATGCGAACATCTCCAAGTTCCGTCGTGGCCTTCTGAGAGCGGAAGCACTAGCGCGACGCTTTTCAGCAAATGATATTGAAAAAGAAATAAAGGTAGATGTAGATAAGGGTCTGTTAAAACGTGCATACCATGGCATTAAAACAAATTTCACCGATCCATTCAATAAAGATATGGGCGAATTGGCGACGAATATAAGAACAATGGGCACAGTCATGGCCAACGTGTTTAAAGGTGCATTGTTCGCATCACTGACAGCAGGCATTCCAATCATAGCCGGATTGACCTCGGCCGTTATGGCACTGGGCGTTGCGCTTGGTACTGTCACGGGTGGCCTCCTGGCGCTGGTTGGAGCGTTCGCAATTGCAGGCGCAGGCGGTCTGGCTTTTGGTGGCATTGTCGCTACAGTGCTCAAACGATACAACGATGAGGCATTCAGGGCAACAGAGGCATCGAAGCGATTTACATCAGCATTAGATGGCATTAAGTCCACATGGAGCGATATAGTCGATGCACACATGAATGCGACTTTTGACATCATGTCGAATGCGATTAACGGTGCTAACAGTGCATTGCAGCAGATGCGCCCATTCATTGATGGGGTGGTCGATTCCATCTCTGGCATGTCAAAGGAGTTGCAAAACTTCCTAGACAAATCACCAACGATGACGCGGTTCTTCGATAACTTGAATTCAACAGGCATTCGAGTATTTGAGAATATCATGCGCGCAGCTGGGCAATTCGGCAAGGGCTTAATTGATATGATGAATGCCGCTATGCCGTTGATTGATTGGGTTGCGCAAGGGTTCAATAATCTAGGTGAACAGTTTGCAAACTGGGCCGCTAAAATGGCCGAAACCAATGGCTTCCATGACTTCACCAATTATGTCATGGAGAATATGCCGAAAATCGGACGCATCTTCGGCAATACATTCCTCGGCATCATTGACTTATTCGCGGCTTTTGGTGCAAACAGTAGTCATGTATTCGATGGATTGGAGCGCATGACACAACGCTTTAGAGAATGGGCGGCTGAGTTATCCAATAACAGGGCATTCCAAAACTTCGTCGAGTACATTGAGCGGACCGGGCCGGTTGTGATTGATTTAATCGGTAACATCATCGGAACTCTAGTCAATCTCGGTATTGCCATGGCGCCACTTGGAGAAGCCGTGCTTAACGTAGCGAATGAGATATTTAAGTTTACGAAAGAGTTGCTGGCAAATCATCCGGTAGTCGGTATGATTATCGGTGTAGTTACCACATTAGCCGGAGTATTAATGATGGTAGTACCAGCAGCATTTGCGGTCTATCATGCAGTGCAAGCAGTCGGTAAGGTGATGGCCTTTATCAGTCTTAAAGTCGCGGCAGTAATTTCGATCATCGGATTACTTGTCGGTTCATTTATGTGGCTATGGCAGACCAACGAAGAATTCCGGAACCGGGTCGTCAATGTTTGGAACCAGGTACAGTCACATATCTCCAATGCCATATCGGCAGTGAGTAACTTTGTTATGTCCGTATGGGGCATGCTGGTCGCTTGGTGGGATGCGAATCAACAGAACATCCTAACGATAGTCACAGGCGTATGGAACGCTGTCCTGACGGTTGTGCAGTATGTGATGGACACGCTGGTACCAGTTATCGTGAACGCTTGGAATTTCATTAAAAACACCATTTTCACAGTGCTTGGCTTTATTTTGGATATCGTCTCCACAGTCATTACTGCAGTTGCGAACTTCTGGACGAATAACCATGAAACAATTGTCAATGTGGCAATGCGAGTGTGGGACATCATACTCAATACGATCGTTACAGTGGTCACAGCGATATATAACATCGTCTCAACCATTGTTGGTGCGGTTGTTACATTCTGGCAAGCAAATCATGAAACCATTATCGCAGTCGCCAGCATGGTGTGGGAGGCCGTTTGGGGCCTTATCTCCACAGTAGTTGGTGCTATCTGGAATACTGTTTCAAGCATCTTCGGAAAAGTTCGCGAGTTTTGGAGCAACAACAGTGAGCAGATTATGCAGATTACGAGCGTAGTATTCCCTGCAGTACTTACAATCATCGGGGGCGTCCTCGGTGGCATCATTGCCGTTGTAACAGCCGGACTGCATGTCATCACAGGTGCTTTCGAAGTCGCTTGGGCGTTGATCTCAAACGTCGTGCAAATTGCAGTGACGTTGATACTTGGCATCATTGAGCTCTTTATTAATGTGGTGACTGGTCAATGGACAGCAGCATGGGAAGGCATCAAAGCAACGACTGAAGAAATATTCGGCTCTATCGGAGAAACCGTCAGTACGGTGCTTGGCGCCATCGGAGAAACGGTCGGAAAAGTGTTCGGATTCATCGGCGATACGCTGGGTCTTGCAAGCAGTGACACAAGTGCCAAAACATCTGAGATGGCCAACAGCGTCAGCACGAACACAAGCACAATGAGTGCCAATGCGACAAGCAACACAAGTGGCATGGCATCGGGCGTCAACGCCAATACAAGTACGATGGCGAGCAACTCGGCATTCGACTTTGAGAGTCTACTAGCGTCCGGTACTACGAACACGGCAGCACTCAATACGGGTGTCACCAGCGAAACAGGCTACATGCGTGACCATGCGACGCAGGACATCAGCGCCATGAATCAGATGGGTTCTGCAGACATGGAGAGCCTCCACAGTACAGGCTCAACAGAAGCCTCTGGCTTGAGCAGTGACTTTACAGCGGCCATTCAAGAAATGTCCAGCGGCTCCACAGCAGAGACAGAGAACATGGATGCAATTATGAGTGGTGACTTCGAAAGTCTGGCAAGCACCGGCAGCAGTGAAACGGCCGGATTGAGTAGTGATGTGCTAAGTGAGTTTGAAGGAATGAGTAGTGGCTCCATGTCTGAACTCGACAGTCTCCTCAGTAATTCAAACAGCAACTTTGCCGACATCAGCAGCACAGGTACATCCGAAACATCCAGCATGAATAAAGCAGCCACACAGAGTTACAGACAGATGCAAATGGCTGGCACGAACAGCATGCAAGCGATGTCTCAGGCTACGAGTGCCGGTATGAGTCAGATGGTCGCCGCAACGAATTCAGGCATGAACGCTATGGTCAGTAGCATCACAAGTGGCGGTGTTCGTGCAGTCGCAAGCATTCAGTCTACGATGTCACGATCTATCGCCACAATCCGAGGTAGCTATGGTGGCTTTTACAGCGCAGGTGCCTACACGATGGGCGGTTATCGAGCCGGTCTGCAAAGTCAGGCAGGGTCTGTATACGCGACCGCAAGAGGCATCGCAAACAGAGCGGCTGCTACCATCCGGAGCGCACTAAGAATCAAGTCACCCTCGAGAGTGACCATGGCAATGGGTGAATATACAGCCCAGGGCTTGGCGATTGGTATCGGCAATGAATCTGGAAGAGTCGTCAATGAAATACTCAGGATGACTGATAAGATGCAGAATGCGTATCAGCCGGAATTCGACCCTGTCGGCTTCGATGTGGACGGTAAAGACCTCAACAACAGCATTACAGCGATTGGCGATGCGGAAATCAAGCATGACTTGGAGAACGGTCTGGATGTCAAGCAGTCCGCCAATATCCGGTTTAGTCTTGGTGATAAAGAATACAGAGGATTTGTCGAGGATATCAATGATGAATCTGTCCGTGTCACCAATCTCGAAGAGTCATATCTAGGAGGTGTGTATGAATGATAGAGTTTGAACTGCCAGGAGAACGAACGGGAGGGCTACATCTCCCGTCTCCTCATCAGTTGATTGTAGAAGGTACGAACATTGACGAGACGCTAAGCGACATCAACTGCATTGTAGAAACGACAAACGTCACTGGCCGTCAGTTGAACAGTTACGACATTCAGACATCCACACCAGCTGGATATGATGGGCTGATGGTGCTCAGTAAGCGCATGGCGTCTAAAACCATCAGTGTGACGGTCGAAATCGATGCAGTTGATACAAGTGTCCTCAAAGAAAAACTGAGCGCCTTGAATGGCTTGCTGAAGCATGCAAAGCATATCCGATTCAGTGATGAAGCGAACTTAACCTACTATGTGGTGTATGAAGGTGGCTCGACACCAGATGATGAAGCTGAAAAACAGTCATTCGTCTTGGATTTCCTATGGCACGATCCATTGAAATATCGGGATGAGCACACAATCAACTATACGAACGCTCAAATACTTTCTATAGAGTCTTCTGAGCCTGTCCAACCATATATTGAAATCAAGTTCAGTACAGGCATCAAGGAGTGGTCACTACGGAATACGACAACCGATTTGAATATCAACTATTCTCATGAAAATATCTCATCCATCTATCGTCTGTATTTCGAGGAACAGACACTGACGAAAAATGTGACTGAAGTTGAAGCGATGGACGGCCTGAACATCGAAAGTGATATGGAAGACTTCTCAATAAAAGATGGGGATCAGCTGGTCGTCACACCCACTCCAGCAAGCATCACAATCAAGTATAGAGGTGTGAGCCTATGATTTATCTATTCGACAGACAGAAAAAGCTACAGAAGATTATACCGAAGAAGCACTTGCTATCCGCAATACAAACAGTGGAGCTCAATGGACTGTACCAGTTGTCCGTCGAAGTTCCACTTTTTTATGAAACAAAATCGGGTACGCAGTACAACTACAAAAAGAATGTAGAAAAAGCATGGTTTGCCGGACACTATGATCGTAAGAAGCGATTCCAGTTGTATAAAATCCACACTCGAAAAGTTAGAGCAGATAACAAACGCATACTGCTGTTCGATGGCGTCCACATCTTATTTGATGAAGCTAAAGCAATGGGGAATATCCATGATAGACGCTTCAGAGATTCAGAAATGAAGCCAGCAGCTGATGCAGCTTTCAATCCAATCGGTTGGTATGTGAAAGACTATGATGTGACAGGTACTGCAGATATCAACTTTTATCGAGACAGTGTCGCCAATGCCCGCAGCTTAATCATCGAGAAGTTCGGGGTCGAGTTTGACTACGGTCTGACATTTGATGGGCGCAAAATCATCAGTAAAGACCTGTACATTAAAAAACGCCTTGGCAAATGGACGGGTAAGCGGTTTGCATATGGTACTAACCTCTTAAGTCTGACACAAGAGCAAGACGAGTCAGAAGTCTATACCGCTGCTGTCGGGCGTGGGCGCGGTGAAGAAGCTGGGGACGGTTTCGGTCCGCGTCTTGAATTTGGTGACATCGAATGGTCTAAAGACGGTATCACAAGTCCGGTCGGTCAAAACTGGATAGAGATTCCATCGGCCACTGCAGAATATGGTTATTTTGAGAATGGGGAGATCCATCCTCGTGTGATGTCAGAAGTCATTTTTGAGAATGTGGAGAATAAGCAACTGCTTGCTGATTCAACCTATCAATGGCTCCTTGAAAACTGTGTACCGAAAGCAACATGGAAGACTGATGTTGCTAGAGTAGGTGCGCATGACCTTGGCGATAGTGTTGGTGTGATTTATAAGCAAGCTGACATTATCAAAAAGGCGCGCATCCACAAAATGGAGAATAACCTACTCGATGATAGCTTGAGTAAAATCACTTTAGGCGACTATCAGCATTTCAAAACTGATCGCCGTCAGCAGAACATCACGGCACAATTAAAGCGTAATAGAAACGATACGCAGAGTTATATCACACAACTCAAAGTGGACTTTGATGCTCGATATGACGCTCAAACTACTGCAATCAACAACGCCTACCAACAAGCTGTTATTGACGCTAAAGCTGAAACAGACGCGGCTGAAGAACGGATGCAGACTAAAATCAGTACACAACGTGGTGAACTGACAACAGCGATTGATACGGCGAAGTCACAAGCAATCACACAAGCAGAACAGGATGCGGCACAGAAAGCTGATGCCGTACAAGGTGACTTAGATAAATACAAGCAACAATCAGACAACCGTATTCATCAGATTGTGGGTGGTGATGTTTCAAGCATTACAAAATCGATTTTGGACATGAATAATTGGCAAGACCAAAAAGGTGTCATAATTGATGATGTCAAGGATGCAATAAGTGGTCGGGTGTGGTCATCGGATATTACGAATGCGATTGATGATATTGAATTAGGCACACGCAATATGCTGCTAGACACCGACGGAGAAACGACCATCGATCAGAAATATAAGCGTTGGGACATTGCAAATGGCGCTTTACATGGTCATGTCGGTAAACCCGTCACACTATCTTTTGAAGCCAAATCAGATACGAATGGTGAAATAATAAGGCCGTACTTCACCGGAGACGGTATTCACACGATAGATAACATGGAATTGACGACCGAGTGGAAAAAGTATTCTGTTACATTCACACTCGACAGTGAAAGTTATAAAACAGTATCCTTCCATACGAACGGATATGGCGGAGCGACTGTATTCACTGGACACGTCCGAAAAATAAAATTTGAAAAGGGCGATAAAGCCACTGATCACACACCCGCCCCTGAAGACTTAATTCAATTCACAGATTTCAAATTGTTATCAGACGGCTTTTCCATCGGTACAACCAAAGTCGGTGGTAAAGAGTTCGCAACCGGCATTGTGGGCGATGCTGAAGGATTGTCGCTGATTGGCGATAATGTAGATGTATCGAATAACCTGACGGTGCAGAACACGGTCAAGGCGTGGGGTATTGAAGCCGTCACAGGTGATTTCGGAAACATTGTAGCCGCTACGGGAGACATTCAATTTATCAAGAACAAACACCTAGACTCCGAAGTTGTCACAGCGGATAAGTTGAAGGTCAACTCGGCACTGGTCAATAAGCTAGTGGCAGACTCCGCCTTCATAAATGAAATTGAGACAATGAGCATTGATGCAGCTAAAGCCAATTTTGCATCGGCTACAGCGAACTGGTTCAGTGCCAATATGATTGAATCAAATTGGCTGAAAGTGGATACAGCGTTGTTTGAGCGATTTACTTCAGATAGCGCATTTATCAACAGTTTAACCGTCAAAAGCCAGTTTGTACGAGATATTCAGGCGATTGACATCTCGGCTGAAAGAGTGACTGGTGGCGTACTGCGAAGTCAGAACAATAACACTTACTTCAGCTTAAATACAGGAACACTTATGATGGAAAACACCAATTTCAAATTGGGTGGCGGTGCTGATATACATCTTGGTGATGCGGGCAACCGTATGTATTACAGTCAGTTGGACAATGAAATGGATATTACTCGTACAGCCGGTATCGGTGTGGGGCGTAGCATAAATAACAGACTGCCTTATATTTTCATGGGCACAACGGGTACAAGTCGATTTAATTTTGACCCAAGAGATGAGAATTTCTTCACAGGGTTTATTGCCAATACAAGCCGGCGTATGGTCGATGACGGCGTCGGAAACTCTGTAGTCGGAGATATCTTCCATGTCAGGGATGAAGCAGTAGACTTTAAAAGAGGGTTCCTTTTTGATTTAAGCCGTGGCAGAAAAACCCTAATGCCTATGAATACTGGCATATACACGTATGACTTGGGTGCTAGTAACAACTATTTTGACAGGGCGTATATAAATGCGGTGAGGTCATCCGGGAACCTTGAAGTACGAAATCAATATGACACCTTACAAGGTTATTCGATAGCCACTGGATATGGCACAAGCAACTTCATCAATCTCTTAGGCCTCAACGCCGGTCCTTACTGGAACAGCCCACGGTACTACGCCTTGGGAGCGGACACTAACCGATTCAGTCAGATTTATCTTTTGAACCAACCGAATGTATCATCAGATGAGCGTCTAAAAACGGACATCACCTACAATAAACTTGGGTTGGATTTCATAAGAGATATAGACACGATCCGATTCAGAATGGATTTCCACATGCCAGAAAATCACTTGAAGTACGGGGTATCCGCACAGAACTTGCTGGGGGTTATGAAGAAACATGGCGTGGACATGATTGACCAATCCATTGTCAACACCGACTCGGCAGGTATGTACGGCGTTGAGTACACACAACTAATTGCGCCAATAATGAAATCAATACAGGAAACGGCATCAAAAGATGACGAGCAAGATAAACGGATTGAATACCTTGAAAAAGAAAATAAAACGCTGAGGGAAGAAGTCAAAATACTAAAAGGAGCCTGAGCTTAAATGCTCGGCTTTTTATATTAAAGGAGCCTGATTATGAAAGTATCTGAACTACAAAATATATTTACTGGATTGTCGCAGTTGGCGGCGAAAGAGTTCCCTGTCAAAACGTCGCTTAAAATACAACGGAATTATCGAAAGGTGCAAGATGCACTCAAGCCATCAGAGGAGGTGAACAAAAAACTTGTTGAACAGTATAAAGAATCTGATGACGGGCAAGGGGGTGTGACGCTAAAAGCCGAAATAGCTCCAGAGTTTCACAAGAAAAGAGCGGAACTCATGGATGAAGATGTGAAAGTAGAACTTGAAAGCATCAGCATCGAAGAAATCGAGCAGGTAGCAGAAGGTACGATCAAAACACAAACACTCATTCTATTGGATAAAATTATCAAGGAGGAGAAATAATATGGAAAAATTGACAGGCAAGGAAACAAAGTATTTTGTTGCCCGGAAGAAAGAAAGCACTAATGAGGAATCTCTGGTCAGAACTAACGCATTTAATGGAATGCCTAGTAGCGTAGGAGAATTCGATCAAGCAGAAGCTTACAAAACGTTCGAAGAAGCTAAAGATATGGTTGTCTGGATGAATAGTGCACCGCCTTTCATCAAGCAAGATTATGACTACTACGTCATTCAAAAAGATGAGGATGCCTTTCGATTAGACGATACAGGCAATCGAGTAACTGGAGACCCTACACCGTAGAGGCCTCTTTTTTATGTCTAAATAAAGGGGTGATTAATATGTGCCCGAACATTGATGAAAGGATGGGTTTGATGCCGAATGAAGACAAAGATATTGCCATTAAGATATTTGATCGCTTAGGGCAGATTGACGGCAAATTAAGTGGACTCGAACAAATACGGCAGCGGGCAGACGATGCGTTTGACAAGTCTAACAAAGCATTTGATATGTCCGAACACAACGAAAAGAAGTTAAAGGAACTCAAGGTGACATTGAAATGGGTGGCCGGGTTTACATCTGGAATATTAGTGCCATTCATCATTTTTGTGCTTGGGTTCATATTCACATAATGAAAGGAGGTGAGACATGATGGAAGGAATACTATTATTCAGTGGTGTTATTGCAAGCATCACACTCGGTCTTGTAGAAGTACTGAAACGGACGCAGCGCATGCCGAAGAACTATCTGCCACTGATCAGTGTACTGATTGGTGCAGGGCTTGGCGCATTGACTACCTTCGTCCCTGAATTGGGGGCGGAGCTATCAATGGGTGGCAGAGTCGTTGCTGGTCTAATCAGTGGCTTGATGGCAACCGGGGCATGGGAAGTTGCGAGCAAACGAGAAGGGCAGACGCAAGGACCTAGTAAAGCAAGGAAATAAGATGAGACATCTCTTAACTGAGGTGTCTTTTTATTTTATATAAGGAGATGTTAAGTATGAGTAAAGTAATTGCATTGGATATCGGACATGGAAATAACACATTCCCACCAGGCAAAGGCGTTTATCGCGCTGGTAAAGGGTATGCGGAGTTTGACTTTAACAATAAGCTAGGGAAACGCGTAAAGCGCCTGCTTGAACACAACGGCTTCAAGGTCATTATGGCACAGCCATTCGATAGCAAAGATGTCTATCTTGTGAAGCGCACCAACTACTATGATAGCAAACGTCCAGATCTTGGAATTTCCTTGCACGCAAATGCTGGGAATAGTAATGTGGGTGGCCGTTGCGCCTTTTATTGGCATAGCAGTAAGCAAGGCAAACAGTTTGCGACTAACATCATTCAAAACATGATTGATAAAGGGTATGGCATTCATGGTAGTGGCTTGCACGCTTCTCAATATAATTCTTGGACGAATCTTCATATGATACGTGAGTGTACGACATTCCCGATGGTGTTGGTCGAGCATGGCTTCATGACGAACAGCTTGGATTTTCCGCTTATCTTTGGTAAAGATCAAAACCGATATATTGAGGACATGGCGGACTGTGATGTGAAGGCGGTATGCGACTACTTCGGTGTGAAGTTTAAAACGCTCGGCAGTAAAGTGGATGCACCTGTTGCGCCGGCAAAACCTAAGCCAGGTAAAGAAGAGGGCGCAGATTGGAAAACGAACAAGCACGGCACACAATATAGGGCGATAGAAGGTACTTGGGTAAATGGTAAGGAGCGTATTCACACACGCCAGGGGTCCCCATTCACTTCCGCGCGTTCTGGTGGTTGGCTCAAGCCAGGCGCAACAGTTCATTATAAAGAACAGGCGAGACAAGACAATCACATCTGGCTCGGTTATTACAATTCTGATGGTGTATGGAAATATGTGCCGGTCAAGAAATGGAATCCTGTGACTGGTGAAGTCGGGGACGACTGGGGTACGTGGAAATAAAAGTGTCTCCCTCGATGAGGGGGATACATAAACTATATTTTTAAATAACTTAATAGAATAATTACTAGGATATTCAAGGAACAATATAGTTATTAAACCTCATTCATTTCTGGTATGATATCAGTACATAGGTTAAAGGAGGGGAAGAAATGCATAGTATTTCTGACATCACTTTAATTAGTGATTTGCAGTCACTATCAAAAGGTATTTTAGTCGATTTATGCACAGATTTGAATTTGGAGACTTCTGGTTATAAAATTGATTTGGTAAGAAGGGTTCAAGATTATATAAGGGGTTCATCTAATAATGAACTTCTAGAAAGAGCAAACGGTTTTCTTCTGGCAGGTAAGACATCTTGTCGATGGTATAAATTATCCAGCACAGTAACTGCTGAATACATAACAACAAAAATTGAAGAAAGCTACGGTTTCAACCCTTTCAATAATATTGTGATTCCTGACATAGACCATCTTGCCTCTACTCCCATACTGATATCCGCTGCTCGGGGAGCAGAGATGACAGATATTTTCATGCGTTTTATGTACAAAAGTGGCGTGACACAAAAAGCTTACGGTAATGAATTGCAGCCGGTTGTATCCACTTCTGTTTCTACAGTTTATATTGATACAGAAACGGGCATAGTGGAAGTTAGAGGAGACACTAAAAAAACACCTCAAATAGTTAGTGAACTTATGAGAGTATTACAACAGCAAGTCAATGTGGACGAAGTGACAGCACCGTTCAATGCAGAAATAGCAGAAATAGCTGATAAAATAGATGGAGAACTTATTGATGCTACATCAAAACCCGATCTTGTATTAGAGGATTTTGATGACGATAAAATAGAAGCTATTGGAAAAATATTGAATGGGATAGACCAATTTTTTGTCTCAGGTGATGGTGATGAATTAGGGATAACTCTGGACGAAGCGAATGTTTTATTTGGAGACGAAAGGCTAAGCATTCCTTTCTCTGCATTAATACTCTCCGGTATGGACAAGGTGGGCCTGGCAGGAGATGGAGAACTGAGGAACTTACCACTATTCGCATATTTAAATCCACGCCTAGACCATCACACAGGTTTTATAAGATTTACATTGAACGAAGATGGTGTAAATAAAAAGTACACTATTCGGGTGGGACGAGAGAGCAAGAGTATATATTTTAATACGCCAGTCAATGAAATGGTAATAGAATTTATTAGGAGAAAGGTAATACTCTGAGGAGGTGAATAGATAATGAATACTGATTTCAGAGTGAATAAGCGTTTAGAAGAATTTTTAGAAATGTGCGTGCTAAACGGAGTCAAAGGGTTTTACCCTAGTGCAGTTTCAAAATATGTGAACGTTCCTTTGAATTCATCATTTGATTTACTATTCAGACGTACACTTTCAGGGGAATTATTGTTAATCTGGGAGGTAAGATGTGAAGGTCCAGATTGTCACAATAAAATCACAGAAAGTGAAGGAAAAAAAATTGAATCAGATTATTTTCTGTGTAATAAATGTGGTAACGAGTATGAACTAGACGAAGTTCTTCATATCCCAAGGTTTGATATTTCTAAAGAATATAAAGAATATGTATTAGAAGAGCAGAATGAGAATAAAAAAAAAGACCAATTACTACCAGTTTGAGCAGTAATCGACCAGAGCAATTAACTAAAGCAATATATGACACATTAAGTCCATCTGCAAAAGCTGGTTTTCTTGAAAATACCCCAATAGCCGTTATTAATAATCTTCATATTTATGAAGGGGAGGTAAGGAATGTGGATAGTAGAGAAATAAAGGGTAGTTTTAATAATTCATCGTTAAATAATGTTAACATTCAAAGTGACGTATTAAGGGAATATCAGCTATCGGAAAAGGACTTTGAAAATCTTGAGAACGACATAAAGGAAGCTGATATCAGTGAGACAGCAAGAGAACATAACAGACTATTTCTTGAAAATTTAAAAGCATCGTTAAATGAATATGATAAAGAGACGGCCAAGAAAATAATTGGTTGGATTAAAGACAGTATTGGCAACGTTTCATCTGTAATCACAATTGCGTCAGTATTATAAACAATGGTTACTCGTGTGATTTGATAATGACTACTTAACCACCTCACTGCAGGTGGTTTTTTACTTCAGTAAAAATCATCTAAAAATATTAACGCGTATTAGTTCTTAATTAAACGGAGGGTTTGTAATGATCTTTGAATATTTGGAACCAACCCCAGTTCTTACTGCTTTAATTGCATTAATTGGAGTAATTCTAACCGCTTTAATAGGTTGGTGGAATAGTAAAAAACAATTTAATGGTTTGGTAATTTCTCAGTCTAGAATTAATTGGATTCAAGATGTCAGGATAAATGCCGCAAAGTACTTGAAGCATATGACTGAAATAAAAATTAGTATAGAAAAAATCAAAAATGCGAGTATAGAGATTGAAAAGTACCAAGGAGAGCTGGTATATAAAGAAGAGGCGTTTCCTGAGGAGGATGGCGAATGGCGTATAGAAGAAATACCAAATCCTAATTTCCAAGCTCACAATGATAATCGCGATTCTAAAATAAACTCCCTCAAAAATGAGAAGAGTATCTTTAAAGAGAAATTACATCTAGAAAAGGATAGAGTGAAAGAGACATCGCAATTATTAAGGCTTTATCTCCCAAAACAAGACAAAGAAGGAAAAGTCAATGCTGATCATAAAGAGCTTCAAGATATAATGGACGAGATACAAGCCATTATAGACGATTCAACTGACGACAAAGAGTTAGATGTTGCCGGCTTTAACGAAGGTTTAGATAAGTTCACAGATGATATAAGTGCTTATTTAAAGCAAGAGTGGGAAAAATCTAAGAAAAATAAGTAAAAAAGACCACTTCTCAATTTATAACTCCTTACTTTACAATACGAACTTATGTTCTATATAATTACCTCAAGAGGTGCGGCCCATAGGACTAGACTATAGAAAAATGGACATATCAGAACCCTAACTTAATCTATACTATCACCATACATTCAGCTATAATTACCTAAAAAGGACACGACATGAGACTAAATATTAATGAGCACTACGTCATACTTAACCACAAACTGCAACAAGCCATCGTATCCGGTAAAATTGATAAGTACCAACCGCTCTATTACACGATGGAGAACGGTCTGATCGTCGATTACTACACAGATCTAAACGATGTACCTGGCGCTGTCGCGGGTATGCTTAATGCAATAGAGTTGAGTGAAACTTTATTGATATCTCACTTCGAATAGGTAGACATGACTAAAGCCACCTATGAGGTGGCTATATTTATTATTGAATCAGTTCAATATGCTCTCCGCTGACAACGAAGATTGGCACTATATTTTCTCCTCCAATAGCTGTATCGTAATTGTAGAGGCCTCCATAATAGCCATAAAAGATGATATAATCATTATCTAAATATCGCTGTTCTAATGTGCTACTCGGCATTTGAATATAAGCTACGTGGTTATAATCATCATTAATGGCTACTAGATAAGCTGTAGTTGTATCGGTTTCCATAACTTGTATTATTTTTCCCTGGTACATAAATTTTTGTCCTGCGAATTCATCTGGACGCCTCTCAAGCTCACTGATATCTATTCCACTTTGATAAGTTCTAGGGTCAAACGTTTCTTCCAAAATTTCTTCAATTTCCTTCTCAACCTCATTTGTTTCATATTCCTCATCTGTTACCAATTCAGTTGACGGCACCTCCTTTTCTTCAGATTCTTGCTCTTCGGTGTATAGCTCTGTAGTTTGAGGTTCCTCATCACTTTCCAACACTTGGTTGCTTGATGCCGTGGATTCAGCCCTATTTAAATCATATTGGTTTGAAAACATAATAGCGAAAAACAATACTACAAATACAATTGCAGAAACTCCAGATCCAAGCCACAGTTTCTTAGTTTTCTTTTTGAAAAGAGCAAAACCAATCGCCACAATTAATAATAATACAGTAGCTATCCCGGAAAAGCTCCATAAAACCAGTAAAAAATCAGTCATTAATATCCTCCTAAAATATGTTAATTTTATTATATCATTTTTACTTAAACAAATTTATATTTTTTATACTTATCTACTTCGGTTGAAGGTGTATTCAGTTACAATTATCCAAAAAGGACAAACTATGAAACTAAACATTATTGAACACTACGTCATGCTTAACCAGAAGCTGCAGCAAGCAATGGTAGCCGATGAAATCGATAAATACCAACCGCTCTATTACACGATGGAGAATGATTTAATTGTCGATTACTACACGGATCTAAACGATGTGCCAGGTGCCGTCGCAGGCATGCTGAATGCGATAGAGTTGAGTGAGACCTTATTGGTGTCTCACTTCGAATAGGCAGACATAGTTAAAGCCACCCAGGAGGTGGCTTTTTCCCTTTACATACTATATTGTTACTGAACCACCGAGTAAATCCTGTTTATTACTTAAATCGATATCGTGCTTTTCCGAATGTTATTTTTGGCCTTTATTCTCTAAAATAGAATTCAGTTCTTGAAACAAACCCTCTTTTAAAATATTAATTTTAAAGGAGCGTAGTTCTTTTTTCTTTGAAAAATGATTTTTATATCTATAGTCAAACAAATAGTCTAAAACCTCCTTTCTAGATGTATTAGGTGTAATTCTTAATCCTTTTAACTGAGGAAATTGACTATAAAACTGTTGAATTATTAAGTTTTCTTTTTCTTTTTCTCTAATTCTATAATGTCTAAATCGTAATTTTGTAATTTCTGAGCTAAGTTCCATTTTTAATTTCTGTTTTTTAATTTTATATTCTCTGTATTGTTTGATTGTCATATTAAGATTTAAGCGTCTATTTAAATCTATATATCCTATTGTTTTCATGTGCTGTTTCTTAAGCATTTTGCTTATTATAGTGTTGATATAACTTAATAGGATATTAATTTGATGAGTGTCTAAATATGCTTTGTCTTTACATACTTTCATCCACTCTGGTTTAGGGTTAAGCCCATTTACATAAAAGTCGTTAACCATGGGTCTTATATAGGTTATGTATCCGGCATAACCCCTGTCACCATTTGTTTCTTTAGCTATTAAAGTATGCAGGATTAGATGTTCTATTAAATCACAATAGACAAGCCTCTCTTTTTTATGATAAAAATATGAATATCTATATTCTTTAATAAAATTTTTATCTGATAAATTTTCAAACTCAAGTTCATCTATATGATGGCAAAATAAACCTTCTTTTGTCCTTTGGTACTTCCCTTTTGTAATATTCTTTATTTCATTATTTAAGAAGCGAATATAAGATTTTTCTCTATAGTAATTATCTGTTGCTGGTCCATATTTCAAAAGCAATTTTTCTACTGCTTGGTCATAAGAAAGATTTAGTAAAGAAATATAATAATCTAGTTTTTTTGTGTTCGAATTTAAAGATTTATTTTTCAATTAGAATGCCTCTTTTCTCTTTTAATATAAGTTTTAGACAATAGTTATTAAGTAAATGAAACGGCTAGTGTTACTTGTTGTTCAGTTTATCTTGCTTAAATTATAGTAGCGTCAATAATAGCGAGAACTATCTTCGTGCACTATTCTAAAAAACTATGTATTAATTATAACAGGTGATGTAAAATGATGGTAATTACATATATACTGGGGGAATTTTAATGGGATGGATTTTTGTACCACTAATACTTATTACTATATTGTTCACGTTATTTGGGTTTTATACAACACTAGAAAAATATAGAGATGACGATGAAGAAATAAGTGATGATTGGCTGGCGACAATAGGGTGTGCTGGGATCACGCTAATCTTATTATTGTTATATGCAGCATTTAGTAAAAGTGTACTTATAAACGACGCTTTAATAGTTATGTGGCTGGTTACTTCAGTAGCTATGTTCATGTCTATGTGGTTTAGTAAAAAATACTACGAAACACATAATGTAAAAGGGAAGTTTAAAAGGTATAGTTGGTCTGCATTTGGCATCGGAG
Organism: uncultured Salinicoccus sp.; assembly: GCA_947494965.1. GTDB lineage: Bacteria > Bacillota > Bacilli > Staphylococcales > Salinicoccaceae > Salinicoccus. Next base: position 345,532 of record CANLWV010000001.1, on the reverse strand, counting down.
TATTATTTTTTGTATTAATAGGTATGACAGCTCCTTCTGACGCTGCAGATAATATTGATTCAAACACTAAAGCTGAAAATGAAAAAACCGAAGAGTCATCATCTGATAAAGCAAAAGAAAACACTAAAGCTGAAAAAGAAGATTCAATAGAAGCTGCACAAAAAGAAAAAGAAGAATCTGTTGAAGCAGCCGAGGCTAAAAAAGAAGAGTCCATTGAGGCAGCCAAAGTTGAAGAAGAGTCTATAGAGAAAGCGGAAGCTGAGAAAAAGAAGGAAGAATCCATTGAAGCAGCTAAAGCTGAAGAGGCATCTATAGAGAAGGCTGAAGCTAAGAAGCAAGAAGAGGAAAAAAAGGCTGAAAAAGAGAAAAAAGAGGCTGCAACTCCTAAAGAAGGACTTGTCCCTGTTCAATTATATAGGGTCGTCGATGGAGACACGGTAAATGTTATTGATGATAATGGAAGCACATTGAAATTGAGATTACTTTTAATAGATACTCCAGAAACAGTCCATCCTAATAAACCAGTAGAACCATATGGTAAGGAAGCATCAGCGCGCCTAATAGATATTTTGAACGCGGCTGACCAGTTGTATATTGAGTATGATAATGGAGACAAAACAGATCATTATGGCAGAGAACTGGTTTATCTGTACGCAGATGACACGAACGTTCATGAGACACTACTTAGAGAAGGATTGGCACGAGTCGGTTATGTATATGAACAGCAACGTTATTTGTCTGACTTTAGAGAAGCTGAACAATATGCAAAGGATCGTGAACTTGGTATTTGGTCAATCCCCGGTTATGTAAATGAAGGGGGAGAAGGGTTTAACAGCGAAGAGCCTGAGCCCGAACCAACAAGTGAGCCAGCTACATCTGAACCAGCTTCAGAACCCGCAACAAGTGAACCGGCTCAAACATCGGAATTCTTCCAAAATTGTACTGACTTGAGGGAAACTTATCCTGATGGAGTTGCACAGGGTCACGCTGCATACCAGTCTAAAATGGACAGGGACAAAGATGGTTGGGCATGTGAATAAACGGTTATAGAATAATGTTGTTGACATTGTCACTCTTGTAATTCAAAAACGCTACCAAAAGTGTATGATAGTTCAATGATTTTCTTGGTATGTGCTTTTTCGTGGCCACATAATTTATTTGCCTACATTAAAAATGACCTACACATTTTATGGCATGTTCTGTATGCCTTGAAAACACTGACGTCACAGTTTATATATTTAAGAGAAAATCGCTTATCAAGATTCCCTCCATCTCCGTACCAACCCCGCAACCATAAGGTTGCGGGGTTTTATATTTAACGGGCTATAAATATATGTCTGGTAAGCAAAAAACACATGACCCGCGGTCATGTGTTTTTTTATTTATCCTTTAGGAATTCTTCTTCTTCATGATCACTTTTTCTGAAGTAGGCAGCTTCGCCATCGCGTCTATCTGTGTTTGATGGGTCGTTATTCTTCACTTCCATCATGGAGCGTGAGCCTGTGTTTGTATCTACAATTTCAGTGTCGTATTCATCACGTGGTTTGACGTTGGTCTGCTTCTCACTGGATTCATCCTGTTCGGTCTTCAATGGATCTGTATCCTCGAGCCTTTCAAAAATGATGACTTCACCGGCATCATAATGTTTCATGAAATCTTCTTTGTTCCCTTCATTGAAATCCAGTTGTGAGACCCTGTCTTCAAGATCATGTGATTCGCTATCGACAACATCCAATTCAGGGAATTGTTCTCTGAGTTTAGATAGATTCTGGTTTGAAAAGACTGCATACTGTTTCAATTCGATGTAATTATCAAGATAAAGTGCTGCATCCTCTTCAGTTTCAAATGGTTTATATTGGTTCTTATACATATACAATGCCTCCTAAGTTTTATATAGTTATTCCCTTTGAAACAGCATTCAAACTAAAATAGAGCGACTTGGATGATGCAGAGACCATTAAAATTATATGCATTATAAAAAGCAGGAGAGGGGCTCTCCTGCTTTTGTCAGCTTATTTTTCCATACGCTCAGCGTTCAGAAATACAGGACGCTTCACGCTATAAGTTTTTCGCTTATTTCTATATGATTTCGGTTTGAATAGATAATCTTCTTCATTGACATCATCTACATCTGTTCTAAGATAATATCCACCTTTTGTAACAACAGCGATGAGAACCGTCAAAAGGGCAGCCAGAAGAGAAGCAAAGAAGGCTGCGGTGTTGGCCAGGAACGGCCCCATATAGCCTAATGCTGCTACAGTGCCGAGTACGCTCGCGATAATCAATGATACCACACCGACAGGATTCCATTTATACAGGTTGTCCTGGCGGGCTTCGTAGAATGCAGGCCCAATCTTGAGCAGCATCTTAACGACGAGTGCATCCGTGATCAGGACTGAGGCCCAGGCAAGGAGGAATACCCCTTGGAATGTAAGGGCTGCATCAAGGTGATCGACGATGCCGCCAAGCATCAGCGCCATGGCAGTCATCCCAGCTACAACAATCCAGAACCTGCGTCCTGGTGTGAAGCGGAATACGTTCTCGAAGAAATTGGATAGGGACAATGAGCTGCTGTATATGTTCGTCACATTGATGCGAACTTGTGTAAGCATTGTAAACAATGCCCCGCCAATACCGAGGAGCTGTACTATATAGACTCCAGGGTTTGGTTCAGCAAGTCTTACTCCGAACCAGATACCTAAACCGCCCATTACTCCGTAGCAGAAGATCTGCGGGATGAATCCGATAGCGACCGATCCAAGCTTGATGTGTTCAGGCTTCAAGAACCGTGCATAATCAGATGCAAGTAGGGCAGTGAGCCCCATGATACCGTGCTGCATACCAATGCACATCAAGAGTGCTGTGCCGCCTACTTGGACGCCTTCAGGCATGTATGTCCAGAATGCCCCATCATAAAGTGATGTTGTAAAGAGAGCGACTGTAATTGCGCCAATCAAAAAGGCGAAAAATATAGGCAGAGACCATTTCTGCAACTTATCCAATTGTTTGATGCCAAACCAGTTCAAAGGAATGACGAGGGAACCGAATACCACAATCAGCACCCACTTCGGTATGACCGGGAAAAATTCGTGCACCGCGTAGACCAGTATCATCCCTTCAAAAGCACAATACATAATAAAGTTTGAAGCATATATCAAAGAGGTCAACGAGGCGCCTATGTAGCCGAATCCGCCACCTCTGGACATCAAGTTCACGTTCATGCCCGATCGTGCAGATAGATAAGAGATGATGGTCGCCATGATACCTGCGACTACAATCGCATATCCTGCTGAAATGAGGGCGTTGATTGCACCAAATTGCAATGCCATCACACTGCCAAGTTGGAAATAGAAGATAGCAGTAGCAATCCCGAAGGTAATGTTGGTTATGCTTAACCAGTCCATGTTCCGTTCTTTATAGGGAACTTTGTTCAGTGAGTAATCACTTTCTTCGACATTATGAGTGTTCTGCTGATCTGTCACTTGCACAGATCCCATAAATATCATCTCCATTCTTTTGAAATTTTATAATTAACCGACATTTATACTATATAGAAGATTGATTAGTATTTCAAACGCGTACACGGCTTTCAAAGGACTCAATGTGATTTATTTCATATTTATACAGTATATAAAGTGAAATATTAATAGTATAATGATTGAAAAATTAGTTTCAGAAGCCGCAATGAAAACGTCATGAAAGCGTTGATGAGAGTTGGATAGCAGAGGGTCAAAAGATTTAATATTAAGATCTGTTGAACGATAATATTAAGGCGATGATATAAAGTGAATGTATATCTAAGTTTTTTCATTTTAAGACTCTAAAGTAGAGGGGGAGTGATGGAAAAACTCGATAGTGTGTTAGAGTAGGGGATAAAGTGTAAATTTTACTCAAGTAAATTCATGAAATTACTTGAAAACAAAATAGAAAACCTTTAGTATATGTATCAGACGTTAAAAACGTAATAATATTATCGCGGGATGGAGCAGTTCGGTAGCTCGTCGGGCTCATAACCCGGAGGTCGGTGGTTCAAATCCACCTCCCGCAATTTTTTTCTGTTTACATATAAAAGGTCCCGTGGTGTAGCGGTTAACATGCCTGCCTGTCACGCAGGAGATCGCGGGTTCGATTCCCGTCGGGACCGCCATATTTTGATTATATAAAACTTAAATACAGTAAGGTTCAGTAGCTCAGTCGGTAGAGCATGTGATTGAAGCTCACAGTGTCGGCGGTTCGATTCCGTCCTGAACCATCTTTAAATAATGGCGGTTGTGGTGAAGTGGTTAACACACCGGATTGTGGTTCCGGCATGCGTGGGTTCGAAACCCATCAGCCGCCCCATTTTTTAAAGCGGGTGTAGTTAAATGGTATAACCTCAGCCTTCCAAGCTGATGTTGTCGGTTCGATTCCGATCACCCGCTCCAATTTATTCCACAGTAGCTCAGTGGTAGAGCTATCGGCTGTTAACCGATCGGTCGTAGGTTCGAATCCTACCTGTGGAGCCATGGCCCGTTGGTCAAGCGGTTAAGACACCGCCCTTTCACGGCGGTAACACGGGTTCGAGTCCCGTACGGGTCATACTGAAGTGAGAACTCTCACTTCTTTTTAAATCTTGGACAGTTGGCCGAGTGGCTTAAGGCGCACGCCTGGAACGCGTGTATACGGTAACCCCGTATCGAGGGTTCGAATCCCTCACTGTCCGTACTCAACTCTGAAACCTTTTGGTTTCGGGGTTTTTTTATGTTTCTTGAAATTTTAGTAATGTTACCTTCATTTCAGATATCACTGACTCAATCCGTTGCAATGCAACTCAGACATCGCATTCGAAATCCTATATATTCAACTAAATAGTGTACATGCAATTAAATAGTGTACATGCAATTAAAAATACAGGTACACCCTAGATGGTGCACCTGTATTTTGTAGTGTGTTTATCTGTATTGATTGGACGGATTTTCGCCTTTTTCCAGCTCTGCCTGATCTTCTACATCAGGGGCTCTTCCTTGTGTTTCGACATGTTTAGCGAGGTCTTTTGATTTTTCATCTCTATAATCACTTTGTTTAGCCTGAGCTTTTTCCTTCATCTGCTCTTTCTGTCTTTTACCTTCTTCTGCCTTCTGCTCTGCTACTTCTTTCATCTGTTCCTGTTGATTCTTATTTTCTTCTGACATGATCAAACACTCCTTTGTCTGTTCATTTATTTATTATTACCATATTATCCATGGTGTTAAACAATTACAGCATAATGAGATCAAATACGGGTAATTGAAAAGGACATGTGAAGTATACTTCATCCATAATCTGGGTGTGGTTAAGGAGGATAAAATGGAAAGCCTGCTTACCTATATCATAAATAATTTTGGCTATATCGGCATCGCGTTTTTGATGGCTTTGGAAAATATTTTTCCACCGATACCTTCTGAAGTCGTGCTGAGTTTCAGCGGGTTCACAACAACTGAATCAAACTTGAGCATGACTGGTGTTGTCGTTTCATCGACCATCGGTTCCGTCGCAGGTGCCACTGCATTATATTACTTCGGCATGTCTCAAGGCCAGAAGCGGATGGAAAAGGCTGTCGGCAAGTGGGGGCATATCTTCCGCCTCGATCAGGAAGATCTCCGTAAATACAATGACTGGTTTAGTAAATATGAAATAGGGGCAGTTCTCGTAAGCCGCTTCATCCCTGTGATGCGCAGCATCATATCGATTCCTGCAGGGATGGCACGAATGAATATCATGCTGTTTCTTGCGTTGACCACTTTAGGGACTCTAATTTGGAATACTGTCCTTGTGTATCTCGGCGCTTCGGTCAGTGGCTCCTGGCAGACGATTGTCGGGTATATGGATATCTACTCAAAGATCATGTATGGCATCCTGATTGCAGTGGTACTCTTCTTCATCCTCATACTGATAGGAAAGAAAAGGAAATGATGATTTCATTGATTGATTATCGATAGAAACCTTAAGTATGTTAGTCAAAGGTATTTGCACGCGTATATTCAATCAGCATCTCCATACGTTGCATAGCCAAGTCGATTGGAACTTCAAAATAATTCGCAATATCCTGTGCTTCATATAATTTATGGCGCATGATCAGTTTTTCCGGCATCATCAGCAGCAATGCAAATTTCTCGGCCTCAGCTTCCTGCTTATAGTTGAACGCATGAGGCATTAGCTGTTGATTGGTGCAATGGAGGAACATATGCCCAACTTCATGGCAAAACGATTGCCACATTTCAAAAGGGTCGCCAACCTTAATGGCGATGATGTCCACCCCCTGCTTATTATAATAAAAACTTGTATGATCGTTATACATGATGTGTGCGGAAAACATGTAAGATAGGTGAGGGATGTTCAAATCCAAGTTATCTGTAACGCAAGTATCAACCACTTCGTTGACGACTTTCTCAATTCTCATAAAATCCCCCTTAAGGAACGTATGTTCGGTTTTATTTTAAAAAATATCTGACCACCTGAAGCCTATGTGGTCAGCTTATTATTGTCTTTGAATACTGAAGTAGTTCTAAAGCACTTTCTAGTGAGGACTAACCATTGTATTTCGTGTAGAAACCCATATTCACGATTATCTACGACAGCACGTTATTTCCCCTTGTTCTTCTTCTCAATCCAGAACTCCAACTGATCATTCAATAATTCCCTTAACTCCTGCTTGTCTGCTTCTGAAAGATTATCAAATCCCTCTTTATTAGAAAACATTAGAACGTCAGCTTCTTGCAGCGAGTTCGCTTTCTCTTCCCGATCATTTCCAAGCAGATAGTCGGTGGACACATCGTGCAGTTTAGCTATCTTTACAAGCATTTCACTGTCAGGCTTTCGATGGCCATATTCGTAGCTTGAATAAGTGCTGGTAGCTATGCTTAATCTACGCGCACTTTCAGCCTTGGTCCATCCCTTCTTTTCCCTCAGATGTATCAGACGGTCTCTATTCATGGCGCTCCCCGCTTTCCTAGATGTTGCTCACATGATAAGTATATGTCATTTACTCTAATAGAGAAAGTTATTTATACATAAAGAGTAATATATTTATTGACTTACTCACTAAGAGTATTATAATAAAAGGTATCAGGATGCATATTTTAAGGTTTAAAAGTACATTGATTGTATTATAAGTCACAGCAATCAAATAAAAATTTTTGCCTTAAAGTTACTCTTTAAGAGTAACTTATTAGCGGCCTGAATTAAATCAAATCGAAGTGGAATATGCAGTGATCCAGAAAAGAAATCAACGATGAACTGGCTACTGAATGAATAACTGAAGAAATGAAGCAAGAAGAATGGGGATGATTGCATGACTGGTTGGATCAGTCTACACCGGTGTATAGAAGATCATTGGCTTTTTCAGGAAAAACGAAAATTCTCTAAGTTCGAGGCCTGGGCCGATTTACTGTTGATGGTCAATCATAAAGACAACAAAGTGATGTGTGATAATGAATTGATTCGAGTCGAAAGAGGACAAAGGATAACCAGTATACGCCAGCTTGGAGAACGTTGGGGCTGGTCGAGAACGAAGGTTGATGGTTTTCTTAAATTATTGGAGAGCGATGGGATGATACTTACAGAAAAAGACACCAAAAAGACGCTCCTGACCGTCGTTAATTATGATGTTTATCAAAATGGAGATATACAGAAAAGACACCGGAAAGCATCTGAAAAGATACAAGAAGGACGCGCCGAGTACACGCAAGTGACACAAGGACGCACAAACAATAATGACGATAAGGCTAATAACGCATTAATAATGAACAATAATGATGATAAACCAGATGCATCCATGACTTATGGCGCACGTGTCGGGAAGATATTTCAAGCATACGAGTATTTTGGCTTCGGTGCAGTAGCTGGTGCTTTAAATGCACAAGTGGAGGATTGGTTAAAGAGGCATTCCCCAGAAATTATCATTGAGGCCATGAAAGAAACTTATGATGCAGGCAAAAAGCATCACAGCTATATCAACAGGATTTTATACCGTTGGCAGGCTGACGGCTTAGATACTATAGAAAAAGTCAAAGCGGACAAACGGCGGTTTGAACGTGACAATCTAAAGCGCATGCAGCACTCTTACCAACAGAAACAACGTGAGCAACCGGGTGAAGTGGCACCCTCGTGGTTGAATGATGAGAACAGATCGAAACCTAGTGGGGCACCAGAATCAATCAAGACAGCGGATGAAGACCCTGAGATTCAAAAGATGATTAAGGCGTTCAGAAGCGGCGGATAGAAGACATGACAAAAAGAACGTATATACAATAAGCAGAACTGTTCATAAGAGAGGCGTTGAGCCATTACAAAGCTTGCTCGTATTTGAGAATGAAACGATATATAGAAGAGTACGCAAGATGATTCGTGGAGAAGCTCTTGTGCTCCCAGCCACAATCAAACTTTAAAATGGGGTGTAGTTGAATTATGAAATATGCAACTGAAACATACTCGACAGAAAAGATTATGGATATGATCAATAGTTATCCGTATTATATCTCGAAAATAAAAGAATTACGCGTGCAATATAAGTCAGATGTAGGTGGTGGAGCGACTGCTCAATATGGCATCGAATCCGTCATGCCAAAAGCACAGGGCACAACCAGTGACCCGGTACACAATGAAGTTGAAAGGCGGCTGAAGATGGGGGCTGAACTATCCCGTCTTGAAGCGAAAGCACGATATATCCAGAATAGATGGAGCCGTATTACAGATGAACGTATGGCGCTGGTCTTCAACCTAAGGCTCGATGGCATGACGTACCAAAGCATCGCGGAAGAAGTTGGGGTGTCAACGACACGCGTCTACCAGATCATGAAGGATGCATGCTTGTTGATGAAGGACTGAAAAAGTTGAAAATGATGAAATTGTTATAAAAATGATGAGGATATGGGGGACCTGCTGTAGAATTAAAGGTGGATAGAGAAGATGAAATGCTTGGCCGCATAATTTTCCTACATTGATCTCGTTTTAAATTCAAATACTGCGAAGACACTCATGTGAGTGTCTTTTTTGTTTGTTGGCAAACATTAACGATATTGAATAGAACAATACACAAAAAGTAGGGGGTGAAGCGGTGAGGGGAGAATCTGTCGGCCAAGTTATCTCTGATGATCTATCTGCATTACCGGAAAGGCATACTAAAGATATGGGTCTGCTGAGAAGCGGCCTCTTTTTTATGAAAAAAGGGGGTGGTCAATATGCGCTTGAATATACATGAAGGGGTGATTTGATGCCAGTGGATGAGAAAGATATTGCCATTAAGCTATTTGACCGCTTGGGACAGATAGATGGCAAACTGAGCGGATTGGAGCAGATATGGGAGCGGGCAGATGAGGCGTATGACAAGTCCAATAAGGCATTTGATATGTGCCGACAAAACGAGAAAAAGGTGAAAGAGCTCAAACTGACATTGAAATGGGCAGCCGGTTTTTCAGCGGGGGTATTGGTGCCATTCATTATATTTGTACTTGGGTTCATCTTCATATAATGAAAGGAGGTGAAAATGATGGAAGGAATACTGCTGTTCAGTGGAGTCATAGCAAGTGTCACACTCGGCCTCGTAGAAGTGTTGAAACGTACCCAAAAGATAAAGAAGAACTTTCTGCCGTTGATAAGCGTAACAATCGGTGCAGGCTTTGGCGCCTTGACTACATTCGTGCCCGAACTGGGCGCTGATTTATCAATGGGCGGCAGGGTAGCCGCAGGGTTGATCAGTGGTCTGATGGCAACAGGTGCGTGGGAAGTTGCGAACAATAGAGAAGGATTTACGACAGGCACTCTGAAATAGAGTGTCTTTTTTATGCCGAATTTAAAAAAATCAAGGAGTGTTGAATATGAGTAAAGTAATTGCATTGGATATTGGACATGGGAACAACACATTCCCACCAGGTAAAGGCGTCTACAGAGATGGAAAGGGATATGCCGAATTTGATTTTAACAATAAGCTGGGGAAGCGTGTGAAACGTCTGCTTGAATATAACGGTTTTAAGGTCATCATGGCACAGCCATTCGACAGCAAAGATGTATATCTGGTGAATCGCACCAACTACTATGACAGCAAGCGTCCAGATATTGGAATCTCCCTACACGCGAATGCTGGGGCAGAAAGTGCAAATGGGCGTTGTGCATTCTACTGGTATACCAGTAGACAAGGTAAACAGTTCGCAACGAACATCATCAGCAATATGAAAGAGAAGGGGTACAGCGTCCATGGCAATGGACTGCATGCGGCCCAATATAATTCTTGGACAAACCTTCACATCATCAGGGAATCCACTACTTTTCCGATGGTCCTGGTGGAGCATGGGTTCATGACAAACAGCTTAGATTTTCCACTTATCTTCGGAAATAAACAAGAACGGTACATTACAGATATGGCGGACTGTGATGTCAAAGCGGTATGTGACTACTTTGGCGTGAAATTCAAGACACTCTCAAATGTAGGCGCGCCTGCACCTGAAGAAGAATGGCAGACTAATCAATATGGCACGCAATATCTTAAAACAAGTGGAACCTTTAAAGTTGGAGGCACACGGATCATGTCCCGCATTGGCAGTCCATTCCTCTCTGCCCCAAAAGGGGGCTACGCAAATCCAGGTTGGTCGACAGAGTACAGTTATCTATTGAGGCAAGATAATCACATCTGGATCGAATACTATGTAAATGGTCAGACAAAATATCTGCCTGTTAAAACCTGGAATAGTGTTACTGGTGAGGTCGGACCAGATTGGGGTACGTTTAGTTAATAAAAAATGCCTCCCTCGGTTGAGGGAGGATACATAGATTTTCAAGGGAGGTGCTTACTCCCTTGGAAATTAGTTGTCTAAGTTGTCTATAGCGTATTGAGCTTCCTCTGCTGTGTATTGGTCTCCAGCTGAACTTGTCAATTGATTAAATAGTTCACTGTCAGACATAGGCATAATATCTTGGTAATTTTTTGCTGATTCCAAAGCGTTTTCTTTATAATCAACATCCAGATTATCTATGGCATATTGAGCCTCTTCCTCAGTATATTTATCGCCGGCTGAGCTTGTCAATTGATCGTATAGACCAGCTTTTGACATCGGCATGACATCTTGATAGCTTTGCGCTGATTTCAATGCATTTTCTTTATAATCAGCCTCCAGATTATCTATGGCATATTGGGCTGCGTCTTCTGGATAACCTTCACCAGCCGAGCTTGTCAATTGGTCGTATAGACCAGCTTCCGACATCGGGATAGTGGTGTTATATTGTTCTGCGCTTTTTAGAGCATTTTTAAATTCTCTACTTACGTCGTCACCCTCATTTTCGTCTTCCTTCGCATTATCTTCTTCAGATTCCTCTTCCTCAGATTTTTCGGCTTCAGTAACGGTGCTTTCCTCAGTGGTTTCTTCTTCTGCAGCATCATCTTTAGTGCTGGCTTCTTCTGTGCTTTCATCTGAAGTATTATCGTCAGTTGTTTCTACCGTCTCCACATCATTTTCACTGTTCGAAGTATCAGTGTCCCCTCCATCTCCTTCACTCAATAGAGTGCTACAAGCACCAAATAAAATTAGGACGCCTATAAGGATAACTGCCCATTTCAGACAACCTCCCTTTTTCTTTGGTTGCTGCATAATAACTCTATTGCCGTCCTTGTCAAAAAACTCTTGTTCCTCTTGCTTTTTTGCCAACCTAAGCATCCCCTTTTCTGAATTATGTAATATGATGTTTACGTTCAACCTCAATCGATAAAATCATCCCCCTTTATAAAGCTAAATTTATGATATGATTTTACATCACCCTTAAAATTCATCATTATTTGATTAGTTAGGATGTTTTGATGGGACAGATTATAAGTAGATGAGAAAGGTTTACAGTTTCTTCATCTCATTTGCATATTGATACAATCTATAAATTACTTGTTGTTTACGGACTAAGAGTTTAGTAGAGGTAAATATTTCATCATATGTAAAAATTTTTAATAACATTATAATTACATTGTATCCTATTATTGGCAATAATTGTTGATGCTATTTAAATTCTCATCTTGAGAAATTTACAGTTTCTTGAATCTAGATATAATACATAAAACAGAAATTACATAAAGCAACATCATCTCTCCTAAAAATCAATAAAAAAAGTATGGGGGAGAGCTGGAAAGAGATTAATGGATTCACTTTTTATGTCACTATCGAAATCATTCGTCAATCAAAAAACGCCCATCAGATAAATATCTGATGGGCGTTCCTATCATATTTATTGAGATAGAGAAGATGCAAAGGATGAATACACCCCATCTAAGGCCCATCATCCCTCCAGTCTTTCCAAAACAATTTCGCCGAGCGTTTTTGCACTGATCAATAAAGAGTCTTCGTTTATCAAAAATTTAGGATGATGGTTGGGATAGGGATCTTCCATGCCTTCAGGTCTGGCACCGACGTTTATGAAAGTGCCTGGGATCTTTTCAAGATAGTAGGAGAAATCTTCTGAGCCACTGAAAGGTTTGGGATGGGTTATCTCATCAATGTAAGATCCGACACTCTTTTTGAGTATATCTTCTACATACTGGGTTTCCCTCGGATGGTTGTATGTGACGGGATAGTCATATAGGTAATCAAGCGTGCACTCGACATCGAAAGAGGTTTCGATGCCTGTGGTGATCTTCTTCATTGCTTCGTAGGCAGGCTCTTTATTATCTTCGTCCAGATAGCGGACAGTTCCGCGCAATACGACTTTATCCTGTATGACATTAAATCCGCCAGGCGCATCGAATGCTGTGACGGATACGACTACTGAATCGTTTGGGTCCATGCGTCGCGACACGATGGTCTGGGCTTCTGTGACGAAGTACGAACCGGCAACCAGGGCATCATGGGTCGTATGCGGCATGGCGCCATGACCACCGGAGCCTTGGATGGTCAAAGTGAAATTCGATCTGCCGGCCATTGCGTTGCCGGGAACGAGGGCGATGGTACCGGTATCGAATGCTGGGAAGATATGAATGCCGTAAATTTCATCCAAGTCATCGAGCATGCCTGATTCAACAATGCTTTTTGCACCACCGGGCGGGACTTCTTCAGCATGTTGATGAATCAGTTTTATGATGCCTGACCATTCCTCCTTGAGTTCAATGAGTGCTTCACCCAAGTGGAGCATATAGGCAGTATGTACATCGTGGCCGCAAGCATGCATCACGCCTTCATTTTTAGACTTGAAGGGAACATCCGCTTCTTCCTCTATGGGAAGCGCATCGAAATCAGCGCGCAACCCGATTACCCGGCCCGGCCCCTTACCACTGATTTCAACGATGATACCGTATCCATTACCCACATTATTTGTAACTTTGACGTCCTTATCGTGATAGAAGTCTTCAATGAACTTCGCAGTGTTATGCTCCTCAAATGACAACTCGGGATTTTCATGCAGAAATCTTCTGGTTTCAATCATATCCTGCTTTTTATCTTCCAGTTTCCTAAAAAGTTTATCCTTTAACTCCACTATTAATACCCCCTAAAATCTATTGGTGTAAATTTTAGCATTCAAATGCCTAAAAGGAAATCGTTAGCATAGTTTAAAAAAATGCTTTAATAGTTTGCGGTGGTAGGGAAGGTAGTGCTTAAACTTCAACAAAACATTCTCTTGGCCATTTTTCAACACAAAAGTCAATACTCGATTATTTCATATTTACACTTTTATTTTTGTCCTTGGATATTACATACTCTTATCGCTCATGCCGATCTGAAATGCTTGTAAAATCAGGGTTTAGAGCCTAATTAGTACTAGGTTATATAATCAGATATAAAACTTTGTGATGGGAAAATTTTGATATTTCTGAAATGAAAACGTTTACAATTTATAATCATGATGATACATTTAAAATTGTAAGGTCAACATAAACAGGGGGATGTTATATGTTAAAAGTGTTGTTGGAATAAAAAATGTCGGGAGAATGGGATATGAAGATTATTTCATACAATGATTTAGAGCATGTCGTTAAAACAGGGGATGTCATTTCGATAGCTGCTCTATCAGTGGGTAATCTGCCAGTCGAAATTCTTAAAAACTTGGCAGAACAGCATGATGAGAATAAGAAAGTAAATGATCTTACGTTTGTCGTTTCGAACGACATCAGTGATTTTGATGATGGATTCGATTTGGATTCCTTTGTGACACGGGGGATGGTCAAACGCATCATCACAAGTTTGGTGATAGCATCGCCGTTTACAGTTAAGGCGGTTAAAAATAATGAAATAGAAATGTATTTCCTGCCCCAAGGCATTATCGCCACCCAGTATCGCCATCAGTCATCGGCTTCACCGGGCATGATTTCTAAGATTGGGTTGAACACAGTTGTTGATCCAAGGTATTCGGGTGGCAGAGCAAATGATGTGACTAGGGAAGATATAGTGTCAGTCATTGATATCGATGGTGAGGAATATCTGCATTATAAATTCCCCAAAATTGATGTTGCGTTATTGAGGGGAACTTATGCGGATGAGAAGGGCAACATCTACATGACCCATGAATCCCACCTCGGAGAAGGGTATGCTGCAGCTGCGGCAGCGCGCAGTAATAACGGCAAGATAATCGTCCAGGTGAAAGAAATCATCAAGAATGGCAGCTATAATCCAAAAGACGTATTTATACCTGCCGAACTTGTAGATTACGTGGTCGTCAACGAAGACCCTAAATACCACAAGCAGGTGATACAGGACTATTATGATCCGGCCTTGGCGGGTCATTATAGGATTGCAGAGCCTAGACAAGGTTTCCCGAAGTTTGACGCTCGTAAAATAATTCTTAGACGCTCAGCCCAATTCCTTTCACCGGGAGATGGTGTAAGCATCGGTTATGGGATCAATAACGAGCTCTCCAACCTGTTGCGTGAAGAGAAGGTGGGTGAGCTTGTGAATCTGAACATCGATACTGGTATTTTCGGCGGCATGTTCGGCAGCGGTAATCGCTTCGGCATGAACTACAACTTGGATGCCAGAATACGCCATGACATGACTTGGGATTTCATATTCAATGATGGTCTCGACATCGCATACTTGAGTTTTGCGGAAATCGACCGTCATGGCAATGTCAATGTCTCGGCCTTTGGGGAGAGGCTGAACGGCAGCGGCGGCTTTATAGACATCAGCCAAACTGTCCGGACATTGATCTTTTCAGGCACCATGGTCGTAGGCAGTAAGACAGAGTGCCGTGAGAAGACGCTTGAAATAAAAGAGGAGGGACATACCAGGAAGTTCGTGGACAGCGTCAAAAGCATGGACTTCAATGCGGCTTATTCAAGACAGCTCGGACAGCAGGTCTACTACGTTACAGAACGTGCAGTCTTTGAGTTGACTGATGCAGGGTTGAAAGTCATTGAAATCGCACCAGGGCTTCAACTGGAAAAGGATGTACTTTCTCAGATGGATTTCAAACCGATCATTGCAGAAGATATAAAAGTAATGGATCCGGAAATCTATCAGGAAACATGGGGGAAACTGCAATATTCCATAAAGGGAGAATAATCACAAACAAAGGGGAAGATAGACATGAATTACGATTGGATTAAGACACGAGCGGACTATGATGAAGTGAAGCCGGCAATAATAGATCCTCTGAAGGGGACAGAGTGGTCTTACCAGGATATGGACAAGCGTGCTGAAAACTTGGCGAATCACCTGAAGGAACAAGGTATTGGCCATGGTGATGTAGTCGGGATATTTGCGCCTAATGATGTAGCAATATTCGATCTGCTATTCGCGACATTCAAGATGGGGGCTGTATTTCTACCGATGAACTGGCGTTTGAGTCCAAAAGAGATTCAGAGTGTCATTTCAGATTCCGGCGTCAAGTTAATCTTATATGCAGAAAAACATAAAGAAAGCCTGACCGGTACTCCTGAAGGTCTGCTTCATATGAATATCGATTCGAAAGAATATGATGAAATATGCCACCCTGATAATCATAGGCCCTTCAAAACCGTCGATGTTGAAAGTGATGAGCTTGCAGCACTAATCTATACAAGTGGTACGACAGGACTCCCCAAAGGAGTGATGTTCACATATGATTCATTCATCAGCAATATTGTGAACACAGCACTGACCTATAAGATCAATGCGTCATATAAGACAATCCTAACGACACCGCTATTCCATGTACTCGGATTGAACGATACTGCGCTACCGGCAATCATGGTAGGGGGCACACTCGTGTTGCACCGCTATTACGATGGGGCACAGTTGAATAATCTCATGGCGGAGCATAAACCAGATTACCTCACATTAATACCGACGATGTACTATGGTATGATTTTTGCGGACAACTTTGATATTAAAAACTTTGAAAATATAAGGTTCCTGATCCAAGGAGGGTCCTCTCCGCTGCCAGCTGTCCAGAGGCACTTTGAAAGCATGGGTCACACGCTAATCAATGGCTATGGTCTGACTGAGGCACCTCTGACGATGGTCAATACGCCGCAGAATGCCAAAAAGAAACCCATGAGCATCGGTAAGCCGATCATGTATGTCGACATGAAGCTGCTCGATGATGATTGCAATGAAGTTGGAACGAATGAAATAGGTGAACTGGCAATCAAAGGGAAAAACGTAACTCCAGGCTATTGGAATAAGCCGGACCTGACTGAAAAATCATTCCACAATGGCTATTTCCTGACAGGGGACCTCGCCCGGAAAGATGAGGATGGCGACATATTCATCGTCAACCGTAAGAAAGAACTGATCATCACCGGTGGTGAAAATGTTCTGCCATCTGAAGTGGAATCGGTATTGTCAGAGCATCCGCTAGTGAAGCAATCAATAGTAGTCGGCTTCGATCACCCGAAATATGGTGAATCGGTCTCTGCAGCAGTCGTCCTGACTGAGGATGAAGAAGGTTTTGAAGAGGCCTTGAACGCA
Source organism: uncultured Salinicoccus sp. (assembly GCA_947494965.1). Classification (GTDB taxonomy): domain Bacteria; phylum Bacillota; class Bacilli; order Staphylococcales; family Salinicoccaceae; genus Salinicoccus. The sequence goes on along the minus strand of CANLWV010000001.1, from coordinate 328,661 downwards.
CATATGAGGGAAAGGTTGGCAGGTTATAAAGTTCCGAGGATGTATCTGAAACTGACAGATATCCCGTTGAACTCGACTGCAAAACCGGATAGGATGGCCATCCAGAAACTCATGAACGAAAAAGCGCAGGAGAATGGGCTTGTGCACTAGGCAATAAACAGCAATTTTGAAAGCGGTATCATAAAATGATGGGGGAAATATAATGGCAACTAAAGATGAACTATTGAAGGAATTATATCCAGAAGATCTGTTGAATGTGTCTAAGGAACTCACTGAAGGAGAAGTGAAATTTTTAAAACAACTGAACGACTTACTTGAGAGTAAATACCGGGGTTCGATCAATGATCATTGGATAAATGCAACCATTCCGGAAGGCTTCTTTGAAGAGATGGGCAAACTTGATTATTTCAATAATCCTTTGTTATTTGAAGGACGGGAAGGCGCCAGGATGGCAAGTCAGATGTTCCAGTTCTTCCTATCCTACACAGTAGCCAGGTTTGATGTATCACTGGTGACTTTGCTTGGTGTCCATCAGGGGCTTGGTCACAACGCCTTCTTGTTCGGAGGAAGTAAAGAGCAGGTTGCGCACTATATTCCAAAACTTCAGTCCCACGAACTCAGAACGTGTTTTGCATTGACTGAACCGGAGCACGGATCCGATGTAGCGGGAGGACTGGAGACGACGGCAAAACGTGAGGGCGACAAATGGATTATAAATGGTGCGAAGAAATGGATCGGGGGAGCGAATGTAGCAGATGTCATTCCTTTGTTTGCGGTTGATGTTGAAACCGGCAAGCCGAAAGGTTTCATCATCCGGCCCGAGCAGGAGGGTGTCGATATCGATATTATAGAGAATAAAATTGCACTCAGAATCGTACCCAATGCCAACATCCATTTAAAGGATGTCGTAGTGGAAGAGGCGGATCGACTGCAGAATATCAATAGCTTCAAAGATATCGCCAAAATCCTTTATTCGACACGTGCTGGCGTGGCATATATGGCGACAGGCGCAATGGCAGGGGCGCTGCGTGCCACACTTGATTATGTGACTAAACGCAAACAGTTCGGCAAGGAAATCAGCAAGTATCAATTGATCCAGGAAAAATTGGCCATGATGCAAGGTAACCTATCGCAGGCAATCACTTTATCTGCACAACTTGCACGTATGCAGGAGAAGGGTGAATACGATGAAGTGGCGACCTCTACTGCGAAGATGATGAACGCATTACGCCTAAGGGAATCTGTGGCGATGGGCAGAGGCATCACAGGTGGCAATGGTATTCTTGCCGAGTATGATATCGCCAGGTTCTTCTCGGATGCTGAAGCGGTCTACACGTACGAAGGCACCCATGAAATAAATGCATTGGTGATAGGCCGTGCATTGACCGGCGACTCTGCATTCATCTAAAGCCCACAAGGCAAAAGTACATCGGAGATCAAATAATTTGGAGGGTATTTCCATGACGATAAGAAAAGCAACTGTTCTAGGTGCTGGGGTAATGGGCAGTCAGATTGCTGCACTGCTCGTCAATGCCGGCTTGAAAGTGAAATTATTGGATATAGTGGCAGATGACAAAGATCGTAACAAGGTTTCAAAAAAAGCATACGAAGCGATAACGGATAAAAAACGTCCGCAGCTGTTCGACCTGGATTTTGCATCAAACTTGTCCTACGGCAACTTTGAGGATGACTTGAAGGGGCAGGATGATTCGGATATCTTCATTGAAGCCGTTAAGGAAGAGTTGGAAATTAAACATGATGTGTGGAATAAGGTAAAGGGTGTTGCCAAAGATAACGCTCTGTTTGCAACGAACACTTCCGGCATACCGATTGCTTATATCGCGAAAGTATTGGGTGAAGAGGAACGCAGAAGATTCTTTGGAATGCATTTCTTTAACCCGCCAAGGATAATGAAGCTTGTGGAAATCATTCCGCTTGAAGATACATCTGAACAGTCGGTCGATGAAGCGCAAGCTTTCGCTGAAGACAAGCTCGGTAAGGGCGTGGTGATTGCAAATGATGTTCCAGGATTCGTCGCCAACCGGGTTGGGACCCAGACGATGAATGACATCATGTACCGCGCGGAAAACCAAGGAATGTCGATTACGGAAACGGACGCTCTGACAGGGCGCAGCATCGGCAGGCCAAGTACAGGGACCTACGGGTTGAGTGACCTGGTCGGATTGGACATTGCTGTCACTGTCACAAAAGGACTGCAGCAGATTCCCGAAGAAAAGGCATTCTTCCATGATACCAAAATAGCTGAAAAACTGGTCGGACAGGGTGCACTCGGCAGGAAGACCAAGCAGGGCTTCTACAAGAAGGATAAGAAGGCGATACTCGTCTTCGATCCGGAGCAGAATGAGTATGTCTCCCAACAGCAGCCGCAGTTTGAAATCCTGGGGCAGTTCAGCAAAGACCTGGAAGCGAACATGGATGTAATATTCAATGCTCAAGATGAAGCGGGACTGTTCATGTGGGAGACGCTCAGAAACAACTTCTATTATTCTGCTTTGAATGTACCGAAAGCTGCTTCTGACTATAAAGATATAGACCGTGCGCTTGTATGGGGATTCAACTGGAAGAAGGGGCCGTTCCAGCTCTGGGATCTTATGGGGTTCGAACGTGTTAAAAACCGCATGAAGGAAGAACTCGGTGAGTTACCGGACTGGATTGAGGAACGTACTTCAGGGTTTTATGAAGTAGGCGAGACCATTGAGCGGACAGCTCCAGTGGCATCGTTCATAGATAGTCAAATATGGGACCGGGAAGATTCCAATCTTTCGGTGGTCCATTCCGATCAGTTGCTGTTGAAGCTGCAAAGTGCCAACAATATCATTTCGGACGGCTTCTCAAGCGATCTGATCGAAGCCATAGACTTGCTCGAAACTGAAGATTTCTCAAGTATGGTCATCTACGCTGATGGCCGGAACTTCAGCGTAGGTGCAAATCTATACATGATGAAGAAAGCGCATGAAATGAAACAGGTGGATGAACTGGTCGGCCCAGCCATTGATCAGCTCCATAAAAGCTTCAACCGCTTGAAATATGCATTGAAGCCGGTTGTAACTGCTGTCCAAGGTAAGGCACTTGGTGGAGGATGTGAACTGGTGTTGCATTCACCGTTTGTCGTAGCTGCAAGCGAAACTTATATGGGAATGGTGGAAACCGGGGTTGGCCTGCTGCCGAGTGGTGGTGGACTCGCTGAAATGGCGGATCGCATATTAAGCACCTCCCACAAGCATAATGACAAGCAGGAATCGATGACGGAAGTACTGATGAACATCGGTCTGGCTAAAGTTTCGACAAATGCTTATGAAGCGAAAAGGTATGGCTACTTGAGAGATACAGATTCCATACTGCTTAATTCAGAAAAGCGTATTGAAGTGGCGCTTGAAAAAGCACGATTTGAAACCAAAACCAATTATATACCTAAAACAAAAGGGCAATACATCGCTTTGGGCCAGGATTTCATTGCACTTGTCAAAGGTCAACTTGATGCACAGCGTCTCGGCCATTTCATCAGCGACTATGATTATGAGATCACTTTGAGAATTGGAGAAGCATTGGCGGGTGGAAATCTACCGCGAAACACCTATGTGAACCAAAGGTATATCCAGAAGCTGGAGCGCGAGCGTTTCTTGAGCCTACTCCAGAATGAAAAGACGCATGCAAGAATCAGTCATATGCTTGAAACAGGGAAACCACTACGCAATTAATGGATCGGCTAAAAAGAAAGGATGAGTCTTAATGCAGGAAGCATATATAGTGGCTTATGGCCGTTCTGCTGCAGGCAGAGCTAAAAACGGCGCGATGTTCCACGATAGGCCAGATGAAATAGCGGCACAAGTACTTAAAGGCGTGCTGAAACGTGTGGATGGAGGATTTGAATCTTCCATGGTTGAAGATGTCATAGTGGGCAATGCTTTTCCAGAAGGACTACAGGGGCAAAATATAGCCCGATCCATTGCATTGCTTGCGGGAATGCCAAACAGTGTACCGGGACAGACTGTAAACCGTTACTGCTCATCGGGACTTCAAACGATTGCGATTGCAGCAAATCAGATTCAGGCAGGTCAGGCAGATGTTCTGGCGGCAGGTGGAATTGAACTGATGAGCGCTGTACCGATGGGTGGGAATGAGCCTACGAACAGTCCAATCCTTCAAGATGCGGACTCAGGTGTCTCCTATCCGATGGGGTTGACCGCAGAGATGGTGGCTGAAGAGTTCGAAGTCTCCCGGGAAGATCAGGATGCTTACGCAGTGCAGAGCCACCAGCGTGCCAAGGCCGCACTAGATGCGGGCCGTTTTGAAGATGAAATTATCCCGATTGATGTGACACGAGTCTCTTATGACCAGAGTGGTCCCGTCGTCACCAAGGAGGAATTTAAAACGGATGAACATATACGGCCGGACACTACAATGGAGGGACTGTCGAAACTGCGTACAGTATTCAAGGCAGATGGTACAGTGACTGCAGGTACATCAGCCCCATTGACCGATGGCACCGGCTTCGTCGTTCTGATGTCAGGTGATAAGGTGAAGGAGCTTGGGGTGACACCAATTGCGAGGTTCGTCGGGTTCAAAGCTGTAGGCGTCGATCCTAAAATAATGGGAATTGGGCCGGCATATGCTATCCCTGAAGTGCTGGAGCAGGCCAACCTATCAGTTGAGGATATGGATCTGGTGGAATTGAATGAAGCATTTGCTTCTCAGACCGTCGCCTCAATCCGTAAAACTGGCTTGGACATCGATAAGACGAATGTAAACGGCGGGGCGATATCGCTCGGACACCCTCTGGGCGCTTCTGGTGCGATGCTGACAGCGCGCCTGTTGTCGGAAATGAAACGTAGACCCGATTCGAAATATGGCATGGTCACCATGTGCATCGGGGTCGGCATGGGCGCAGCAGGCATTTTCGAATATGTAAGATAATAAAAACCCCTCCCGCAGATAAAACTTCTGCGGGAGGGATTTTTATGCTTTTGAAACCAATCAGTCGAATTGCTTTTCTATATAGAAGAACTCACCATGCGTATACACGGCATCACCAGCATTATGGATGTGAAACGCCATTGTCTGCATGGGTAGGTCATATGTAGTTTTATCAAGGGAAAGAGAAACATTATTTGAAGTGTCGGATAGATTCTGTCTGGGTGAAGGGTCTTCCAACAGATCTGATGAAGGTGGGGAAATGCAGGGGATCAAAAAGAAGGGGACGGATACCAATAACAATGCCAGCTTCTCGCGATATATTTTTCCAGCGGGACACGCCTCCCACCGGGCTACAAAATATTTTTGCATCAAACTGCAGGATCCAGGATGATAAACAATGAAATAAGCCCCATCCCGAATGATGAGGCTCATTGGACGGAGGTCCGGATTATGCGACTGCTCTGCAGGCTTCTGCACATTCAGCACATGCTTTTGCACATCTTTGGCAATGTTCATGATCATGTTTTCCGCATTCTTCGCCACACGCATCACATATTGCGGCGCATACTCCAGCAAGTTCCTTGATGAATGGAGAGTTTCTGGAGATGGCCTGTTCCAGGTAGCCACACATGTCGGCGCATTCCCTGTCGAGTCGTATGCATTCCGCCATCATTTTGACATCGTCTTCCTTAAGGCAGGCATCGAAGCAGCGATTGCACTCGGTCATGCATTGATGCAGCGTTTCAAGCAGATGCTGGTATTGCTTTTCCATTGGAAATCTCCTCCTGACAAATAATTTAATACGTTCCATTCTTCCCTCCATGATGCATGATGAAACGCATACATAAGATATATCATTTGCTAAGATCTATATTGATATAGCCATAATGGAAAAGGCTCGAAGGCCTTCTTTCTTGAACAAAACCCAAGTCATGAAACCGGCTGCTCTGCCAATGGTCTTTCATGACGATGCGTTCTCTGGCCACGCGTCTGGCTTCAGTGATGGTATCAAGTGATAAATCTGATTTATCTGTCTGTGCGTGAATGATCTGCATTGCATCTGAAGTTTCGACGGTTTCGGTGAACATCGGATCGAAATAGATGATGTCAAAAGAATTATCTTTCTGCATCTGCAGAAACTCATGGTGTGGGGTGTGCAGTGCTTCTATTCGCGTCATCGCTTTTCTGATTTCTGCGTGTTGCGTGTGAAACCGTTTGAGGCCTTCTGATACAGCCAAGTGGAGGAGGGGGTTGCTTTCAAGCGCGGTGACCCGACCACCATCACCTACAGCAAGGCTGGCAATCAAACTGTCGGAAGCGAGTCCCATTGTACAGTCGAGTACATGCATGCCAGATTGCAGGCCAGCTGTTTCAATGAAGGGATCGGATTTTCCTCCGAGTATTCTCTTGGCCCTTACCATTGCCATATTGGGATGGAAATGAATCGGCTCATTCTGAGAAAATGGATGGATGATGGTTCCGCTCCTACTGGCGACCACAACATCCTGATTGTAATGCCTCTTCAGAGTTTCAATCGATCTTTTCGAACGGTCAACGTAGAGGGCATTATATTTATCGGCAAGGGAATATGCGTACAAAACGGTCTCTTCATCTGCTCTGCCGCCTGTAGTTATAATCATTACGGACTCCTTTAGTAAGAATGGATAAAATCACCGGCCCCCAAAATTGTAGATTCTGGGGGCCGGGTTAAAATGTCTTAGGCATTTTATGTTATTTTACTTATCATTCGGATTTTTCAAGTTCTATCTTATGGTCAAGTGGTTCCGACTGCTCATCTGCCATCGGATTCTCACGGCTTTGAAGAACTGTTTCAAGTTCCGGGTCGACCGGTCCATAAGCCAGTACGGCTGTAGCACTCTCTCCGGGTTCGACTGTTTCGGTGGCGGCTGTTGCCTCTTCACTCATTTCGAAATCTTCCGGAAGGCTTGTGGTCATGTTTTCAAGTGTCGATTCACTGCCTTCCGCCACTTGCCTTACAGCAAGATCCAGACCAAACGCTTCTTGTGGCGCAGTCGGTACTTCGGAGTTATTCGTGAATTCGAATTCTATGACTACAACTTCTGAAGGTTGGGGTTCTTCGGCACCTTCTTCAGTCGACTCTTCTTCGCTCTCTTCTGGTTCGATGGTGGATTGGCTGAATTCATTGAAGGTATAGTCCCCATATTCTCCGGAATATGAAACTGTGCCCTCTTCAGATGATCCGTTTTCATTTGATTCATCAGAAGCCTCTCCGCTTGATTCTTCCCCCGTTGCTTCGTCTTCTGCTTGCCCCTCGTCAGAACTGCCATCATCGCTGCAGGCTCCAAGGAGCAGTACAGCAGAAAGGCCGCCCGTAAGCAGGTACTTTCTTAGACTCATTTCATTTCCCCCTATTAGTTAGATACAGATTAATTATAGTACACTATACAGAATAATCAATAATATTTCGGAAATTGAAATAAATAAATGTGCAAATGAATGTATCCGCATATATCGAGAATTCTAAAAGTACATCTCTAAAGATGGAAATGTATCGATAAAATAAAAACTCCGGCATTTAAGCCGGAGTTTTTAGATGCCCGTGAATCCATAGAGGACAAGGCCCAATGTCAATAAGATGCCGAAGATCGAATTCAATTTGCCCATGGCAGCCATCGCCGGAATCAATTCCTGCGGCGTGTCTCCCTGCCACATCAACTTCACGGTCTTGATGAACTGAGGTATGGAGAGGAAGGTGAGCAGCATGAACAGGGAGCCGTAAGGCTTGAATAGCGCTATCCATGCGATGAACAGGTAGGCGAATACCAACAGCGCTCCGGTAGTCATGACGGCCAACGGTTTGCCAACCAATATGACGAAGGTCTTACGGCCACTTTCCTTATCCTTTTTGCGATCCCTTATGTTGTTCGCCATGTTCAGAAGTCCGATTGTGATGGCTACCGGTATCGAGATGAGGAACGGGAAGATGTGCAATATGCCCGTATGGATGTAGAAGGTGATCATGATGATGACGGTACCCATAAAGAATCCCGCAAACACTTCACCGAACGGTGTCCATGATATGGGGAACGGGCCGCCGGTGTAAAGGTAGCCGACGGCCATCGATATGATGCCGGCTATGAGCACCCATACCGAGCTGTTGACGGTGATGTATATGCCGATCACTGCAGCGAGGGCATAAAATACGACTGCAATGGTCATGACGATGCGCGGGGACATGCCGTTCCTGACGATGGCACCTGCAATGCCCACCGAATCTTCACTGTCCAGACCTTTCTTGAAGTCGAAGTACTCGTTGAACATATTGGTTGCAGACTGTATGAGGAGTGTTGCAATCAGCATGGCGAAAAACATATCCCATCTGATCGACGAGAATAGCAATACGCTTGCAGTACCTACAAGCACGGGAATGAAGCCGGCCGTCAGCGTATGTGGGCGCGTCAGGCTTATATATTTCTTCATCCCGGTATGTGTATCTGTTCCCTGCATTTTTTATCTTCCTTTGTATCTATGATGATAACAATTTTATCACAATTAACCTGTTATCATACACAGGGAAATAAATAAATGATAAAATGGTATTAATTATGCAGAAAGAAGTGTGTAGCAATGAATTTGGAAGCTTACCAGCGTATTCTGGATGACCTCAAACTTGATACTGATAAAAAGTACTTGAGTCTGCAAATGCCAATTGACGGATTTGATTTAAATGAGCGGAAGATATTTTCGCATTTCCATGATGCACAAGGGTCCAGATACTGGTTCCGTTCGAAAGATGGCCGCTATGATTCCATAGGCATCGAATTCCAGGAAAGCATAAAGCGGGATAAGTATTCGGCGGAAGTCCTTGAGGAGCAGAAGACATCTCTATTTGAAAAAATCCAGCAAGTGGCTGTGAAGGATGGGATGGCTTCTTCTTTAGGTCTGTTCGGAGGTACACGCTTTGATGATAAGGACACGACGGACGAATGGAACGATTTCGGCATGGTGGAATTCCATCTGCCGAAGTGGCAGTTTGACTTGGCGAATAGTGAGTTGTTCTATACGGTAAGGACAGACGAAGCGGATCTTGATGAGATCCTTATAGATATCAGCGACAAGCTGAAGGAGATTGGAGCCATCACTCCAGAACCAGCTCAGGCGCCCGAAGTCCATATGATGAAAGATATCTTCCCGGAGGAGTGGAAAGCGTTAGTGGATGAGGCGCTCGGGGTCCTGGACGACACGGACTTCAGGAAAATTGTACTCGCCAGGCAGAGGTTGCTGACATTCAAGGCGCAGGCTGATCCACTTTACCTCTTGGATAGGTTGAATGATGAATCGGGCACTTATACGATATATTACGAAAAGGGCCAGTCGATTTTCATCTCCAAATCCCCGGAGAAGCTTTTTGACATCAAGGATGGCGTGCTCCGTACTAATGCGATTGCCGGTTCGGCAGAGCGTACGGGTGTAGAAGCGACTGATGAACAGCAGAAGGCGTTCCTTCTGAATGATGAGAAGAACCGTTACGAGCATGAACTGGTCCGGGAATCGATTGTTCAGAATCTGCAGCCATATACAGAGGATATCGAATTTGCTGAAGGGCCGGACATCCTGTCAAATAGATACATCTATCACCTCTATACACCGATCAGTGCAAAACTCGCTGAAGATGCGAGTTTATTTGCACTGCTTGATGCAATTCATCCGACTCCTGCTGTTGGAGGGATGCCAAAAGATAAGGCGCGGGATTACATCATGGAAAATGAATACGGTACGCGGGGGTTATATGCGGCACCACTTGGTATGATCCATGAAAATGACGACAGCGAATTTGTCGTTTCCATAAGATCGATGCTCCTTAATTCGAAGAGCGCCACCCTTTTTGCAGGCTGTGGCATAGTCAGAGGGTCTTCGAGTGAGAAGGAGCATGAGGAGACCCGGGTTAAATTCACCCCGATGCTGAATGTGTTGGGGGTGGAACCGGAGTGATGGCTAAAGATCATAAAGACAATATGACATATCAAGTCTTTACTCTGATTGACCTGCTGTATGCCCATGGCGTCAGCGAATGCGTCATCAGTCCAGGCTCGCGCTCGACACCACTTGCCATCGCAGCAGAAATGCATCCGGGCGTGAAGACGCATGTCCACCCGGATGAACGGAGCGCAGCTTTTTTTGCGCTTGGAATCGCCAAATATTCAAGTGAACCTGTGGCCTTGATCTGTACGTCGGGTACAGCGGCTGCGAACTATACACCGGCGATTGCAGAAGCGGGCCTCAGCCATGTGCCGCTCATTGCCTTGACGGCAGATCGGCCACATGAGCTGAGGGATGTCGGAGCACCGCAGTCAATCAATCAGGAAGATATGTATCGCAACTATACGAAATATTATACGGAGTTGCCGATTGCTGATGGGCATTTGAGCAGTCAGAACTTATTGGAAGCCAAAGTGCTCCAAGGGGCCCAATACTTTTATGGTGCCAATCGGGGGCCTGTTCATATCAATGTGCCCATCCGCGAGCCATTGATGCCTGATTTGACGCGAACAGGCCTCTTTTTCAGGAGTAGGTTGGAGCCTTTTGCCCAGATTACAGAAGCAGTGCCCAGCTTCGCGTTCAAAGGAAGTGGCATCGTCTTCATAGGGGAGACCATCGAAGCGCTCGAGGATCTTGTACCGTTGATGGAGAATAAGGGGCTGACGGTCATCACTGATCCGAGGCAACATATAAGAATGAAGGCGGCGACAGTCACACACCATGATCTTCTGTTCGGCAGCCTTTCTGAAGCGCAGAAGGCGTGGCTTGATAACGAAGTCGACTTCATTATCAGAATCGGCGATCCATTCACTTCAAAAGCCCTCAACACCTTCTTGTCCGAGACATCCATCCCGCAATATCTGATCAGTGAGCACCAACAGCTGAAGACTTATCCGAAAGCGCCGGAAAAGGTGTTTGTCGGTTCGATCGGACACATACTCCGGTCTATGGATTTTGAAGGGGGGAACCCCACCGTCCAGAAATGGTTCGCCGGAATCGATGCTGCAATACGCGATTACATCAAAGCACAGGTGCCGGATTATAAGGATGAAGGCAGATTCATGTACGAGATACTTGAACAATTGCCGGAGGCCCGCACACTCTTCGTTTCAAGCAGCATGCCGATACGGGATGTTGAACGGTATGATGTAGGCAACCGCCACAAGATCTTGTCCAACAGGGGTGCCAACGGCATAGATGGAGTCGTCTCGACTGCTTTAGGTGTGGCTACAAAGACACCGGTCACTCTAATCATCGGCGATATCGCCCTTTACCATGATATGAACGGATTGCTCATATCAAAACTTGAATCAATCGACATCAACATCATCGTCTTCAACAATAACGGTGGAGGCATCTTCGGCTTCTTGCCCCAAAAGCAGGAAGCCACCCACTATGAACGACTCTTCGGTACGCCGATCGACATCGATTTCTCACATGCTGCTGCCATGTACGGTTTTAACTACCGATTGGTGGAGACAGCAGATGCAATCACTAAAGATGATATGTCAGCAGCTGGCCGGAATATCATGGAAATCAGGACGGATAGAGATGCTAACGTGGAGAGCCATCAACAACTGCGGTTCAAGGTGCGGGAGATGATCCAATCTTATGGAACTTAATTATCATTTTGAAGATAATGGTAAAACAGAAACTATAGTGATCCTGCACGGTTTCCTATCGGATAAGTCGAGCATGGCAACAACAGCGGCCGAGCTCGATGGCATCCGCAACGTCATCACTGTAGACTTGCCAGGTTTCGGACAATCAAAGAGCACGGGGCAAGACTACGGTATAGAAACAATCGCAGATGCTTTGGCTGCGATGCTTGAGTCACTTACAATTACCCGGGCGGATGTCTACGGCTATTCGATGGGTGGGCGTGTGGCGCTGTCATTCGCAATCAACCACCCGGGTTATGTGAAGCGACTGATATTGGAAAGCAGTTCACCAGGCATAGCTTCCAAGGAAGACCGGGCTATGCGCCGACAGGTGGATCGAACCCGTGCAGATGAAATAATCCGTGATTATCCTGCCTTTATCTCACAATGGGAAACGCTGCCGCTCTTTTCGACTCAAGCAGCAATGACTCGTGATGAGCAAGCCAGACAGCGTGAAAACCGGTTGGCCCAAAACCCGGAGGAAGTGGCTGACAGCCTGTTGAAATATGGCACCGGCGCGCAACCTTCCTATTGGACAAAATTATCCCAGCTCCACATGCCGATTCTCTTGGCGGTGGGCAGTGAAGACCAGAAATTCATCGACATCAATACCCGCATGGCTCTGCATATGCCTGACGCCCGACTGGAGATCATAGAGGGGGCGGGGCATAATATTCATATGGAAGCAGGCCCGAAGTTTGGTATACTACTATTAGACTATTTATCAGGAGGAATGAATGATGGCAAGAGAATGGCAAACGATTCGCGAATATGAAGAAATTAAATATGAATATTATAATGGCATCGCTAAAGTGACAATCAATCGTCCTGAAGTACGCAATGCTTTTACACCACTGACAGTAAATGAAATGATTGATGCATTCACTAGAGCGCGGGACGACGAAAAAGTCGGCGTCATCGTGCTGGCAGGGGAAGGCGATATGGCATTCTGCTCAGGCGGCGACCAGAAAGTACGCGGACATGGCGGTTATGTAGGAGAAGATAACGTTCCAAGACTCAACGTACTCGATCTGCAGCGGCTTATCCGGGTCATTCCGAAGCCGGTAGTAGCGATGGTTTCAGGCTACGCAATCGGTGGCGGACATGTTCTGCACGTGGTGTGCGACCTGACAATCGCAGCAGATAATGCACGCTTTGGCCAGACTGGACCGAAAGTCGGTTCATTTGATGCAGGTTACGGTTCCGGTTACCTTGCACGCATCGTCGGCCATAAGAAAGCGAGAGAAATCTGGTACTTGTGCCGTCAGTACGATGCCCAGGAAGCCCTCGACATGGGACTCGTCAATACTGTAGTACCGCTTGAACAGCTGGAAGATGAAACAGTGCAGTGGTGTCAGGAAATGCTCGAGCACTCTCCAACGGCACTGCGCCTGCTGAAAGCTGGAATGAATGCTGACACAGACGGTCTGGCAGGCATTCAACAGATGGCTGGGGATGCGACGTTACTTTATTACACTACTGATGAAGCAAAAGAAGGACGCGAAGCATTCAAAGAGAAAAGAAAACCTGATTTCGGACAATTCCCGAGGTTCCCATAAGAATCGTGAAGCCCATCATATGATGGGCTTTCTTTTGAGAGGTGAGACGTTTATGTATGAATGGCTGAAAGTACAAGCAGAGCAGCAACCTGACAAGACTGCAGTAGTCTACGAAGATCAGCATTTAAGCTTCAAAAATCTCTACAAAGAGGCTTTAGAACTGAGCAGACACCTGAAAGGGCTCGATCGTAATCGAGTGGGGCTTTATATCGGTAACACACTGGAAGCGGTCGTTCTGGTGCATGCTTCGATGCTTGCAGGGATCGAAATCGTCCTGATCAATACTCGGCTGACAGCACGCGAAATTACAGTTCAGCTTGACGACATTGACGTGGACACGGTCATAAAAACAAAGCCTTTGGAGTTGGAAGGGTACCGTCTATATGATCTCACTGATTTATATGAACTGGAGCCACTCAGTTACAGGGTCGAGGCCCCAACCGGTGGAACGACATTATCCATCATGTTCACCTCGGGCACCACAGGCCGGGCGAAAGCTGTACCCCAAAGCTACAGGAACCATTTCACTTCTGCCAAGGGGTGTGAGCAGCGGTTCGGCTATGGGCATGAGAGCATTTGGATGAACGTCAATCCGATCTATCATATATCGGGTTTTTCAATTCTGATGCGATCTGTCATCGCCGGCTGTCCAATGGTGCTGGTCGGCAAGTTTGACGAAGTACGCATCTGGCAGAAGGTTGTCGAATATGGCGTAACACACACGAGCATGGTTCCGATAATGCTTAAGAGATTGATGGCACATCCTATCCCTGACCACAAGCTTGAAGGCATGCTGCTCGGTGGCGCAGGCGTGACCAGGGAAGTACTGAAAGAGGCATTATCAAAAGGGCTGCCGGTCTACAACTCTTTTGGCATGACCGAGACATGTTCTCAAATCGTCTCGATTGGACCTGATGACCCGAAAATCCTAGAAGGCACTGTAGGGCGGGCGTTGGATAATGTGGAAGTGACAATCGACCACGCCAATGATGGAGAAATACTGGTCAAGGGCGGGCCTGTCATAGAACATTATCTGAACGCAGATATCGAAATCACTGAAGCGTTCTTCAGGACAGGTGATATGGGGTATTTGGATGAAGAAGGCTACCTCTATATCCTTGATCGGCGTAAAGATCTGATCATCAGCGGTGGGGAGAACATCTATCCGAAAGAAATAGAGGACTCCGCAAACGCATATGAAAAAGTTGCGAACTCCGCCGTAGTGAAACGTCAGGATGATGAATGGGGCGAAGTGCCCGTTCTGCTCGTAGAGGCGGCGTCAGGTGAGAGGATACAAAAGAGCAATCTGATGCATCACCTCAGGGCAAGATTAGCCCGCTACAAGTTACCGAAAGAAATAAAAGTGGTTGAAAATATTATAATGACCTCGACGGGCAAAGTTTCGAGAGGACAAAACCAGCGATTTTACGATCGAAGTGAAACCCGCAAGCAATAAAAAGGCATGGCCTGAAATCCTGCCTCATAGGTAGGGTGTCAAGGTCATGCCGACTTGTCATTTTTCTTATTTTTTACAGGCACCGGATCAAAACCGCCTTCATGGAATGGATGGCATTTAAGTATCCGCCTGACAGCCAGATACCCGCCTTTTAAAGCACCGTGTTCCTGCACAGCATCGATGCTGTAGTTCGAACAGGTCGGATAGAATCTGCAACTTGGTGGAAACATCGGGGAGATGGCCTTCTGGTAAAAACGAATCATGGATAGAAGGATTGATTTCATTAGGGATCACCGCTCTTTTATTTATAACTTCCATAATATAAGGTACACTGGATTTAATCAAATTTAAGACTCAAATCGATTTGGAGAGGATGCAATGCCGGAATTTATAGATCATCAAGAGCGCAAAGTCACTTTTGACCCAAAAAGTGCAGAGGATGCAGACCATGTGCTGGCAATCTGCAAGATGGATGGAAAATATCTGTTCACAGAACATAAGGTCCGTGGCATCGAATTCCCCGGCGGCAAGCTAGAAGAGGGCGAGACGCTCCGGGAAGCATTGCAGCGGGAAGTGTTTGAAGAGACAGGCGCGAGCCTCTCTGAGCTCAAGTATATGGGTGCATACACTGTACATGGCACCCGCCCATTCAAAAAAGGGGTCTATTTCGGAATCGTCGATGACCTCTTCTTCAAATGTGAATACATGGAGACTTATGGCCCCGTCGTCTATCCTTCGATAGAGGCAGTGCCTGAAGAAAAGCGGAGTTTCTTGCTTGATGACCCGTGCATCCACTACATATATGAATTGAGCAGAACTGATGGCTTTTTCAGTTGAGCATCCCAGATGATAAATAAAAGCTCAGATCGCAATGCGACCTGAGCTTTTATTATGGCACAAGCAGCTTCATCACACTGTGAAGCCACCTTTTTGTGCGATATGTTCGGAGTCTTTACCGAACTTTTTGAAGTTCTCGATGAATGATTCCTTCAGCTGCTTTGCTTTTTCATCATATGCTTCTTCGGATACCCAAGTATTGCGTGGGTTCAATATTTCATTCGGCACACCTGGCACTGAAACGGGTATGCTCAGGCCAAAGACGGAATCTTCCTCGAAATCATTGAGGACAAGTTCCCCGCTGATGGCACGTCTCACCATGGAGCGCGTATATTTGAGGTCCATACGCTTGCCGACGCCGTATTCCCCTCCAGACCAACCGGTGTTTACGAGGTAGACATCGACGTTGTGCTTATCGATGAGATCACCCAACATATTCGCGTAAGTCGTCGCATGAAGCGGCAGGAATGGAGAACCGAAGCATGTAGAGAAGACAGGCTGCGGAGAAGTGACGCCGCGCTCTGTCCCTGCAAGCTTGGAAGTGAAACCACTCAGGAAATGATACATGGCTTGTGATTTGGTCAATTTCGAGATGGGAGGCAACACGCCGAATGCATCAGCGGTCAGGAAAATGATCGTATTCGGGTGCCCAGCCACTGAAGGAATGCGTGCATTGTCGATGTAATCGAGCGGGTAGGCTGCACGCGTATTTTCAGTCAACGAGTTATCGTCATAGTCAGGCGTGCCTTCTTCGTCGACAGCCACGTTTTCCAGAACCGTCCCGAAACGGATTGCCTGGTAGATTTCCGGTTCCTTTTCAGCGGACAGGTTGATCGTTTTGGCATAGCAGCCACCTTCGATATTGAACACGCCATTTTCATTCCATCCGTGCTCATCGTCACCAATCAGTTCGCGTTGCGCATCTGCAGACAAGGTCGTCTTCCCAGTGCCCGAGAGACCGAAGAACAGTGCGACATCCTTATTCTCACCGACGTTGGCAGAGCAGTGCATGCTCATGATCCCTTGTTCTGGAAGCAGATAGTTCATGACGGAGAAGATGGATTTCTTCATTTCACCGGCATACTCCGTACCGCCGATGAGGACGATGCCTTTCTCAAGGGAAACGATGATGAACGTTTCCGATTTGGTACCATCGACTTCAGGGTCGGCCTTGAATGTCGGGGCGGATACGATGGTGAAGTCAGGGTTGATGTTAAGAGCTTCTTCCTTCGTTTCCGGTCTGATGAACATGGTGCGGGCAAACATATTGTGCCAGCTGTATTCATTTATTACTCTAAGGTCAAGGCTGGTTGCCTCATCGGCGCCTGCGTGCCCGTTGAAGATAAAGAGTTCTTCCTTGTCATCGAGATAGTCGACGACTTTCGCAAAAAGGTTGTTGAAGACCTCTTCGGAAATTGGCTGGTTGACTTCTCCCCAATCAACCTTGTCCCTGGAAGTGTCATCTTCGACGATGAAGCGGTCCTTAGGACTTCTGCCGGTATACTTTCCGGTTTCTGCACGCAAAGCACCCGTATTGGTCAGTTTCCCTTCTCCTCTCTCCAAAGATTTTTCAACAAGTTGGGAAGTGGAGAGTTGGATGTGTGCCGCGTCCTTCGACACGAGATTCTGAATTAACTCGGAATGGTTTACCATGGTTTATGCCCCCGTTTTATAGATTATGCATAGATGATGCTTTTCATGAATTAGTATAACACATTCATAATTGAGGTGACATAATAAATATCAAACAAGAATGGCTTGATTTGAAACCTCTCATCTAGTATATTATAGGTTAAGTTATCTCTTATCAAGAGCCGGTGGAGGGAACATACCCGATGAAGCCCAGCAACCTCTTTACTGAAGAAAGGTGCTAAAGGATGCAGAAGTGATTCTGATCGATAAGGGGAAGAGCGGAGCCTTTTCTCGTCTTATGGAGAAAAAGGCTCTATTTTTTTGCAGTGGGAGATAGCTAATATACTTAAAGGAGATAAAGTTAATGGCAGAGCGTAGACTTTTCACTTCGGAATCTGTTACTGAAGGTCATCCCGACAAGATTGCAGACCAGATTTCCGATGCGATACTTGATGAGATACTGAAAGGGGATAAAGATGCCCGGGTGGCCTGCGAGACGGTGGTCAATACCGGTATGGCACTGATTGTTGGAGAGATAAGTACAAATACTTATGTAGATATCCCTAAAATTGTCAGGGAGACGGTCAAAGATATTGGCTATATCCGCGCTAAATATGGTTATGACTATAAGACGATGTCAGTACTGACGGGGATTGATGAACAGTCTGAAGATATCGCCCAAGGTGTTGATGACGCTTTTGAAACGCGCGATTCGGCAACCATTTCAACAGGGGCAGGCGATCAGGGTCTAATGTTTGGTTTTGCGTGCGATGAGACAGAGGAGTTCATGCCGCTGCCGATCGCCTTGGCACACCAGCTTGCCAAGCGGTTGACAGATGTACGTAAAGAAGAAATCATCAATTATCTGCGGCCGGATGGCAAGACTCAGGTGACTGTGGAGTACGACGAAGAGAATAATGTAAAGAGAATAGATACCATCGTCATTTCCTCACAACACCATGAAGAAGTGGAGACGGAAAAGATCCGCGAAGATCTCATCAACCACGTCATCCGTGAGGTGGTGCCTGAAGAACTGCTTGACGCGGACACGCGTTATATCATCAACCCGACGGGGCGTTTCGTCATCGGAGGCCCCCAAGGTGATGCAGGATTGACTGGACGCAAGATCATTGTCGACACATACGGAGGATATGCCCGCCATGGTGGAGGCGCATTCAGCGGTAAAGACCCGACTAAAGTCGACCGTTCTGCAGCCTATGCTGCGCGCTATATCGCAAAAAACATCGTGGCAGCGAAAGTTGCTGCAAAATGTGAAATTCAGCTGGCTTATGCGATAGGGGTCAGCGAGCCGGTCTCGATCTCAGTCGATACATTCGGAACGTCTGAATATAGTGAATCGGATATCGTAGCGGTTATAAGGAAGCAATTCAACTTGTCGCCTGATGGCATCATAGATATGCTCGACCTAAAGCGCCCGATATATAAAGCGACGGCAAGCTATGGCCATTTCGGCCGTAACGACACGGAATTCCCATGGGAGAAGATTGATAAAGCCACTGCCATAAAGACGGAACTTGAGAGCGTCGCGATGAAATAAATGGATAGCCCCCTTCGAAACAGGGGGCTATATTACATAAGTGCGCTAATCCGGTATATTTATATGCAGGTACATTATTTTCCCTGAAAAGCTCGCTTTTCCCATGTAAAGATATATCATTTCCGGTATAATGAACGGAGTCTTAATTAAGACGGGAAAGTCAAACAGGAAAGGAATTGAGGAAAGTCCATGAATACAGATATTTTTACCAATCCGATATTCATCGTGGTGGCAATTCTGCTTCTTATCGTTGCAATTGCGTTCCTGGTCTATTATTTCAGGAATAGAGGCAAAGTGAAAACGCTCCAGGAGGAGTATGATAAAGAGAAGGACGCACTGGTCGAACAATATGAGGCCGATAATGCAGCCGAGCGCCAGGAACATGAAGAGAAATTGTCGTCAATCAATGAGAAATACCATGAAGAGACGACATTGCTCAACAATAAACTTTCAAGCCTGCGCCAGTTTACCGTGGACAAGGGAGAGTACTTGACCGATTTGTCACTCCTACAGCTGAAGGACCGCCTTGTGGCAGATGAAAAGATCAGGGAGACGGATATGTACATACTATCCAATGTGTATCTGCCTTCACGCAATTACACGAACACCCGTAAAATCGATCATCTGGTACTTACGCGGACGGGCATCTATTTGATCGACTCCAAATATTGGAGTGGGCATATACTGCATGGCGTCAATGAAGAGAATTTTGATCAGTTGCCTTATGTAGAACATTTCTTTGATCTTCTGGATATTGACAAGGCAAAAGAGCAGACGTTGATATTCGAAAAGGGAAATGAGCAGAATGTGGCAGTCAACCATTATAATGAAACGATTGAAGAAACTAAAATTTCTGCTGAAAAACTCAAGAATATCTTCAAGCTCCAGTACGATGTTGTGCCGATCATCTACTTCAACCCTAAAGACAACGGCAACTATTCCATCGCGAACTACTCCAGTGACCCTTCCATAAAAGTATTGGTGGGCGAGGAGGAACTTGAGAATTTCTTCATGAAATATGTCTTCCACGGCCGGTTCCAGTATACGGTTAAAGACCTGGATGAAATAGCAGAAGCGATATTCCAACTGAATCCATAAGCGAAACTTTTGTTTTGATGGACTGAAAGCCTTATAATTTTCTTATAAGGCTTTTATTCTATTTAATGGGAGGCAATCATTTATGTCTGAAGAAATCATTGTACTGAACCCTGCAACAGGTCAGGAAATCGACAGGGTGAAAAAAGAGAATAAAGCGGATATTGACAGGAAAATTGAAAAAGCACATGAAACGTTCAAAAAGTTCAAGAAAAAGAATCCTCATGACCGCAGTGCGCTACTTACAGAGTGGTCCAAGCTGATAAGTGAACACAAAGAGGAAATCGCTGAATTGATAACGAAAGAGAATGGTAAGCCGCTACAGGAATCACGCGGTGAGGTCGACTATGCACGCAGCTATGTCGATTATTATGCTGAAGAGGCAAAACGTGTATATGGCCGCACCATACCACCGCACGAAGATGATGTGCGCATGGTAGTGACCAAACAGCCTATTGGCGTAGTCGCGGCTATTACACCATGGAACTTCCCGATTGCGATGATGGCCCGCAAAGTGGCGCCGGCAGTTGCGGCTGGCTGTACTTTCCTGGTCAAACCTGCAAGTGCAACCCCACTATCTGCAATGAAATTCCTTGATCTGGCATTGGAAGCAGGATTCGATGAAGGTGTCGTCCAATACGTTACCGCTTCTGGTAAAGATGCCGGTGAGGCTTTCACAGAGTCTGATAAAGTAATGAAAATAACATTCACAGGCTCCACGGCTGTCGGAAAGTCATTGATGGAAGGTGCTGCCTCAACAGTCAAGAACATCACCATGGAGTTGGGCGGACATGCACCTCTAGTCGTCCACAAGGATGCGGACATCGATATGGCCGTCGAGCAGGCGATCGCCTCCAAATTCAAAAACTCCGGACAGACATGCGTATGTGCCAACCGCTTCTATGTCCATGAAGACATTGCCGAAACTTTCAGCGAAAAATTTGCAGATGCTTCGAAGAAGCTGAAGATGGGCAATGGTCTTGATGAAGACGTCGCAATAGGACCGATGATCAACGAAGATGGTTACGACAAGGTAATGCGACACATCAATGATGCAGAGGAGAAAGGTGGTAAGATCCTGACGGGCGGTAAAGGCTCAAAGGAGGAAGGATACTTCATCGAGCCGACAGTAATCACCGGCGCCACTGATGAGATGGTCATCATGAATGAAGAGACGTTCGGACCGGTAGCTCCAATCCAGACCTTTTCCACTTTGGATGAAGCAATTGAAAAAGCGAATGATACCGAGTATGGTCTGGCAGCTTATTTCTTCACAGAAAGTTACCGCGATGGCATCAAGCTCCAGGAAGGTCTTGATTTCGGTGTGTTGGGCTGGAACAATGGTAAACCAAGTGCAGCACAGATTCCGTTCGGCGGACTTAAGGAAAGCGGAATGGGGCGTGAAGGCGGCCCTGAAGGCATCGAACCGTATCTCGAAACGAAAATCACATCCATGCGCGTTTAAAACAAAAAGTCCGTCCCATGCCGGGGCGGACTTTTTATAATGGAGAGGAAACGTAAAGGCCAAGTAGAAGGGCCAGGAAGGGCACGGTAAACATCAAAAGCGAATATGCGATGAACGCTTTATAGCGGCTTTGTTCATATAACTTCAATTGATCGAGGGTGAACGATGAATACGTGGTGAACCCACCTAGGAATCCTGTAACCATGATTAAATAGAGTGTCCCGCCTGTACTCAGGAACATGATGACGAGTCCCATCAGAAAAGAGCCGACTGAATTGATGATGAGGGTCCCGAGGGGAAAGGCGAGACTCTTCAGTTTCGGGCGTGTTGATATGTAACTTCTCAATGAAGCCCCAAGAGCGGCACCAACGCCGAGGAATATTATTTTAATCATGAAGCACCTCCTGATTTCATGCCGAGAAATGCAAGCATGAATCCACCAAACAAGTTGATCGCCAGATAAATGGAAAGTGCCAGGAGATCTCCGGCCTCCACCAGTATATAATTTTCATAGGTGAGCAGGGAAAATGTTGTAAAGCTGCCAAGGAGGCCCGTAATCAAAAAGTCATGCCACAATCGATTGCGCGCCGCCAATTTCTGGAAGATGAAGCCTATGCCGAAGGCGCCAAGAAGGTTGACGACCAATGTGGCAGTAAAGAAAAAGGGCGTCAGCGTGGCCAAAGACAACGCAATCGCATACCTTGAAAGGGCCCCGATCATGGCGCCACATGAAATGATAATATACTTTTTCATCCGCCCGACCTCCTTAAAACAAGAATGAAAATGCAAAATCTTTCATATACCTATATAATGTACCATAAGTAAAGAAGGAAGAGAGTGTGGGTGTATGAAGCAGACTAAAGTGGCGATTATAGGCGGTGGCGTGACAGGGGTATCCATATTAAGCCATCTTGTGCACGATGAACGATTCACTAGTGAGATTACCGTTGATGTATATGATAACGCGTATACGATGGGTAGAGGGCAAGCTTATCAGGAAGATAATGAGCATCTGCTCATCAATGTCCCTGCTGACGAAATGTCTCTTGGGGAGAGCCACCCGGATTATGGAACTTGGCTTAAATCAGAAAATGGGAAAGAGGTGTATACCAGCCGTCAACAATTTGGGGATTATGTTAAGGACCAGTTGGAGGCGATTGCGTCTATACACGAAGGGGTCCACTTGAGATACGCTACAGTCGACGGCATCGAATATGATTCCAGCAACGGGAAATTCACACTTTCCATAGAAGAGGAAGAGGTGTTATATGACCGCGTCTTTCTGACCATCGGACAGCTCAGGTACGGTGACCCCTATAACCTTAAGGGGAGTCAGGGCTTCCTTTATGATCCGTACCCCCTCTCAAGGAAACTCGCAGACATTGAAGATGACAACATCGGAATCCTCGGTGCAGGTCTTTCGGCGATTGACTGTGTGCGTTATCTGATTATAGATAAGCAAGTGGAAAAAGTATCCCTATTTTCTCGCAGTGGTGAAATGCCTTCTGTCAGGGGAGAGCGGACAGAAATTACACTGCGTCATTTTACTGAAGAAATCTTGAGGGATAGAATCCGGAATGATGAAATAGCGCTCACAGATATCATTACACTGTTCAAAAAGGAATTGGCGCATCAGAACATCGATGAATCGCTGTTCTTCCGCCGTACAGGCAACACACTGCAGGACTTGAATTATGATCTTGAACATCAAGAGACAGTGGGACGGCTGCAGTACCTCATCATCAAAGTCAATCCGATCTTCAGTGATGTCTATCAGTACCTCTCCCGCAACGACAAAAAAGCCTTTCTTGAAAAGTATCATCACTTGATTGAAGAGAACCATTCACCCATGCCTGCTGAGGTGGCACGATTGCTGGTGCAATGGGGGGATGAAGGCCGGCTGCATATCATAGACGGTACAGAACACATAAAAAAAGAAAATGGATTCACCATCCTGACTAAAGAGGGTGGGGCATATCAGGTCGACACATTGATCAATGCCACAGGGCCTGTCAAAGATGTGCGCAGAGGGGATTCGAAAATCATCCAATCGTTGATGAACCATATGATTATAGCACCAAGTGAGTTCGGTGGCATCATGGTGGATGCAGATAGGCATGTCATCAGTCCAAAGGTCGGCACGGTTCAAGGCATGTATGCGCTCGGTGCTTTGACGATAGGATCGGATTACCTTTCGAACTCTGTACAGTTGCTTCAAAAAAATGCGCAAAAGCTGATTAATAGGTTTTATGAAGATATGTATTAAAAAAGGGGTGCGGCTGCACCCCTTTTTTTGATTGCGTTTCACAAACTATTTTCTGTTGAAGAGTTTCAGTGCCACCGCACCAAGTGCCACCGCACCGACTGCTTTTACTCCAGTCTGGAACATTGGGTCTTTTGTTACGGATTTGACGATGAGGTTGATGTTCTGTGGACGCTCGGCCAGACGTCTCATGAAGTAGGCGTACCAGTCAGTGCCGAACGGAATGTAGATGCAGACGTTGTATCCGCGCTCAACAAGCTCTTTCTGGAGTTCTTTCCTGAAACCGAACAGCATCTGGAATTCGAAGCGGTCGTTCGGAATATCATTCTCCTTAATGAAGTCGATTGATTTCTCGATGATGTTATGGTCATGGGTGGCGATGGATGTAAAACCATCTCCCTTAGTCAGGTGGAGTCTGATGAGCAATTCGAATGCTTTATCGATGTCTTCTTTTTCCTGGAGGGCGACCGCAGGCGCTTCCTTATAGGCCCCTTTGACAAGACGGATTCTTCTATCCTTATATTTGTAGACGTCATTCTTTGCATCGAAGAGGTAGGACTGCAAAACAGTACCGATATTATCATAACGTTCCATCAGATGATCGATGACACGTACGGTATCTTCATATGATGCATAGTTCTCCATATCGATATTGACGAACATATTGTGTTTTTTTGCGGTATCCATTATCTCCGTAATATTCTCTATACAGAAATCATAGTCTATATTGAGCCCAATCTGGCTGAGTTTGATGGAAGCTGACGCATCCACACCGTTCTCGCCGATGGCGTTGATCATGTTTAGGATGATATCCTTTTCATGTATCGCATCAGAACGTCTCGTTACGAACTCTCCAAGGTTATCGAACGACACGCTCATACCTTGTGAATTAAGATCTTTGATGCGTTCGATCGTGTCATCGACGGTGATGCCGCCTACAACTTTGTTTGCACCGAATCTCAGTCCCATCTTTTTTGTTGCATCATTCAAAACCTGATTCTCTGATAGTTTTATGAAGACATCCCTAAGTAGTGGCATAGTGTACCTCCTGAATTTTATCTTTATATTATCATAAGTGAATCTCGAGTTAGAAGAAACATATAGTGTCATTTGTAATGTGGGATATGATTTACATATGTTTCGTTTATTCTTTGCATTTCTTCTTTATCTTCTTCCGTCAGTTTCCTTACCACTTTTGCCGGCCGTCCAAACGCCAATGTACCTGGCGGGATTTCCGTCCCGGGAGTGACGAGGCTCCCGGCACCGATGAAAGCCCCTTCACCGATGACAGCTCCGTCCAGTATTGTGGAGTCCATTCCAATCAAAGCATGTTTTTTGATTGTACAGCTGTGCAACGTAGTTTTGTGGCCTACAGTGACGTGATCTTCTATCGTCAAGGGCATATCTGGTGTCTCATGGAGGATCGAGAGATCCTGGATGTTGGTGTGGCTGCCTATCCTGATCGGGGCGACGTCTCCCCGCAGTATGGCACCAAACCACACAGAAGAATGTGCGCCCAGCACCACGTCACCGATGACGGTGGCATCAGGGGCGATAAAAGCGCTTTCATCAATTTCAGGCGTATATCCCTTATAGTCCAATATCATTTCATATTTCCTTTCTTCTAAGTATTGTTATAATAAGTTTATCATATAAGAATGAATTTAAGTATGTTAGGAGCTTTGTAATGTGGAAGTGGGAAACTGATAAACGGCCGAAAGGGGTCGTCCTCGTCATACACGATATGATGGAGCATCATGATTATTATACCGGCCTGATCGCGCAGCTCAGAAAAGACGGCTACCATGTGGTCACAGGTGATCTGCCGGGCCATGGCCAGACGACACGGATGAATAAAGGGCACATATCCGACTTCGCCCAATATCTGGATAGGGTGAAGGAATGGCATGAGGTGGCACGGGCCTATCGACTGCCAACATTCATACTTGGTCAAGGCCTCGGAGGGCTGATTGCAATTGAAACCCTGAGACGCAATATGGTCAGGGCGGATGGGTTGATAGTGCTGAATCCGCTGCTTGCATTCAAGCAATCATTCATCAACCGCAAAAACACCATCCGTTCGAGCATCAGAATGGGAAGTGACGCCCACCGCTTCGATCCCGGCCTCGAACCTGGGTATTTTACGACAGACAAAAAATATCTGGAGCTGTATGAGAATGATGAGCTATTGGTACGTAAAGTGAGCCATCACTGGTACCGCACTGTCGTCAATCAGATGAAGGATACCTCTGAGTATATTGATGATATGCCGGATGTTCCCATACTGGCGATTACAAGCAAGGAAAATGACATTATTGAAAAATCGTTGACGGTTAAAATTCTAAAAGACATAAATACAAGCGAGCTGACCCTGCTGGCACTGGACAATATCCAGCATAGCGTGTTCCAGAGAGACGATATTACAGAACCCTACCATTACTTGGCCCGTTTCTTAGATGACCAACTGTTCCGAATCGGTATACTGTGACTTTTCGGACACCTTCATCTTCTCCATTATTGTAATTCCATAAAATGACTATCCGAAAGGCTGACGCATCAAGGAGTTTGCTGTCACTCACCGGGGATAATCAATGGTGCCTGCATGCATTTCATTTGATTGCGATTACATCAATCGTTATCATTATGGTATAGGATTTAAAAAAAGTAATAGGAGAATGAACATTGAAACAGGTACCAGAAACAAAAATCAAATTAACCGAAGTCAAAGAGATGATGGATAAAGGATATGGTCTTTTAGAGGAACTTCGACAGGATGCAGGGGCCCCGGTAGTAAAAGCAGAACTTTTGAATGAAGAAATGATAATCACATACGGGGAAGAAGCGGCACGCAAATTCTACGACCCGGAAAACTTCAAAAGGGGCGGCGCAATGCCAACTCCCATCCTGAAAACATTGTTTGGGGAAGATGGTGTCCAGACCCTTGACGGTGAAGCGCATCATCATCGTAAAAATTACTTCATGGATCTGATGGCACCTGAGCGCATGGAGGACTACCGGAAGATATTGGATAGGAACCTGACGGCGGAACTCGACAAGCAGCATGGCGAATTCGAGTTGTTCGACTTGGCCAACAGAGTGCTGTTCAACTCCATTGCCGAGTGGTCAGGTATTAATCTGGAGCGGTATGATGATAAGACACTTGAAGAACTGGCAAAGAACCAGATCTCCATGATCAGTGGTGCAGTAACCTCGCCTAAAGACCATATAAAGGGAGTCTCCGACCGTAATGAATCGGAAAAATGGGCCCGCGAATTGATAGAAGAAGCCCGCGCCCATCCGGTGGAAGGCAAGGAACATCTTGCATTGTACACATTTGCTCAGGCAACCGATTTGGATGGCAATCTACTGCCTGTGGAAGTGGCTGCTGTTGAATTATTGAATATCATCAGGCCGACAGTCGCTTTGACAGTCTGGATGGCACTGATGGGCCATGCGTTGTTTTCAGACGATGACGTCCGCACGGCATTAAAGGAAGATTTTGATGCCTTGCAAGATCCATTCATCCAGGAAATGCGCCGCTACTATCCATTTTTCCCGATGCTGCCAGCGATTGCAGTGCGTGATGTGGAGATCGACGGCTATGAAATACCTGAAGGCAGTTGGGTAGTGCTCGACCTCTACGGCAGCAACCACGATGCGAGAACGGTTGCCCACCCGGAAGCATTCGATATCACCCGATATAAAGATAAGGCAACTTCACTCTCATACGAAGAGGAATATGAAATGATCGCCCAAGGCGGCGGGAAGTTCAGGGAGATGCACCGCTGCGCCGGGGAGTGGATCACCCTCCACAGCATGAGGGTATTCTCCGACCACCTGGTCAATAGATATGAATTTTCTGTACCAGAACAGGACTGGACCATTCCCATCAATCAATTTCCGACCTACCCGAACAGCCGTGCATTACTGTTCAAAGATTGATGAAAAAGTCTCTTCGGAGACTTTTTTCATTTGGATTATATCCAAGGTATCAACGGTTTTGAAAACATGAGGCATGTGAATATACTGATCGATAGCGCCTGATCAATGAAAGAAATCCTTCAGTCCATACTAATGGACGAAGGATTTTTTAGTTCAACATTCGATTGTACTTTCATTTGAACCGTCAAAACGCTTCAGTAATATCAGTTTCAGTAGCCGGTGTGACATTCGCAAACATTGAGCGGTTGATGATCCTTAAGGAAGCTTCATGATCTTCATCCACTTCCGACGCCACACAATCACCCGGCACCCACAAATTGAATTCCCGCATGTATGCCTCAGAAGAAGTGAACAGTACACACATATCTCCGGAAAGGCCTGTCAGAATGAGGTTCTCGACTTCCAATTTTCTAAGGAGTATATCCAACTGTGTGCCAAAAAAAGCAGAGTGTTTCGGTTTGATGAGGAAGTAATCCTTCTCTTCTGGAAGGAGCTGTTCAATGACTTCCTTGCCGATGCCTTTTTTGCATTCCTCTATCAAACTGTTCATGTCCTCATGCCACAAGCCGAAGTTGTCGTTTGCATATATGACGGGAATGTCATTTTCCTTGGCCTGACGTTTCAATTCACGCAGCGGTTCTACAATTCCCCGGGCGTTCTCAAGCAAGTCCTCGCTGCCTTCAAAATCCATCTTATTTATGATGTCTATCATAATTAGAGCTGTTTTGCCTTCCATATCCATCTTCCTTTCCGAGTTGAGTCTTCCAAAGTGATGAAAGAATATTTAATCTGAATATATATACCCGGATGGGATTGAAGATAACATCAACATTGGCGGTTTCTACTTGTTGGGTATCCTCCATCGATAAAGTGAAAAATTCACCGTCAAGGCATGCTTATCTTTTCCACACATAGCAGGAAAGGGGCATCATTCTTCTGGTTGATGAATTGGTACTTGAGGACCTGGGCTTCCTTTTGGGACCAGTGTGATAGGGAGCCGAGCAGTTTATCGCGCTCTATTTTCCCGGACGGGTGTCCATGGTAGACCACTATGATGATCCTCCCTCCGACAGTGAGACGGTCGAATATTTCACTTAAGGCGATGGAGGTGGATTCATAGACGGTAGTGATTTCTTTATCCCCTTTCGGCAAGTAGCCGAGATTGAACATTGCGGCACGGATTGGCGCATCCTTTGGTATATAGCGCCCAAGGTTTGCATGCGAGTCCAATATGAATTCTATATTGTTGTGAGGTCGGCATAAGTCTTTGGCGTTTGCGATCGCCTGGGCTTGGATATCGAAACTGAACACTGTGCCTTCTGATCCGACGGCATCTGCCAGAAATTTCGTGTCATGACCATTACCGCACGTGGCGTCGATGACAATATCGCCAGGCTCTATGACTTCTTCTGATAAATGCTTCGCTTGGGGCAGTATTCGTCTAAACATCGACTCTCTCCTTCTTTTCATATTTCAGTCCCTGATGAGTATCCCTCACCTTCAACTCCTCGTCTATACTGTTGAGCACATTCCATTTATCTGTACTCCACATCGGTCCGATCATCTGGTCGATCGGTCCATCCCCGGTGATGCGATGGATGATCATTTCTTCAGGAAGCACCTCAATCTGATCGCATACCAGATTGACATAATCCTCTTGGGTCATGAATTCGAGCAACCCTTTTTGATATTGTTTGACCATCGGCGTGCCATGCAGCAGGTGGAGCAGGTGGATTTTGATGCCTTGCACATCCATGTCGGCCACTGCTCTGGTGGTTTCCATCATCATTTGATAATCTTCGCCAGGGAGGCCATTTATGATATGGCTGCAGACATTGATGTTGTGACGCCTGAGCTTATCGACCCGTTCACGATAGCACTTCATATCATGGGCACGATTAATCAGTTTTGAAGTACTTTCATGAATTGTCTGGAGACCGAGCTCGACCCAAAGATAAGTCCGCTCGTTGAGTTCAGCTAAGTATTGCACGACATCCTCAGGAAGACAGTCGGGGCGTGTGCCGATCGACAATCCGACGACACCTTCAATTTCAAGTGCCGCTTCAAATTTCTCACGCAGCACTTCGAGTGGTGCATGGGTGTTGGTGAAAGACTGGAAATAGGCGATGTATTTACCATGCTTCCATTTTCGGGACTGCATTTTGGATCTGATCTTTTCAAATTGAACCGGTATCGGATCCACCCGGTCCCCGGCGAAGTCACCGCTGCCGGCGACGGAACAGAAGGTACATCCACCGTAGGCTACGGTGCCGTCCCTGTTTGGACAGTCAAAACCAGCATCTAGTGCGACTTTGAATATTTTTTCATTGAATTTATTTTTAAGATGATAATTCAAAGTGTGGTAGCGTTTATCATCAAAACTGTACTTAAAATCCATCGTTCATCCACCTTTCATCCTTACATATTGAGAAGTGTACCATATGTTATGGGTGCTTTTATCGGGTCTTGAGAGAATGGGGGGGATGTAAAGTTTATCATGGGACGTAGATGAGGTATGATGGAATCATTAATCCAGATTGTGGACGACGAGGAGATCATATGATTAAAGTAAACCGGTTGAATAAGAACTATAGCGCACATAATGCAGTGAAAGACCTCGATTTTGAAGTGGGGGATGGTGAACTGTTTGCATTCATAGGCCCAAATGGTTCCGGCAAATCCACAACCATCCGCATGATGACTGGACTGCTCGAGCCTTCATCGGGTTCAGTTGAGCTATTTGGTGAAGAAATGCGTCTCGACAAGGTGGCGCTTAAGCAGCGTATCAGCTATGTGCCGGATACTCCAGACTTGATAGGCAGGCTCAATGGCCATGAATATCTGAATTTTATAGCGAGTGCCTACCGTATGGAGCAATCTGCATTTATGGAAAGAAAGCAGGAGCTGTTGGAACTGTTTGACCTAGAAGGCGCTCTCGGGAGCTTGATAGAAGAATATTCCCATGGCATGAAACAGAAGCTGGCTCTCGTCGGTGCCTTAATCCATCAGCCCGACGTCCTATTTCTGGACGAACCAACCGTGGGCCTCGATCCTAAGAGCAACAGAAACCTCAAGCAATACTTGATAGAGTACGTCAAGAGCGGCAAGACGGTTTTCCTGACGACCCACAACCTCTCCCTTGCTGAAGAGATTGCCACGGATATATTGATTATATATAACGGGAAGAAACGTGCCCATGGTTCGCTCGAAGCCTTGAAGCAGGAGGCGGTTGGCGCAACTTTGGAAGACATCTTTTTGGAATTGACTGATGGAGCGGGCATACGATGATTCGTCTGATACTTAAAACTGAAATGCGTTCTGCCTTCAATTATTGGAAGTCAATGGGAGAAACAAAGGTGATTTTATACATCATCATGGCACTTCTATTCATGCTCTTGCCATTGCCGTTGCTCGGATCGCTACTTTTTACGTTGACGCTATCATTGAAAACGGATCATTTGAGCAGCTACATCATGATCCTGTCGCTGGCCGCCATAGTCATATTGACTCTACTGTCGATACATTTCATCATCAAGGACATGATTCTAAGTGCGAATGTACCAATGTACCTCTCTTTTCCCATCTCGGCTGGGGACTTGTTCTGGGCTAAGTTCATCAAACATGCATTTCTGCATGCGGCCATCATCCTTATGCCGATAAGCATGATAGTGGGGGTGGCCCTAGCCATTCGGTTTGAGGAATGGATGCTGCTCATAAATAGCGCGGTATACTTTCTGGGAGTGGGTGTGGTGATTACATCTTTGGCTTATTTATGCACCTTTCTGACAGCCCACATACTGCCAGCCAAAAAGGTCAGCGGGGTACTCTCATTTGTAGGGGCTGCGTCTTTCATACTGGTCTATCTCGCTTTCTTTGCTCTCGGAGATTCGATAAAGGGGTGGACAAAGAGGCTGCCTGAGAGCCCTGTGTCATTCGACGGGTTCCTGTACGGGTTTGATGTATCAATAAGCATCATATTCATATCGTCTGTGGTTGGGCTTGCGGTCGTAATGGCCAAGTCAGCCAGCCATGTGACAAGACGGGCGATGGTCCGGGGCTGGAATTTTTACGGCCACTCCGGCAAAAGAATGAAGTCAGGGACGAAACTCGAGCGGGTCGTGCATCCGATTGTGACGCTGATGCGCAAAGACTTGAAAATGACAGTGCGTGACTTTAAGGAGCTGGCTGTGTTATTGCCATATTATCTATTGCC
This sequence comes from uncultured Salinicoccus sp., assembly GCA_947494965.1. GTDB lineage: Bacteria > Bacillota > Bacilli > Staphylococcales > Salinicoccaceae > Salinicoccus. Next base: position 297,023 of record CANLWV010000001.1, on the reverse strand, counting down.
ACTATTTCTAATATACGTCTCTGGATTCTCAGGGCAGACCGGGACCGGCACTCTTGATATGACCGACATCCTCATATCGGCGGTTGGAGGAACATTGGTGATGTCTTTATTTGTCGGTGCATATAATACTGCACGTGATGCTGAACATTTCGCGATGCTGAAAGCTCTGCCGCTCAAAGGGTCAAGCATTGCGGTATCGAAGTACCTTTTCACTCTGCTGACCACTGTACCTGTGATGATGGTGGCCTTCACCGTAGTCTGGTATTTATCCCAAGCGGCGCCAGGAGACCTCGTCCTCCTTATCATCATGATATTGCTGTCAGCCCTGACAGCAGTGCCGATCGGCATGATGATAGGCAGCAAAAACCCTGTGGTCAGCTATAGGAATCCGAGGAAAAGGCTTGATACCCTAAGCAATGTAATGATCAGTTTCTCCCTCGTAGTCGTACTTATGCTGACAGGGGTGGCTACAGGGCTGATGGACGGATCAACTGGAGTGGACCGGCAAGTGCTGATAGTGGGTTCCCTTGTATTACCAGCAGTGGTTTCAATATGGCTGCTACGCAAAGTGGCAAAACGTTATGATAAAGGGTTTAAAATCACCTATAAGGAGTGAAAGAAATGCAAAACATCTATTTTATGGATGCACCGGTAGGATGGTTTAAAATACGTTCCGAAGATGGGGTGATCGTGGAACTCGATCATGCTGACAGACCAAAGGATGATCAAGATTTAACGGAAGTATCAGGAGTCATCCGCCAATGTGTGATGGAGCTTGAAGAGTATTTTTCAGGAGAACGCCGCACTTTTGAAGTGCCAATAGATATCACCCACTCCGGCACGGCCTTCCAGAGAAAAGTGTGGCGCCGGCTCAGTGAGATACCTTACGGCGAAACGATAAGCTACAAGGAATTGGCGGTCGACTGCGGTGGGCCAACCTATTCACGCGCAGTGGCAAATGCGAACGGTAAAAATCCGGTATCAATCATCATCCCGTGTCATCGGGTCATTGCCTCAGATGGTTCGCTTGGGGGGTATACCGGCGGAGTAGACAAAAAAACAAAACTCCTAAAGATCGAAGAGACCGGACTATAGCGAGGTTGCGTCTTGCGTATTGGCGGTTTATAATCTATATTTATAAGTATAGGAAGTAGTATTGTGCATAACCATATCCAGAGAGCCGGTGGATGCTGCAAACCGGCAATGCGTGCACAGGAACTCATCCGGTACGAATCAATTCCATGTAGTATAAAAAAGAGCTGCACTATCAAGTGAATGCGGGTGGTACCGCGGTCGTATACATATATGATCGTCCCATGCCTTATATTGGCATGGGATTATTTATATTCAAGGAGGATTATCATGACGTTCAACCATAAAGAAATTGAAAAGAAATGGCAGCAGTATTGGGAAGAGCAGAAGACTTTTAAAACTGAGGATAAAATCGGAAAGGAAAAATTCTACGCGTTGGATATGTTCCCATATCCTTCAGGGGCCGGACTGCACGTCGGGCATCCGGAAGGGTATACAGCGACCGACATAATCTCAAGGATGAAACGCATGCAAGGGTATAATGTGCTGCACCCGATGGGCTGGGATGCCTTTGGTCTACCCGCTGAACAGTATGCCATCGATACGGGAAATGATATCCGCAGCTTTAATGAAACGAACATCGATAATTTCAGGCGCCAGATAAAAGAGCTCGGCTTCAGCTATGACTGGGACCGCGAAATCAATACGACGGATCCGGAATACTATAAATGGACACAGTGGATTTTCATCCAGCTCTACAAAAAGGATCTCGCATATATCGACGAAGTGCCGGTGAACTGGTGTGAGGCGCTCGGTACGGTACTGGCGAACGAAGAAGTCATCGATGGATTGTCGGAGCGCGGTGGCCACCCGGTCGTCAGAAAACCGATGAAACAGTGGATGCTCAGGATCACCGAATATGCCGACCGGCTGCTTGAAGATCTGGAGGAATTGGATTGGCCGGAATCATTAAAGGACATGCAGCGCAACTGGATCGGCAAATCGGAAGGCGCTAACGTACGCTTTGACATCGCCGGCACTGAAGAATCTTTCGAGGCATTCACGACCCGTCCGGACACCATCTATGGCGCGACTTATGCCGTCCTTTCCCCTGAACATGCACTGATTGAAAAGATATGCTCGGACGGACAGATTGAAGCGGTCAAATCATATCAGGAACAGGCAGCAATGAAAAGCGAGCTTGAACGGACTGATCTGGCAAAAGAAAAAACAGGAGTGTTTACGGGTGCATACGCCATAAACCCGCTTTCCGGAGAGGAAATGCCAATATGGATTGCAGACTACGTATTGGCGAGCTACGGCACGGGTGCCATCATGGCTGTACCAGCCCATGACGAGAGGGATTACGAATTTGCCCATGCTTTTGACCTGCCTATAAAAGCAGTTCTTGAAGGTGGGGACATCTCAAAAGAAGCCTATACGGGTGACGGCGTGCATATCAATTCTGGAGAGCTGGATGGCCTCGATAAAGAGGAAGGAATCAAAAAAGCAATCAGCCTCCTCGAGCAAAAGGGAGTAGGGGAACAGAAGACGACCTACAAGCTGCACGATTGGCTCTTCTCCCGCCAAAGGTATTGGGGCGAACCGATTCCAGTCATCCACTGGGAGGACGGCACAATGAGTGTCCTGGAAGAGGATGAATTGCCGCTCACCCTTCCGCAGATGGATAAGATCAAACCGTCCGGTACAGGCGAATCGCCGTTGGCAAACAACGAAGAATGGATTTCCGTCACCCGTGAAGATGGTGTCAAAGGGCGACGGGAAACGAATACGATGCCACAATGGGCCGGCAGCTGCTGGTACTATCTGAGGTTCATCGATCCCCATAACCCGGATGCCCTTGCTTCCAAGGAGAAGATCGAGCACTGGCTGCCGGTCGACTTGTATATCGGCGGGGCAGAGCATGCCGTCCTTCATCTGTTGTATGCGAGGTTTTGGCATAAGGTGCTGTACGACATCGGTGTCGTTAATACTAAGGAACCTTTCCAGAAACTCTTCAACCAAGGGATGATACTTGGGGAAGGTAATGAAAAGATGAGTAAATCCAAAGGGAACGTAATCAATCCGGATGATATCGTCGCCTCCCACGGGGCAGACACGCTGAGACTCTATGAAATGTTCATGGGGCCGCTCGAAGCGTCGATTGCCTGGAGTGATAAAGGACTGGATGGTGCCCGTCGCTTCCTGGACCGGGTATGGAGATTATTCATAGACGAGGATGGCAGCGTAAGGGCACTCGTCGTCGATGAAGAAACCGTTGATATGGCTAAGGTCTACCACGAAACAGTCAAGAAGGTGACTGAGGACTACGAGACGCTCAACTTCAATACGGCAATATCCCAACTTATGGTATTCGTCAACGAAGGCTATAAAAAAGACAAGATAAACAGGGCTTTCGTCGAAGGCTTCATTAAACTCCTGTCTCCAGTTGCACCGCATATAGCAGAAGAACTGTGGGAAAGGATGGGATACACGACCACAATCGCCTACGAAGATTGGCCGGTCTATGATGAATCAAAACTTGTTGAAGAAGAGATCGAAATCGTCATTCAGGTCAATGGCAAAGTGAAGCATAAGATGAATGTGCCAACAGGGGCTTCAAAAGATGACCTGGAACGCATTGCAATAGAATCTGATAACGTCCAACAGGCAATCAGGGATAAGACGGTACGCAAAGTAATCGTGGTTCCGGATAAACTTGTAAATATAGTAGCCAACTAAAAAAAGCCGCTTCCAAAATATTTTGGAAGCGGCTTTTTATTGTGCTGCACTGTTGCCGGCGACGTAGCCCGTGACAAGTGCACTTGTAATGTTGTAACCGCCCGTGTAGCCATGGACGTCAAGCACTTCCCCAGCGAAATACAATCCTTTCACCAGACGACTTTCCATGGTCTGAGGTACGATTTCCTTAAGGCTTACGCCCCCGCCGGTTACAAAGGCTTTTTCAATGGACTGGGTACCATCTACCTCGAATTCAAAGCGCTTCAGGAACCGGATGATGGCATTGATATTCTCCTTGGACACATGATGGCCGCTGAGCGCTGCATCAATATCCAAAGAGTCGAGCATGAAGATCACCATACGCTCCTGCATGAGCGGCTTCAGGATGTTTTTCAGGGAGCGGTCCCGATTCTCCCTGATGGCGCGCTCCACTTGTTCCTTCAACTGGCCGGCAGTGGCGTCGGGATGGAAATCGATCGACATTTTTATGGTCTCCGACTTCTGACTCTGCAGCTCTTTATGGACGAACTGGCTGCATCTTAGACTTGCCGGACCACTGATGCCGAAGTGGGTGAAGATCATATCCATGCGATGGGTCACCCGCGGCTTACCGTTCTTTTTAAGCACAGAAAGGGCGACGTCGGACAAGCTTAACCCTTTTAATGCACCTGATTTAATGAAAGACTCAGAAGAAGTGATGGGGACTTCCGTCGGAAAGAGCTCAGTGATTTTATGGCCTTCCTGTTCTGCAAAGCGATGTCCATCGCCGGTGGAGCCAGTGTGCGGTACACTTTTGCCGCCTGTGGTTACAATGACTGACTTGGCTTTCATGGTACGGCCGTCAGCGAGTCTGACGCCCTGCACCGTTTTGTTGTCGGATATGATTTTATCCACGATCGTTTCAGTCATGATTTCCACCCCGTTTCGCTCAAGGGCGTCCAGAAATACTTGCAGTATGTCTTTTGCCTTATCCGTTTTCGGAAACATGCGTCCGTGGTCTTCTTCTTTTAAGGCCACCCCTCTGGATTCGACAAATTCGATGATGCTTTCATTATCGAATGTAGAGAAGGGGCCGTAGAGAAATTTGCCGTTGCCGGGGATATGCTTGATGATCTCCTCATAGGGGAGGCGGTTGGTGACATTACATCTGCCGCCCCCTGAAATGAGCAGCTTTTTCCCGAGGGTTTTATTTTTCTCGATCAGCAGCACTTTGTTTTGGGTCTGGGAAGCGGCAAATGCCGCCATGAGCCCACTCACACCACCGCCTATTACAACTGTCTGGTACATCTGTTGTTCTCCTTTTTGTTTAAAACTGTTATGCTTTCGATTATAATGAATATTATTCTTAAAATAAGAGGGTTATAAAATGTCTGATTCAAATAAGCTGGTGCGCGGAACATTTCTGCTCACTATCGCGACAGTCATCACGAAAGTACTTGGTATGCTATACCTGATACCATTCTACAGCATTATGGGCGGCGAGGAAAATCTCGCTCTCTATGGGTATGCATATACGCCCTACACAATCATGCTGTCTATTGCTGCAGCCGGAGTCCCGGGGGCAGTGTCCAAATACGTCTCCAAATACAATGCACTCGGGGCGTATGCCACAAGTCAGAAGTTATACCGGTCAAGTCTGCTCGTCATGATGGCATCAGGGTTTATCGCTTTTTTAATTCTATTCTTGGCGGCACCCTATATTGCAGAACTGCAGACCCTTGCTGCCGGTGACGGTGAGCATCGTTGGTCCACCGAAGATATCACCCGCATCATCAGGGTCGTAGGCGTTGCGGTGATCATCATCCCGTTCATGGCGACTTGGCGCGGGATATTCCAAGGATTCGAGTCATTCGGTCCGACAAGTGCTTCTGCAGTCGTCGAACAGATCTTAAGGATCGTCTTCCTGCTCATCGGCTCTTCCCTTGTGCTCTATGTATGGAGTGGCTCTGTACAGACGGCCAATGAGCTTGCAGTGTTTGCAGCATTCATCGGGGGTCTTGGTTCACTGGCGACGTTGTGGTTCTTTTGGCGCAGAAGAAAACCCCACATCCAAAAAATGGTCGAGTCGGATGAGACGGATTATGATTTCTCATATAAGGAAATGTATTCTGAAATCATCAGATACGGTATTCCATTCATCATAGTCGGCATCAGTATTCCACTCACGCTGTTCATAGACCAATTGACCCATAATAATGGCCTTGCCCTTGGTGGGGTACCTGAAGAGTTTCATGATGCATGGTTTGGCATGCTGAACCTGACGACGCACAAACTCGTCATGATTCCGACGGCCTTCGCCTCTGCATTTGCTATTACAATCTTGCCGTTCATCACGAAAAACTACCATCAGAGCAATATGAAAGACGTACACCACCAGATCAAGATGATGGTTTTAATGCTGTTGTTCTTTGCCGTACCTGCAGCAATCGGTATGATGATCCTGGCAGCACCATTGTATACTTCGTTCTATAGCTATAATGAAATGGGCATTAAGATTCTGATGTTCTATGCACCGGTCAGCATCGTCATTTCACTATTCACAATCACATGCTCCATCCTTCAGGGCATCGATAGGCAGAATCTGACGCTCTATGTCGTTCTGACTATGCTCGCCATAAAAGCGGCAATCAATATTCCGCTTATAATGCAATTCGGCACGGTCGGGGCCGTCATGGGCACCGGCACAGCACTTAGCATTGGTGTCGCAATCAACTTCTACATTATCAGGAAGCACGGTGGGTTCAGCTTGAGGACATTGTTCAGACCACTGGTGGAGATCATGGTCTACAGCCTCGTGATGCTTTTGGCAGTCGAAATTGTATACTATATTTTCATCCTGAATGCCGAGGTTGAGCAGAAACTCAACTCCATCATCATCATGGCCGTCGCAGTCCCGGTGGGGGGCATAGTCTATATGATACTCTCCTTCAAAACCGGGCTGGCTGATGAGATACTCGGAAGCAGGGCAGATAAGATACGCAAAAGATTGAAGGTGCTATAAATGAGACTCGACAAGTATTTGTCGAATGCCGGCGTGGGCAGTCGGAATGATGTTAAAAGGTTCATCAGGAAAAAACATGTCGCAGTCAACGGTAAAGTGGTCACGGATCCGAAATCATCCGTTTCAGCCGAAGATACAGTCGAGATTGATGGAGAAGCAATCCAGCTCGAACAGTACATCTATTTTATGCTGAATAAACCTTCAGGTGTCATTTCTTCCACTGAAGAAGGCGCCACGTCAACTGTAATAGACCTGATCGATCACCCGCAAAAAGGCGAACTCTTTCCAGTCGGAAGACTCGATAAAGATACAACCGGACTGCTGCTGATCTCCAATGATGGCAAACTCGCCCACACTCTTTTGAGTCCAAGGAAAAAACAGCCGAAGACATATATCGCGACGTTGGCAAAAGCGCCGGAGGAAAAAGATTTGGAACTGCTCAGGGAAGGAATCCCCCTGAAAGATTTTACGAGCGCTCCGGCTCAAGCACACAGGTTGTCTGAGAAGGTCGTTGAATTGACGATCACCGAAGGCAAGTTCCATCAGGTGAAAAGGATGTTCGGGTACCTGGAAAATGAAGTCATTGCCCTTGAGCGCATTTCATTTGCCGGCTTGGAGCTGGATGGGACTTTAGAACCTGGGGAATACAGGCGGCTCAAAGAAAATGAAATTGCTTTGTTGAGAAACGTTTAACAAATATGCCAATGGGTAAATATCAATCAGTAGACGACTACAAAATAATATGACAAGAGGTGTTTTAAATGGCTAGAAAAACAGGTGGATTGCTGAAAGTTGCAGCTATGCTCGGCCTTGCCGTGGCTGCTAAGCAACTTTCCAAAAAGGAAAACCGTGATGCAGTGAAGAATGAATACAACAAAGTGAAAGAAGATCCTAAAAGCTATGCCCAAGATGTACAGGACAAACTTTCAAAACAGGCTGGAGAATACCAGGAAAGAGCGAAGAGTGAATATGACCGGGTGAAACAAGATCCGAAGGGCTACGCTCAAAATGTACAGGAAAAAGTAAATAAACAGGCTGCAGAATATCAAGAGCGGGCAAAATCTGAAATCGAGAAAGCGAAAGAAGATCCCAAAGGGTATGCCCAGTCAGCACAGGAGAAAGCCAAATCAAGAATGAATAAAGATGAATCAACAGGTTCAGACGATGGTTCGGACGGCAATGACAAAGTTTCTGCAAGCCAGGGCAAAAGTAGTGTGTCCGGCGAACACTCCACAAAACCTGACAGGATGGATGCAGAAGGTCAGCTGACAGACGAACAGATGAACAATGAGTGGATTTCCGAAGGTGGCATCCACCCACAGGAACACTTGCAGGATGATGTCAGCCATGGTGAGTTGAATAAAGATGAAGCGAAAGTGATTGAAGGGCTAGAAGACGAAGAAAATGTTGATGTGGTACAAGACGAAGGTGAAATGGACGGCAACCATAATATCCACGTCGTCACAGATGAAGGCCTACAGTCAAAAAAAGAAAAATAAGTAATGAGGAAGGGGACACGTGAGATACACGTGTCCCCTTGTTTTTATGATTCCTTTTCTTTATCATTAAGCTAAAGATTGCGTCATATTTTATGGGGGTTGTCATCAATGGATTATAAATCATTAGTAGAATCACATAGTGAAGCACTGATCAATGACCTTAAAGGGCTGCTTGAGATAGAGAGTGTAAAGGGAGAAGCCGTAGAAGGCGCACCAGTCGGTACTGGACCGAAACAAGCATTGGACTACATGATGGAGCTTGGCGAAAGGGATGGTTTCCTGACCAAGACCGTCGACTCGATAGCGGGACATATCGAAGCGGGGAAGGAAGGACCGCTGTTTGGAATATTGGGGCATGTCGATGTAGTTCCGCCGGGTAGTGGTTGGGATTCCGATCCGTTTACGCCAAAAGTCGTGGATGGCACAATTGTGGCACGTGGCGTGCAGGATGACAAAGGGCCGACTATGGCTGCCTATTACGCAATGAAGATACTCAATGAACAGGAATTGCCCTTCAAATGCCGGACACGTCTAATCATCGGTACTGATGAGGAATCCGATTGGAAATGTACAGAAGCCTATTTCAAGTCAGAGGAAATGCCTAAGGCCGGATTTGCGCCGGATGCTGCATTTCCGCTTATATATGGGGAAAAAGGCATCTCTACATTCAACCTTGTGCAAAAGAACCTCCAAGTTGATGAAACTGAGCCGAATATCGAATTGAAGGTGCTGATTTCAGGTGAGAGATATAATATGGTGCCAGAAGATGCAGAAGCCAAGCTCAAAGTCCTCCAGAACATGAGCGAAGTAATCCAGTCGTTTGAAGACTTTTTACGCGAAACTGAGGCAGAAGGGAATTATGAAGTGGATAACGGATTCCTGAAACTCGGCGTCCAAGGAAAAAGTGCGCATGGGTCTACACCAGAGGCAGGAATTAACGCCGGACTTATACTGATTGATTTCCTCTCGAGATTGAATATGGATGATAATGCGGAGAGCTTCGTAAATTTTGCCACTGAAAGACTGGCCGGCAGCACCGATGGTTCATTACTCGGCATGGATGGCTCCCATCCGGAACTGGGGGAGACGAGCGTCAATGTCGGAATGATCAACTACACGGAAGTCGATGGCGGCGTCTTTGGTGTCAATCTGAGATATCCCGAAGGCCTCGATTTTGAGGCAGGTGTGGAAAAGTTGGATGCAGCGATCATGGAACAAGGCTTTACTGTCGAAGATGTCGACTTCCAGCCTCCCCACTACGTGGATAAAAATGATCCTCTAGTTAAAATACTTACAGAGACATATCGCAACCATGTCGAAGATGAGTCCGAACCATTTACGATAGGTGGGGGTACATATGCGAGGGTCCTCGAGAAGGGTGTTGCATATGGTGCCATGTTCAATGATACGGAAGATACTATGCATCAGAAGAATGAACGGATGAAAATAGAAGAACTGCTGTTGGCCACCGAAATCTATCTGGAAGCATTGCATAGAATATGCATAAAGGGTGAATTGAATGAAAATTAGTTATTATAACGGTGAATTTAAGCAAGACGCAGATATCTCGATTGACTATAATGATAGGGCGTTTTATTTCGGAGATGGAGTCTACGAAGTCATCCGGCTTTACGATGGTGTTTTCTATACACTTGAAGCGCATATCGATAGGCTTTTCAGAAGCATTGAAAAGATAGGGATTAAAGGGGTGGAACGCAATGAAATCATGGAGATTATAGCTGGATTGCAACAACAGAACCAAATAAGCAATGGCTATATCTATCTTCAAGTATCAAGAGGTATAGATGGCAGAAACCATTCTTTCCCGGTTAACACGCCTCCTGTGGTTATGGCATATATGAATACAATTGAAGGCCCTGCCGCACATAGTGAAGAAGGGGTGGCCATCATCACATCTGAAGACTACCGCTGGTTGAAATGCGATATTAAAAGCCTCAATCTGCTGCCGAATGTACTGGAAAAGCAGCGTGCTGTAGAACAGGGGGCCAAAGAAGCGGTATTGCACCGCAATGGCACCGTTACGGAAGGAACCTCAACAAATGTATTCATCGTCAAGGAGGGTACCTTGTATACTCATCCGGCGGACAACCTAATACTGAATGGCATCACCAGACTTTCAGTACTCGAAATAGCTGATGAATTGGAGATTCCAGTAAAAGAAGAAAGTTTTACGTTGGCTGACCTTACTGCAGCTGATGAAGTATTCATTACAAGCACAACTTTGGAAGTGCTGGCGGTAGGCAGCGTTGATGAACAAGCGGTCGGTGAAGGACTTAAAGGTCCGATGACGATGCGAATCCAAGAAGCCTTTCAAAAAAAGACCCAAAAATTAAACATGTCCAAATAATGTTAAACTGAAAAATTACTCTAATTATTTTTTATTCCTTCAACGCTTGCACTGTATGGATTTGAAGGTGTCGGACATCCAGTTATCAAAATCGGTTCAACGATAGTTCTTGAAATAAGCGAAGAAACACTATAAAATTTATAACACGAACAGAAATCTGCGCTATCTTATTCTTGAATATTTAGCGCTTTTTTCTTTGATGATGAAAAGAGGTGTGGAATTTGGAGCATTTCTATCAGCTCGGCTGGACACTAGACCCCGTCGGTGGTGCCTCCGGTGAAGCCTATAAGGCGGAACAGGATGGCAGGAAACTCTTCCTGAAACGAAATGCCAGCCCTTTCCTTGCTGCGTTGTCTGCTGAAGGCATCGTTCCGAAGCTGGTCTGGACAAAAAGAATAGAGACCGGCGAAGTAGTGACGGCACAGCATTGGAAGAATGGCCGGGAGCTGACTCGTGATGAAATGTGCTCGGAGAGGGTCGCTTTATTGATGAGTAAGATACACTCGTCCAATCCTCTCCGCACCATGCTGAAAAAATTGGGCATGAAACCCATGTTGCCGGATCTCCTCCTCAATAAGATTCAAACGTCGCTTTCACCTAAGGTGAATGCCCATCATACTGTACGGACGGCCATTCAATATCTGGAGAATGAAATGCCGAAGATCGATGAATCCTTCTGCACAGTATGTCACGGGGATGTCAACCATAATAATTGGTTGCTATCTGAACAGGATGAACTTTATCTGGTGGACTGGGAAGGCGCGATGATAGCCGATCCGGCCATCGATCTCGGGATGCTGCTATATACTTATGTGGAGCCGGAGGATTGGGAAAAATGGCTTGAGGGTTATGGTAAACCGCTCAATAGAGATTTAAAGAAACGTATGAAGTGGTATACTCTGGTCCAGGCGATCACTATGATTCAGTGGTATGAGGACCATAAGCGGTTTAAGGACATGAACGACTGGATTATCTTTTTGAATAAAGTGATAGAGAGGGACCGCTTCATATAGAGTCATGTTTTATAAGAATCGGTAACAGGTGGTAAATATAATGAGGATGCGTAATAAGCCATGGGCTATGGATTTTCTGAACGAACACGGGCATATCGTGGATACGGATTCGTCCTATGCAGGAAATATTCAAGGGTTTTTCCCTTCAAAGCAACCGATTCATGTGGAAATCGGTACTGGAATGGGTACCTTCATAATTGAAATGGCCAAAAGAAACCCTGGAATAAACTACGTCGGCATCGAGCTTGATAAAAATGTTCTGATCCGTGTAGTCGAGAAGGTGAAGGAGGAGGGACTTGGTAATATCAAGCTTGTCCTCCTGGATGCCCGTAGGCTGGAAGAATATTTCGGGGAAGAGGAAGTGGAAAGGATATATCTCAATTTCTCCGACCCGTGGCCAAAAAATCGCCATGAAAAGAGAAGGCTTACCCATGAAGGGTTCCTTGAAGGATATAGAAAAATTATGTACAAGGAAGGCCGCGTTGAATTCAAGACTGATAACAGGGGTCTGTTCGAGTTCAGCCTGAGAAGCATGAACAATTATGGAATGGCATTTGAAGAAGTCATCTTGGATCTTCATGCTGATGAACCTCCTGAGAACATACGTACTGAATATGAGAATAAGTTCTCGGCTCAAGGAAATAAAATATACCGGTTAAAAGCATCTTTCTAGGATGCTTTTTTTATGTCGTGTATTTCCTTAATGAATAATGATAAAATGTAAATAGCGCCTTCGTTTCTCAAGGTATGGAAAAATAAAAAAAGCCGGGGAACTACAGTTCCACAGCTTCCATCATTTCACCTGTATAAGCATCGGCAGTAAATTGATAACGCCTTGTCGAATCGCCTTCTCCTGTATGGAAACGGCCAGTGTAGACATCGCGTTCAAGACCGAGAAACTTCTTCTTTGAAGGGCTATAGTCAAGTGAGATGAATGTAATGTCATCATATTGAGCACGTAATTCTGCTAGGATGGCACGGGGGTGGACATTTTTGTTCATCCTGATCCATACAAGGGCAGGAAGCAGCGCAAGAAGAATAGCTATGGAAATCTTTACATTTCTAGATGGCATGGTATGACCTCCTATCGCAATAATTTTATCATATTTATGTGTCAAATGATCATGAAAAGGGGAATTGTAATGAAAGTCACAGACAACACTCTCGAAAGAATGAAAACATTGACAGAACTTCACGGCGCACCTGGGTTTGAAGATCAGGTGCGTGCTTACATGAAACAAGAAATGGCGCCCTTGGCGGATGACATCATCCAAGATGGCCTAGGGGGCATTTTTGCACTTAAAAAATCAAAAGTGAAAGACGCGCCTAAAGTGATGATAGCAGGCCATATGGATGAAGTGGGGTTCATGATTACCCAAACGACCGACAATGGTCTATTGAAGATTACTCCGCTTGGGGGATGGTCGAATGATGTACTGCTTAGCCATAAGTTTAAAGTGAGAACTTCTGAGGACAGAGAGATCCCTGGGGTTATAGGCAGCGTGCCCGTCCACTTCAGAAAAGGGGACGATAAGGGCAATATGGTGAAGATCGAAGATATGTTGCTTGACGTCGGAGCAGATAGCCGGGAAGAACTAGAGAAAATGGGCATCTATCCAGGAGATTCTGTTGTACCGGATGTGGATTTCCAAGTGATGGAAAATGAGGATAAACTTCTCGCTAAAGCCTGGGATAACCGCTACGGTTGCCTGATTGCGATAGAGACGCTCGAGGCACTGGCGGATGTTGAGCTTAATTGTGACTTATACGTCGGCGCCAATGTCCAGGAAGAAGTAGGGCTCAGAGGAGCAAAAGCAAGCGCCAACATGATACAGCCAGATATCGCATTTGTAGTGGATTGTTCTCCGGCGAATGACATGATGGGTAAAAATGATGACATTGGAAAATTGGGTGAGGGAACCCTCCTCAGAATAATGGACCGCACAATGATCCTGTCCAAACCGATGCGCGACTATATGATCAGCACAGCAGAAGAGAACGATATTAAATATCAATACTATCAGTCCCCAGGCGGTACGGACGCAGGTAGTATCCATGTTGCCAATGATGGAGTGGTCAGTGCAGTGGTTGGGATTGTGGCACGCTACATACACACGAGCCATTCAATCATCAATAAGAATGACTATCTTGAAGCGAGGAAGATGCTGATTGAGCTTGTCAAGGGTATTGATTCCCAAAAGGTTGAACAGTTGAGAGGACGCTAATGAGAACGCTCCTTAGAAGATGGTTCATAGATGGCATGAGTTTTATGGCGCTTGGTCTGTTCTCATCCCTTATCATCGGCCTTATCATCGATACCATAGGCACATATATCCCTTACCTTTCAGGTTTTAGGGAGATAGGGGCTGTGGCGATGGGTATGGCAGGAGCTGCCATAGGCGCCGCAATCGGATATGGCTTGAAAGCACCCCCTCTCGTCATCTTTACTGTAGTGGCGATTAGTTATGCTGCCTACGATATGGGCGGGGCTGCAGGCAGTTACATTGCGAGCATCGCCTCCATAGAAATAGCCAAATTATATGCTGGGAGGACCAGAATCGATATTATATTGACACCGCTGTTCACTCTTATCATCGGATATGGGGTGGCGCGTTTTATCGGACCTGTAATCGGTGATTTCATGACTGGCATGGGCGATGTAATCGTCTTTGCTACAGAACAGCGCCCATTCGTGATGGGTATGCTGGTAGCAGTCATATTCGGCATTACATTGACAGCCCCATTATCGAGTGCAGCCCTTGCCTTGATGCTTGATATAAGTGGGCTTGCTGCAGGAGCTGCAGTAATCGGCTGCTGCTGTCACATGGTGGGACTTGCTGTGACAGGGTATCGGGATAATGGCTTTTCAGGTGTATTGTCCATTGGCCTTGGTACATCAATGCTCCAAGTGCCCAATGTATTGTTGAATCCGTTCATCCTTTTGCCTCCAATCCTTGCGAGTGCAATCATCGCCCCTATCATGACCGTATTCTTTCCGATGGAAAATAATGCTGCAGGTGCCGGGATGGGCACAAGCGGGCTTGTTGGACAGATCATGACCATAGAAACCATGGGGCCGACGATGGAAGTACTGTTACTTATCCTGATCTTCCAAATTATTTTACCGGCCGTTGTAACTCTGGTATTCTATATCCTGCTTAAACGTATAGGATTGATAAAAGAAGGGGATCAGACACTTAAACTGGGAACATGAGATTAGAATCAAATGCGGAGGTTATTTTATGAATATTTTTCAGCTTAGAGACAGAATCATCGAGAAATTGAAGGAAAAGCGTGATGATTTTCAGACAGCATTTGATCGTGAAGAGGAAATGCTGAGGGTGGAGCGCATTGATAATGGCAAAGGATTGGATATCGCATTATCAAAAGCCGTGGACAAAGCAAAGAAAGATGATAAATTCGTCGATGAAGTGGTGTATTATATCGATGAAACGCTCGAGCGCATGAAAGAAGGCGAATTGACACTCGATGAGAATGCCATCTATCCTGTTGTAAGGTCAACGAGCTTCCATAAAGAAACTAAAAGTGGGGTACCTTTCATAACGGATGACCACACAAATGAAACGAACATCTATTATGCCCTCGACTTTGAGAAAAGCTACCGTCTGATTGATGAAGAACTGCTTAACTCCTTGGGTATCGATAAAGCAGCTTTAAAGAAACTCGCCTGGAAAAACCTTGAGAAACTACCCATCAGTTACAATAAGGATACAATCCAGGAAAATGATTTCTATTTCATCAACCACAATGATGGCTATGATGCGACCAGAATCCTGAATGAAGCCTTCCTCGGAGAAATGTACCGTAGCATGGAAGGTGAAATGATGGTTGGCCTACCGCATCAGGACGTCCTTATAATCGCGGATGTCAAAAATAATGTAGGCTATGATGTGATGGCACAAATGATGATGCAGTATTTCGCCGAAGGGTTGACACCGATCACGTCGCTGTCGTTCTCTTATGATGGCGACAAACTGCAGCCGGTATTTATACTTGGGAAACAACAGAACAATAAAAGAGGTAGAGAAGAATGAAATTGACATATAACAGAAAACACGTCGGTGATGTACTGCTCGTTACCTTTGAAAAAACAGATGATCCAATCTATGAGTATCATGATGATGTTACAATCATTAAAAATGGGAACAGAATCATAGGGTTGAATATATTCAATGCTTCAAAACATATCACTATGCCCGATGAGGTCAACATAGAGCCCGATGAAAAAATTGTTCAGGAAATCAATAGCCTGCTTGAGAAGAACGGACTGGAAACAATCCAACCAGATCTATCACCAAAATTCGTAGTCGGAAAAGTGATGCAGAAATCAGCTCATCCGGATGCTGATAAATTGAATGTATGTCAAGTGGACGTTGGTGATGAAACGCTGCAGATAGTGTGCGGGGCACCTAACGTAGATGAAGACCAACTTGTAGTGGTCGCTAAAGTCGGCGCAGTGATGCCTGACGGGATGTATATCAAGCCTTCTAAATTAAGGGGCGTAGAATCGTCGGGGATGATCTGTTCGAAGAAAGAACTCAACCTCGAGGATGATGGTGTCAAAGGGATTTATGTGTTGGACGGCAGCTATGAAGTATCACAACCATTTGAAGTTAAATAAGGGTGATGAGAGTGGATAGAGGAAGAAGGAGAAGACGATTCAGTCGTGATTTCGAAGATAGGAATCCAAGCAGCGAAAAATTCAGGTTTCCGCTGGACCTAGGTGACGAGGCAAAGGGTAACGAAAGCAGGTCAGATGATTTTGACGAACCTTCAAAAGATCTGATCAGACAACAGCAACAGAAGATTCTGTTGGATGAGCATAGTTCCAGGAAACGCCGGCCATCGAAGTTCACGATAAGTAAAGCCCGTGAAGTGCCTTCTGCGATACATGGAACAAAAAAAGATGTCGCGAAAGATCAGAAAGAAGAATCCGAGGCAAAAGAAAAAAAAGATGGAGGCTATGTGTCTCCGCTTGTCGAGGAATTGAAACGCCAGCGCGAAGAACGTGCGCGACGCCAAAAAAAGAAGGCAAAGAATCAGCATAACCAATATCAGGGTCCGCTGCAAAAGAAGGGAATGCGAACTGCCCCTGGAAAGCTGACCTACAGCTCAGCTGGAGAAAACGATGGAAAAGGGCCTGATGAGCAAAACTCGGGCAAAGCATCAACTCCTTTTAATGTCATCATGACGCCCTATGACAAAAAGAAATCTCAAAGCGCGCCTAACCGCTCTGTAAAACGCAGTGGACCAAAAAACACCTTGCCGCCGCTCGAAATTCTGGGACAGCAGCAGGATGCCCAGTATGAGTTGAGGGATGAAGGCCTTGGGGATGTCATCGTTTCAGCGTTCCAAGCCATCGGTGTGCCGACCCGTCTGCGTGATGTCAAGACAAATGGTGTAACCGCCCGCTATGAACTATCGTTGGACCGGAATTTCAGGCTTAATGTAGTCGGTAAGCTAAAAGAACATCTACTGCCATATTTACCATTTGATGATATGAAGATTATAGCACCGATTACAGGCACATCGAATATCGGGATAGAGTTCATGCTTCCTGAACCTTATCCCATTTCCTTTGCCACCCTCTTTACATCCAGCAGCCTTAAGCTTCGTAAAAATGATTACAAGTTTGTCATGGGCAAAACTGTCGACGATCAAATTTTCAGCTTCCTTCTGCCAAAAGCCGGGCATATCCTGCTCTACGGTGGAAATGACACAGAGACCTCATCAGTCATCGATAATATACTCGTTTCCCTACTGATGAACCACAGCCCCGATGAACTTCGGATTCATGTGGCTTCTGATAAGGCGCATTATGACGCCTATAAAGATTTGCCTCACATGTTCAGCACACCTAAGTCAATTGGGGACAAGACGGTACTGGAAGATGTCCTCAATGAACTGAACAACAGGCATAACCAATTCAGAAGAGCGAATGTGCGGAACTTGAGCAGCTATAACCAAAGGGTCAGCAATGATGCTAAAAAAAGTGTCATAGCAGTGGTAATTGATGATTTATCTGATTTGTTCGAGTACAATAATCCTGAAGCGATACGGGCAATCGTCCAACTGCTTAAAAAAGGCAAGCCGCTTGGCATGCACTTGATCTTGAACCATTCGAGAAGCGACGTCGGAATCCGATTCGAGCTGCTTCAACAGATGCAGACGCGTCTGTCGTTTAAGGATGAAAAGTCGAAGGTGATCGATGGCAGCAATGAACTTGCAGAAGGAAACGATATGCTGGTTCAAATCCCAATTTCCAATCAGCCTGTACGAGTCAACGCAGGTATTCTGACCCCGGAAATCAAGCAGAGGATATTTTCCCACATCAAGGGAATGAGAAAATGAATCGATTTTATGAAAGTGTGGTGGTCTCATGGAAAAATATCATTTTATAGGAATCAAAGGAGCGGGAATGAGTGCCTTGGCACAAGTTCTGCATGATATTGGGCACCAGGTCCAAGGATCCGATATAGAAAAAGAAGTGTTTACAGAATATCAACTTAGAGACAAAGGCATCCTAATACTGCCTTTCAGTGCCGATAATATTGTTGAAGGTGTGACGTATATTGCCGGCAATGCATTCAATGACGAGCATGAAGAAATAAAAAAAGCTCTTGAACTCGGGTATCCGGTCATCAGATACCATAAATTCCTATCCAAATTCATGAATCAGTTTACATCGATAGCAGTGACCGGGGCCCACGGTAAAACATCAACGACGGGACTCCTCAGCCATGTTATGAATGGGGATGTGGACACTACATTCCTGATAGGTGACGGGACAGGTTTCGGGCTTGAGAGCAGTGAATATTTCGCTTTTGAATCGTGCGAATATAAACGCCACTTCCTAAGCTACCATCCAGATTACGCAATTATAACCAATATCGATTTCGATCATCCCGACTACTTCAAAGACTTGGATGATGTTATAGATGCATTTTCCGATATGGCTTCCCAAGTGAAAAAAGCAGTCATTGCTTATGGTGGTGACCATTACGCACAGCAGATCGACTACCAGGTGCCGGTCTATTTCTATGGAGTAGGGGAAGAGTATGACTTCTATGCAGATAATATAGAGTCGAACAACCATGGGACAGTTTTTGATGTCTATTTTAAAGGAGAATTCCTGAACAACTTCCTTATTCCCCTCCACGGAGACCATAATGTTTTAAACGCTTTGGCTGTCATAGCCGTCAGTTACTTAGAAGACTTGAATATGGACAATATTAAAGAAGCATTCACCACTTTTGGGGGGGTTAAGAGACGCTTCAGCGAAACCTACCAAGATGGGATGGTGATAGTGGATGATTATGCACATCACCCCCGTGAAATCAGGGCCACTTTGGAAACGGCCAGAAAAAAGTATAGCGGCAGGGAAATCGTCACGGTGTTCCAACCGCATACATTTACAAGAACTGAAAAATTCCTTGATGAATTTGCAGAAGTATTATCCAGTGCCGACAAATCCTATATAGTGGATATCTTTGGTTCCGCACGTGAAGACGCGGGCAGTCTATCAAGTCGGGATCTTGTGGCGCTCATACCAGGGGCTGAACTCCTTGATGAAGAAGATATCGGGAAGTTGAATATGCACGAGGAAGCCGTAATAATATTTATGGGTGCAGGAGATATACAGAAATATGAGAAGAGATTTACAGAGTTATTATCATAATAGAGATGAATCATGTTTACACTCGTATGTTTTGGGTTAATCTTAAGTATGACTAATCAAATATAAATGAATATGGAGGCGTTGAAATGGATTGGCAAATAGTTTTATATATTGCTGCAGGCATTGCTGCAATTGCTTTTCTGATTCTTTGTATCGCACTGGCAGTAGTACTGTTTTCAGTGAAGAAGAATCTGGACCATGTTGCAAAAACACTTGATGGTGTAGAAGGTCAGATACAAGGCATCACTAGGGAATCGACAGATCTGCTTCACAAGACGAACCGTCTCGCTGAAGATGTTCAGGGTAAATCTGCAAAACTCAATTCTGTAGTGGATGCAGTTCAGGGCATCGGTAATTCCATGGGAAATCTTAATGAATCTGTAGATAGAGTGACAAACTCCATTACGCATAACATTTCCCAAAATGAAGATAAGATTTCGCAAGTCGTCCAGTGGTCAAACGTAGCAATGGAAGTTGCTGACAAATGGCAGATGAGACAAAAGCGCAACAGTGCTTTTAATACGAAATATTCTGCAACAGCAGAAACAGATCCGGATAATCTTCCGGTCGCTGTAAATCGAGCGGTAACAGAGAGCGATAATGTAGATGAAGACCGCATTAATGCAGGTCTTGAACAAGATCGTAAATAACAGGAGGTTTATATATGGAAACCTATAACCGTGACCGCCACCTTCATGGTGTTGAAGAGTATGAAGAACAAGTCCATCAATCGACCGGCAGGGATTTCACTGTCGGCTTGGCTGTCGGCCTGATTGTAGGCACAGTCGGCGGTTTATTACTTGCACCAAAATCTGGTGATGCGCTTAGAGATGATATCTCCGAGCAGACCCAGAAGTTCTCAGAAGGCCTGAACTCTGAAAACAGTGAGGAGCAGGGGAGCCTGAAGGAAAAAGCTCAAGAGAAGAAAGAAGAGCTCAGCAATAAAGTCAATGAAACCAAAGATGAGATGAAAGCAAAAAAAGGTGAGCAAGAGGAAAAGCAGAGGGTTAAATCCCTTGACGAATCTGCTGTCAAAGCTCAAAAGGATGCAATTCAGGAAGAAGTTCAAGAACCTGGCCGTGACGACGTAAGAACGGTTGATGTATCTAAATTTGAAGAAACACTTGACGGAGATAAGAAATAGTAATAATATGATGGCATTCTTCCACTAACCACATGTACATGCATGTGGTTAATTTTATGAGGTGAAAACATGACTGAACAAAGCAAGGATATTGAAAAAGCCATTTTGGATACGGATATTGAATTGCTTGAACTTTTTCAAAAACGGCATGAATTAATGCTAGATAAACCAGCATCCTTCAACATGACTGATCATTTCAAAAGGTTGGAGCAGGTGGCTGGCGATCTCGGTTCACGAGAAGGGATGGAGGCACTCCTGAATCTTACAGCCGAGGCCAAAAGGGAAACCCCTTTGTTGGTGTCAAGGTCTACCAAAGCCACGGACACTGTTGTGGGAATGGGCAACGTATCGATAGGTGAAGGTTCTCCTGTACATATTTTCGGGCCGTGCGCAGTAGAATCGTTCGATCAGGTGGCGACAGTAGCCGAACACATGAAAAGTAAAGGTTTCGAAATTTTAAGGGGAGGGGCGTTCAAACCGCGTACATCTCCCTATGAATTCCAAGGTCTTGGTAAAGAGGGTCTCGAAATATTACTGCAGATTAAGAAGACCTATGATCTGAAAGTGGTCAGTGAGATTGTAGCGCCTGAACATGTCAAACTGGCTGAGCCTTACTTGGATATGTTCCAGATTGGTGCACGCAATATGCAGAACTTCGAATTATTGAAAGCTGTCGGAAAATCCAACAAGCCAGTTTTTCTGAAAAGGGGTCTGAGTGCGACAATAGAAGAATTTATGATGGCTGCCGAGTATATACTTGCAGAAGGCAACAGCAATGTCATATTATGTGAGCGAGGCATAAGGACTTACGAAAAGATGACACGAAATACCCTTGATATCTCTGCTGTACCACTGCTTAAGCAAAAGACTCATCTTCCTGTCATGGTTGATGTTACGCATTCAACAGGAGTCAAGGAAATCATGGCAGACTGTGCCAATGCTGCCCTCGCAGCAGGTGCGGATGGCATAATGGCTGAAGTGCATCCAGATCCTGCAAATGCCCTTAGCGATCAGGCTCAGCAGATGACACTTGAGGAGTTTGACGAATTTCATCAAAACATCTCATAACAGTGACTAATTGCTGTTGTTCGTGTTATTATAATACAAAAAGCGCTTTCAGAAAGCGCGCGGGGGTGCAATATGACGGTTACAATATATGATGTTGCCCGGGAGGCCAAAGTCTCGATGGCGACTGTTTCCAGGGTATTAAATGGAAATCCCAACGTTAAACCAGATACCAGAAAGAAAGTAAAAGACGTCATCGAGCGTCTTGATTATCGGCCGAATGCTGTAGCACGCGGTCTGGCAAGCAAGAAAACGACAACAGTCGGCGTCATCATTCCTGATATCTCCAATCTATACTATTCCTCTTTGGCAAGGGGATTGGATGATATAGCGGAAATGTATAATTATCAGGTCATCATCACTAATACAGATAATGATCCGGAAAAGGAACGCGATGCCTTTTTGAGCCTCATCAGTAAACAGGTGGATGGCATCGTCTTTTTGGGTGGTGCATTGAATGACGAAACCTTGGATGATATCAAGCGCTCGCATCTTCCTGTAGTCATCTGCGGAACAAGTGAGAAGGATGAAAATCTGCCTTCAGTCAATATTGACTATCACAAAGCAATTAAAGAAGCATCCTTGAAGTTTCTTGAAGAAGGAGCCGCCCAGATCAGTTTTGTCAAAGCTTCCTATTCCGAGCAGCTTGAACAACATATTGAGGAAGGGCTTAAAGCTGCGTACAAAGAAAAAGGGAAAAATTTCAGGGATGAATCGATATTTTCGACTGGTGAAGACTATCAGTCAGGAAAAGAAATATTCGAGAAATTGCGTGCTGTTGAATCTGATGTCATCATTACCATGAGTGATGAGACTGCAATAGGCATTCTTCATGCTTATATGGATGAAGGGTTTAAAGTGCCTGCTGATGTACAAATCATAAGCTGCAGCAATACCAGACTGGTCAATATGGCGCGTCCATCCCTATCAAGCATAGCTTTACCGCTTTACGATATCGGAGCTGTCGGGATGAGGTTGTTGACGAAATACATGAAGGATGAACCGATTGAAGAGGCGAATGTCATCCTTCCATACAAAATTGAATATCGATCCACTACAAAGTAGAAGGACTCAGACAAGCTCTGAAGCGAAAAACGGCCTGGAAATCTTAACTTAGGATTTCCAGGCCGTTTTTTTGATGGTGGATGACAAAATAAAGTTCTAAATTTTTCTTATGCCCATCGGGTCGTGATGGGTATGGATATTTGGAATAACCATATTTCAGCTGAAAAATTTACGTAAAAATTACATATACATCAGTATCCCTACTGCTCTTCTATATGGAGCATGGCACGTGAGAGCATGCTCCTGTTTTTTTCATTGATATCTTCCCGCCTAGGTATATCATCATAATCACTGAGATCGTCCTCCCAGAGAACCGGGAAGTCAATTGGACATTTGCCTTCATACTTGGCGATGAATGCTTCAGGCAACCGTCCCCGTAAAGGCGGCACACCATTCATGGCAAGCCATATCTGCGCCCACATCCTAGGTACGACCTGCCATAGGTTATAGCCGCCACCACCAACCGCAATCCATTTTCCATCCGTATACTTATCTGCCATTTCGTTGACGAATCTCGGAATCTCCTCAAATGTGTTTGAAGTGACTGAAAGATGCGTCATCGGATCCCTGTAATGTGCATCCACACCATTCTGGCTGAATAATATATCCGGTTTAAATTTAATGATGGCAGCCTCCAAAGTTTCCTTAAAGATTTCAAGGAAAGATTCATCTTCTGTAAATGCATCAATTGGAAGGTTGACGGCAAATCCAAAACCTTCTTCTGTGCCTCGTTCTGTGAGGCTGCCAGTACCTGGGAATAGGTACCGTCCCGTTTCGTGGATGGAATAAGTCATGACTTCATTGCTGTCATAGAATATCCATTGGACACCATCACCGTGGTGGGCATCCGTATCAATATACATCACACGCTGATTGTATTTCTGGCGCATATACTCTATAGCGACAGCCGAATCATTGTAGATGCAAAAGCCGCTTGCTCTACCGCTGAACCCATGATGGAGGCCCCCGGCAAGGCTCACGGCCTTTTTGGCTCGTCCCTCCATCACTGCATCAACAGCAGTCAATGTGGCACCGACCAGCATACGGCTCTTTTCATGCATTCCTTCAAAACTTGGTGTGTCATCTGTGTTCAGGCCATAACTTTCCATTTTTTCAGGAGACAAACTGCCTTCCCCCGCCTGTTTGACCGCATCCATGTAATCCTGCTTATGAACCAGTCCAAGTTCTGCATCAGTGGCATCTCGAGGTTTGATAATGTCAGTTTCATTGAGTTGTGAGGACATGGTGAGCAGGTCGGTTGTCATCTTGACCCGCATTTGATTGAAAGGGTGGGTGGAACTAAAGCGATATTTCAGCAATGAATCATCATAGATATAGATTGGTTTCGTCATTGGCCCATCTCAGAAGGTTCAAGCACTGAAAACCCTTTGGCTTTAAGAGTATCTATGGCTTTTTGCGGATTCATCGCCTGCACCCTGAGAACAATTGTCTTATACCCTTTCTTTTCCTTATTTCCATAGACGGAAATACTGATTATCTTTATGTTGAGATCCTTGAAAACTTTACCGATATCGTAGATGACGCCGGTCCGGTCTTCAATCTCCACTTCTATGATTGAACCGGGTTCTGTTATACCCGTAAGTTCCAAGTAAGTGTTCAGCATGTCCTTTTGCGTGATGATGCCGACAACCTGTTCATTCCTGAGTACTGGTATCGCCCCGATGGAGTAATGATAGAAATCGAGGGCTATCTCTTCAACAAAGTCTAAAGGATGGCAGTAGGTTACCCTTTTTCGCATGATCCTCGATATCGGGACTTTCAACGTAAAGTCAGGGTCATCATCGGACAGTACTGAAGGCAATGTCAGCTTCACATCGCGGTCGGACACTATACCTTGAAGCCCTCCATTGCCATCGACAATCGGAATATGTCTGAATGAATATGTGCTCATCATATTCAAGGCATCTTCTATAGTATGCTCCGGTGAAAGCGTCTTAACCGGGCTGGTCATAATTCTTTCTACTAGCATGTGCAACCTCCTAGAAAAAAAATCTATTTTTGAATCTGAGCTTATCAAACTCCATCATCTGATCATTGGTTATATTTTTACCGATGCGTGCCATCAAGGTATTGGCCGGGTGTCCTGTTATTTCGGGGTCATTCGTCTGAAAGACTTCGAAACCGGAACTTGCCATAAAATCAATCATGAGTTTTTTATATTCATATACATCGAGACCACTATTTTTGAGGTCCCAATGCCAATAGTACTCTGTAGTCAATATGATGTAATTTTCCATGAAACTGTCTTTCATGGCATGTTTAAGCATCTGTTTGCCGAGGCCGAAACCGCGGTAGCGAAGGGTGACTTCAACAGCCCCAAGTTCCATGATATAAGGCAGGTTGCCATCAGACCAACGTTCCATGGGATCCGGATGGTGGAAAGTCACATAGCCTAAGATATGATCCTTGAGGCGTGCAATTATAATCCTGCCTTCTTCAAGATCTGCAATCTCTTTTAACGCATCGAACTGTTCAGCAGGACGGCGGAATGCATCAAGACCATCATCATATGTGAACTGCTCGAGTTGTTTTTCGGTCAGCGGTCCTTCTATGATAAATGATTGGTTTTGCGTGTCATATTCCTCTTTATTATATGCCTTTATGTGACGCAAAAAGAAGACCTCCTGGAAAGTTATTTTAATTATTTTGAAATATGCTACTATTCTATTATATAATAAGAATTGTAAAAGAGAAAACACAAAAGGGGAGTTAAGATTATGGAAGTGGAACTTTATGAAGCAACAGATCAAAATCCTAACTTGAAGGATTATGAGGAAGCGGTAAAAAATCATGATTGGAAAGAAGTCGAGAAGAACTTCTCCTGGTATGAAACAGGTAAATTCAATATGGCCTATGAAGCAATCGATAAACATGTGGAGAATGGCCGTGGAGATAAAGTAGCGCTCCATTATAAAAATGGAGATGATAAATCATCATTTACGTTCGAAGATATGAAGAAGGCTTCGAACAAAGCGGCGAATATCCTAAAGGATGAAGCTGGAGTTGAAAAAGGGGATAGGGTGTTCATCTTCATGGCAAGAAGCCCTGAGCTATACTTCACACTGTTGGGCACACTTAAACTCGGTGCAATCGTTGGTCCATTGTTCGAAGCTTTCATGGAGAAGGCGGTAAGGGATAGACTTGAAAACAGTGATGCAAAAGTCATTGTAACAACACCTGAGTTGCTTCCAAGAATTCCGGTGGATGATTTGCCTTCTCTGGAACAAGTCATCGTCGTAGGAGACGATGTAGAAGATAAATATATCGATTTCAATAAAAGTTACAATAATGCCTCGGAAGACTTTGAAATTGAATGGCTCGATAAGGAAGACGGTATGATCCTCCATTATACAAGTGGTTCGACTGGCCAGCCAAAAGGTGTATTGCACGTACAGTATGCAATGGTCCAGCACTATATTTCCGGCAAGTATGTACTCGATCTTAAAGAAGACGATGTATATTGGTGCACAGCGGATCCAGGCTGGGTAACAGGTACTTCTTATGGAATTTTTGCGCCATGGTTGAATGGGGCTACAAACGTTGTAGTAGGGGGGAGATTCTCTCCGGAAGCATGGTATGGAGCCATAGAAGATCTCAAAATCACCATCTGGTACAGTGCACCTACAGCATTTCGCATGCTGATGGGGGCAGGGGATGAAATCATCAATGATTTTGACCTATCCTCTCTACGCCATGTGCTATCTGTAGGTGAGCCACTAAACCCGGAAGTCGTCAAATGGGGCATGAAAGTATTCAACTTAAGGATACATGACACATGGTGGATGACCGAGACGGGCGCCCATATGATTGTCAATTTCCCGGCCATGGACATCAAAGGCGGCTCGATGGGTAAACCACTACCTGGAATCGAAGCTTCGATCATTGATGATGAAGGCAATGAACTGCCAGCAAACCGCATGGGTAACTTGGCGATGAAGAGTGGCTGGCCGGCAATGATGCGCAAAATATGGAAAAACGATGCAAAATATGAATCCTACTTCATTGGTGACTGGTATGTTTCAGGAGATTCTGCATATAAGGATGAAGATGGTTATTATTGGTTCCAAGGGCGTGTGGATGATGTCATCATGACCGCTGGTGAACGGGTCGGACCATTCGAAATCGAATCCAAGCTGGTGGAGCACCCGGCGGTACAGGAAGCGGGGGTCATCGGCAAGCCAGATCCTGTAAGGGGAGAAATCGTCAAAGCGTTCATTGCAGTACGTGAAGGATACGAGCCGACAGAAGAACTGAAGGAAGAAGTTCGCAAATATGTCAAAGAAGGTTTAGCAGCGCACGCTGCACCAAGAGAGATAGAATTCAAAGATAAATTGCCGAAGACACGCAGCGGTAAGATTATGAGACGTGTACTGAAGGCTTGGGAACTTGATTTGCCTACAGGTGATCTATCTTCAATGGATGATGATTGATCATTGATTGCCTCTGATGATTTCAGAGGCAATTTTCTGTGAATTATGGCATAATGGATATGTCATAATGGATATGTAATGAGGATACGATGATAATTAAGAGGGAGATGTAAATATGGCACAATTGACTGATCAGCAAATTGCTGCACAAGTGGATATCAAAGGTATCGAAGAGATAGCTGAAAACGCAAAGATACCCCACGATGCTCTCGAGATGTATGGAAAATATAAAGCTAAAATTGATATACATAAAATAGAAGGGAATGAAAAGGATTCAAAAGTCGTACTTGTTTCAGCAATGAACCCAACCCCGGCAGGGGAAGGGAAATCGACTTGTACTGTAGGTTTGGCGGATGCATTCAATAAGCTCGAAAAAAATGTGATGGTTGCGTTACGCGAACCGTCACTCGGACCTGTTATGGGAATTAAAGGTGGAGCTACTGGAGGCGGACGCGCGCAGGTACTGCCGATGGAAGAAATCAACCTTCATTTTAACGGAGATCTTCACGCAATAACCACTGCAAACAATGCGCTTTCGGCATTTATAGACAACCATATACACCATGGAAACAAGCTTAATATCGATCCGAGACGTGTAACGTGGAAACGCGTGCTTGATATGAATGACCGTGCATTGCGTGAAGTGGTCGTAGGCCTCGGGGGACCTTCAAGAGGTGTGCCGAGGGAAGATGGCTTCGACATTACTGTGGCGAGTGAAATTATGGCGGTACTCTGTCTTGCAAGTGACCTGACCGATTTGAAAGATAAATTATCCAAAATTGTTTTCGGCTATACTTATGACAGGGAACCGGTGACAGTAGGACAGCTTGAAGTGGAAGGTGCTTTGGCACTGCTGCTGAAAGAAGCAATCAAGCCGAATCTGGTGCAGACGATGGAAGGTACGCCGGCATTGATTCATGGCGGACCGTTCGCAAATATCGCTCATGGGTGCAACTCGCTCATAGCAACGAACACTGCTAGAAAACTTGCAGATATAGTAGTGACTGAATGCGGATTCGGTTCTGATCTCGGTGGGGAGAAATTCATGAACATAAAAGCCAGGAAGGGCGAATTCGCTCCGGATGCCATTGTTCTAGTAGCGACTATCCGTGCATTGAAGATGAATGGCGGGGTGGCCAAGAGTGACCTTGGGGAACCGAATGTCGATGCATTGAAAGAGGGTATCGTAAACCTCGAGAAGCATATAGAAAATGCACGCAAATTTGGAGTGGAGCCAATTGTGGCATTGAATGATTTTGTAACCGACACGGATGAGGAGAGGGAATTTGTGCTATCCTGGTGCAAATCTAAGGATGTAAGGGTTTCCTTGACGAAAGTCTGGGAACTTGGTGGAGAAGGGGGCGTCGAGCTTGCAGAACAGGTGATGGAAGTACTTGAAGAGCCTCAGAACTTTAATCAATTATATGAAAACGAACTGCCGATCGACCAGAAGATAGAGAAGATCGTCACTGAAGTCTACGGGGGAGACGGTGTAATCTTCACGGACAAGGCTAAGAAGCAGTTGGCTGAAATTGATCGTCATAGCTGGGGCGATTTCCCTGTATGCATGGCCAAATCACAATATTCGCTAAGCGATAATCCATCACTCCTTGGTCGTCCGACCGGTTTCAAGGTCACTGTCAGAGAAGTGATTGCCAAAACAGGAGCGGGCTTCGTGGTCGCTCTGACAGGTGACATCATGACGATGCCAGGGCTTCCTAAAGTACCGTCTGCAGTCCATATGGACGTTGATTCTGAAGGGAATTCAAAAGGACTCTTCTAACGCCTGGGAGTATGAAAGCATTAGGAAGTAAAATTCTTAAATGATGCTCGTGAATGAATTAACCGCTTTTGGAGGGTTGGGGACCAGCCCTCCTTCTTTACGGCCTCCTTTAATATTATTCGTCCATATATTATAAAAAGAGCCTCCGGGCCTTCCAGATACTTCACTTCATCTGGAGGGCCCGGAGGCAGTTTTACGCTATGAACTTTTAATCATCTTCATTATCTTCATCTTCATCGTCGCTTTTACTTTTTGATTCGCTTCCACTGACCCGATATATGTCGTCATAGGAGCGTGTCACAGTACCCATCAGATCCGATGCACTAAGGCCGGAGTCAAAGTCATCTCCCATGCGGTCCATGATTGCTGGGTCATTCAGGCTGCTTTTATCTTCAAAACGGGTGTCTTCAGCTATAAGCCCTTTAATTGGCTTATCGAGTTTCTTCTCACAATCATCTTCAAGTTCCATGGTAAGGGCACAGAACGTTTCTTCCCTGACCGAATCAGGACGTTCAAAGCGTTCGTAGGCGCCCATCTTATCAGGCGCTATTTCTGTGAGTGCCTGTGCAAGATTCCTCCAATTATAGATGTGGAGATGCTGTTCGGCATCCTGGTTTGCAACTTGTGGGATATTACGGTCATAACCCATCCACACGCCAAGGGTTACTTTCGGGTTATAGCCCATAAACCAGGAGTCGACGAAATTGTTCGATGTTCCGGTTTTAGCTGCCCAATCATAGGTGCCCTTAACACTATTATAATAATCTTTTATATAATATGCGGAACCTGTTTGGAGGGTCTCCTTCAATATATCCGTCATAAGATAAGCGGTAGAATCTTTGAACACTTGTTCTGATGTGCTTTCATTTTCATAAATCTTTTCGCCTGAAGGATCTGTAATGGATTCGATCATATAACTTTCAACAAGCTCTCCATTGTTGGCGAACGTTGAAAAAGCGTTAGTATTATTCTCAACGGAAATGTCGTTGGTGCCAAGTGGAAGTGAAGGATTATTGGTCGCCCCGTCCGGTAGAGGGATGTTCATCTTCTCAAAGTATTCTTCAGGATTGTGCTTTTTGACTTCGGCCCACAACCGTAATGTACTCAAGTTATAGGAGTTGCTTAAAGCATGTTTCGCTGAAACGAGACCGAATTCCTTGTCTGCGTCATAGTTTTTTGGGCTATAATTCAGACTCTCTATAGTAAAGAATTTATCCAACAATACAGTATCAGGAGTGATCAAGCCTTTATCCAGCGCCGGGCCGTAGTTGATCAATGGCTTCATCGTCGATCCGGCACTTCTTGAAGTCTGGGTTGCATGATTGATGGATGAACGGTCGTGGTCGCGCCCACCAATGAATCCGAGTATGCGCCCCGTCTGATTATCTTTTAATATTGCACCAAGTTCATGCTCCAGAGTTTCTTCTTTTGTCTCTTCTGTGGCATCCGTCGAATCAAGGCTGCTGCGGGAACCATAAAATTGGGCGTTATCTTTGACTTCCTGCATCTTGTCATAGATTGACTTATCGATGGTGGTGTCGATATGATACCCCTTGTTGCGGAGCGCAGAATCTGCCTTAGTGGTATATTCCTGGTTGATCAGGGGTGTGCTGTCGACATCATCCCGAGTCAAACCATCTTCTTCTGCAAGGTAATACTTGAGGATGTCCACGCTGCGCCTTTCGATTTCATCTGCCAGGAAAGGATAGTTCTGGTTCGGTACCGTCACACTGTCCGTCAAGGAACCATAGATGTCATATTCGACTGCCTCATCATGCTCCTCCTGAGTGATCTTATCTTCCAGAAGCATGCGCTTCAAAACAAAGAGTTGCCTGTTTTTACCTGGTTGCAGATACTCCTCATCTTTTACCTTACCGCCTTGCATGAAAGGAGTGTAGGCATAGGGGTTTTTAGGAAGCCCCGCTATGAAGGCTCCTTCAGCAAGGTTCAATTCATCTGCATTTTTGCCGAAAATCCCTTCAGCAGCGGCCTGGACCCCTGCAATATTCTGACCGTTTGCATTGCGGCCGAAAGAAACTGCATTCAAGTAGGATTCGAGGATCTCTTCTTTTGAGAGCACTTTCTCGACACGGAAAGCGAGAAGCAATTCAGTTGCCTTACGGTCGAAAGTCGACTCATTCGTCAGCAGTTGGTTCTTTACAAGCTGCTGGGTGAGTGTACTGCCTCCTGTACCTGATTCAGAGCCTCCCAATTCCTGAAGCGTGGCCCTCAGAAATGCTTTCGGGACCACGCCATTATGTTCGTAGAAGTATTCATCTTCAGTCGCCACAAGAGCTTCAATGACATTTGGACTGATATCTTCATAGTCGACTCGCTCGCGGATGAGGTCTGCCCGTAGTGTACCGAGCGATTCGCCGGAGCCGAAAGCCACGGTAGTACTTTCAGTCATTTCAGTGAGCGCAGTCTTCATCTCATCTACCGGCTGGATCTCTTCATCGTTGACCAAAGAAGCGAAGTAGCCTACTCCGATACTGAAGGCAAAGATGGCTATCAGGCTTACTGCCAATACGGTAAACAGAATAATGTTCCAGATGGTATCGTAGGCGGTGAAGAATGATATTCTTATTGGGGAACCCGCTTTTTTGAAGCGGGTTTTGGTATGGCTCAATTTTTCTTTGAATGTAGTACTTTCAGCCTTTTCCTTGTTGGGAGTCTTTCCTCCACTTGAAAAGAGATGCTTAATATAATCTAAAAAGTCGTTAATCTTATTCATTTTTACCTCCTATCATCGGTCATTATAACACATAAAAAACAAAGTGAGTTAATGTTAAAAGGCTGTAGTTGCAGTAATATCGATACAGAAAATAGATTTTGCCCTTGACTTTTCGCAATGGGAAATATATCATTTCTATAAATTGATATTATTCGATTGGCAGAGAAGTAGTCGGATCGGTGGAATCCAGAGAGCTGATGGTTGGTGGAAATCAGTGCACATTCCCGATGAATACACTGCGCATAAACATTCGAACGTCTGGGCAGACGTCCCTGTCCCTCAAGTAAAAAAGTTTGGTGGTACCGTGTATCCAGCACCCTTACGTTATGTAAGGGTGTTTTTATTTTATATCAAATTAGGAGGAAGTAAAATGAACGCGTTGCTTGAAGATCTGGAGTACAGAGGCATCATCTATCAGATGACCGACAAAGAAAAAATAAGTGAATTATTGGATAGGGAACAGGTGACCCTTTACTGTGGAGCGGATCCAACAGCCGACAGCCTCCATATTGGACACCTTGTCCCATTTTTGACGATGAGGCGCTTCCAGAATCATGGGCATCGTCCAATTGTCTTGATAGGCGGGGGCACAGGCATGATTGGAGACCCTTCATTCAAAAGTGAAGAAAGAAAGCTTCAAACGGAAGAACAGATTGAACAGAATGTTCAAGGGATCAAAAAGCAGATGGAGCGTGTTTTTGATTTTTCCGATGAGAATGGGGCCATACTTGTAAACAACAGGGACTGGCTTAAAAATATCAGCCTGATCAGCTTTCTTAGGGATTACGGAAAACATGTCAGCTTAAACTATATGCTTGCGAAAGACTCCATCCAGACAAGGTTGGAAACAGGCATCTCATATACGGAGTTCACATATACAATTCTTCAAGCAATCGACTTTGGACACCTTAATAAAGAATACGGCTGTAAATTACAAATTGGCGGTTCAGATCAGTGGGGCAACATTACAAGTGGCTTGGACCTGATGAGAAGAATGTATGGGGAGACAGAAGCAGAGGGAATGACCATCCCTCTCATCACCAAGGCCGACGGAAAAAAATTCGGTAAAACGGAATCCGGTAACATCTGGCTCGATCCAGCCCGTACTTCACCTTATGAATTCTACCAATTTTGGATAAACCAAAGTGATGCAGATGTCATCCGCTTCATTAAACTCTTCACATTCATGGAGAAGGAAGAAATCGAAGCACTTGAAGAATCATTGGTGTCGGAACCACATCTCAGAAAAGCGCAAAAAAGGCTTGCTGAGGAAATCACAGCTTTCCTCCATGGGGATGAGGCATTGAAAGAAGCGCAAAATATAACAGAAGCGTTATTCAGTGGGGACATTAAAGCGTTGTCTGCTGACCAACTTAAAGACGCCTTCAAAGATGTGCCGTCAGCAGTCTACCAGGACGATGACAAAAATCTTGTTAAAGTATTGGTTGAAACAGGTGTCTCACCATCACGTCGACAGGCAAGGGAAGACATTAAAAACGGTGCGATCTACATCAATGGAGCGCGCAAGCAGGACATTGAGTACACCCTCCAAGATGAGGATATGCTTGATGATGAATTCACGATAATCAGACGAGGCAAGAAAAAATATCACATGATCCGTTATAAATGATTATGAAAAAAGCCGGCCAAACCGGCTTTTTTTCATATCTGCATCTGCTGCTTTCATAAACATGGAAAGATGGTAAAATATTAATGGAAGACAGTTCATTTGAGACAGGAGAGGAATCATGAAAAAACTTCTTATACCCTTAAGCATCATCATCGGCCTATTCGTTATCTTGGCCCTCATATTCGCCCCTAAATACAATCAATTCGTCAACTTGGAGGAAGAAGTCAACCAACAGAAATCCCAGATTGAAACGCAACTCCAGAGGCGTGGCGATCTGATTCCGAACCTGGTGAGCACCGTCCAAGGATATGCTTCCCACGAAGAGGAGATATTCACAGATATTGCTGACGCAAGGAGTAAATTGTCCGGTTCGGAAAACGTAGAAGAAATGGCAGAAGCCAACAATGACATGACCTCTGCGTTATCCAGACTATTGGCGATTTCTGAAAATTATCCCGACCTGAAAGCAGATTCACAGTTTACGGGACTGAGAGATGAATTGGCGGGTGCGGAAAACCGCATTGCAGTGGCAAGAAAGGATTACAATGAAGCGGTCCAGGAGTACAATAAGAATACACGGACATTCCCGGGCAACATGGTTGCAGGTATATTGGGCTTTAATGAGAAACCTTACTTTGAAGCAGAAGAGAGCAGTAAAGAAGTTCCGGAGATTGAATTCAATACTGAACAGGATGAAGAGTAATGAAACGTTTGGTCATGCTTCTGCTGGCCGCGTTCTTTTTTACAGCTGGTCCCGTACAGGCGCGCGTTGAAGTTCCGGAACTCAACACCGATCATCATTTTGTACAGGACAATGCAGGGGTTCTCAGTGATTCAACGATTACTGAGCTCAATGATAAAGGCACACACCTGGAGGAGGGGACAGGTGTCGAAATGATGCTGTTAACCATGCCTTCAACAGGCCAGGTACATCGCCAGGACTTTGCTTTGGAAGCCTTGAGGGAATATGGCGTCGGTAAATCCGAAAGTGACAATGGTATCGTCATACTGCTCAATCTTGACAATGGAGATGAGTTTGATAACCGGGGTGTTGAAGTCCAAGTCGGCTACGGTGTGGAAGGGTATCTCAACGATGCCAAAATAGGCCGCATCATAGACGATGTCGCGATGGAATACTTCACTGCAGCGACAAAGGAAGAAGAGGGCTCAAAAGCCGCCTATGCCGAGTATGAAGAGGGATTGACCAACCTTTATAACGCATTATACGAAGAATCCCTTGAAGCTTTCGAATATAAAGATGGCGAATTCACAAGAGATACCCCTAAAGAGGAGACATCAAACGACGGACAATCTGCCGGCATTGGTGAAAGTATTTTCAAATTGATATTTGCCATGATTGTCATCTATGTCCTCTTTAAGATTATGGGAGGCGGAGGACCCCCTAAAGGCGGTTCCAGAAGACACGAAAGAGGCGGATCGACCATCTTCTTCCCACCATCAGGAGGTGGAAGCTCAGGTGGCGGCTTCGGCGGTGGTGGCTTCGGTGGCTTTGGCGGCGGTTCAGGCGGCGGCGGTGGCGCCGGACGCGGATTCTAATGACACAGCATAAAAAACTTCTGTTCAATATGAACAGAAGTTTTTTTTAGAAAATCATATGTGCAATTACTGTAATGATTGGAAGCGTGATAATCGTCCTGAGCAGGAAGATTACAAAGAGACGGCCTAGACCGACGGGAATCTTTGACCCAAGGATGACGCCTCCCACTTCAGAAAGATAAATGAGCTGAGTGATGCTGAGTGTACCAATTATGAATCTGGTCATATCGGACGAGACATCTTCTATCAGTATGGATGGCAGGAACATATCAGTAAATCCTATAAATAAGGATTCAGATGCAGCTTTTGCTTCGGGTATACCCATCATTTCCAAAATAGGGACAAACGGGGCCCCAATCCAGGAGAAAAGAGGCGTGTACTCTGCAAATATGGTGCCGATCGTTCCGATTGCCATGACTATCGGCAAGACTGCAAACCACATGTCTCCAACAGTCTTTATGCCGTCTTTGGCGAAATCGGCGAACCCTTTGGCTTTCGACGCTCTTTGAAGTGCCTTGTTGTATCCCCATGAAAACATATTGTGGCCTGACGGGATACTTTCATCGAGTTCCTTGCCTTCTACGTGGTAATTATCTTGTATTCTGGAAAGAGGGGGAATCCTTGGCATAATCAGTGCGGCTATCACACCTGCTATGATAATGGTCATGTAGAATAGACCAAAATAGTCCATAAGCCCAATCAAATCAAGTATGACAATCGAGAAGGTGATGGATACTACGGAGAATGTCGTGGCAATGACAGCCGCTTCCCTCTCTGAATAGAATCCCTGCTCATACTGTTTGCTTGTCAAGAGTACGCCGACCGTGCCGTCGCCGACCCAAGAAGCAAGATTATCCACGGTTGAACGGCCCGGCAATGTAAACAGGGGACGCATTACTTTAGCGAACAAGGTTCCGACAAACTCCAACAGACCATAATTCAATAGCAGGGGAAGAAGTATGCCGGCAAACAGGAATATTGAAAACAGCGTCGGCAATAGGTCATAGAGCATCAAACCGCCTGTCACATCTGAATTGATTACTTCTGGCCCGAAAACGAAATAGGCCATCAATGAGAATAGTGCGCCAAGAAAACGTAAAACGATCCAAATATTATTGGTCTTGAATAGGCTACCTACAAATTCAGAACTTGGCGTGATGAACCAGCTGAAAACAATCGTCAACAGACTGGAGATATTGATCAGTATGACAACAATTAAAACAACATTATCCAATCCAATCATTTCATTCATAAGATTTGCGAGATAAGCTACGGGTATAGTAGTCCCTCCGTCGACTTGGAGGGGGAAAAGAAACATTATTACTCCGATGATGGATGGAATGATGAATTTTAATAAACTTGCATTTTTTTGCATAAATTAACCTCCTAATAATATAATTATACATGTTGAAAGGGGTTTGTAAATCTAGTTTTTATAAGAAAACGCTTTCAATACAGCATTTAGTTTATACTGTTATTAATAATTATGCAAATATAACTGGGTCCTATTAACTTATACGCATTATATATAAAGGAGAGGAAGAAAACATGGATATAATAGATACACACTGCGATGCACTTTTGAAATTACAGCAGGATCTCAGGAGAACATATGATGATGGGGAGAAAACTCTTAATTTCTACGATTCTCCAGAAATTGAAACGAATGTATTGAGATTAAGAGAGGGGGGAGTGAAGGTACAATTTTTTGCGATCTTCATTCCACCGGAAGTCCCTGACAATGAAAAATGGCAGCATGCGTTGGAACAGGTGGATTGCTTCTATAATGAAGTTCTGAGTCAGGAGGGTTTTATCCATATAAAGGATTTTAAAGAAATTGAGAGGCTGAAACCAGAAGAAATTGGGGCGGTTCTTACACTGGAAGGGGCGGATGCAGTAGGCAATGGTCTGATGAAACTCCGCACATTATTCCGACTGGGAGTACTTTCTGTAGGGTTGACATGGAATAATGCCAATCTGGTTGCTGACGGCGTTGGAGAAAACCGTGATGCTGGGTTGAGTGAGTATGGAGAAAGGTTTGTGGCCTCTTGCAACGCTCATGATGTGCTTATTGATATCAGTCACCTGAGCCCTAAAGGGGTTGCAGAGGTTATCGAGCAGGGGGATAGGGTCATCGCGACGCATTCGAATGCCCGGAGTGTGTGTGACCACAGGCGGAATCTTACGGATGATCAGATAAGAAGGGTGATTGAGAAAGGGGGGATGATCAATATTGTATTCAACCCACCATTTATTGGAGAGGGGAAAATAAAGGTAGAGGACGTTTTTCCCCATATAGATAGAATCATCAATCTCGGCGGTGAGGATGCCATTGGACTCGGTTCTGACTTCGATGGGATTGTGACCCATGTTGAACGCCTTGGAAATGCCGGTGAATATGGCAATCTAATCGATGCATTAAAGGAAAGATACGGGGAAACGTTCACTGAAAAGATTGCCTATAGAAATTTTGTTGAAAAATATTGTAAAAGTGATCTGCCTTAGACAGATCACTTTAGGATGACGATAGCGTCTCATATTTTTCATTGATATTTTCATATCGTTCATCAAGCTGTTTTTCCTGAGCTTCTATTTCTGACATGATATCCTCGATTTCACTTTTGAATTCATCCTCACCAAGAGGGTTATAGTTTATGAAGGTACGGTTGAATTCACCATGAAGTTTAACGAGGGTTTCCAGAGAATCGATGTATGTCAATATATCTTCCTTGAATTTTTCATGTTCATGCCCTGTTACAGTATGATTATGGATGGTCCTTCTAAAATCTTCGATTTTAGGCAGCATTTCATCGTATATGATTTTAAGCTGTTCTTCTCGATCCGACGTTTCTGAACTCTCTTTATACATTTCTTCAAATTCTGTTTTAAGTTTGTCATGATTCCTATCAAAAGCTTCATAGAGTGCATCTAGGGATCCCTGGTCAGGCTGACTGCATGCTGTCAGCAATAATAGAATCAAAACGGGAAATAATTTTTTCACAATACCACCTCTATTTAATATTAACATGTTTATGTTTGATTGGAGGCCTTTATGTTGTATAATAGTCAAGTTGACTTTTTGAATGGGTGGTTATCATGAACAGGAAATTATTAATAACTTTTACTGTCGGTGTGTTCCTTCTTGGAATGATGGAGCTTATCATATCAGGCATATTGGAACTGATGAGTGCGGATCTAAACATTTCGAATGCATTGACCGGGCAGTTGATAACGGTCTATGCCGTCAGCTTTGCCGTATTTGGCCCCTTGCTTGTAAAGGTGACTGAGAAAATCAGGCCAAAACCGGTCATAATGGCTTCATTACTCGTATTCATAATCGGAAATATAATATTTGGACTATCAACTACATTTTTCATGCTTGCAATCGGGCGAGTTGTGACCGCACTTGCTGCTGCAGTGTTTATCGTTAAAATCATGGATATGACAGTGCTGCTTTCCGCACCGGCAATCCGGGGACGGATGATTGCCTTGGTCTATATGGGATTCAGTGCCGCGAATGTATTCGGGATTCCACTCGGCACCATCATCGGCCAGCAATTTGGCTGGCGTATCATATTTTGGATCGTCATTGCGTTAGCTGTTCTGGTAGGTATCGGCATACTCGCTCTGGTGCCTAACAAGAATGCTGAGGAACTTGGGGATACCGAACCAGATAAAATCCTGGACAGGAAAAATATACTGCTTTATATTGGAGTGACAATGTCCGTCCTTATCGGCAACTATATCGTCCTCGGCTATATCTCTCCGTTGATGACCACAAATGGATTCAGTATCGAAAATGTCTCGGCTGCTTTATTGATAGCAGGGGTCGGCGGCATGCTTGGTACATATCTTGGGGGCAACATGGTGGATTGGATCGGGACGAAGCGCACACTTCTCATAATGTTGACTTTATTTATGGTAGCGATGGCAATAATGCCGCTCGTTTATGGCAAACCAGTTCTTTTCTATATCACTCTATTCATATGGAGTCTGTTCCAGTGGAGCACGAGTCCAGCAGTGCAAAGTGGTCTGGTGGAGAACGTGCAGGGGTCTGCAGCATTGGTATTCAGCTGGAACATGTCCGGGCTGAACTTGGGTATCGGCATCGGAGCTGTAATCGGCGGCATCTATATCAGCAACTTTGATATCAGCTATGCACCATGGCTCAGTGTCTTCATCATTGCACTCGGCATACTCTGCACTGCTTTTGTAACTGAAGTCAAAGAAACGAAGTGACAGTAAGTTAAAGGGTGTGAAAAAATGTTCATAAGACTGCTACTTACTATAGCACTCTCATTTTTTGTCATTTATGGCATCAACTATTTTGATATAGCCGACCTTGATTATAATTTTAAGACGGTGGCTGTAACTTCCATCGCTCTGATTCTATTGAGGGTACTCTATTATATATTCACCAAGTTTTTAAAAATATTCCTGTTCATATTCGTATTTCTACCATTATTGGCACTCTTCATCAATTATATATATTCTTATTTGACAGGTGCCCCGGTGGAGTTTATGGATCTGGACTGGCTGCAGAATTTTATAGACTTGGATTGGCTGCAAAAGTGGACTCAAAATCTTTGAGTCCACTTTTTATATGCCGTGATTTTGATTAGTTTGGAAATGGACTGTGATATGATTGAATAAACCATTATAGTTTTGGAGGAATATCATGAAGCGGGAATATCTTCCGGTTGGATCAGCTGATAGAGTCCACGAGATTGATGCGGTACGTGGATTTGCATTGTTTGGGATTCTGATGATGAACATTATGAGCTTTGCTGGTCCCCAAATGGAGAATCAACTGACATTTGATACAAGTGATATATACACAGGTTCCAATTCAGTTATCATATTGCTGATAAACATATTCGTCACGGCCAATTTTTATACGATGTTCTCCTTTTTATTCGGTCTTGGCTTCTACATTTTCCTATCAAGGGCAAAAAATAGGACGCAGCGGGTAAATAGGTTGTTTATCAGACGGATGTCAATACTGCTGGTCATCGGTCTGGTCCACGCCATATTTGTCTGGTATGGCGATATCCTGACCGTCTACGCTGTGACCGGCATCATACTGCTTCTTTTTTACCGGTTGAATCCTCGCTTGAATCTATTTATTTCACTTATGATACTGTTGCTGGGGTCAGTGTTTGTAATATTGATGACGATGCTTGCTCTATCCCTGCCAGACATCAGTGCAGAAACTGCATCCAGTCCCGTTTACGGTATCAACATAATCGAAGCTTCAAATGGGTCCTACTGGGACATTGTTTCCCTGAACCTTTCCATATTGGGACTCATGTCGGTCAATAATATAGCGATGGTACCACTTGTCTTGGCCGTGTTTCTTATCGGTCTGTTTGTCGGACAAAAAGGCTATCATACAAGGCTAGGGTCACTAAAAAAGATGTTGTGGAAAATTGTAATAATCGGTATCGGGGTTGGATTGCCGGTTAAAGTGATCACGGGATATGCTATGACTTATGGCATGGAATCTCCAGCACTATCGATCTTATCTATGCTTGCCTATACACTGGGTGGTCCTTTGATGTCACTTGGGTATACTGCATTGTTGACTCTGATATTTTTAAGGTTTCAATCCTTTACAAAAATGCTGCAGCCTGTCGGACAGCTTGCATTGACCAACTACATCATGCAAAGCGTGCTGATGATTGTATTGTTTTTTGGTTTTAACCTGTTCAATCAGATTGGGGCACTATGGTTCCCTTTAATTGTTGCGGCAACCTTCGGATTCCAGATTGTGGTAAGCCATCTTTGGATGCGGCACTTTAAATATGGTCCACTCGAATGGATATGGCGCATATCAACCTATGGGAAAATTTTATCCATAAAAAAATAAGACCTTAAGGTCTTATTTTTTTACGTCCTCGAAAAGGACCGTCATATCAGACTCTCTTTCATCATGGCTCCGTCCCATGACCGAGATGCTGCCATCCGTCTCGAGGATGACGGCCAGTACATCAGACATATCCTCTTTTCCTTCTGCACGGACAGCTTGCCTGATTTCCCGCTCCAGAATACGTTCTTTAGCCATATTACGTTCCAGAAACTCATCTTTGAAGTAGAGCAGGATAGGCTGGGATTTGACCAGGTTACT
Organism: uncultured Salinicoccus sp.; assembly: GCA_947494965.1. Classification (GTDB taxonomy): domain Bacteria; phylum Bacillota; class Bacilli; order Staphylococcales; family Salinicoccaceae; genus Salinicoccus. Next base: position 256,113 of record CANLWV010000001.1, on the reverse strand, counting down.
GAAAAAGAGGCTTTTGACGGATAACTTCGTAAATATATACTGCATGACGACTAGGACAAGGAAAGCGGTCATACCCTGCATCAATGTTATGTCCTTGGTGGTGATGATGCTTGCGAGGATTGAACCGAGGGCTACGGTGACTACAAAGTCAAAAGCGTTCATTTTAGTTAAGGTGCGCTTGCCACTGACCCGAAGGATGACGACGAGTGAGAGATAAGCCATAATGCCGACGATCACAGTCCTCAGGATGACATCGAAACCGCTGAAGATAAGGTTGTCGAATTCAAGCATCTGATCTCCCTCCCTTCTATCTTGTTGATTTCAGCTGCCAATCGGCAGTGGTGAATGACAAGTCTGTAGCGAGCTGTCCTGAGATTTTCCGCTGATTGACTGCTTCGCCTCCGAGCCAGCCGGAAAAATCGAAATCGTGCATTGCACCAGAGCCAAGCTGGATTCCAGCCGTCAGATTCTTTTTGTCGTATCGGCTGGTGTGGATCGTCCCCGCCCAGCTTTTGTAGTTGTCGACGAATAGGCCGACGCCAGGTTGCGTAAAATAATCGAGCACTTTATCTTCAGAGGGGGAGTGCAACTGTTTCAGGATATCCAGACGCTCATTCGAATCAACCAGATATCTTCTGTTTTCATCTGTCAATGTTTCATAATGATTCGTGCAGATATTCGCTTCACGGAACGTCAATCCGCGTGCGGATGTTTCCGCTATGAATGAATCATTTTGCTTATCCTGGATGATATAGCTGAAGCCGCCTCTGTGGGGGAGCGCCTCCAATAGATCTTTTGCATCTTGCGCTGTCCTGCAGAGTTCAAGTATGAACCGTCCGATGATGAAACATGTAAATCCATCGAATGGTTGTTTTCTGTTCATAAAATTATAGGCCATGATAAGGCCATGCTCATTCATGCCGTCCATTCTTCCGGTTATCCTTGATGCAGGGCCGATGTGGGAATAGCCATAATCTGGCTGGAAAAGCTTGTAGATGCCGTCATAGGTGTTCGGATGATAATCATAGTTCCTGATGAATGTATCATGATCCAAGTAGACGCTGCACCCACTGTCTTTAGGGGAGATACGGTAATGGGCTAGATTTAGTAGAACTTCATGGTCGGTGATTTCGAGTGATTCCTGTAAACCCATCAATTCCTCCCAGATATGCGGTGCAAAATGCTGGTACAGCGCTTTTGTTTCCCTATAGTCCAAATTGAATTTTGGACGTCTTTTGATCCATTCGTAATTTCTGTTCTGCATATAGTGGGTCTGTTTCAAAGATTCACCCTGCATTATACCGTAGCTGTAATGATCGCCTCTATAAGCAAGGATGGTGGATTCGATGTTCTGCATAGTTTACAGCTCCTATAATGGCCCGCTGGAAGGGCCGCAATATTTTAGCGTAAAGAGGATATCTATTCCTGGGTGGATCCGGACACCGCTGTGGAAATGTTATAGTCGATCACATGCCATTTGCCATTCACTTCTTGGATGATGCTTAAGCTGCAGTTATCCAATTTGGTTTGTGCCATATCAATTTCATCGCTATAGAGGGAGAGAATTGATTTTATCGTGCGGGAATGGGCTGTAAGCAATACGTATTGTCCATCATATTCTTCCGAAATTATGTTCATTGCCTTTTCGACACGTGCGGAAAGGGATTCGAACGTTTCAATGCCAGGTAGGTTACCGTCTGGGTACTTCTCCATTATATTATCGATGTGCAATCCTTCAAGTTTGCCGAAATATTGTTCCTTAAGTTCGTCCATTGTGGTAATCGGCAGCCCATGATGCTGGTTGATTATTTCCGCGGTACGGAATGCCCGACTCAACGGACTCGAAACGATGATGTCAAAAGGCTCGTCTTTAAGGTAGAGCGAAGCATCGATAGCCTGTCCCTCACCTTCCTCATTGAGGGGGATGTCAGAAAACCCTTGTAGTTTCCTTGATCTGTTGAAATCAGTCAAACCATGTCTGACAAGTGAGATTTTAGTCATATTACACCTCTTAGTCATAATACATATATGATAACATGAGAGGGAGTGGTAGGTGGCATAAAGGATTTTTGGTAACATAAGGACCAGAAGGAGCATAAAGGGGGGGTGGACGCATGACCAAGAAAATCGCCGTCATTTCCGATATACACGGGAACTACGAAGCGCTCGGAAAAGTAATTGGGGATATGGAACAGTTTAAGGTAGATGAGGTCTATTGCCTGGGTGACGTGATTTCCCTTGGCCATCAGACTAATGAAGTGCTCAGTGTATTGTCTGAAATGGAGAATTTGACTCTGATTACGGGGAACCACGATGCCGAAGTGATAAAAGCACTAAAAGGCATGAAATCCCAGGTGAGTGGACCTGAGCATGAACATCATCTATGGGTTTCGCGACACATCGACCCTAGGTATACCCATATGCTGAAAAACCTCCCCCTGACTATTGAAAAGAGGATAGACGGCCACAGAATGTTGTTGACCCACTATCATCTGGATGGTTGCAGGTACCGATCAATCGAAGAATCCCCTTCACTTGATCTACTTGAAGAAATCTACGGACAGGAAGCATATAGCGTAGTGCTGTATGGACATGACCACATCACCCAGCACTTCAAGACCTCAGGCCCTGTAATGGTCAACCCGGGGGCACTCGGTGTAACAGAGACTCCCTTTGCCCCTTATGCGATACTCGAATTGAAGGACGACGGTGCAATAAACACAATGTTCAGGAACGTCCCCTATGATCGCCGGAAGTTCATTGAAGGACTTAAGAATGAAAATCCCCCGGCTTTGGATTTCATTATGAAATTCTTGCTAAAGGAATGAGGATGAAGATGGAGATAAGACCAGTTGAAATGAGGGACAGTGAAAATTTCCTAAACTTGATGATGTCCCTCGAGTACAATACTCAGGATGATCTATATGCCGAAAAGAAAATAAATCTCAGTAACACTGAAGATATATTATCTGATATGCTTCAAGATGGCAGAAGTCAAATTTTCCTAACACTGGAAAACCAGGAGATGCAAGGGTACATCAGTATGAGGGGGAACCACAGCGAGACGACGAGGCATCGTGCAGTCGTTTCTATGGGTGTCCTTAAGTCGGAACAAAAGAACAGCATAGGCAGGAATTTATTGAATGCAGTCATCAGATGGGCGGAAGATAACCAGGTCCATAGGTTGGAAACGGCAATTCGTGATGACCATGAGGAAATGATCGAATTGTACAAGATGCTCGGGTTCCTTGAGGAAGGCGAGCGTGTGGATGCCGTCAATGTAGACGGCGTCTATAGAAATGAGAAATATCTATATAGACTGATCAACTGATAGGGAGGACGAACAATGAATCTTCAAAGTTTTTATATAGGGGATAAGCATGCAGAAGTGACGATGATGCTTGGAGAGAGCGGTGTCTATGAAAAGGAAGGTCGTCCGGCAGTCGTCATATGTCCGGGCGGCAGTTATATGTATGTGTCGGATCGGGAAGCGGAACCCGTAGGCTATGAATTCCTTGCGAAAGGCTATCATGTATTCATATTGAGGTATTCGACGCTCGGTTCGGCGATGCGTAAAGAGGGCAATGCCGTAAACAGGGATGAACTTTATCAGATTGCTTCAATGGTCGAAGCAGACGAAACCCTCGGTTCCGAGTTTCCAGGCCCACTGGTTGAATTGGCGGAAACGATGACTTTCATCCGGGAAAATTGTCATGAATTCAATGTGAATCCCGATAAGATAGGGGTCATAGGCTTCTCAGCCGGGGGACATCTGGCTGCGAGCCTGGGTGTGCACTGGAACACTTCGTGGTTGAAAGAATTGACGGGCACTGAACCACGATGGTACAAGCCGAATTTCCAAATTCTATCCTATCCGATACTGGATTTCATGATGAATAAATCTATAGCCGAAGAGCGTGGTATAGGCGATCCGAAATATATGACGACGGCATCCAGGATGATTTTCGGACCGCATGTGACAGATGAGCTCCTGGATAGGGCAACGTTAGCAAAAAACATCTCTAAGGATGTGCCCCCGACTTTCATCTGGCATACTGTTGCGGATCAATTGGTATTCGTACAGAATAGCCTTGATTTTGCTAAAGGACTTGAAGCGCATCAAATACCATGGGAACTCCATACGTTCAAATCGGGTGGACATGGTTTAAGCTTGGCCACAGAAATGACCGGCATTGAGGACGTAAGGGCTGCAAACTGGACAGGGTTGATGTTCAGCTGGCTTCAGGAGACGCTGAAAGAAAAATAAAGACGCTGAAATTTTCAGCGTCTTTTAACATAATCGATTTTGAATTGTGTAAACACTTCAGTATGATTTGGGTAAATGAACTGGATATACTTATGATCGTCTTCAGAAGTCATTTCCTTCAGTATATATTCAGTCTTATCAAACTGATTCATGCTGTCTTGTCCTACATAATCAAAATCCGTCCTGTTGTTCGTGCTGTCCTTAACCTTAACTAAGATTGCCATATGCACCAACTCCTCATCACTATATAACCCACTGTCGCTAGGGTTAAACCTAAATATTTAGCGCACAACATAAATCGTAAAGGATGGTTGGATGGATTTGAGGACGATACATCTCGGAGAATTACCGGCATTACTTGAACTGCAGAAAGAAGTGTACAGGGGGCTCGAAAACAAAGAAGTGCTTCAAACGTTGACGCGTGCTGAATTCAAAGCAATCATCCAACAAGGTTTCATCATAGGTGCATATGATGAAGGGGAGCTGGCCGGCACTAGGTCAATGTACATCCCGTCCCCTGACGAAGAAGAGCATCTGGCAGAGAACGCGGGGATAGACGACAGAGATTCGGTCATCTATTCCGAAATCAGTTTTATTAAACCCGCCGTAAGGGGCCAGGGCCTCCAGACTAGGATGGGGGAGCGTCTGCTTGAAAAAGTGCGGTCTGATGGTCGTTTTGAATACGTATTGACGACTGTCATGCCAAATAATATTCCAAGCCTGAAAGATAAGTTCAAACTGGGCTTCAGAATCGTGGATACGGCGTATAAATACAACGGGAAGAAAAGGCATGTTATGCAGTTGGATCTCTCTGAAGGATATGAACCATCGGGGGAACCACGCTTCATCCATTATGAGGACACAGAATGGATGCTTTTAAATGGGGCGGATTATGCAGGGTGCGATTTTGATGGGGAATATATAAAATATTATAGAAAGTAAGTTTAAAAAAGGAGCGCTCTTGAGAGTGCTCCTTTTCGTGGTATTGTGGTCGGATTATAATCCGGTTTTTTCAAAACGGGCTATATCATCATTCCGGCCGATTATGATCAGTATATCCCCTTCAAAGATTTTCGCATCGATGGGCGGAGAAATATTGAATCCATCATCCCTGTGTATGCCGACGATTATACAGCCATATTTGGCGCGAAGGTCCATGGATGAGACCGTTTCACCATCGATTTTTGATGTGGCGACAATTTCAGCCATGCTGTATTTGTCGGACAGCTCGATGAAATCGATCATTTTATCAGAGTTGATATGCCTGGCGATCTTCTTAGCCATGTCGTGTGATGGCTGGATGACGCGATCGACCCCAATCCTTTTTAAGACTTTCGTATGATGGGAGTTCTGAGATTTTGTCCATACTTTCGGTACACCGATATCCTTCAGAAGCAGGGAAGTGAGTATACTTGCTTCAAGATCATCACCGAATGATACGAAAGCGTGATCAACGTTCCTGACACCCAGGTCATTCAACAGACTCTCATCCATATTTCTAGTGCATACTGCGTAAGTCGCAAGTTCAGAGAACTCCTTCACTTTGTCCTCATCCTTATCTACTGCAATCACTTCGATACCCTGTTCATGAAATTCCTGCACGAGGGTACCTCCGAAATGGCCGAGACCGAATACAGCAAATGACTTATTCATGCTTATCCCTCCAATCCACACAGTTATCTCTTATATCCATCGTTATACTACGCCTTAAACCGCAGGATGTAAAGTGCGGATTCAGCGCACGGCAATAAATGCAGGGAGTGCCACGTTATTTACGGTTTTGGAACAAAGGGTAAAAATAAAACTCCCCATATTCTGCTTGAGAAATTGGGGAGTTTTGATGATAGCCTATTATCTGGAGTAGAACTCTACGATAAGCTGTTCATTGATATCAGCGGAAAGTTCAGAACGTTCCGGCTGACGCACGAAAGTACCTTCAAGTTTTTCTTCGTCGAAAGAAAGATATTCCGGCACGAAGTTGTTGTACTCGATGGCTTCTTTAACGATATCGAGATTCTGTGATTTCTCACGAAGTCCAATCGTTTGGCCTGCTTTAAGTGTGTAGGATGGGATATCCACACGCTTGCCATCAACAGTCACGTGACCGTGGTTGACAAGTTGACGTGCTTGGCGGCGCGTTCTTGCAAGGCCGAGTTGGTATACGACTGCATCCAAGCGGGAAGCCAGGAGAATCATGAAGTTTTCACCATGAACGCCTTTCATGTTTGCAGAGCGATCGAAGATCTTGCGGAACTGGCGTTCGTTGATGCCGTACATGAAACGGAGCTTCTGCTTTTCCTGAAGCTGCATTCCGTATTCGGAAAGTTTTACCCTTTGTGTAGGTCCATGATCACCAGGGGCGTATGGACGGCGTTCCAATTCTTTGCCTGTGCCTGTCAGGGAAATTCCAAGACGGCGGGACTTTTTCCAGATTGAACCTGTAAATCGAGCCATAATGACTCCTCCTTATTGTGTTTGTATATGCAAAAAACATCATAAGGGTGACGACCACTTACATGGGCATGCGGTTTTAAGTACCTTCGCCTTATAGCATCAGTTACGCAGCACACCAACAAGGGAACCACATGCTGACATGTAATGATCATCCGCTACTTAATCCGTTCATTTACACAATGACTGATTATACATGTGGAGTTAAGGTTTGTCAACATAGGCGTAATTATATATACTGTTTCAGTACTTCCACAAAATTGCTGAGGCCGGTCCTGTCTTCTTCTGTGAAGCGGTCGAAGGAAGGCGAGTCGACATCGAGCACACCGATTGGCCTTTCATCGATATATATCGGGACTACAATTTCTGAACGGCTTGCCGAATCGCAGGCAATGTGCCCAGGGAACTGTGTTACGTCATCGACTATGAAGATATCGTTACCGCGGAGTGCAAGACCGCATACCCCTTTGCCGTTTCCGATCCGGACGCATGCAGGAAGCCCTTGGAACGGCCCGAGGACCAGTTCATCCGCTACCTCGTCATAGAGGTAGAAGCCAACCCAATTGATGTCTTCGAGAAATACATTGAGGAGACTGGCAGCATTTGATAGATTGGCGATTCTATCGCTTTCATCTTCAATGAGGCTTTTCAGCATCTGATTGAGCTGAGTGTAATCTTTAATCTGTGTTTTAGTGAACAATGAAATCACCCTATCTTATATCAATATTAGTGAATTATACATTTTAATGTTTTTTCTTTCAATTTTTTAAGCTATAATCTAATTATATACTTAGGAGGTAAATGTATGTGGGTCTATGTTTTAATTATTGTTATTCTGGCCGTGGTCATCGCGATCGGTGCGCTGTTATACATGCGCAATGTCAGAAAAGAAGATATCAAAGCACAGCGAGCGAAGCTTGAAGGCGTGCGCAACCTGCCATTTCAGGATGAGCTTGTTAAAGTTAAAGACTACAACCTTCACGGCGAAGCACAGACCCTCTACAAAAAATGGCAGGCTGGATGGCAGGATGTGCTGAAGACCGACTTGGCGTTTGTAGACACTCAACTTTCTGAGGCAGAGCAGGATGCAGAAAAATTCCGCTTCAGTGACAGTCGTGAAAAGAACGAAGCTGCAAAACAGAAGATTGAAGAAGCAGAATCGAAATATACTGCACTGGCTTCAGAAATCGGAGATTTCCTTGACTCAAATGAAACGGGTGAGAGGAAGTTTGAGGAAGCCGAGAAGATCTATCGTGAGGCAAAACGTGATGTGCTGGCGAACGGACATCAGTTTGGAGACAGTCAGCCCTCACTTGAAAAGTTGATCGAAACTTATGAACCTGAGCTGAAATCCTATGAGAACCATGTCAATGACGGGAATTACGTCACAGCCAATAAGGAAATTGACGAGGTGCACGAAGAGCTCAGCATCCTGAAAAAGAGCATGGATGAAATTCCGGTGATGATCAAGGAAGTTCAGAAGGACCTACCCCAACAGTTCCAAGAAATCCGATTCGGCTGTAGGGACCTTAAAGCGGAAGGCTACGACCTGGAACATATAAAGGTGGAAGGGAAGTTGTCGACGCTCAAAGGCAAACTCAATCTCGTCGAACCCCTGATTTCCCGCTTGGATCTGGATGAGGCGAAGGATATATTGGATGGCATCAATGCTGAACTGGACGATATGCTTGAGCTAGTTGAACATGAAGTCAAATCAAAAACCAAAGTCGATCATGAAAAAGATATCATCACAGATGACCTGTTCCATGCAAAAGACTTGAACTACACATTAAGGACTGAAATCGATTATCTGAAAGAGTACTTCCATATAAATGAAACGGATATGCATAGAGTCCAGAAGTTCGAGCATGAAATTGAGAATATGATAGATGTATACGACGACATCATATCGGAGACATCAAAATCCATGGCGCGTTACAGCGAGGTGCTAGATAACCTCGAATATATCAAACAAAATATCGGTTCTATCAATGAAGAACAGAATCAAATCCAGCAATATCTCATAAACCTCAGGGAGGATGAGACGGAAGCGCGGGAGAACGCCCTGCTGATCCAGGATCGCAAAGAGGAAATCCATCGGGAACTCTTCGGTTCCAATCTGACGAGTGTGCCGGAAAAATTCCTTGTAATGAAAAACGAGTTGGATATTGAAGTACAGGAAATCCATAAATATTTCAAACGCCGTCCTTTGAATGTCCAGTACATTAAAGATAAGGTCAATGGCGCAGTCATACTGATGAATAAATATGAGCATGAATCCTATGAAGTGCTTCAAAATGCCCGTTTGACGGAAGTCATGGTACAATACGGCAACCGCTACAGGAAAGACGATCCCGATTTCAGCCAAATGCTGAGTGAAGCGGAACGCCTATTCCGGGAAAATAGATATAAGCGTGCACTGGATATCGCACGAAACGCACTCGAGAAAGTGGAACCTGGTGCAGCACAACGTATCGAAAAAGAATTTGATGAGCAGTAGAATACAGACGACTTGGGATTCATTTCCCGAGTCTCTTTTATGTAAGGGGAGAAATTTGTGGTCTATATGGATAATGCTGCAACGACGAAACCATACAAGTCCGTGATGGAGACTTATTTGAATACTGGTGATGACTATTACTTCAATACTGCCAGCATCCATATGAAAGGTCGTGAAGCGGCGCGGCTGTTGGAAGCTGCACGCACCCAAGTGAAAGGACTGATGGGCCTTGATGAGTATGACTGCATATTCACCTCGGGAGCGACTGAAAGCAATAATCTTGCCATACAGGGCATCGTCGAAAAAAAGAAACGGTCTGGCAAGACGATACTTGCCAGTGAGATTGAGCATCCAAGCATCATGAACACCCTAGAGGCGATGAAAGAGAAGGGTTTCAGAGTCAAATATATCCGCACCACCCCAGAAGGCATGATAGACCTCTCGCATCTTGAGGCGCTTATTGATGAGGATGTTATTTTCATAACCGTCATGGCCGTCAATAATATAATAGGGAGCGTGCAACCCGTACAGGAAATAGTCAGGCTGCTTGAGGATCACCCTAAAGTACATCTCCATGTAGACGCCACACAAGCAGTAGGGAAAATACAAATGGACTACCGGGGCGTGGGCTCACTCAGCTTCAGCAGCCATAAATTCCACGGTGTAAAAGGAGTCGGAGCCTTGCTCTCCAGAGATGGTAAGGCAACATTTCCAATTATTCATGGTGGGGGTCACGAGTACGGCAAAAGGAGTGGTACCGTGAACCTTCCTGGAGCGGTTGCGATGGCCAGAGCCATGCGTATATCCACAGAAGGCATAAAAGAAAATACGGCACGGATAATACGCTACAATGAACAGGTCCAGAATACGCTTGGAGATTTTAAGTCGATTCACATCCATCCTGGGGGAGTGCCGCATATCATGAATATTTCCTTTATCGGAGCGCAGGGGGAAGTTGTCGTCAATGCGCTTGGAAGGCGCGGTGTTATGGTGTCGACAACAAGTGCATGTGCGTCTAAGTTGAGAAAATTAAATGAAACCTTGTCAGCAATCGGATCCAGCAAAGAGAAGATAGAAGGCAGCATCCGAATCTCCTTTGGCAATATGACGACTCAGGCTGAAGTCGATCAGCTATGCGATGCTTTAGGGGCTGTTTATGAAGAAATAAAGGAGGTACTGGAATGAACTATGATTATATTTTGGTGCGCTACGGAGAAATCACGCTAAAGACAAAGAACAGGAAAATGTTCTTGAATGCACTTCAAAGAAGTATTGAACGGGCCATGGAAGGATATGATGTGGCAATAGATGTGCAAAGAGACCGCGCATATATCCAAATAAAGGATGAGCCACATGAAAAGATCATGGACGCTCTGGAGAACATAAATGGTATATTGAGTTTTTCCCCGGTCGTCAAAATTGAAACGGATGAAGAGAGCATGCTCAACACTGCAGTCGCTCTTGGGAAGGAGTTCAAGCACGGAGAAACATTTAAAGTTGAAGTAAAACGCGTGGATAAGACATATCATTTGAACACTTACGATATACAGCTCCTGCTCGGCGGATATATCTTGGAAAATGTCGAGGGGATAAGTGTTGACGTCAGGCACCCAGATCATCAACTTAATGTGGAAGTGCGGCCCGAGGCCATATATATGTACTATGAAGCAAGGCAAGGCATGGGGGGACTTCCGGCCGGTACTGGAGGGAAAAGCCTTCTCATGTTATCTGGGGGCATCGATTCCCCCGTTGCTGGCTTGGAAGTCATGAAAAAAGGAGTGGAAATTGAAGCAATCCATTTCCACTCCCCACCTTATACAAGCCCTGAAGCAACAAATAAGGTGAAAAAACTCGTGGAGATCATGTCCCGGCGCACCGGCACTGATATAAAACTCCATATAGTGCCTTTTACAAAGTTGCAGACTACGATATATGAGTGGATTCCCGACAATTTCAGTATGACGACCACACGGCGCATCATGCTTACGATTGCTGAGGAGCTGGCACGTACAGTCAACGCCCAGGCGGTTATCAACGGAGAGAATCTGGGGCAGGTCGCTTCGCAGACACTCCAGAGTATGCATGCCATCAATGCCGTCACCAGTTTTCCCGTTCTGCGTCCGCTTCTGACTCTGGATAAGAACGAAATCGTTGAGAAGGCACGTGCATACGGCACTTATGAGACTTCCATCCTACCTTATGAAGATTGCTGTACGATATTCAAACCAAAAGCGCCAAAGACAAGACCATCACTTGAGAAGGTTGAAAAGTTCGAATCAAAAGTCGATTTCCGACCGCTTATTGCAGAAGCGCTTGAAAATGTCGAGTGCTTTTCTGCTGATGAAGCGGAAGAAAAAGAAGCGTTTGCTGGGCTCTTGTAGAAGATATGACAGAAATCGATGTAACAGTCATACTGCTCATCATTGTCCTTGGTTTTCTGGCGGCATTCATCGATGCAGTAGTGGGCGGAGGTGGGCTTATCGCCATTCCCGCATTACTTGCTACAGGCATCAGTCCAGCCACAGCTCTTGGCACCAATAAATTGGCTTCCTCCTTTGGATCCCTGACCAGCTCCCTAAGATTCTTGAGGGCACGCCATGTGGACCTTAAAATGGTCATGAAACTATTTCCGATCAGTTTCATATTCTCAATCTTAGGGGCACTTACGGCTGTTTACACACCCGGAGAGGTGCTGAAACCACTTGTGTTAGCCATGCTATTCATCGTCCTCATCTATACCCTGTTGAAAAAGGATTGGGGAGAAGTTGAACGTCGTGCGGTCTTTACGACCAGAAAAATAATTCTGCTCATCATTTTTGTAGTCTTGATTGGTTTCTATGACGGCTTCATGGGAGGCGGCACAGGGTCGTTCCTGATGTTTTTGATGCTGTTTACAGGGTTTGACTTTTTAAGGTCGGCCGGCAATGCAAAAGTGTTGAACTTCGCAAGTAACATCGGGGCCCTCATCCTTTTCATCGTAATGGGGGAGGTCAATTATACTTATGGTCTGATCATGGGGGCAAGCATGATCCTCGGTTCGTATGCCGGTGCCCATATGGCCATCACTAAAGGCTCTGGGTACGTAAAGGGGTTGTTCATCATAGTGACTGCTGTGCTGATAATCAAAAACTTGTATGATTTTCTCCAAGCCTAGACGCAAAGAAACTTCCTCTGATCAGAGGAAGTTTCTTTGCGTTTTATGCCAGAAAGTGTTATCTTTCAGCTTCAACGTCTGAATATGTTTTTTACTGAGCCTCAATTCAACCTTTTCAGTGTTTTGAACACTTATCGCTTCATTATCAAGCGACATGACAGGGTAGTAGTCGGTGTTTTTGTCTATCAGTAGAGTGAGTGGCCGTTGTCTGTTGAGCAGGAAGCTCGTTCCCAGAGTTCGATACGTATTATTGTTCACGCTGCCGAGTTCGGTGACCTGCATCGATTCTATGAGTGGATCCACCACAGCCCCTCCCACTGATTTGTTGTAGCCTGTCGATCCAGTAGGAGTGGAGACCAATATGCCATCACCATTAAAGTGTTCAAAAAAGAAGTCACTGATATAGATATCCATCTTCAACGTCTTTACAATGCTCGAACGCAATGTGAATTCGTTCAGGCAATAGCTCGGGTTATTGTCGTTCACCTTAACTTCTATTGTGGGATATCTTCTGACATCCATATCATCTTTTTGGAACGCTTCTTCAAGCGCCTGGATGTCTTGGTAATGAAAATCGACATAGAAATGTCTGTTGCTGTCTGCGGCGATTCCGAGATAGACGCAATCATCCCGGAAATTACTCCGGCGGACAGCTTGTAAGAAGGCGCCGTCACCGCCGATGGAAGCAATGATATCCGCTTCTTTGTCAGATTCCACGGTACGGATATCGAGGCGATCGAACAGCTTTGACAGATCTTGCTTTATCTTCTTAGTCTCATCTCCATGCGGGGCAAAGAAATATATCGTCTTATAGTTGATCAAAGGTTTCACTCCCATTGGTTGTTTATTATGACTATATGGTATCATAATAGAAGTATACAGCATATTCGGAAAGGAATGTTAAAATGAAACGTATAGTTGCGGTTGTAGTGGCATTGGCCTTGTTTTTCTTTGGCGTAATGGCTTCATTATTCAATGTTTTATGGGCCAGTGACTGGCAGGACACCATCAATGAATACACCAACAGTGAATTCCCGCCGTCCTTCGTCGTCGAAGAAGGCAACACCAGCAATAAGATTGCCATATTGAATATAGAAGGCACTATTATGGATACGGGTCCACAAGGCGTATTCAGCTCAGAAGCATATAACCATGAATTAACGATAGAAGCTTTGAAGGAAATCATCAGCAGTGACGATATAAAAGGCATACTCCTCAATGTCAATTCACCAGGTGGAGGAGTCTATGAGAGTGCAGAGATACATAAGTATCTGATGGAAGCTAAAGAAGCCGGCAAAACAATCTACAGTTCAATGGGCGGCATGGCAGCTTCCGGCGGCTATTACGTCTCGGCCCCCGCCGATAAGATTTTTGCTTCCGATGAGACGCTCACCGGTTCCATCGGTGTAATCATGCAGAGCATCAATTACAGTCAGCTTGCAGAGGATTACGGAGTAGAGTTTGAAACGTATGCCAGCGGAGATATGAAGGAAATGCTCAGCGGCCATAAAGACCCAAGCAAAGAAGAGCAGGAATATGTACAAAACATGGTCGACACCATGTACCAGGATTTCGTTGATGTAGTGGCTGAAGGACGGGGCATGGACCAGAAAAAAGTTGAGGAATTGGCCGATGGCCGGATTTATCTTGGCGAAGATGCAATGGAGAATGGTCTCGTAGATGAGATGGGTTATCTTGAAGATGCGATGGCATCAATGAAGGAGAGCATTGGAGGGAACCCTCAGATCATCGAGTACGGTCAAGGTCAGGGCAATCGACTCTCCCTTAATTATGGGGCTGCCAGCCTGATGGATCGCCTGATGGGGAAAACTGAAATCGCTCAGATTGAATCTCTATTAAAAAACAGACAGGGCATAGAACCTATGTACCTGTATGAGAAATAGGGGGTATGGACGTGGAACAGACTGCCAGGGATGACTTCAGAGAGACGGACACATTGAACAACAAACTGGACTATATGGCCACAGCGCATTTTTTCACAAGATTCATCAGCTACCTGATTGATATCATAGTGCTGTGGTCGGTTTCCCAGATCATCATATACCCAATTCTGAACGTGTTCGACATCAGAAACTTCCAAATATGGATTCCGCTTTTCAGCGCAGAAAACATTTTAAATGCGATGATCTACTTCGCCTACTTCATCCTTATGACGTATTACTTCAGGCAGACCCTAGGCAAAATGGTTACAGGCATCAGCGTGGTCTCGGAATTCGGGGAACGCCTTTCATTTGGCCAAGTCATATTCAGGGAACTGATCGGCCGCTATATCAGCAACCAGTTGTTCTATCTCCCATACTTGATTGTGCTGTTCACAAAGGATAGAATCGGACTGCACGACTACTTCGCAAACACGCATGTAGTCAAGAACAGCTACCAAGATTATAAAAATATGATTAAAGCACGCTATTTCAGGGAAGTCTAATATCAAGAGCAATCTACTTAGGAGGATGATTCATCAATGGCTAACGTTACTTTTAAAGGCAATCCAATGACATTGCGCGGTGAGCAGGTAAAGGTTGGAGACCAAGCCCCTGACTTTACCGTATTGAACACAGATCTTGAACAAGTCAGTCTCAATGATTTTAAAGGCAAGAAAAAATTGATCAGTGTAATACCATCAATAGACACTGGGGTATGCAGCACCCAGACCAAGACATTCAACGAACAGGCAACAAGCGTCGACAACGCTGCCGTCATAACCATTTCGAATGATCTGCCTTTTGCACAGAAAAGATGGACAGCTGATGAGGGATTGGAAAATGCAGTTACATTGAGTGACCATAGAGATTTATCATTCGGTGAAAATTACGGCGTAGTGATGGAGGAACTGAGACTTCTTGCGCGGAGCGTCTTCGTGCTTGATGAAAACGACAAGATCCAGTACGTCGAGTACGTTCCTGAAGGAACCGACCACCCTGATTACGACAAAGCGATTGAAGCATTAAAAGCATTGTAATATAATGTAGAAAGCATTTGGACTGCCGTTGGCAGTCCATATTTTATTGGGGGATAATATGGAGCAGACAAAAATGGAAAAAACATACCATAGATTGATTCAGGAGACAGACCGCCTGATAGAGAAGGACGAAGCGCTCTCAAGGCTTGAAGCATTGAGCGAAGCGCTGTTGACGGTTGAAGCGGAAGGCAGTATGGACGAGATGAGGAAAGCGTTCCAATTCGCTTATCTGCAACAGGCACAGAAAGAACCGGTTCAACCGAATCATCAGATGACACCAGACAGTCTCGGCTATTTGATATCTCATCTGATACAGCTGTTCAATGACGATTCCATCCGGATTCTGGACGCCGGTAGTGGAACCGGTCATTTATCAATGACGATGAAAGAACGCATGCCCGAAATTGAGTTGAACGGGATAGAAGTTGATCCAGTCCTGGCCCAGCTCAATGCAAATCTATGTGAATTCCTGAAGGTGCCAATGAATATCTATCCTCAAGACATCATAGAACCTTCTAGGGCAGGGGCAGTGGATGCAGCGGTCGGTGACCTTCCAGTAGGACATTATCCTCTTAATGTAGAGGGCTTTACAACAGCTTTTGATGAAGGTCGGAGCTACGCGCACCTATTGATGCTTGAAAGTGCCATGGCCTATGTGAAAGATGATGGAATTGGAGCATTCATCGTTCCTTCAGACATGCTTGAGAAGGATAATGAAACCATCAAGAAGTATCTATCAGAAGAAGCGACATTGTTGATGTTCCTGCATTTACCGAAAACAATTTTCAAGACTGAGAAGCAGCGGAAATCCATCATGGTCATCAAAAAGAAATTCTCTCCACTCAAAAACAATGAAGTGCTGATCGGCGAAGTGCCGGACTTTAAGAATGCCACACAGTTTAAAAACTTTTTGCAGCAGACCGAGTCATGGTATGATAGCTATGTTGGGAATTAAAGAATCAGGAGGGCGTTATGTCAAAGATTATAGCTATTAATGCAGGCAGCTCATCATTTAAATTCCAATTGTTTGAAATGCCTGAAGAAAAAGAGATAGCCAAAGGCCTTGTCGAGAGAATCGGCATGGACAATGGTATTTTTTCCATCACAGTGGATGGCCACAAAGACACATTGAACCAAAATTTCAGAGATCATGAAGAAGCCGTTCACCTCATGTTGAAGAAATTGGTTGAATATAATGTGATTAAGGATATAAATGATATAGATGCCAGTGGGCACCGTGTCGTCCATGGAGGCGAAGTTTTTGATGACTCGGTTCTGATAGATGATAAAGTCGTTCAAGAGATCCAGGATCTGAGTGAGTTGGCGCCGTTGCATAACCCAGCGAATTTGATGGGAATCAACGCGTTCAGGGAACTTCTGCCAAACGTGCCACACGTTGCTGTCTTCGATACGTCTTTCCATCAGACCATGGCAGAGAGTTCCTATTTATACAGCTTGCCTTACCACTATTATAAAGATTACGGTATCCGTAAATATGGCTTTCATGGTACAAGCCACAAATATGTAACCAAGCGGGCAAGTGAACTCTTGGATAGACCGCTTGATGAGTTGAGGCTAATCAGCTGCCACTTGGGAAATGGTGCCAGCATAGCGGCTGTGAAAGGCGGCGAGTCGATCGATACGTCAATGGGATTCACGCCATTGGCAGGCGTCACCATGGGTACACGCTCAGGTAATATAGACCCGGCACTCATTCCTTATATAATGGAAAAGACGGGTAAGTCCGCAGCAGAAGTACTCAATGTCTTGAATAAGGAATCAGGTCTACTCGGTGTAAGTGGGTTCTCAAGCGACCTACGTGATATCGAGAATGAAGCTCAAAAAGGCAATGAGAGGGCAGTCTTGGCACTCGAAGTGTTCGGCGAGAGAATCCACAAATATATGGGATCCTATGCCACACGCATGGGTGGTCTCGACGCGATAATATTCACAGCGGGGGTTGGAGAAAATTCCGATATTGTGCGTGCAAAAGTATTGGAGAACCTTGAATTCATGGGTGTCTATTTTGACCCGACCATGAACGACGTCCGTGGGGAAGAGAAGTTTCTCAACCACCCATATTCTCCTGTAAAAATAATCGTCATTCCAACAGATGAAGAAGTGATGATTGCACGGGATGTAGCCAGAATTACGGGCGTCTAGATAAAAGACTCCTGAAACCAATCGGTTTCAGGAGTCTTTTTACTTGATTGGATTACTTGTTTTCATTCATGAACTCTTCAGTGGCAACAACTGGTTCGAAATCATCAGGCAACGTCTCAGTTCTTACGACGAGTACATCACACGGCGCGTGACGGACAATTGCTTCAGATACGGAACCGATGATGAAGCGCTCAACAGCGTTGAGACCTGTAGCACCACACGCAATCAAATCTGCGCCGGTCTTTTTAACGGCTTTTTTAGGGATGATTGATTTTGGTGAGCCATAGTCGATTATCTTATCGACTTCAAGTACACCATTCTTCAATGCGAGATCTTCGTAACCATCCAGCAATTTTTGGGCAAAGTCATTGGCGCGTTGGGAAATCGTGCGGTCATAAGCTTCTACTGAAGCGAAAGAACGGGTATCGATGACGTTGATGATTGATAGTTTTGAATCATTCCGTTTTGCGATGTCGATTGCTTTATGGAATGCCCATTCAGCCTCTCTTGATCCATCAACCGCGATAAGGATGTTTTGATATTTAAGCATTTTGAGAACCCCTTTCGATGTGGTATCTTCTTCACATCAATTATATCACATTTTGAATATTTTATATATTCCTACATTAATAAAGTCATATTTACGTCATAACTTTTCGATATCTTTATGATACAATTAATGGGTTGAAACATTCAAAAATGAAAGGGGTTTCTAGAATGATTATTGGTGTTCCTAAAGAGATTAAAAACAACGAAAGCAGAGTCGGCCTGACACCCGGCGGTGTTCATGCCTTCGTCAAAGCAGGACATACAGTCAAGGTGGAGACGAATGCAGGAGGCGGTTCTTATTTCGAGGATGCCGACTACAGCAATGCAGGAGCTGAAATAGTCGATTCTGCGGCAGCGGCTTGGGATGTTGATATGGTGGTTAAAGTCAAAGAACCTTTGGCAGAGGAATTCGATTATTTCAAAGAGAATCTGATCCTATTCACATACCTCCACTTGGCACCTGAGACAAAACTTACAAAAGCGCTTTTAGATAAAAAAGTAACGGCAATCGCCTATGAGACGATACAACTGCCGGATGGTTCACTGCCGTTGCTTTCCCCTATGAGTGAAGTGGCTGGACGCATGGCGGCTCAAGTCGGTGCAGAGTACTTGCAGAAGATTAAGGGCGGTAAAGGTGTACTCTTAAGCGGAGTGCCAGGCGTCTCCCGCGGCAAGGTCACCATCATCGGTGGCGGAATGGCTGGAACCAATGCAGCTAAGATGGCAATTGGCCTGGGTGCAGAAGTGACGATTCTAGACCTTAACCCTAAGCGTTTGAGGGAACTCGACGATCTGTTTGGACGGGATGTCCAGACACTTATGTCTTCCCCTTTAAATATTGCACAGGCAGTGAAAGAAAGTGACCTTGTCATCGGCGCAGTACTGATCCCTGGAGCACGCGCACCTCGTCTTGTAAGTGAAGACATGATCAAATCGATGAATGCCGGTTCTGTCATCGTGGACATCGCAATCGATCAGGGTGGTATCTTCGAAACTACAGATAAAGTGACGACGCATGATGATCCGATCTACTTCAAGCACGAAGTCGTCCACTATGCAGTTGCGAACATGCCTGGTGCGGTGCCGCGTACATCTACAATCGCTTTGACGAATGCGACTATGGCTTATGGTCTGCAAATAGCGAATAAGGGCTGCAGTAAAGCAGTTGAAGATAACCCGACATTGATTGGCGGATTCAACACATACGCTGGCCATGTGACTTATAAAGCCGTTGCAGAAGCACAGGAACTAGAATATAAAGATGTAACAGAATTGCTGTAGCAACCAAATATTAAAATCAAAAATCCTCCGCCATAAAAAATGGCGGAGGATTTTTTTACCGTGTCCGGGCAACCTTTATCTTCTTATGGTTTCAGCCTGCAATGCAGACGACATCAAAAGGGATGGTGTCGACTAAAGCATTCCGCTGGTGTTCATCCTTCACCACAGGAATGATGGCGATCCGTTTCTTTGCATGGATCTTAAGTTTCGCAAGTGGCTGCAATGCAGCAAAGTCATCGATGTCTATGCCTCTCACATCGAACATGATTCCTGAAACATCAGCGTCTACCAGCTCATCCAATAGGCGACTTTGCAGAAAAGATGGCACACGGCTGAAACTCGGCCCTATTATAAGGTGCCGCTCACCCGTCTGTATGGATATTTCATCAAGAAATCTATGATTGATGTGATGATGATCATTTGTGAAGATCTGATCAGTAACGAAACCATCAGCTCCTTCTATCATGCGGATGCTTTCTATGACGAGGTTCTGTAGAAGGAAAGGATCATGTTCCTCCATATGGTTCAGGGAAACGAAATATTCCGTTTCGGGATGAAGGGCCCTCTTCATCGGAAGCAATGCGAGATTGGGTATGTCGAAATCATCTCTGGCAATGATTTCAGAGAGATGATTTTCAGATAATGTATGGTTGCGCCTAATTGTCTTCATTTGATTCACCTCATGAAAATTGTATCATAAATATGAATGGTTGCCGCGGTTTTAGGGTATAGTGAAATCATATGATATTCATTTAGGAGGAATAGGATTATGGAACTCAGTTATCATGGACATTCAATCATCCAACTTGAAAATGAAGGTTCTAAAATGATTGTCGATCCATTCATTAACGGCAATGAATTGACGGATCTGAAAGTTGAGGATGTAAAAGTTGACTACATCGTATTGACCCATGGGCATAATGACCACGTCGGTGATACTGTGGAGATTGCCAAAGCCAATAACGCGAC
Organism: uncultured Salinicoccus sp.; assembly: GCA_947494965.1. Classification (GTDB taxonomy): domain Bacteria; phylum Bacillota; class Bacilli; order Staphylococcales; family Salinicoccaceae; genus Salinicoccus. The sequence continues at coordinate 235,799 of CANLWV010000001.1, read as the reverse complement.
CGTGGTTGCCCCTGTAGAGTTGGCGGATTATCTGTCAGGGCAAGGTGTGGAAGCTATTGGGATGAATATTGGCGGTAAAAAATCATTTGAATTTGGAACAGTCAAATATGTCCATGCATTCCACAGCTCCAGCTTTACAGAGGAAAATGGAAATGCAATATATACAGGCATGCCGACAGGCATCATTATTGAAGCAGGCGGCAAAAAAATCTATCATCTTGGGGATACCGGGATATTCGGCGACATGAAACTCATCACGGAACTCAATGGCCCGTTCGATGTTGCCTTTGTTCCAATCGGCGACCATTTTACAATGGGCATCGATGATGCTTCCCATGCAGTAAATGAATTCATCAAACCAGACGTCACAGTTCCCGTTCACTACAATACATTCCCGCCAATCAAGCAGGACGCGCAGGCATTTGCAGATAAAGTGGAAGGAGATTGCCAGACACTGGCAGCAGGTCAAGCTGTAGCGTTCAAGTCATAAATTTTAGATGTAATGGCGCGTCAGGGGCAGGCTTCTGCCCCTTTTTTTATAAAGCAGGCAGTGGAGGTAAAGAATGTCAAAACATGATGAAATCATAGATTATATATATCGCCTGCCGGAAGGTGCCAAAATTTCCGTGCGGCGAGTATCTGCCTATTTGGGTGTTTCAGACGGCACCAGTTATAGGGCAATTAAAGATGCTGAAAAAGAAGGTCTTGTAAAGACCATAGAGCGCGTGGGCACGATAAGGGTTGCGCCGAAAGAGGAATACATAGAAGGGAAACTGAGTTTTGAACAGGTGAATCGGGTGATTGAAGGTACCGTCCTGGCTGGTTCGGAAGGGCTTGATGGAGAAATCAGCAGATTCATCATAGGTGCGATGCGTACCGAAGCCCTCGAGACATACCTCGAGGAAGGTGCGCTCCTCATCGTGGGAAATCGTGAAGATGCCCAGCGGAAAGCATTGGAAAACCATTCGGGTATTCTGATTACTGGGGGGTTTGGTGCCGATCCGAAAATATTGGAGCGGGCGGACGCATTCAAGCTCCCTGTCCTGTCGACGACTTCTGACACATTTACTGTTGCGTCGGCCATACAGCGTGAATTGTACAACAGGTTCATGACGACCAATGTCATTACTGCTGCCGACCTTCTGGTGCGTCAGGAGGAATATGTGTATGATATTAAAAATGATTTTGGGAAGGACTTTTATCCGGCAGATAAGGTAACGATTATTTTAGAGGAAGGATTTTATCTGGGCCTCATCCGTTCTAAAGACCTCATGAAATTGAGGGAGGATGGACCGGAAGGCCTAGTATTCGATGCCTCAGCAAGACCACAGAGTACAATCCAGCGCCTACGTCAAGCTATGAGTTGGCACCACCTCAACATCATCCCGATTATTGACGAGGATGGCAGATGGCTCGGGGTTGTAGATAGGAGGGATGTATTCAAGCAAAGGGAGCTGCAGAAACCTGAAGGTCTGTCCTCAGCAGAACCAGACATCGGCAGAAATGTGCATATAGATGACAATAGACTCCATATTAAAGTCATGCCGTTCTTGACTGATGAACATGGCAGTATGGTACAGTCCGAGTTCATCAGACTTATGGAGCGTCTGATAGATGCGATGCTCAAGGAGAGGAATATAGAAAGCTATCACATAGATACGATGAACATCATGAATATGAAGCTGATGCAATTGAACCAGGAACTTGTGATAGAAGGAGAAGTCCTTGATGCTGGGGAGCAGTTCCTTAGGATGGAAGTCATCGCTAGGGCAAATGGAGAGATTCACATGAAAGCCGTGCTGCTGATTCAGCATTATAAAGAAAAATAGACAAGTGAACTCACTTGTCTATTTTCCATTATGCCCAGATTTACGATTGAACTCCGCCCAAGCCTTCTCCTCTATGGGGAGATTTCCTTTGAAGTATTTTCGTGCAGCATTGAAGTGCCATACATTGTAGAGGCCGATGATGATGAACAGGCTACCGACTATATATGATACTGCCGACGAAAATTGTATGATTGTATTAAGGCCGAAGACAGCGATCAACAACCCGAGCCAGATTCTCGATATGCTGTTGAAATACGCCTTTCTGACGTCCCGTTCCGTCCTGATCTTCCTGACCTTATAGAGCAGGAACATAAAAAAGCTCAGGAGCAGCAGCGTGACCAGAAAGGATACTGCAATCTGATAGGATGTTTCCATCGTTACAACTCCATTCCAATATGTAGTATAATTTATTATACGAAACAAGTAAATCCAAATAAGGGGAGAATGAGAATTGTTCACAGAATATATAAATGGATACCCGACTCTAAAGGACAACTATAAGGCGTTGATAAACAAGATCAACACCTATGACGAAATCATCATATTGAGGCATGTGAGACCGGATCCTGATGCGATAGGCGCCCAACTTGGGTTGAAATCCATCATCCAGCATATGTTCCCCAATAAGAAAGTGGCGGCTCTCGGCGAGACTGAACCTTCCCTTTCTTTTCTCGGGGAAATGGACACTGCCGTGGCCGTGGATCAGCCACTTGTCATTGTAGTGGATACGGCCAACACTGATCGGATTGATGGGGATGTATCCATGGGTGCTGAAGTGATCAAGATAGACCATCATCCAAACCACAATCCTTATGGCACGATCAATATCGTTGAAACGGGTGTGTCATCCACTTCCGAACTCATTTTTCTGCTGGCCTCGGCATGGGGATTCGACAACGACTATATCAATGATGAGTCGGCACGTCTCCTGTTTGCCGGAATCGTTGGTGATACCGGCAGATTTCTTTTCAATAACACTACAGAATTGACCCATAAGGTCGCAGCCGAACTTAAACGGTTCAATTTTGAAGCCGCCAAGGACATGAATGAAATGAATAAGCAGAGCCTGGAACAATTCAAGTTCAAAGGTCATCTTATCGAGGCATTCAAAATCACCGATAAAGGTGTACTGTCTATTTACATAGACGAACCTACATTGGAAAAGTACGGTTTATCAAGTAACGAGGCGAGTATGCATGTCAACATCTACCGTGAAATCGATGAAGCCAAAATATGGTTTATGGCCATCGAGGAAAATGATGAGATCCGCGTAAGATTACGTGCCAAGGACACCGTCATCAACGACGTGGCAGAACGGTTCGGGGGAGGCGGGCACCCTCTCGCAAGTGGAATCACATTGAAGGAGAAGGAAGAAGTCCAGGAACTGATCAAAGCGTTGGAGAGTAAACTGTAGAAAGGGTTTTGCCGAATGATCAATTTAAATGTGCATAGCTGCTACGAATTTCTGGACAGCAATATCAAGATCGGCCCGCTTCTTGATAAAATTTCCAGAGACGGCCAAAAGGCAGTTGCACTTACTGATTTCAATCGTCTACATGGTGTATATGAGTTCTATACCCATGCGTCGAAGTCTGGCATTAAACCCTTGATCGGGATGGAGATTTCTGCGGATGATCAGATGTCGGGCATCCCGTTGGTACTCATCGCTAAAGATATTAGAGGCTATAAGGAACTGATCCGCCTTTCCGCCATGCTTTCCTATAAGAACCTGGAATTCACACCGGTCCAATACCTCAATAACAATATCCAATCGTGTGTAGCAATCGCAAAGAATGGGCAAGGCATCCCACTTTTGGATGGCATGGCCATAAAACCTGAGGATAAATACATATCCCACCACCTGTCACATCCGGAGTATAGGACGGTCTTCATCAATCCGGCCCACTACATGAAGCCTGAAGACCTGCCGGTACGGGTTACATTGAACGCAATACGGGATAATGAGAAGTTGGATACGGCCTCCATGCATAACGCCACGGGGCCCGATCATATCAAGGTGTTTTCGGATCTCACTGAGATTGAAGCTTCCCACCTTGAAAACAATCAACGCCTCGTAGAGAAGTGCAATGTCGAAATACCAAGGACGGAACGGACTTTGCCACATTTCCCCCATCCCCAGAATGAAGATTCAAAATCCTTTCTATGGCACATGCTGCAAAAACAGCTTGAATCCAAGACGGATGGTGGAATAGCCTATAGAAAACGGCTCGAGTATGAATATGGTGTCATCGTGGATATGGGATATGAAGACTATTTTTTGATTGTGCAGGATGCAATCAACCATGCAAAACGGAATGGGATTTATGTAGGACCAGGACGGGGTTCCTCAAGTGCAAGCCTTGTATCCTACCTGCTGAACATTACTGAAGTCGACCCGCTTCAGTATAATCTGCTATTCGAACGCTTCCTCAACCCTGCACGTGTGACGATGCCTGATATCGATATTGATTTTGAGGATGCCAGACGTGACGAGGTAGTCGATTATCTGATTGAGAAGTACGGTACGATGAATGTGGCGCATATAGTCACGTATGGAACGTTGAGCGCCAAGATGGCAGCGCGTGATGTGGGCAGGGTGCTCGGTTTTAAAGAGGATGAACTGAAAATGATTTCAGGACTTATTCCAGAAACCCCTGGGGCGAAACTCCAGGAGGCTTTTCAGAAAGATGCGTTCCGGTCGCTTTCAGAAGCGGATTCCAAGTATGATACATATGCGAGCCTGTGTAAAAGGATTGAAGGATTGCCGCGGCATACATCCACCCATGCTGCCGGCATACTGCTCAGTGCAGAACGCCTTACCGAAAATATCCCGGTGACCTTCAGTGACGGACACACTTTGAGTCAGTGGACGATGAATGAGGTGGAGCCTTCAGGACTGCTGAAGATAGATGTTCTGGGGTTGAGAAATCTGACGTTGCTGAAGTTTATGGTCAATAAAATACAAAAATCCGGAATATCATTCAACTTGGATGAAATTCCGGATGATGATCCGGCAGTCTATCGGCTGCTTGGTAAGGGGATGACCATCGGCATCTTCCAGCTGGAATCGGATGGCATAAGCAAAGTAATCAGGGAAATGCAGCCTGAGGGCTTTCTTGACCTTGTCGCAGTAATCGCTTTGTACCGGCCGGGGCCGATGAAGGAAATTCCGAATTTCATCGCCGGGAAGCAGAAACCAGACGCAGTCAGATATCCGCATGAAGACATTGAAGATATACTCAAAGAGACATATGGCGTCATCGTCTATCAGGAACAGATCATGCAGATTGCTTCAAGGATTGCAGGCTACAGCTATGCGGAGGCGGATATATTGAGGCGCGCAATGAGTAAAAAGGATAGGGAGACGCTTGAACATGAAAGGGGTCGCTTTGAGAAGGGGGCAGAAAGTAAGGGGTACGCGAGTCAGGTGGGCCATCATATCTTCAACCTGATCTTGGAGTTCGCCGACTACGGATTCCCGAAAAGCCACGCGGTGGCCTACAGTCGGATATCCTACATCCTTGCCTACATCAAAACCCACTATCCCGAAGTGTTCTATTCAGTTATACTCACCCATCATTTCGGCAATGAACATAAGGTCAACCAGACCGTAAGTGAGATCAAGCGGCGTAGAATTCCGTTATACCTTCCGAACATCAACAGTTCCCTATGGAATAACAGAAGCGATGAAGGCATAGAACTCGGTTTCTCGATGATTAAAGGCGTCACTTACCGTCATGCCGAGGCAATTATAAAAGAGCGTGAAAACGGCCCATTCAGTGATATATATGATTTGAAGACTAGAGTGCAGGATGTCAACCTGGATAGGAAAGTGCTCACGCGGCTCGTCCAGTCGGGTGCTTTGGATGTCTTTGAGGAGAATAGAAAAACGCTCCTCAATACGCTCCCCATGCTTGATGAATTGAATGCCGAAGAATATGCTCATGATTCGTTCCTCAGTACACTGGGCTTCAATATAAAGAAAGAGTACCACCACGCTGCTGAAATGAATGACATGGAGAAGGTGGAGGGAGAGAAGGATGTGTTCGGATTCTACCTCTCCGATCATCCCGTCATAGCACTGAGGAAATCACTCCAATTCATCCCGTTCAACCTTCTCAATCAAAGTAAGGGGATCTATCTCGTCTTTTTGGACGACATTAAAGTAATCCGGACGAAAAATGGACAGAATATGGCGTTCGTCAAACTCACCGATGGGCTTCATGAAATGGAGGGAGTCGTTTTCCCGAAGGTCTATTTCAATGTCCATCCGAATTTGACGAGACAGATTGCTGTCGTGGAGGGAAGGGTAGAAACGCGCAGATCACGTCAACAACTCATCGTCGACTCACTGGAAACCGTAGAGGCTTTCAAAAAGATATACTATGAGCGGGCAAAACAGATTGTCATCCGCAATGCCCATGCTTACAATCTGACTGGTTTCATGGGTGAATCGGGCATACCGATTAAAGATTTTGACAAGAAGAAGATAATTGGCAAAATGGGAAAAGAGAGTATTGATGGTATATTGGAAGCGGTTAAGGTAGCCGATATACGTATATTGAATTAAAGAAGTTGTCATGTAAAACTGATAATGTTACTATATTTATATTGCGGTGGTATGACCACTAAGAAAGGGAGATTATATGTCCTTGAGAGATGATGCACTAGAGATGCACAGGGAAAACCAAGGAAAGTTAGCAGTAAATTCAAAAGTGGAGATTAAAGACAGGGAAGCCTTGAGCCTGGCATATTCACCAGGCGTGGCTGAACCATGTAAAGAAATATATGAAGACGAACGCACAGTATTCGATTATACGATTAAGAGTAATACTGTCGGCGTCGTTACGGATGGTTCCGCCGTGTTAGGCTTGGGGAACATAGGCGCTATGGCAAGTTTACCTGTAATGGAAGGTAAGAGCGCACTCTTTAAGAACTTTGCTGGAGTGGACTCCTTTCCGATTGCACTCAATACCAATGACGTCGATGAAATCGTGAACACGGTCAAACTGATGACACCGGTTTTTGGCGGTATCAACCTAGAAGATATTTCAGCGCCTAGATGTTTTGAAATTGAAGAACGTCTGGGACGCGAGACCGATATACCTGTTTTCCATGATGATCAACACGGTACGGCAATCGTCACCTTGAGCGGTCTGATGAACGCCCTTAAACTCTCGGGGAAATCTTTGAACCAGATTAAAGTTGTCTTGAATGGAGCAGGTGCAGCAGGTGTGGCGATCATAAAACTTCTGCACAGCTTTGGTGTAAAGGAAATGATCATGTGTGATTCCCGCGGCGCCATCTTTGAAGGTCGTGAAGCAGGGATGAACGACATCAAGCACGAAGTGAGCAAGTTCAGCAACCACCACCATAAAAAAGGCGAACTGGCTGATGTGATTGAAGGAGCGGATGTCTTCATCGGTGTTTCTGTGGAAGGTGCCCTGACTGCCGAGATGGTCAAGACAATGGCAGAAGATCCGATCATTTTTGCCATGGCCAATCCAAATCCTGAAATTATGCCTGATGAGGCGAAAGCTGCCGGAGCTCTTGTAGTCGGTACAGGACGAAGTGATTTTCCGAATCAAATCAACAATGTGCTTGCTTTCCCAGGCATCTTCAGGGGTGCGCTTGATGTTCGGGCGACACATATAAATGACGAGATGAAAAAGGCTGCCGTCCTTGCTATTGCGGAACTGATCGAAGAAGATAAGTTGCATGCCGAAAACGTCATCCCGGAACCTTTCAATAAGGAAGTTGCACCAAGTGTAGCGAGGGCTGTGGCGAAAGCGGCCATGCAGACGGGTGTCAGCCGCATTAAAGTCGATCCTGAAGACATCTATCAGAAAGCACGCAGTTTGACGCTGTGATCCTATAAGATGACTGAGAAAAAAGGTTTGGAAAACATTATTGAAGAGATCCACAATGTCATCGAAAAGGAAGAGATACAAGTAGGTGGAAAGCTGCCCAGCGAGAGGTATCTGAGAGATGAATTGAATGTCAGCAGGCAAAGCGTAAGAGAAGCACTCAGAGCGCTTGAACTGCTTGGCATCATTTATGTGAAGCGGGGCGAGGGCACCTTTCTTGCTGATATTGATAACCATCAGCTGTTTCAGCTAATCGGCAAATATCTCATCAAATCAGAACGTCAACAGAACGAAATCATAGAGATTAAAGAAATGATAGAAGGATATGTCAGTGAAAAGAATGGAAATGCTGATGTACTAGAAGACGACAACATTATAATGAAGAAAATCTATGTGCTGCTCGATAAATATTCACAGGCATTCAAATAATAAAGAAAACAGGGAGTTTAATATGCTGAAAGACTTGTTCTCTAAACTGAATAAAAAAGTCAATGAAACAGACCGTAATGATGGCACTTTTGAAAAAAATGAATCCATCATGACAAAATGTCCAAGCTGCAAGAAGATATTATATTCAAAAGACTTATATAAACGTCTTAATGTATGTGCCAACTGTAGCCATCATCTGCCTATTTCAGCACAGGACCGTCTGGAAGCGTTGATGGATGAAGGGGAAGTCGATCTGTTGTTCCAGGACATCACATCTGCCAATCCATTAAACTTCCCTAATTATGAAGCTAAGATTTCGAAGGATAAGGAAAAGACGGGACTGAATGAAGCGGTGTTATGTGCAGATGGAAACATCGAAGGAGAGCGCGCCGTTGTAGCCGTCATGGATGCTCGCTTCAGGATGGGCAGCATGGGTTCTGCAGTCGGCGAAATACTCGCCCGTGCTTTCGGGTATGCAACAGAACACAGGTTACCTGTCATCATCTTCACAGCCAGTGGAGGCGCACGTATGCAGGAGGGCATCATTTCGCTGATGCAGATGGCTAAAGTCAGTGTGGCGATAGAGCGCCACAATAATGCAGGTCTGCTCTACATCTCCTATATGACCAACCCTACAACAGGAGGGGTATCTGCAAGTTTCGCCTCAGTCGGCGACATAAACTTGGCAGAAAAAGGTGCACTGATCGGGTTTGCCGGCAGGCGCGTCATCCAGGAAACGATCAAGGAGAAACTGCCGGATGATTTCCAGACTGCTGAATTCCTTTTAAAACATGGACAGCTGGACGAAGTTTTAGACAGACGGGATATGAAAGATTATCTCGGACGAATCCTGAAATTGCATAGTGGGGTGTAGATGGGAATGTTCGATTTTGAAAAACCAATCTATGAATTGGAAGAGAAGATTGAAGAATTGGAAAAATATGCAGCAAAAAATAAAGTGGACCTCACAAAGGAAGTCAGTTTTTTGGAGAAAAAGGTCAACGATAAAAAAAATGAAATTTACGATAACCTCACTCCCTGGCAGCGTGTGGAGATTGCAAGATATATAAAACGTCCAACCACCTACGACTATATCGAAGCTTTGTTTGAAGAATTTACGGAGTTCTATGGTGACCGCGTACATAATGATGACCCTGCCATTGTAGGAGGTATTGCTTCCTACAAAGGGCGCCCTGTGACGGTCATCGGACATCAACGCGGCCGGGATACAAAAGGGAACATCCACCGTAACTTCGGCATGGCCCACCCCGATGGATACCGTAAGGCGCTTCGCCTGATGAAGCAGGCCGACAAATTCAACCGCCCAATCATCTGTTTTATCGATACTAAAGGTGCATACCCAGGTAAAGCCGCTGAAGAACGGGGACAGAGTGAATCGATCGCACGCAATCTTGTCGAAATGGCAGGACTCCATGTACCGGTCATAAGCGTCGTCATCGGAGAAGGGGGTTCAGGTGGAGCGCTGGGACTTGGGGTATGCAACCGCCTGATCATGCTGGAGAATGCGACATATTCTGTAATCTCACCAGAAGGCGCTGCGAGCATCCTGTTCAAAGATGCGTCATTGAAGGAGATTGCTGCAGAATCATTGAAGATAACAGCAGCCGACCTGAAATCGTTCGGCATAGCGGATGCGGTGATAGAAGAACCTCAAGGTGGTGCCCATAACGACAGGGATCAGGTATTTGAGAATCTTGATGGAATCTTGAGAGAACATCTCGAAGGGCTCCTTGTACTTGATCGCGAAGAGATGGTAGCCGACCGCTACGATAAATATGTGAATATCGGGATATATGATGAACAGCTTTAATTTCAAGCTGTTCATTTTTTTGGTTTCATAAAACGGTTTCATCAACCTTAATGATGGATAAGGGATATAAGTTATGCTATTTTAAAAATAAGAGATTGTTTTAACGGAGGGAACCCATGAGGAAAATTGGAGTACTTACAAGTGGAGGCGATGCGCCCGGCATGAATGCTGGCATAAGGGCCGTCGTCAGAAAGAGTATATATGAAGGCGTTGAAGTCTATGGTGTTTTCCAGGGCTATCAGGGCCTCGTCACTGATAATATCCATAAGCTGGAGCTTGGGGATGTCGGTGACATCATCCAAAGAGGGGGGACGAAGCTCTACTCTGCCCGGTGCCCGGAATTCATTGAACCCGCTGTCCGCCAAAAAGCCATCGAGAACCTTAAAGCTAAAGGGATAGACTCACTTGTGGTCATAGGGGGAGATGGTTCCTACAGAGGTGCACAACGACTCGATGAAGAAGGCATCAAGACCATAGGGGTGCCAGGCACCATCGATAATGACATCAATGGCACAGACTACACCATAGGGTTTGATACTGCCTTAAACACCATAATCGATGCCGTAGACAGGATCAGAGATACAGCAACCAGCCATGAGCGCACTTTCATTATAGAAGTGATGGGCAGGGATGCTGGAGACTTGGCGCTTTGGGCCGGTGTCGCCGGGGGCGCAGAGACCATACTCATTCCTGAATCACCTTCTGACATGAAAGAAGTTGCAGAACGAATCGAATCGGGTATGAGCCGTGGTAAGAAACACTCGATCATTGTTGTAGCTGAGGGTGTCATGAGTGCGTCACAATGCGCAGATGAATTGCATAAGTATATAAACGTAGACACCCGTGAGAGTGTGCTTGGCCATATGCAGCGTGGAGGGAAACCGACCGGTCAAGATCGGGTGCTGGCTTCACGACTTGGTGCTTTCGCTGTTGACCTTCTTTTGGATGGTGTACATGGAAGGGCGGTAGGCACTGAGAACAATAAACTCTCCACAACCCGTTTCGATAAAGTGTTCGAAGAAAGCCATATGATAGATGAGGGTCTGTACAGACTTTCGAGAGAGCTATCCATTTAGGAGGAATCTAGTTATGCGTAACACTAAAATAGTATGTACAATCGGTCCTGCATCAGAATCACCGGAAATGCTTGAAAAGTTGATGGAAGCTGGCATGAATATTGCACGATTGAACTTTTCACATGGTGATCATGATGAACATCGTGCCAGAATAGACAACATCAGGAAAGTTGCCGACAAATTAGATCGTACAGTAGGTATTCTGCTCGATACAAAAGGGCCTGAGATTCGTACCCACAGCATGGAAAATGGTGAAATTGAGCTGACAAAAGGGCAGAGTATCATAGTGTCGATGGAAGAAGTAGTGGGCACGCCAGAAAAGATTTCCATCACATACTCTGGCCTCATTGAAGACGTGGATGAAAAAGATCGCATCCTTCTTGATGACGGTCTGATGGAACTTAAAATTGAAAGCATCGACCGGGAGAATGGTGAAATCCATTGCCACGTCCTGAATGATGGCGTCCTTAAAAATAAAAAGGGTGTCAATGTGCCAGGCGTCTCTGTCAAAATGCCTGGCATCACTGAGAAGGATCGGGAAGATATCATCTTTGGCATTGATGAAGGTGTCGATCTGATTGCAGCAAGCTTTATCCGTACGAACAGCGATGTTCTGGAAATACGCAAGCTGCTTGAAGAAAAATCAAGTGAGCACATTGAAATCATCCCGAAGATCGAAAACCAGGAAGGTATCGACAATATAGATGATATACTCGAAGTGTCTGATGGACTCATGGTGGCGCGCGGAGACTTGGGTGTTGAAATCCCACCTGAATCAGTACCTATGGTTCAAAAAGATCTGATCAGAAGATGTAATTACCTTGGTAAACCGGTCATCACCGCTACCCAGATGCTTGATTCCATGCAGCATAACCCACGCTGCACACGTGCAGAAGCCAGCGATGTGGCGAATGCCATATATGATGGTACAGATGCTGTAATGCTGAGCGGCGAAACAGCTGCTGGGGATTATCCCCTGGAAGCTGTCGAGACAATGGCAAGCATCGCTGTTTCGGCTGAAGACGCACAGGATTACAAAAAATTACTTTCTACACGGACTAAGTCGCTGCAGACGAACTTGGTGACGGCAATTGGGGTGTCGGTCGCACACACAGCACTGAACCTAAATTGCCGTGCGATAGTAGCTGCCACAGAATCAGGGCATACAGCAAGGATGATATCAAAATATCGTCCCCATGCAGAAATCGTGGCAGTTACTCCGCACCATCATGTAGCCAGACAACTACAGCTTGTATGGGGCGTCCACCCTGTGATCAAGGAAGGGAAGCGGGACACTGATGAACTTCTGAACATCTCTGTATCAGCAGCAATGGAAAAAGGGTTTGCAGAACAGGGAGATTTGTTGATCATCACAGCAGGGGTTCCTGCAGGAGAAGCAGGCACCACGAATCTGATGAAGCTCCACATCGTCGGAGATAAGCTGATCCGAGCTCAGGGTATAGGCAGGAGAAGCAGCGTTGGTGAAGTGATGTTCGTTGACTCTGCGGAAGCCTTAAAAGATAAAGATCTGGAAGGGAAAATCATCGTAACCCAATCTGTAGATGCAGATATGACGCCTTACCTTGAAGAGGCTGCAGGTCTAGTTACAGTCGAGGGGGGACTCACCTCGCATGGGGCGATCGTTGGCCTGAATCTTGATCTGCCGACAATAGTCGGGGCGTCAGCCGCCTATGAAGTATTGGAAGAGGGCGCAGTCGTCACAGTTGACTCAGAACAGAATTGTATATTCGATGGACATGCTAATGTACTATAACCCAGCAAAAGGCACTTTTTGAAAGTGCCTTTTTATGTTGTAGTCACAGATGCTGCACAGTATAATATTAGATGAGGTGGCACATATGAAAAAAATGTTACTTATCATGCTCCTGTTTTTAACAGCGTGCACTAACGGCGAGCCTGCGGACGACTCATCTGATGAAAATACAGATCAGAGTGAAGAATCGACAGAGGCCGCTCCAGAAGAGCAACAGACGTCTGAAGAGTCGGAAGAAGAAATGTCAGCAGCAGATATCATTAAAAATGCACAATCTGAAGAAAGTAAGGACGTCAGCTATGAAGAGCGGCAGACGACTACAATTTCCACAGAAGAAAGCCAGCATGTGATCCGTACAATCACCACCAGGAGCAAGCAAGATGAAATTAAAATCGAAGTTGATGATGGGACGGACATCAAGACGCATTACATCTTTGAAGGAGAACACTTCATCTATCAAAATGGCGACGTGGAAAGACAGGATGACGGGCGCAATATTGAAGGCAGCAGCTATGGAGATTTAATCAGTCAGCTCGAACCATTCAAAGAAGGCACAGCCAAACAGCTCGAATCAGGTTATGAAATTCGCTATGAAGTAGAAGGCGAAGCCGGCGTAAAACCCTTTATAAACGACGATCTGGAGTCGTCACTTGAAGCGGTGGATAACATCAATGGTCTTGTCCTACTGAAGTTCAATGACGATTTTCAATATGAAAGTGCGGAATTGACACTTACTATGGAAATGGATGATGAAACCATTAATGTTTCATCAAATATCACAATGGATAAAATCGGAGAGATCAGTGTGATAGAAAAACCAAAGGGAATGTAGCGAAATAATCGAATGGATTTCAAACGGGAAAGTCAGCCGGGCATCATTTAAAGGATGCACGGCTGACTTTTTTATTTGTTATACCACCAATAGTCCAGAAGATGAATAATTACAACAATTATAGTTGTCGAAAAATTGACATATTTCTGTCAAATAAATACAATGTAGACTATAAGGGGGAATAGAAATGGCAAAGATTGATTACGCATTAATTGCTTCACAACCTGAATTTGAAGAACTGCTCAAGAAGCGGAACAGATTCATTTTACCGATCAGCATCTTTTTCATCATCGCAACACTGCTCTTTCCGATACTGACAGGCTATACCAATTTGCTTAGCAACGAAGCATTCGGAAATATTTCATGGGCTTGGATCTACGCATTTTTTCTCTTCATAATGGTCTGGACGCTGGTTACGATCTACATGAAGAAGGCCAAGGAATTCGACAGGGAAGCGGATGAGATAATCAGAAAGTATCGGGAGGGGAACTATAAATGAATCTGACCGTAATCATCATGTTCATTGTATTTGTTGGTTTGACGTTAGTGATTACATATTTTGCTTCGAAAAGGACTCAATCCACTAAAGATTTCTACACAGCAGGTGGGGGGCTGACCGGTTGGCAAAACGGTCTCGCAATATCCGGAGATTACCTTTCAGCTGCTTCATTCCTTGGTATCGCAGGGGCGATTGCATTATGGGGGTTTGACGGATTTTTCTACAGTGTGGGTTATCTTACAGCTTATCTCGTTGTACTGTACGTTGTGGCAGAACCGCTTAGAAACCTCGGGAAGTACACAGTCGCTGATATGATTGCTGCACGGTTTGAGCTTAAGAAGGTGCGCGCCTTCGCAGCGCTATCTTCCATTACGATTGTCATCTTCTATATGCTCGCTCAACTTGTAGGGGCGGGAGCCTTGATTCAACTGCTGTTTGATATACCATACAGTGTGGCTGTCATCATAGTCGGCATAATGATGACCATTTATGTATTGTTCGGTGGCATGACTGCAACAAGCTGGGTACAGATGGTAAAGGCGATCTTGTTGATGGTTGGCACAGTCATCATCTCTGTACTCGTACTGCTGCAATTCAATTTCAATATTTTTACCATGTTCGGCGAAATGAAGAATATAACGGCACCGGAGCTTAAAGGCCCATTCTTGAATCCTGGCTCTCAAGGCGGATCTCCCCTGAATAACGTGTCGCTCATTATCGCATTATTGTTCGGTACGGCCGGCCTTCCGCATATCCTCATGAGATTTTTTACAGTTAAAGATGCTAAGACAGCCCGTAGCTCAGTCATGTGGGCAACTTGGATCATCGGCATATTCTACATCTTGACGATATTCCTTGGATTTGGAGCTGCAGCGATGCTGACGAGGGAGGAAATCATCGCAGCGAACCCGGCAGGCAATATGGCTGCGCCATTGCTAGCAGAAAAGCTTGGTGGCGATCTCCTCATGTCATTCGTGTCGGCAGTGGCATTCGCAACAATCCTCGCAGTAGTAGCTGGTCTTGTGCTATCGGGGGCAAGTGCATTTGCGCATGATATCTATGGTCAAGTGATCAAAAAGGGCAATATAACAGATAAACAGCAGATGCTCGCAGCTAAAATTGCGGCCTTCAGTGTAAGTGTCCTGTCCATAATACTGGCAATCTTCGCCCAAAACCAAAATGTCGCATTTCTGGTTTCTTTGGCATTCTGTGTAGCAGCAAGCGCCAACTTACCAGTCATCATCTATACGATTTTTTGGAAGCGGTTTAATACGCAAGGGGCGATTACTGGAATTATAACGGGACTTGCGGTATCTCTTATACTTGTTATAATGAGCCCGAATGTAATGGATCCTTCAGGCAATGCATTTATTGCAATGGAACCCCTGTTCCCTCTGACGAATCCAGCAATAATCTCAGTACCAGTCGGATTTTTAGGTGCTTTCTTAGGAACCTTCCTCGGTAAAGCCGAATCACATGAAAAGTATCGCGAAGTGAAGGTTAAATCGGTGACAGGTATTGATACATCTGAGACAACACACTAATCATAAGATAAACTTATGTACATCAATAAGATAATTAACTGACCCTTATAAAAGCCTCAATTCAGCTGAATTGAGGCTTTTATTGTGAGTATAGGCGTCTTCTGGAAGGTTAATGGTATTAATTTCACAAAGGGATAAATGATGCTGTATTATTCACAAAGTTCTTTAATTTGATATAATGGCAATAAGGCCGACTGGCTATACTAAGAATTAACTAGAAGGAGAATCGATATATGTCTGAGAAAAAAGGTTTAGAAGGTATAGTTGCAACCGAATCACGCATCAGTTCCATCATTGGTTCGCAGCTCACTTATTGCGGTTATGAAATCGATGACCTTGCAGAAAATGCACTATTTGAAGAAGTCGTATTCCTATTATGGAACGACAGATTGCCGAACCAGACTGAACTTGATGATTTCCAGGCGAAATTATTTGATCATATGACGCTCAATCCTAGAATCTACACTCATTTCGAGGAATATGCAGCGGATAAGATCCATCCAATGGCAGGTTTGCGTACAGCATTGTCATATCTGTCACACTTCGATGAGAATGCTGAAGACATGAGTGATGAAGCGAATCAGGAAAAAGCCATCCGTATCCAAGCTAAAGTGGCCTCACTCGTTGCAGCATTCTCAAGGATAAGAAGTGGTAAAGAAGTCGTCAAACCTAAAAAAGGACTCAATTACGCTGCAAACCTTCTGTATATGATGAAAGGCGAAGAGCCTAACAGTACAGAAGTCGAAGCAATGAATAAAGCCCTTGTGCTTCATGCAGACCACGAACTGAATGCGTCAACATTCACGGCACGCGTATGTGTCGCGACACTTTCCGATATGTATTCAGGCGTAACAGCTGCAGCTGGTGCACTCAAAGGACCTCTTCATGGCGGAGCGAATGAACGCGTAATGAAGATGCTTGGTGAGATAGAATCTCCTGAAGCTGTAGAAGACTACTTGAAAGAGAAATTCGAAAATAAAGAGAAAATCATGGGGATGGGACACCGTGTCTATAAAGACGGCGATCCACGTGCAAAATATTTGAAAGAGATGTCCAGACAGTTGACTGAGGAAATCGGAGAGCCTGAGCTCTACGAAAAATCCATAAAGATCGCAGAAGTTGTAGAACGTGAAAAGGGACTTCTGCCAAACGTTGACTTCTTCAGCGCCTCGGTCTATCATGCGATGGGGATTGACCATGATCTATTCACGCCAATCTTTGCCGTCAGCCGCGTTTCTGGATGGATTGCACATATTCTGGAACAGTATGAAGACAACCGTCTGATCAGACCAAGAGCTGAATATGTTGGACAAACCGGCAAGAAATATGAAGCAATCGAAAAGCGCTAAAACAAAATTTCAAAAATATTAATCAGGAGGAATTTTATTTATGTCGAGTCAAAAAATCACAACAAACAACGGAATTCTGAACGTACCCGATAAGCCAATCATCCCATTCATAGAAGGTGACGGCATCGGACCTGATATCTGGAAAGCTGCAAACAAAGTACTTGATGCAGCGGTTGAAAAAGCATATGACGGCGAAAAAGCGATTGAATGGAAAGAAGTGTTGGCAGGCCAAAAAGCGTATGACAAGACCGGCGAATGGCTGCCACAGGAAACTTTGGATACAATCAATGAATACCTGCTTGCAATCAAAGGCCCGCTCACTACACCAATCGGTGGCGGTATCCGCTCACTGAACGTGGCGCTGAGACAGGAGCTGGATCTGTTTACATGCCTCAGACCGGTAAGGTATTTTGAAGGTGTACCATCTCCATTGAAGCGTCCTGAAGAGACGGACATGGTTATCTTCCGTGAAAACACAGAGGATATCTATGCAGGAATCGAATTCCAGGAAGGCACTGATGAAGCGAAGAAGGTAATCGACTTCCTTCAAGATGAGATGGGCGCTAAAAACATCCGCTTCCCAGAAACTTCAGGAATCGGAATCAAACCAGTATCCAAAGAAGGTACTGAAAGATTGGTGCGTTCTGCCATCAACTATGCAATTGAAAACAATAGACCTTCTGTAACTCTTGTCCATAAAGGTAATATCATGAAGTTCACTGAAGGTGCATTCAAAGCTTGGGGCTATGCGCTTGCTGAACGTGAGTTCGGAGATAAGGTCTTCACATGGAATGCGTACGACAAGATTGTTGAAGAAGAAGGAAGAGAAGCAGCCGACAAAGCACAATCAGAGGCGGAAGCAGAAGGCAAAATCATCATCAAAGATGCAATTGCCGACATCTTCCTGCAGCAGATCCTTCTCCGTCCAAAAGATTTCGGTGTCGTAGCGACAATGAACCTAAACGGAGACTATATCTCTGATGCATTGGCGGCACAAGTTGGTGGAATCGGTATCGCTCCTGGTGCAAACATCAACTATGAAACAGGCCATGCAATCTTCGAAGCAACGCACGGAACAGCACCTAAGTATGCCGGCATGGACAAAGTCAACCCATCATCCGTCATACTCTCAGGCGTTCTTATGCTTGAACATATAGGCTGGCAGGAAGCTGCGGACCTTGTTACAAAAGCTGTCGAGAAGACGATTGCATCTAAAGTCGTGACTTATGACTTCGCCCGCCTGATGGATGGCGCCAAAGAAGTTAAATGTTCCGAGTTCGCAGACGAACTTGTCAAAAATATGTAGTTGAAGCCACCTTTAGAGGGGGAGTAGCATGAACAGAAAAAAAATATCAGTCATAGGCGCCGGATTCACCGGCGCTACGACTGCCTTTATCGCAGCTTCTAAAGCACTTGCAGATGTGGTCCTTGTCGATATTCCGCAAGCGGAAGATCCAACACGCGGCAAGGCACTTGATATGCAGGAAGCGACACCAGTTCTTGGAGTCGATGTAAATATTACCGGTACAAGTGATTATGCAGACACTAAAGATTCCGACATAGTCATTATTACAGCAGGCATTGCACGGAAGCCAGGTATGAGCCGGGACGACCTCATCAAGACTAACCAGAAAGTCATGACAGCAGTGACACGGGAAATAGTCGAGCATTCACCGGACTGCACAATCATTGTGCTGACCAATCCTGTAGATGCCATGACGTACGCTGTCTATAAAGAGTCCGGTTTTCCAAAAAACCGGGTTATCGGACAGTCAGGAGTACTTGATACTGCCCGTTTCCGAACGTTTATAGCTGAAGAGCTGAACCTTTCCGTCAATGATGTGCGTGGATTTGTCCTTGGGGGGCACGGAGACGACATGGTGCCTCTGATTCGCTATTCTTCGGTTGGAGGTGTGCCATTGGAAAGTCTGATGGACAAAGCCAAGATAGACGAAATCATCGAACGTACAAGAAAAGGCGGAGCTGAGATTGTAAACCTGTTGGGCAATGGTTCTGCCTATTACGCACCCGCTGCCTCTTTAGTGGAAATGGCTGAAGCCATCCTCCATGATAAAAAACGTGTACTTCCATCCATTGCGTATCTGGACGGAGAGTACGGTTACAGTGACATCTATCTTGGTGTACCGGCAGTGATAGGGACAAATGGTGTTGAGAAGATCATCGAGCTGGATTTATCAGAAGATGAAAAGAAACAGCTGGATAAGTCCAGGGATTCAGTTGTGAATGTAATGAAATTATTGAAATGAGATTTATGATTCTGTAATGGCACTAAACTGAAAAGATCACCTGACTAGGCGACCTTTTCAGTTTAGTGTATTTTGGGAGGAAATTTTGGGAATGGAAAATGGTAAAAAGAATAAAGGTTTTTTTCAGAAATTTCTTGACTTTGTAGAATGGCTCGGTAACAAACTCCCTCATCCTGTCACCCTGTTTGCGATTCTCGCACTTCTTACGCTCGTTGCATCTGCAATCTTGTCTGCGTTTGAAATTTCAGTGGAACATCCGGGAGAGGACCAAGAAACCGTCACCATCAATAACCTGCTGGATGGTGAAGGGATAAGTTACATATTCTCCAGCATGACTGATAACTTCATCAACTTTGCGCCGCTTGGGGTCGTTCTCATAACGATGCTTGGTATTGGTGTTGCTGAACGGTCAGGTCTGATAAGTGCAGCTTTACGTGGATTTGTATTGTCGATACCTAAGACCCTGATTACAGCAGGCCTTGTCTTTGCAGGTATCATGTCTTCACTTGCATCTGATGCAGGATATGTAGTGTTGCCGCCGCTTGGTGCAGTGTTGTATCTTGCCCTCGGCAGGCATCCACTGGCTGGTCTTGCGACTGCTTTTGCCGGTGTCTCTGCTGGATTCTCGGCCAACCTGCTTCTGAGTGGTACAGACGCCATGCTGGCTGAACTTTCCATTCAGGCGGCTTCTATCATCGATTCGCAGTATGCCGATGGCATGAATGTTGCGATGAACTACTTCTTCATTGCAGCAAGTGTTTTCCTGTTGACTCTTGTAGGCTGGTTCGTTTCAGACAAGATTGTAGAACCTCGCCTGGGGACTTACAATGCTGAAGATGAGGATTCAACTGCCGTTACTGATACGGATGCAATGGATCCATTGAAACCAATCGAGAAAAAAGGATTGGCATGGGCAATCATTTCGATGGTAGTAGGGGCGTTGCTTGCATTGCTTCTTGTCGTCCTGCCAAATTCACCGATGCGTGGAGACGATTCAATCGGAAACTACATGGATACAATCGTCCAATCGCCATTCATGAGTGACGGACTTGTACCGATCATTGCAATCCTCTTCTTTATACCGGGGCTTGTCTACGGCTTGATCACACGTTCAATCAAGAGTGATAAGGATGTAGCGAATCAGATGACTGAAACGATGGCTTCGATGGGCATGTTCATCGTGTTGGCATTCACCGCCGGCCAGTTCGTCTCTTATTTCGCAGAATCCAATATGGGCCTTGTTATCGGTGTGTATGGAGCTGAGTTGCTTGAAACCCTCAAATTGACCGGTATTCCACTGATCATAGGCTTTATGCTGGTCACAGCAATCGTCAACCTGTTCATAGGTAGTGCGAGTGCAAAATGGGCGATGATGGCTCCGATATTTGTACCGATCATGATGCAGCTCGGCTATTCACCAGAGTTGACGACTATGGCGTACCGTGTTGCGGATTCATCGACAAACATCATCACACCTCTCATGACATACTTTGCGATCATCATTGCCTTTGCGCAACAATATAACAAAAACGTAGGAATCGGGACATTGATTTCTGTCATGTTGCCTTATTCCATCTTCTTCTTTGTTACTTGGGCACTGATGCTGATCGTTTGGATGCTCCTTGGGTTGCCACTTGGACCAAACGCACCAATTGAATATACACCGTAAAATAAAGGTACAGCATAAGCTGTGCCTTTTTTCATGGATTAAGTTTGCATTGGAATGTATAATTCTTAATGAAGCAATGGTTTAATAAGACCATTGGAAGAGAGGGGTAATGGAATGGATAAGTTGATTCTGATAGATGGCAATAGTGTTGCCTTCAGGGCGTTCTATGGTCTGCCGCTCCTCAGTAACCAGAGCGGCCTGCATACGAATGCGATATTTGGTTATGCAAGACTGCTTGAAAAAATCATTGCGGATGAAAAGCCTACCCATTTTCTGGTAGCCTTTGACGCCGGCAAATCCACTTTCAGGCATAAACAATATGAAGAGTATAAAGGGGGAAGGCAGAAGACGCCTCCCGAGTTGGGTGAACAACTGGCACCCATCAGGAGATTGATTGATGTCTATGGCATCAAACGTTACGAACTTGATGAATATGAAGCTGACGACATCATTGGTACCCTAAGCACTAAAGCGGATAAGGAAGGCCTGGAGACAATCATCATTACAGGGGACCGTGACCTTACACAGCTTGCCAGTGACCATACAACAATCTACTACACTAAAAAGGGGATTTCCGATATAGATCGTTATACCCCGGCATTCATCGAAGAACTCTATGGTCTCAAGCCAGAACAGATCATCGATCTTAAAGGCTTGATGGGCGACAAATCGGATAATATCCCTGGGGTACCTGGTATTGGAGAAAAGACCGCGCTTAAATTACTAAAAGAATATCAGAGTGTGGAAGGTGTGCTTGAGCACCTTGATGAAGTGAAAGGCAAGAAGCTCAAAGAAAACTTAACGGAGTATCGCGAAGATGCCCTCATGAGCAAGGATCTGGCAACGATCTACAAAGAAGTTCCCATCGATTTCGATATTGCCAGCCTGAAGTTTGAACAGGGCCAGGAAGAAGATAAATATGAACTGTTCAAAGAGTTGGAATTCGAATCCCTGCTTAAAAATATGCAGGCAACCGAAACAGAAGACAAAGTCGAATTCGAAGATGAGCGAGTAGACTCCTTGGAAGAGTTGGGCGGTGATGTTTCTTTCCATCTGGAAGTAAGGGCAGAAAATTATCTCGTCAATGCACCTGTGTATCTTGCTGCAACAGATGGAGCGCTCACATTCATAAAGCCGCTCGATGAACTGGAATCGTCATCAATCGAAGATTTCCTGACATCCAGGAAGTCCATCAATGTCTATGACATCAAGCGGCAAATGGGGCTGCTTAGGCATTTGGACATTCATTTCAAAGGGTTTGATTCCGACATCATGCTCGGCAGTTTCCTTCTGGATCCTTCCAAGAAGATCATTGATGTGGCGGAGACCGCTGCTGACTTCGCGGTCAATATAGAAAGTGATGATTATCATTACGGCAAAGGCAAGAAAGCTGTAACCCCGACCGGTGCAGAACATGAAAAGTTTCTTAATGACAAGGTAATGGCCATCCATAAGGTAAGAGAACCGATGGAGGAATATTTAAGAAGAGATGAGATGCATGAACTCTGGGAAACACTTGAAATACCATTGGCTAAGGTTCTTGCTGATATGGAATACAGGGGCATCAAAGTAGATGCTTCACGGCTTGAGGAAATGGAGAAGGACATACAGAAACGGCTGGATGAAATCGAAAGTACCATATACGAGATGGCCGGAGAGTCGTTCAATATCAATTCGCCTAAACAGTTGGGGCATATTCTGTTTGAAAAGTTGAATCTGCCTGTCATCAAAAAAACTAAAACGGGCTATTCCACTGCAGTGGACGTTCTGGAACAGCTACAGGATAAACATGAAATCATTGAGCATCTACTGCATTACCGTACCTTAGCCAAACTCCAGTCCACATACGTGATTGGACTCCAGGGGGAAATTAAAGGAGATTCGAAGATCCACACTCGATTCAATCAGACATTGGCCCAAACAGGCAGGTTGTCGTCGGTTGAACCGAACCTTCAAAACATCCCGATACGGATAGACGAAGGACGAAAGATCCGTAAAGCGTTCGTGCCAAAAGATGAAAATCATGTTCTGTTGGCTCTTGATTATTCACAGATTGAATTGAGGGTGCTTGCACACATTACTCAAGATGAGACGATGATCAATGCCTTTACAAGTGATACCGACATCCATACTAAAACTGCGATGGAAGTATTTAAAGTCGATAAAGAGGATGTCACGCAGAACATGAGGCGGAATGCGAAGGCGGTGAATTTTGGCATCGTCTATGGCATAAGTGACTATGGATTGAGCCAGAACCTTGGCATCACCCGTAAAGAAGCCAAAACCTTCATTGATAATTACTTGAATTCATTCCCACAGGTCAAGGCGTTCATGAAGTCGATCATACAGGATGCCAAACGTGATGGTTATGTGAAGACAATGCTCAATCGCAGAAGGTATATACCTGATATCCATAGCAAGAACTTCAATGCACGAAGCTTTGCAGAACGCACTGCAATGAACTCCCCAATCCAGGGTACAGCAGCCGATATAATAAAATTGGCAATGGTGGAATATGACAAATCTGAAGAGGCAAAAAAATATGATGCAAAACTGCTGCTGCAAATCCACGATGAACTGATTTTCGATGTGCCAAAAGATGAAGTGGAGGATTTCATCCCAGTTATTCGACGCATTATGGAGAATGCGATTGAACTCAGTGTACCGCTCAATGTGGATTATGGTTATGGCAGTGATTGGTATCAAGTGAAGTAGGTGGAAGAATGCCGGAATTACCAGAAGTGGAATTGGTCAAGCGTTCTCTAGAA
Source organism: uncultured Salinicoccus sp. (assembly GCA_947494965.1). Lineage (GTDB taxonomy): Bacteria > Bacillota > Bacilli > Staphylococcales > Salinicoccaceae > Salinicoccus. The sequence continues at coordinate 212,065 of CANLWV010000001.1, read as the reverse complement.
CGGACGGTGGAAGAGAAGGGGATCGGTGCCATATCTTTCTCTGACTATATATATAAAGGGCATGAGGTTGGCCGAAGAACCATAATTAAAGAAAATCTTGAATCATTTAAAAAGAAAGTCGATGGTGCCCATATCAAAAAGATAGGAAGGCGCGGGAAATATCTGTACTTCATCATGGAAAAAGATGGGGGCATATTCCATCTGATTTCGCATCTCGGCATGTCGGGTGCTTTCTTTGTGGCCGACTCGATAGAACAGATCAAAGACTTGAATTACCGTAGGCATTGGCAAGTGTCCATGCCACTATCAGATGGACAGTCTCTTGTCTACAGTGACATCAGACGCTTTGGGGAAATGTCGACCGTCGACAGGATGAGTGACTTCCCTCCCTTTAAAAGGATGGCCCTGGAGTATACGCATCCGGATAGTCTTGCTGAATTCATTGAGAAGATCAAAGATCCCAGCAGAAGCAATAAAGCGATCAAAGCGTTGATAATGGATAGCACGGTCATACCAGGTGTCGGCAACATCTATGCTTCAGAAGCATTGTTCATGTCAGGGATTTCCCCCGTCCGGAAGGCGGGGAATATTTCAGTTGAACGATTAACCAAGTTGCACCAGGCGATTGTTGAAGTATTTGAGCTGTCACTGAGCCGTGGTGGTTCCACAATCTCGGATTATAGAGGGATATCGGGGGAGAGGGGCAGCATGCAGGACCGGTTCAAAGTCTACCAGAAGAAGGTATGCCCGGACTGTGAGGCGCCTCTCAAAACAAAAACGATAGCAGGAAGAAATACATTTTATTGTACAAATTGTCAGAGGTGATCCAATGAACTACATTATCGGTCTGACCGGAGGCATTGCCAGTGGCAAGTCGACCGCTTCAGAATATATTCAATCAAAAGGCTATCCGGTACTTGATGCGGATATTTATGCCAAAAAGGCGACTGCACAAGATGGCCCTGCCTATAAAGGGATACTCGATCACTTCGGGGAGGACATTGCAGGGCCGGACGGCGAAATAGACAGAAGGAAGTTGGGGGCGATCATTTTCAATGATCCAGAAGAGCGGCAAATATTGAATGGTCTGGTCCATCCTGAAGTGAGACGCATGATGAATGAGGATAAAGAACGATTGAGCCGGGAGAGCCATGTATTTTTGGATATCCCGCTATTATTCGAAAATGGGTTGGATGAACAATGCGACTTGACTGCAACAGTCTATGTCGATGAGGAAACGCAAAAAAAGCGGTTGATGGACAGAGATGGCTTTACAGAAGAAGAGGCGGTGTCAAGAATCAGAAGTCAAATGCCGCTATCGGATAAGCGCGATAGAAGCGATATCGTGTTTCAGAATAGTGGCTCTATTCAGGAATTGAGGGGCCAGATTCAAAACTTTCTAGACAAGATTGAAAAGTGAACATTTTATGCAGATTACACCTTTAAACACGCTTTCAATATGTTATACTAATCAGTGAAAAGTATAGCATAAAGGGGCAATCGTCATGAAAAAAGTAGCAATCAATGGTTTGGGAAGAATTGGAAGAATGGTATTTCGCATCGTTGCCGCTTCAGATGAATTGGAGCTCGTAGCGGTGAACGCCAGCTATCCTGCTGAAACACTGGCTCATCTCCTCAACTACGACACCACACATGGGAAATTCGAAAAGCAGATAGAAGGCAATGGAGACAAGCTGGTCATGGATGGTAAAGAGATTCTGATCACGACTGAAAGAAATCCGGAAAAACTGCCATGGGGAGACTTGGGTGTGGATATTGTCATCGAAGCGACAGGCGCCTTCAACCATGGTGACAAAGCAGTAGCCCATGTTAAAGCAGGGGCCAAAAAAGTATTGCTGACTGCACCGGCCAAAGGCGGAGATGTGCAAACGGTAGTTCTTGGGGTAAATGATGAAGAATTCGATATAGATAAATATGATGTATTCTCAAATGCATCGTGTACGACAAACTGCCTGGCGCCAGTCGCCAAAGTGCTGGATGAGGAGTATGGCATCGAAAATGGTTTGATGACGACTGTCCATGCCTACACAAACGACCAGAAGAACATCGATAACCCGCATAAAGACCTTAGACGGGCACGTTCTTGTGCAGACAACATCATACCGACTTCGACTGGCGCAGCAAAAGCCTTGGGTGAGGTTCTCCCCCAATTGAACGGCAAACTCCATGGCTTGGCATTGAGAGTGCCTGTCTCGAACGTTTCGCTTGTCGATCTGGTGGTTGACCTGAAAAAACCTGTGACGAAGGACGCACTCAATGAAACATTCGAGAAGCACGCTGATGGTGCGCTAGCCGGTATCATGGGTGTCACTTATGAACCGCTGGTGTCCAGTGATTTCAACACTGACAGCAGAAGTTCGATTATAGACGGTTCGTTGACGATGGTCATGGACGACAATAAAGTCAAAGTCCTGGCATGGTATGACAACGAATGGGGTTATTCGACCCGAGTGGTGGAATTCGCTGAAAAAATTGCTGAAAATCTATAGAAAGAAAAGAAGAAACGAGAGTTTCTTCTTTTTTTATGTTCAATGTATTATAATGGTATACCAAACTGGGTAGGAAGAGGTGGTCATAGTGAAATGCCCGAATTGTCATCATACAAGTTCGAGAGTGGTCGATTCCAGGCATACCGATGAACTGTCTGCGATACGCCGGCGTAGGGAATGCGAAGAGTGCGGTTTTAGGTTCACGACGTTTGAACGTATGGAATTATCACCGCTGGTCGTAGTCAAAAAAGATGGAAACAGGGAAGTCTTCAGCCGGGAGAAACTGATGGATGGATTGCTCCGCGCATGTGAAAAGCGTCCAATCCCTTATGAGACGTTGGAGAAGACAGCAGCCCAGATAGAGTCGGACCTCAGGAATTTGAACAAATCGGAAGTTTCGAGCAATGATATCGGAGAACATGTCATGAAAGCGTTGATCACCTTGGATCAAGTGGCATATGTAAGGTTCGCTTCGGTCTATAAGGAGTTCAAGGACATCGACCAGCTCATGGAGACCTTGAAGCATCTGGCTAAAGGCAGTGACGATAATGAACTTCAATGAAAGGCTGAAACCAAATACCGAGTTCATCGTTTATATGCCGTCACCGTTCGAAAAGTCCCATCTGAATATCATAAATGAACTGTATCTCCCCCTGATTGGACAGGAAGCGACCATGTCATATATCTACCTTCAGGAATCTTCAAACCATTACAGCAAACTTGAAACCAGGCTCCACAGAGAGATAATGGATGAATTGAACATGCCGCTTTCAAGCTTCTCAAGCATACTCGAGAAGCTTGAAGCGATGGGGCTTATCCGCACATATGTGTCCAACAACGCCCATGAAGATCGCTTCATATACGAGCTGTTGCTGCCGCTTACACCAGATGCCTTCTTCAAAGATCCGATGCTCAGCCTCTATCTCTATGGCCAAGTGGGCGCTGTGGCCTTCAATAAAAAGAAGGATCGACTCCAATATCCGCCGATGCCAGAAAACTTCACTGAAGTAACGCGCAAATTCACTGAAGTGTTCCACACAGGTAGTGGTGAGGGCTTTAAAGTACCTACTGAAACATTCAGGAAGGAAAACGAATCTCTCGGGCCAAAAGTCGACCTCGAGGATTTTGACTTTGATGTGCTATTTACACATCTGAAAGGGACACGCATCGACCGTGCGTTCTTCACGAAGGAAATACGCATGCTTATAGTCAAATTGAGTATCCTTTTCAATTTTAATGCCTATGACATAAAACAGATACTGTTATCATCTACAACACAATATGCAGGAATAGATAAAGAACAGTTGAAGTATGAAGCGAGGAAATACTATCAGAAAGAGAACAAGGGCAAGGTTCCTAAATTTGATGGTCCGGCGCAACAGGCGGTTGAAGATAACACCGATAAGGAATCATATATAGAACAGCTCGAAACCATTAACCCCTTAGACCGGCTGAATGATATACGCGGCCAGCGGCCAAGCGACAATGATGTGAAGCTCGTCACCGACATAATCGCCCGTACAAGTCTGCCAGGCGGTGTCATAAACCTACTTCTTGAGTATGTTTATCAGCAGAAGGGCGGGGACCTGAACTACCCGTATACAATGAAAATTGCAAGGGACTGGGAGGAGAAGGGGATACGTTCGGCTAAGGAAGCTTATGAATCGATAATGGAATACAGAAAGCAACGCAACTCGAAAAAAGGCGGGCGCAAAGAACGCCAAGGTGAAAAGAAACCTGCATGGATGGATAAATCATCCGCTAAACAGAAGAGCGACGTGCAAACCGATAACGGGAAAAAAGCGTCATCTGTCCAAAAGACAGCAAAAGATGATCCCGAGCTACAAAGAATGATAGATGAATTCAGAAAATCTAGGTGATCTTAATGGAACCCATAAACCAATTTTTAAAAAACTCAAAGAAACTGCAGGAGAATAATGAACGCCTTTATGAATCGCTCATCAAGCATCCGCGCATTATAGAATTGATCGAAAACAGCGAGCATGAGATTACGCGTTCAATGATTAAAAATGATCTGCTTCAATTGAAACGCTACGCCGAACAATCTTTAGCCTGTGAGAAATGTGACTCGCTGAGTGGGTGTGTGAATCATCCACAAGGTTATGTGCCTTCGATAGATGTAAGGGATGGGCGGATACATGTAATCTATTCCCCTTGTCCTACAAAAATCAAAGAAGACCGCTTCCGGGAAAAGGAGAAGATGATCGAATCCTATCATATTCCTAAAGATGTTAAAGATGCGACATTCGATACGGTTTTTCTGGATGGGAACTCCAACAGGCAGGAAATCATTAAAAAGGCAATTTCAGCAAGCAAGAAGATAATCGATGGAGAAAAGACGAAAGGACTTTATATACATGGTAGTTTCGGCATCGGCAAATCCTATATGCTAGGGTGCATCGCCAATGAATTGAAGGAACAGTCGGTCTCTTCGATAATCGCCTATGTACCTGAAATCATCCGGGATCTCAAATCAGGTTTCAAAGATGGGACGACAGATATCAAGTTTAAGACGCTGAAAACGGCTCAAGTGCTGATGCTTGATGACCTTGGAGCCGAAGATGTAACCCCTTGGGTGAGGGATGAAGTCATTACGAGCCTGCTCCACTATCGCATGGTCGAAGGTCTCCCGACGTTCATCAGCTCAAATTATTCGATAGAAGAACTGGAGTACCGTTATAGTCGGACGAAGGAAAACGGTGTGGAGGAGACTAAAGCCCGAAGGATGACGGAGCGGTTGCGCTCATTATGTGAGGAAGTACAGCTCGAAGGCAGAAACTACAGAAACGGTTGATGCTTGATAATTGAATCGGCCTTCAGTATAATCAATATATAATTCCATCAGTTAAACACCAAGGACAATGCTTTTTCGTATTCATTCAAAGAGAGTGCATGAAGTGCTGAAACATGCATAATGAAACGATTGAGATACTCCCTTGATATATGCCGGGCTAAAACCCGGACGGCACGGACCGTTATCTCCGGCTGAAGGCGGGTTATATCTCGTGAATCAGGGTGGTACCGCGGTGTCAATCGTCCCTCTATTTAGTAGAGGGACGATTTTTTTCTGGTGAGACTATGATGATGAAAGGATGGAAAACATGACGCAGATAGAAATAAAATTTCCAGATGGCAATGTCCAAAATTTACAGTCGGGTGTAACCCCGGAAGAAATTGCACAATCCATAAGCCCAGGCCTGAAGAAAGCGGCCGTTGCCGCAAAGGTGAATGGGGAAATGTATGATCTACGAAGACCGATTAATGGGGATGCTGACCTCCAGCTCATCACCAATAAGGACGAAGAGGGCCTTGAAGTGCTGCGCCACTCTACAGCGCATCTTATGGCGCAAGCGCTGAAACGCCTTTACGGCGATGTGAAGTTCGGTGTTGGCCCTGTAATCGAAGAAGGCTTCTATTATGACTTTGATACCGAAGAGAATATTTCCTCGGATGACTTTGACAAAATAGAGAAAGAGATGCAGCGCATTGTAGATGAAAATGTGGAAATAGAGCGGAAGGAACTGACAAGGGGTGAAGCGCAGGAATTATTCAAGGATGATCCCTATAAGCAGGAGCTCATCGAGGCGATTCCTGACGATGAAACCGTAACAGTCTATTCCCAAGGGGAGTTTACAGACCTGTGCCGTGGTGTGCATGTTCCGTCCACATCAAAAATAAAAACCTTCAAACTCCTATCTACAGCTGGTGCCTATTGGCGGGGGGACAGCGATAACAAGATGCTGCAGCGCATATACGGCACTGCATTCTTTGATAAGAAGGATCTGAAATCCTACTTGAACCTATTGGAAGAACGTAAGGAACGTGACCACAGAAAAATTGGCAAGGACATGGAATTATTCCAAAACAACCAGCTGGTGGGTGCAGGCTTGCCATTGTGGCTGCCCAACGGTGCAACAATCAGACGTGAAATCGAACGGTACATCGTCGATAAAGAAGTTGCTTTAGGTTACGACCATGTCTATACACCTGTACTGGCAAATGTCGACCTGTATAAAACAAGTGGGCACTGGGAACACTATCAGGACGACATGTTCCCGACGATGGACATGAATGGGGAAGAGTTGGTGTTGCGCCCGATGAACTGTCCGCACCATATGATGATCTACAAATCGAGCAAGCATTCATACAGGGAACTGCCGATACGGATTGCAGAGCTCGGCACGATGCACAGATACGAAGCAAGTGGTGCTGTGAGCGGACTTCAACGCGTCAGGGGAATGACATTGAATGATGCCCATGTGTTCGTCAGGCCAGATCAGATAAAAGAAGAGTTTAAACGTGTCGTCCAACTGATAATCGATGTCTATGACGATTTTGGATTCGAGAACTATTCATTCCGCCTGAGCTATCGTGACCCTGAAGATACTGAAAAGTACTTCGATGACGATGAAATGTGGAATAAGGCTGAACTGATGCTGAAAGAGGCAGTGGATGAAATGGCACTCGAGTACACTGAGGCTGATGGGGAAGCGGCCTTCTACGGGCCAAAGCTTGATGTTCAAGTACAGACTGCCCTCGGCAAAGAAGAAACCTTATCGACAGTGCAGTTGGACTTCCTGTTGCCGGAACGGTTCGAATTGACCTATACGGGGAGCGACGGCGAACTGCACCGTCCTGTGGTGATACATCGCGGAGTAGTTTCTACTATGGAACGCTTCGTTGCCTTCCTGACCGAAGAGTATAAGGGGGCATTCCCACTCTGGCTCGCCCCACAGCAAGTGGAAATCATTCCGGTCAACCTTGATCTGCACTATGATTACGCCCGTGCACTCAAAGATGAAATGAAGAGCCACGGCATGCGGGTCAGCATCGACGATAGGAATGAAAAGCTTGGGTATAAAATCAGAGAAGCCCAGATGAGGAAGGTGCCTTACCAGGTGGTCATCGGGGATAAGGAAATCGAAGAGAACCAGGTGAACGTCAGAAAGTATGGCGAGAAGGACCAGAACACTTACGACAGGGAAGACTTCATCTGGGAACTTGTTGATGAAATCAGGCTGAAAAAATAACTGCTTGACAAAGTCTGGGAAAGACTGTAGAATTATAAGAGTTGATAAGAACGGACAAGAAGAAGCTCCCGCTTCTCACCCGCAAACACCTATGAGGTAGTGACCGGGTCATGCAGTGAGATAACGACGGATTGGTATAATACCATTCCAGAATTTCTCATTACTGGTTGGCGGGCGCATATATGTGCCCGCCCTTTTTGTTCGTCTTCAAACTATATGGAGGTGTCAAAGATAGCAAAAGATCAAACATTAATCAATGACAAGATTCGCGCCAGAGAAGTTCGTCTCATCGGACAAGATGGTTCACAGCTTGGGGTAAAACCAACCCGCGAAGCACAAGAGATGGCTGAACGCGTAGAACTTGATTTAGTATTGGTCGCGCCTAATGCCAAACCGCCTGTTGCACGCATCATGGATTACGGTAAATTCAAGTATGAGCAGCAGATTAAAGAAAAAGAAGCGCGTAAAAAGCAGAAAGTGATCAATGTTAAAGAGATCAGGCTTTCTCCAACAATCGAGGACCATGATTTCAACACTAAATTGAAACAGGCGAAGAAATTCCTCGCGAAGGAAGATAAAGTCAAAGTTTCCATCCGCTTCCGCGGCCGCGCAATCACGCATAAAGATATCGGCCGTAAAGTGCTCCAGCGCTTTGCAGATGAATTGTCTGAAGTTGCTACAGTTGAACAAAGACCTAAGATGGAAGGTCGTTCAATGTTCTTGGTGGTCGCACCGATCACTGACAAAAAATAATAATCCGGAGGTTAGTCTCATGCCGAAAATGAAAACTCACAAAGGTTATGCTAAACGCGTCAAGCGTACTGGAACAGGTAAATTCAAACGTCATCGTGCGTTCACATCACACCTGTTCGCCAACAAGACTACAAAGCAGAAACGTCACTTGAGAAAGGCGACGCTAGTTGCTAAGGCAGACCAAAAACGCATCAAAAAGCTACTTTCATATATAAAATAATCGATCGAATTAAGGAGGAGCACACATGGCACGTGTCAAGAATGGTTTAACGTCCCGTAAAAGACGAAAAAAAGTACTGAAGCAGGCAAAAGGATATTTTGGTGCGAAAAGCACACTTTATAGAACAGCGAAACAGCAGGTAATCAAATCCGGCCAGTATGCGTACCGCGACCGCCGTCAGACTAAACGTGATTTCCGCAAATTGTGGATTACACGTATCAATGCAGCTGCACGTCAGCATGGAATGAGCTACAGCCGTCTGATGAACGGACTTAAGACAGCAGGTATCGACATCAACCGTAAAATGCTTTCCGAAATCGCAATTTCAGATGAAAAAGCATTCGGTGAAATCGTTACACAAGCTAAAAATGCTTTGAATAAATAATGCTTAAAAAATGGCCGCTCCGAATAGGAGCGGCCATTTTACATATGTTGCCTATATTCTTTTATAGAGTATATCCATCAGATCATCCGAGTACTCGAAATAGCATTCCTTCTGTTCCTTATTCCCTCGATCCCCATCAGATTGCGGCATGATGTCCAATCGGATGAGGGGTTCATCTTCATCGAAGAACGGCAAAGTCTGTTCTGCATATTCATCAGTGAGTTTATTATAGATTTCAATGGCTTCTTCTTCACTTTCGTATGTCTTCTTTAGGACGTCCAATTCTTTTCCTGTACGTTCAATTCTGGATAGTTTTATATCGATCACTATAACGCCTCCTTCTACAAGCTTTATGCTTCTCCTATTGATGATAACAATTAAAAGGCTAAATGTGTATTAATAAGTTTTATATTACGAAAAGTGAAATAATTTATGATAGAATGAAATCGACCAATTAATTATAAGGAGATTGATGACCGATTATGGATAAACAACTTGAAATGATGAAAAGTCTAACGGATGCAAACGGCATCTCCGGTTTTGAATATGATGTTAAAAACGTCATGAAAAAATATTTGGAGCCAGTCAGTGACGAGCTGATCCAAGACAACCTCGGGGGACTGTTCGGTAAACGAAATGCCAAAAATGGTTCACGCACACTGCTTATTGGTGGGCATCTCGACGAAATCGGCTTCATGGTGACGCAGATAGATGATAATGGCTTCATCAAATTCACACCGATCGGTGGCTGGTGGAACCAGGTCATGCTTTCTCAAAGGATGAATGTGGTGACTGAAACGGGAGTACTGACAGGGGTCATCGGTTCCAAACCACCTCATGTATTATCTCCAGAAGCAAGAAAAAAACCCGTTGATATGAAAGAGATGTTCATAGACATCGGCGTCGCTTCAAAGGAAGAAGCAGAATCAGCAGGAGTCAAAGTCGGGGACATGATTACACCTCATTGTGAATTCACAGAAATGGCGAACAAGGATTATCTTCTGGCAAAAGCATGGGATAACCGGTTCGGCTGTGGTGTAGCCATTGAAGTGCTGGAATCATTGAAGGATGAAGATCTGGACATCAATGTTGTCAGCGGAGCCACAGTACAGGAAGAAGTTGGCCTGAGGGGAGCCAAAGTGGCAGCGAACAAAGTGAAGCCGGACCTTGCGATCGCAGTCGATGTCGGCATTTCCTGGGATACACCAGGTATGAGCGAAAAGGATGGCACCGGAAAGATGGGTGATGGCCCGCTTGTTCTGCTGCTTGACGGTTCAAATATCGGCCATGTCGGCTTCAGGCGCCACGTAGAGAAATTGGCCAAAGAAAAAGATATACCAGTTCAGTGGTCGGCGATTACTGGCGGAGGCACAGATTCAGGCGCATTCCATGTATCCAACGAAGGCGTGCCGTCAATCTCCATCGGTGTACCGCTCCGCTATATGCATTCGAATGTTTCGATTCTGAACAGGAATGACTACAATAATGCGGTCCGTCTCGTGACCGAAATCGTTCGGTCGCTAAATGATGACGCTGTGGAGGAAATCATTTGGTAGCACCAACATTCATCGGCTCAAAAGATAATAAGCGCATCAAGGACCTCAAGAAACTGCAGATGAAAAAATATCGCAAAAAGGAAGGGCGTTTTCTGATTGAAGGGGAGCATCTGGTTGAAGAAGCCGTCAGATATCACCAGACACTCCATACTGTGATACTTCTGGAGGGATACGATTTTGCTTTGTCGATACTTGAGGACACGGAGATGCTCACTGTCAGCCGGACTGTTATGAAAGCCTTATCCACCCTGGATACGCCGCCAGGGGTCATGGCGGCTGTCTCCTATGTGGCCCCTGAAGTGGGAGAGGGTAATACGCTGCTCCTTGATGGTGTACAAGACCCCGGCAACTTGGGGACGTTGATTCGTTCAGCGGATGCTTTTGGATTCAAGCACATCATTTTGTCTCATGATACGGTGGATCCATTCAGCGACAAGGTATTAAGGAGTACGCAAGGTAGCCTCTTTCACATCCGTCTCGAAACAGCAGAGCCCACGACTGCAGTTAATGCATTCCAGGGTATTGTGATGGGGACTGCCATCGACGGTGCAGTACTGCTCGATGATACGCCTTCACCTGAGGCGTCCGTTATGGTGGTGCTCGGCAATGAAGGGCGTGGCGTTTCAGAAGAAGTGCTTTCATTGGTCGACCAGAAACTGAAGATAGACATGCCCGGCGATAGTGAGAGTCTGAATGTGGCGGTTGCCGGGAGTATCATTATGCATCATTTCAAAGCTTGATTTTTCGATAGTTTGATTTATAATGATTTTATAAGATGAATACGATGCTTCAGATGAAGCCGGACATAAATGATCTATAATTCCGAAACAGGGAGCGCAGCACATGGACTGGAATGCTGGGTACGGATGGGATCAGGGTTCACCTGGCAGATGGAGCAATGGGTCAATCCCTTATCTTTCCATAAGCGTCTGTATTGTCATGCAGAAAATCAGGTGGTACCGCGGAAACTCCGTCCTTTGATGAAGGGCGGGGTTTTTATTATATTTTAGGAGTGAAATGATGGATACATCAGAAATAGGGCGAGTCCAGGAATCATTCGATCAGGCTGTGGCCCATATAGAAGATCTAAAGAGTCTACAGCAGTTAAAAGTGGAATACTTAGGTAAAAAAGGCAAAGTGACAGGACTCATGAAGGAAATGAAGAACTTGTCCAAAGATGAGCGACCTCAATTTGGAGCGGCAGTGAATGAAACACGCAACCACATAACAGAAATCATCGAACAGAAGACCCAAGCGCTTGAAGCTGAAGCGCTTGAAGCTAAACTAGCGGGAGAGACGATTGATGTTACACTGCCGGGGCGCGATTTTAGTTTGGGCAGCCCCCACCCCCTCAGCTTGATCATAGAAAATATTGAGGATTTTTTCATAGGCCTCGGCTATGAAATTGCAGAAGGGTATGAAGTGGAAACCGACTATTATAATTTTGAAGCGCTCAACTTGCCTAAATCACACCCTGCACGCGACATGCAGGATAGCTTTTATATTTCCGAAGAGATGTTGCTCAGAACACATACTTCACCTGTCCAGGCGCGCACGATGGAATCCCGGGGAGGAAAGGGCCCGGTCAAGATAATCTGTCCCGGGAAAGTTTATCGTCGGGATAGTGACGACGCGACGCATAGCCACCAATTTACTCAGATTGAAGGCCTGGTGGTCGATAAGAATATCCATATGAGTGATTTGAAGGGCACTTTAGAGCTTTTCGCCAAGGAAATCTTTGGAGAAGAGCGTGAAATACGCCTCCGCCCAAGTTATTTTCCATTTACAGAACCGAGTGTAGAAGTCGATATCTCCTGCTTCAAATGCAAGGGTGACGGATGCAATGTGTGCAAGCATACTGGTTGGATAGAAATACTCGGAGCAGGGATGGTTCATCCTAACGTCCTTGAAATGGCTGGCTTTGACTCCAATGAATACTCCGGCTTCGCTTTTGGTATGGGGCCCGATAGGATAGCTATGCTGAAGCACGGTATAGAAGATATCAGACACTTCTATACAAATGATTTGAGGTTCATCAATCAGTTCAAAGTGACAGAAGATGGTGGTGCAAAGAATGAAAGTATCTAAGGAATGGTTGCAGGAGTTCATACAACTTGATGTTCCTGCAGAAGAATTGGCTGAAAAGATTACACGCGGCGGTATCGAAGTCGACGAACTGAAGGATTATACGGCAGAAATCAAAAATCTGGTGGTCGGCCATGTCCAATCAGTCGAGCAGCATTCTGAGGCAGATCGCCTTAAGGTATGTCAAGTCGATACAGGGGATGGGATCCACCAGATAATATGCGGGGCGCCTAATGTAGTTGCCGATTCCTATGTCATCGTCTGTAAAGTCGGCGGCAGGCTCCCTGGTGGTGTGAAGATCAAACGGGCAAAACTACGCGGTGAAGTCTCGGAAGGAATGATATGTTCGCTTGAGGAGCTTGGCATCAATGAAGATCAGGTCCCGTCGGAATATCGTGATGGAATCTTCATTTTTAAAGAGGCGAAAACTGCCGGCGAAGATGCGCTTCGGGCATTGTGCCTCGATGATCAGGTCATGGAATTCGACTTGACCCCAAACCGCAAAGACGCCCTCAGCATGATAGGTGTTGCCTATGAAGCGCGTGCTCTATTCGGTGGGGATGTTTCGCTCCCTGAATACAATATTGATGAAGCGCATCTTGGTGATGACGAATTGAGCGTCGATAATGAAGATGTTCAGGCAGTCCCTTACTATGCAGCCCGGGTGGTTGAAGGCGTCAAAGTTTATCCCTCACCCGTCTGGATGCAGATACGTCTGATCAAGGCAGGTTTCCGTCCAATCAACAATATCGTCGACATATCCAACTATGTGCTGCTTGAATTCGGACAGCCATTGCATATGTTCGACCGTCAACAGATTGGCTCGGATAAGATTGTGACGCGCTACGCCAAGGAAAACGAAAAGATGACGACACTGGATGGTAAGGAACAGACCCTCAAGCAGAGTGATATCGTTGTAACCAACGGCAATGAGCCGATTGCCCTGGCCGGTGTTATGGGTGGCGCATTTTCTGAAGTCACAGAGAACACGACCGACGTCGTCATCGAATCGGCAGTATTTGATGCATTCTCCGTGCGCAGGACAAGTAATCGTCTGAACTTGCGCAGTGAAGCATCATCGCGTTTCGAAAAGAGTGTTTCCCATGAATTTGTACTGAAGGCACTCGACCGCGCAGCTTATCTCCTGCAGAAATATGCAGGCGGTAAAGTGACGTCACAAGTCATCTCGGCAGGTGAACTGGATGTAGAAGATTCCACGATAGAAATTACAGGGGACTACATCAATAATCGGTTAGGCATGGATCTGACCGTCAAAGAGATTACCGATGTCCTAGGTAAGCTGGGGCTTGTTGCTTCGGAAAAAGAAGGGGTGTTGACGGTGTCGATACCGTCAAGGCGCGATGACTTGAAGATTAAAGCAGACATCACAGAGGAAATTGCAAGAATATACGGTTATGATGCTTTGCCGAGCTCGCTCCCCGAGTATTCGAAGATTACTCCAGGGCAATTGACGGATGTCCAGAAAAAGGTCCGGATCATAAGACACCAACTGGAATCGCTTGGCTTATCGCAGGCGGTCAACTATGCGTTGACAAGCCGTAGTCAAGCCGGACAATTTACGGAAGTCAACGAAACATTGGACCTTCTGATGCCGATGAGTGAAGACCACGCGGTGCTGCGCACCAGTCTGGTGCCTCATCTCATTGATAATGCGGTATATAACAGCAACCGCCAACAAAAAGACGTCCAACTGTATGAAATGGGCAGAATATTCATCCCGCGCGGAGAAGCGGAACTCCCGTTGGAAAAAGAAATGCTTGCTGGTATAGTGACGGGTGATATGCACCGTACAGATTGGCTCGGTGTCAAAGTGCCTGCAGATTTCTATGCAGCCAAAGGCATCGTGGAGACGGTGTTTGAGAAACTCGGCATGTCTGCACATATCACCTATCGACCGTCTTCCCGATTGAGCGAGATGCATCCCGGCAGAACAGCAGACATCATTCTCGAGAATGATACTGTCATCGGATTCGTAGGTGAAGTCCACCCTGCGTATGCAAATGAGAATGATTTGGATGGTGCTGCAGTATTTGAAATCAGCATGGGTGAATTGCTTGAGAAGGCACAAGGGGAGATCATCTATCAGCAGTTGTCGAAGTATCCGTCCATTACACGGGACATCGCGCTGGTGGTCCCTTCTGAGACACATGCTGGAGACTTGGTTGAGACAGTCCGGAAAACAGCTGGAAAATACCTTAATGATGTCTTTGTCTTTGACGTGTATGAAGGTGAGCGCCTGGAGGCGGGGAATAAATCAATCGCCTTGAGACTCGTTTACCTGAATAAAGAGGAAACACTGACCGATGCGGAAGTGGAAGCATCCTACAACCCGGTTGTACAGGCACTGGAAGCACAAGGTGCACATATCAGATGATAAATGAAGATGCCTATGGCGGACGATGTCGCCATAGGCATCTTTACTCTTTTGAAGTGCACCATACAAATAATACCGTCAGCCATGATTTCTGCTGTTCATCAGGCCGATGACTTTTTGACGTGATTTGAAGTGTTTTTTAGTGATGGCATCAAGGTACTCCAAGCCATGCTTCTTTGCAAGCTTGGCAGCGAAGACATCGGTTTTGTTGCTTGCACCGCGCGGCACCTCTGCTTTTAGGTTACGGTTCAGGTTCTCCATCTGTTCCAAGTATTTGCTGCGTGCCAGTATGCTTGCACAGGCTACCGCGATGGATTTGGATTCCGCTTTTGTTTCCTGGTATATCAAATCTTCATGGAAAGGGTGGGGGACGTATTTCCGATATGCATTTTCAGATGTGAACTGGTCGATTACAATGGCTTCCAATGCCTCCTTCCAGTCATCCGTCATTTTTTCATGGACATTTCTGATGCAGTGGTCGTGGAGCACTGCCTTGAGTTTGACTATGTTCCATCCCTGATCAATCTTTTCATTGTAGGAAGGGTTATCGAGTATTACAAGGGAGTACGGGACGATATGTATGATGTCGCCTGCGATTTTCCTGACTGTGCTGTTGCTTAAGTTCTTGGAGTCCCTTACGCCAAGTTCTTTGAGGAGTGCGACTTTATCCTTCGGAACATAGGCTGCGCAGACTGTCATCGGTCCAAAGTAGTCGCCGACCCCTGCTTCATCGCTGCCGATCGTATTCATAGTGTCATAGTTCATGGCTATCCTACCTTTATGTTTTTTCTTATGCATATACTTGTATAAGATTGATTACATAAGTATAATAAATTAATGATAACATATGGGAACCGAAATTTTTACGGGGAGGCAATGTCAGATGGCAGAATATAAAAACCGCATTGCTGTCGAAATCAATGATCAACAATATACTTTAGTTGGGGAAGAGGACCCTCAGCATATTCGTTATGTAGCGAGGCTCGTCGATGAGAAGATCCAGGAAATTGGAGCGAAGAATGCAGGTTTGGATACAACGCGAAAGGCAGTGCTCACAGCAGTGAATGTCATGGATGAGTATGTCAAATTGCTTGAGAAGCACCAGGCGTTAATAGAAGAGATGGAAGAGCAGGGTAAATGATATCATGACATTCATACTGCTGATACTTCTGATTGCAGGAATGGTGATAGGATACAGAAGAGGAATGGTCCTCCAACTGCTCCACTTGATTGGAACGCTCTCTGCCATCATCATCTCCGCTAAAAACTATGAGAGGCTGGCTGCACGCTTCGATATGGTGATGCCCTATCCTTCAACTTCCGACACGCTTACCAATCCCCTCATGCCGGAATTGGCGAATGCTGAACATGCGTTTTATAATATGACCGCTTTTTTCATCATCTTCATCATCTCCAAAATCATCATCCAACTTATCGTCAGCGCATTCGATTACCTGCAACAGATTAGTGTATTCGGTATAGTTGGTGATATAGTGGGCACTTTGCTCGGCCTTATAGAAATGGTCTATATACTGGCGGTTTTCTTGACGATGATCGCCTTAGTGCCGCTCGATTTCATCGAAACGATGGTAGGGGAATCCGGTTTGGCTCAATTCCTGCTGGACAACACATTCATCCTTTCCGAAAAATTCATAGAATGGTTACAGAGTGAGTCATAGGAATATGGCTCTTTTTTAGGAGGTAGACATGACTAAGAAGGACATAATCAATCTGCTTGAGACCATAGGGACCTACATGGAATTAGCACTGGAAAACCCATTTAAGGTCTCTGCTTACCGCAAGGCTGCAAGTACTATAGAGCGAGATCCAAGGACACTTTCTGAAATCGAAGACTTCTCAGAGCTGAAAGGTATAGGTAAAGGGGTCAATGAAGTTATTGAAGAGTATGTGAATACCGGCCGTTCCACTACGCTCGAAGATCTGAAGGCGACTGTCCCGGCGTCACTGATCCAGCTGCTGCATCTCCCGACACTCGGCGCTAAGAAAGTGGCGAAACTGCATAAGGAGCTTGGCGTCACTACTTTGGAAGGGTTGAGGGCGGAATGCGAGGCTGGCAACGTTAGCGCGTTGAGCGGTTTTGGGAAAAAGACTGAAGAAAACATCATCAAAGGAATCGATGACTTGCTTACGCGTCCTGAACGCCATCCAATCGAAACGATTCAGAAATTTAAAGCGATGATTACGGATGCATTAAAGGAATTGGAAGGGGTCAAGCGGTTTGATGTCGCCGGCAGTGCGCGCCGTTATAAGGAAATGAGCAAGGACTTGGATTTTATCGTGGAAGCAGACGACTTGCAGCAGGTTACGGAAACGTTTTTGGAACTGCCGCTCATAAAAGAGGTGGTTGCCAGGGGTGAGCGTAAGCTGTCCGTAGTTGCCGAATACAACTTCGATCAGATCAATGTCGATATCCGTTTCACAACACCTGGTGCGTACCATACTACACTTCACCATTTCACTGGTTCCAAGGCACACAACGTAAGAATGAGGCAGAACGCCAAATCACGGGGTGAGAAAATCAGTGAGTACGGCATTGAAAAGGACGGTGAGATGCTTACATTCTCTTCCGAAGAAGACCTTTTCGATCATTTCAATCTGCCCTATATCCCTCCTGCGATGCGCGAGTCAGGAGAAGAGGTGGATATGGATGTGAGTGAAATTGTAGCTCCAGAAGACATTCGAAGTGACTTGCATATGCACACCGTCTACAGTGATGGCGCCCATTCGATTTCTGAAATGATCGAAGCGTGCATTGAAAAGGGATACGAATACATGGTCATCACAGATCATTCGAAGAGCCTTAAAGTTGCAAATGGGCTGGATGAGAAAAGACTTAGGCAGCAGATTGAGGAAGTGAAAAGCTTGCGGCCGAAATATCCGGAAATAGATATTTACACCGGCACCGAGATGGATATATTAAAAGATGGCAGCCTGGACTTTGATGATGATATACTCGGTGAATTGGATTATGTCATCGCTGCCATCCATTCCAGTTTCCAACAGACTGAAGAACAAATCATGAAGCGTCTGGAAGCAGCGTGTGATAACCCATACGTCAGACATATCGCCCATCCCACTGGACGACTCATTGGAAAAAGAGACGGTTATGCCGTTAATATGGAACGGTTGATCAAAAAGGCAAAAGAAACGGGGACAGTGCTCGAAGTGAACGCGAACCCAAGACGCTTGGACCTATCTTCCGATGTGATACGCCATTCCGGCCTGATGTTGACGGTCAACACAGACGCCCACCATACAGATCACTTGGATTTTATGGAATACGGGGTCGCTACACTGCAAAAAGGTCTGGTGAAAAAAGACCAGGTGATCAATACGTTCACAAGGGAAAAATTCAGGGAATGGATCAAAAATGGAAAACAGAGGTTTTAAAATGAATGAAAGAACAATAAAAACTTTAGAGTTCGATAAAATACTCGCTGAGTTGGGGAATCTGGCCGAGAGTGAGAAGACAAAGCAGGCCATCAGTGAGGATATCATATCCACCGATATAGAAGTCGTCCGTCAGATGATCGATGAGGTTGATGATGCGTCCACGATGCTGAGGTATCGGGCAGTAGAACTTTCAGGCATCACTGATATCAAACGTCATCTGAAGCGTGCGGAGATAGGCAGCATGCTCGGCGTCGCAGAATTGAATGAAATCCGGATGATGCTGAACCGTAAACATACGCTTGAAGGCGTGTTCGATGAGTTTGAAGCGGATGAAATCAATCTTATGCATCTGCCCCTTTATATCAACGGCCTTCCCGATATCCATTTCCTATACCGTAGAATTTCTGAGACCTGTGATGCCCACCAGGTTTTGGATCATGCGTCGGAAGCCCTTCTTAGAATCCGCCGCAAAATCAAGGCAGAAGAAGGCAAAATAAGAGAACGCCTAAATGATATCGTTCGCGGCAACAATCAGAAGAAGTTATCGGATAACCTCATCACAATGCGCAACAACCGGTATGTCGTACCCGTAAAGGTTGAACATCAAGGTGATTTCAATGGCATCGTGCATGATATATCAGCGAGTGGCCAAACTGTCTATATGGAGCCCATGCTTGTCGTTCAGATGACAAACCAGATCCAGCACTTGAAGGATGAGGAGCAATCTGAAGTGGAACGTATCCTCTATGCATTGTCTGCTGAAGTCGCAACAGTCAGCAGTGAATTATCCATGACCGATGATGCACTCCACCATATTGATCTGGTATTCGCCAAAGCGCGTTACGGTAAAAGCATCAATGGTACAAAACCTGATATCATGACTGAGGGTGGTATTTATCTGCCCGCAGCATTCCATCCGTCCATCCCGGCAGATGAAGTGGTGAAGAATGATATCATAATGGATGATGAAACGCGTGCTGTGATCATAACGGGACCGAATACCGGCGGTAAGACAGTCACACTGAAGACGCTTGGTCTGAGCGTGCTTATGGCCCAGTCCGGCATACCCATACCAGCGAGGGACGGCAGCCGTCTAAAGCTGTTCCGTAAGGTATTCAGTGATATCGGGGATGAGCAATCCATCGAACAGTCTCTTTCGACGTTTTCAAGTCATATGACGAATATCACCGGGATACTCGAAGAAGCGGATGAGGAGAGTCTTGTAGTCCTTGATGAATTGGGGGCGGGCACAGATCCTGAAGAAGGGGCAGCCCTGGCCATCAGCATCTTAGAATATCTGCTTTCAAAGCAGTCGACCATAGTAGCGACAACGCACTATCCTCAATTGAAATCATTCAGCTATACACGGGAAGACACCATTAATGCGAGTGTCGAGTTCGATGTGGAGACGCTCTCCCCGACATATCGCCTTCTTATGGGAATCCCCGGCAAGTCCAATGCTTTTGAAATATCCAATAAACTCGGATTGGAAGAGAGTGTCATTGAGCGGGCACGTTCCCTTGCTGGACGTGACTCGGAAGATGTCAATGAAATGATTACAGCACTTGAGAGGCACACGAAGACCGCCAGGGCAAATGAAGAAGAGACAGCGCGTCTTCTGAAGGAAACAGAACAGCTCCATGCTGAACTGGATGCGTATATGGAAAGTCATGAAGAGTATAAAGAAAAAATCAGAAAAGAGGCGCGCGAATCAGCCAACCGCATCATCAAGCAGGCAGAAGCGCGCGCAGAGACTGTCATCCAAACTCTTGAGAACATGAAGCAACGCGGCGCGGATATACAGGAACATGAAATGATAGAGCAGAAAAAACAGTTATCTGATAGTTATCATCAAGAAGATATCCGTAAAAAAGAGCGCGCTAAGGAAAAAGAGCGCATTGAACGCGGAGATGAAGTGGATGTCTTGTCCTATGGCCAAAAGGGTGAAGTGCTTGAAGTGGATGACGACTCCGTCACTGTACAGATGGGCATCATCAAAATGAAGGTAGGCCTCGACGAGGTCAAGAAGAGGAAGAAAGAAAAGCAACAGCAGCGGACCGTATCACGCCGGGTAGGGAAAACACCAGTGAAGAGGGAGCTTGACCTGAGGGGAGAGCGCTATGAAGAAGCACTCCAGAAACTTGATCGTTATCTTGACCAGGTCCTGCTCTCCAATTACAATGAAGTTGAAATCATTCATGGGAAGGGGACCGGTGCGCTCCAAAAAGGCGTACAGCAGTTCCTGAAATCCCATTCTAAAGTGAAATCCTTTAGAGGCGGCATGCCTGGTGAGGGTGGCTTCGGTGTAACGATCGTTGAGATGAAGTAGGTGGTCTGATGGATAATTTTGATATGTATAAACTCGCCAAAGTGCTGATTGTAATTGGTGTCATCATGTTTTTGGGTGGCATCGTCTACTTAGCTTTTTTGGCATAGGCAGTAAAATTGAGCATGCTTAACGTGCATGATATAATCAACTCATAATTCAACTTATTGGAGGAATTTCAAATGGCAATAATCGAAGTGAATGACCAGAATTTCAAACAAGAAGTAAACAGCGGCGTCAAATTGGTGGATTTCTGGGCACCATGGTGCGGACCTTGTAAAATGATTGCACCTGTACTCGAAGAAGTAGCCCAAGAAGTGGATGGTAAAGCAGACATCGCCAAACTTAATGTTGATGATAACCAGGCTACAGCAAGTGAATATGAAGTTATGAGCATTCCGACGCTCATCCTGTTCAAAGATGGGGAGCCTGTAGATAAAGTCGTTGGCTTCCAACCAAAAGAACAGCTTGTAGCACTTATTGAAAAACACGCATAATGAATGAGCCGCCCTCTGAGGCGGCTTTTTTATCATTTAATTCAATATGAGGGATGATTATGGAAGAACTTAAATTGAAATTATCCGTCCTGCCGACTGAACCAGGCTGCTATTTGATGAAAGACCGTCATGGCATCGTGATCTACGTCGGTAAGGCGAAAAATCTCCGCAATAGGGTCAAATCCTATTTTTCCGGGGCCCATGATGAGAAAACGATGCGTCTTGTAAAAGAAATCGAAGACTTCGATTTCATAGTAACCAATTCCGAAGTCGAATCACTGCTGCTTGAACTCAACCTCATCAAGAAGCATTACCCGAGGTTCAACATACTCCTGAAAGATGATAAGAGTTATCCCTTTATCAAAATCACAAAGGAGAGACACCCTAAACTTATCGTCACCCGTACAGTCAAGCCATCTTCCGGCACCTATTTCGGGCCATATCCCAATGCCTACAGTGCACACGAGACAAAAAAACTGCTCGACAGGATATACCCGCTCAGGAAATGCAATACGATGCCGGATCGACTGTGCCTTTATTATCACATCGACCAATGCCTCGGGCCTTGTGTATATGAGGTCAGTCAGGACCAATATAAAGAGATGATTGATGGCATAACCCGCTTCCTTAATGGAGACACCAAACAGATAACGGACGAATTGAAGGATAAGATGCAGAAAGCTTCCGAAGACCTGGAGTTTGAACAGGCCAAGGAATACAGGGATCTGCTTGGTCATATAGAGGCTACAATGAACAAGCAGAAGATGATGACCAAGGACATGACTGCACGCGACTGCTTCGGTTACAGCATATCCAAAGGGTGGATGGCAGTATCAGTATTATTGATAAGAAATGGCAACCTCATTGAGAAGAAGGCAGATATGTTCGCAATAAATGATGAGCCGCAGGAAGAATTTTTCAGGTACATTGCCCAATTCTATGATGTGAAATCCAATCTGTTGCCAAAAGAAGTCCATATACCGAGTCATCTGGAGCATGAAGTCATTGCAGAGTATCTGCCTGTCAGTGTCATACAGCCCAAACGGGGTCAAAAGCGCGAAATGGTCGATCTTGCAACGAAGAATGCCGAGATAGCGCTCAGCAATAAATTCGAGATGATTGAAAAAGATGAGGCCAGAACCGTAAAGGCGATAGAGAAACTTGGGGAAGCGCTCAATATCGAAACGCCTGTGCGCATAGAAGCCTTCGACAACTCGAATATACAAGGTGTCGACCCGGTCAGCGTCATGGTGGCCTTTGTCGATGGGAAGCCGAGCAAGAAGGATTACCGGAAATATAAAATAAGGACCGTCACCCAGCCGGATGACTATGCTTCCATGGCTGAAGCAGTCAGAAGACGCTACACACGTGTTCTTAGAGAAGGGTTACCATTGCCTGATCTACTTATTGTAGATGGCGGCGTGGGTCACATGAATACCGTCAAATCCGTACTCCTCGATGAATTGTCTTTGGATATCCCTGTAGCGGGGTTGGCCAAAAATGACAAACATAAGACGGCTGAACTCCTCTACGGCGATGATGCATCAATCATACCGCTTAAAAAGAATTCACAGGAATTCTACCTTCTGCAAAGGATACAAGACGAGGTGCACAGGTTCGCAATCAGCTTCCACCGCAATACAAGAAGGAAGACATCCGTGACCTCCCGATTGGATGGTATTGAAGGTGTGGGGCCAAAACGCAAACAGAAATTACTGAGCCACTTCGGTTCAATCAAACGCATGAGTGAGAAGGAAGTGGCAGACTTTACCGAGATAGGCATACCTGCGCCGATCGCAAAACGCATTTTGGAAACATTGAAAGACTGAACAGCAGCACTCGAATGGGCATGATCTTTTTTATGCAACACGTCAAGTCGCCTTGATTTATATAATTCTTGGGAGTAAAATGGTGTGTGTATAAACTTATTTCATTGGAGAGTTAGGGGGGAATTCGAGTGTCAAAACAAGATTCAAGTTTTGCGATCAGGCGGCTTCATTCGTTGCTGGGTGTAATTCCGCTGGGTGTATTTCTTATTCAGCACTTGGTCGTCAACCACTTTGCAACACGTAGTGAAGAAGCGTTCAATACTGCAGCCGGATTCATGGCAAGTCTGCCTTTTGTTCTGTTTTTGGAGATTTTCGTAATCTATCTTCCGATTCTGTTTCATGGCGTCTACGGCATCTACATCGCGTTCACTGCGAAGTATAATATAGGCGGAAAAGGCTATGGTTTCCACAGTACATACAGAAACTGGCTGTTTGCACTTCAGAGGATCAGTGGTGTGATTGCATTCATCTTCATCGCAATCCACGTGTTCCAGACAAGGGTGCAGGTGTTCTTTGGAGCGGAGGTCAATTTTGACCTGGTACATCAGATTGTAAACAACCCAGCATGGTTGGTGTTCTATATCGTCGGAATCATTGCGACTGTATATCACTTCGCCAATGGCCTGTGGGCATTCATGATTACATGGGGCTTCACACAATCTGATAGATCACAGCGCATGATGAGCTATGTATCAGCGGTCATCTTTGTAGTGGTCAGCTTCATCGGCATTCAAGCAATATTGGCATTTATCTAATTAAGGAGTGGACAGAATGGCTAATGACAAAATTATCGTTGTCGGGGGCGGGCTCGCCGGTCTTATGGCAACGATCAAAGCGGCTGAAACAGGAGCTGAAGTAGACCTGTTTTCTATAGTGCCAGTGAAACGTTCTCACTCCGTATGTGCCCAAGGTGGCATCAATGGGGCAGTCAACACCAAGGGTGAAGGCGACTCTCCAGCGATCCACTTTGATGACACAGTGTACGGTGGAGACTTCCTGGCCAACCAACCACCAGTCAAGGCGATGACTGATGCAGCGCCGGATATAATCCATCTGCTGGACCGCATGGGGGTCATGTTCAACAGGACAAACGAAGGATTACTTGATTTCCGACGCTTCGGTGGTACACTTCACCACAGGACGGCTTATGCCGGTGCAACGACTGGACAACAGTTGCTGTACGCCCTGGATGAGCAGGTCAGGAAGTTTGAAGTAGATGGCCTCGTCAATAAATACGAAGGCTGGGAATTTCTTGGAGTCGTCCTTGACGATGAAGGACGTGCGCGTGGCATTACTGCACAGCAGATAACGAGTGCAGAAATTCAGACATTCAAGTCTGATGCAGTCATAATGGCGACAGGTGGCCCTGGAATCATCTTTGGAAAATCGACGAACTCCATGATCAACACTGGTTCTGCAGCTTCAGTCGTTTATCAGCAAGGTGCAGTATATGCAAATGGCGAGTTCATCCAGATCCACCCGACCGCAATACCTGGAGATGATAAGCTCAGGTTGATGAGTGAGTCGGCCAGGGGAGAAGGGGGACGCATCTGGACTTATAAAGATGGCAAACCTTGGTACTTCTTGGAAGAGAAGTATCCAGATTACGGAAACCTTGTGCCAAGGGATGTCGCCACACGTGAAATCTTCGATGTGTGCGTCAACCAGAAGCTCGGCATCAATGGCGAAAACATGGTGTACCTCGACTTATCACATAAAGATCCACACGAGCTCGATGTTAAATTGGGCGGAATCATAGAAATTTATGAGAAATTCACGGGTGATGACCCGCGTAAAGTGCCGATGAAAATATTCCCGGCAGTCCACTACTCAATGGGTGGCCTGTATGTTGACTACGACCAGATGACGAATATCCCTGGACTCTTCGCTGCAGGAGAATGTGATTATTCCCAGCATGGCGGCAATAGGCTCGGAGCGAATTCCCTTCTGTCGGCAATATACGGCGGAACAGTAGCCGGACCTAATGCGATAGAATACGTCAGAGGTCTTGACACCACATATGAAGATCTTGATGATTCCCTCTATGAGAAATATGTCAATATGGCACAAGAGAATTTTGACGCCATCATGAGCATGGACGGCGATGAAAACGCTTATGTCATCCATAAGGAACTCGGTGAACTCATGACGGATAATGTAACAGTTGTCCGCCACAACGATAAACTCCTCGAAACGGATAAAAAGATCGTTGAGCTTATGGAACGCTATCAGCGCATAAACATCAATGATACGAAGAAATGGAGCAACCAAGCTGCCTTCTTCACGCGCCAATTATGGAACATGTTGGTACTTGCACGTGTCATCACGATCGGTGCATACAACAGAAACGAATCACGCGGTGCGCATTACAAACCTGAATTCCCAGAACGTAATGATGAAGAATGGTTGAAGACGACTAAGGCATACTTCGAAGGCCCGAAAGAAGCACCTCGATTCGAGTATGAAGAAGTGGATGTCAGTCTGATCCCACCGCGTAAGAGGGATTATACTAAAAAAAGCTAGAAAGGAGTGCGGAGATAGATGAGTGAGAAAAAGATAAAATTTTCAATAAAACGTCAGGAAAACAAAGAATCCCAATCGTATTGGGAAGAGTTTGAAGTACCTTACCGTGAGAATATGAACGTCATAAGTGCTCTGATGGAAATCCAGCGGAACCCTGTTAATGTTAAAGGTGAGCGTACCACTCCTGTCACTTGGGATATGAACTGTCTTGAGGAAGTATGTGGCGCCTGTTCAATGGTCATCAATGGTGGTGCACGCCAATCTTGTACTGCATTGGTCGATCAGTTGGATCAGCCGATCAAGCTTGAACCAATGTCCACATTCCCGGTTGTCAAAGACTTGCAGGTCGATCGATCATTCATGTTCGATAGTCTGAAACGTGTCAAGGCGTGGGTTCCAATCGATGGAACATATGATCTTGGTCCTGGACCACGCATGCCTGAAAAGAAACGTCAGACTGCGTATGAACTGTCAAAATGTATGACATGCGGCGTATGCCTAGAAGTATGTCCTAACGTCAATGACAGCTCCCAATTCATGGGTGCTGCCCCAATCAGCCAAGTCAGACTGTTCAACCTCCACCCGACAGGGAGCATGAACAAGAATGAGCGGCTGGATGCATTGATGGGCGTAGGTGGAGTTGCCGAGTGCGGTATGGCGCAGAACTGTGTCAAAGCATGCCCGAAAGGTATTCCATTGACTACATCAATCGCGGCAATGCAGCGGGAAACAAACTTCCATATGTTCAAATCCTTCTTCGGAAGCGACCATGAAGTAGAATAATATTGAAATAGGAGGAGCAGTGCTCTTCCTATTTTTTTATTTTCAATTACGATATAATGAAATAAATCAGCGGGAAGGACTGTGGATAATGAGTGATAAGGAAGCAATCATCTCCATAGAAAAGTCAATCAGATACATATCTGTTCATGTGAAAAGCCATGGCAGGGAAATACTTAAAGAGTATGAGATTTCGCCACTGCAGTTCGTGGCGCTTCAATGGGTGGATGATAAGGTCGGCATTACGATAGGTGAGTTGTCGAACAGATTGTATTTGGCGCATTCAACTACAACTGATATCGTGGATAAGCTTGAAAATGGCGCATTCGTCAAGAGACAGAAATATGAAAAGGACAAACGTATCGTTCTGGTGCTCATGCAGGACAAAGGACGAGAAGTCATAAAAGAAGTCATCAATAAGCGGATATCCTATATCTCTGATATCACTTCACATCTGACGGAGGAAGAGAAAAGTATGCTGCCGGATGTCCTTGAATCAATACTCGATGAAAGTGAACGAAGAAGTGATGGATAGGCCGATTGGAGTCATGGATTCTGGTGTTGGGGGCCTTACAGTAGTAAGGGAGGTCATCAGGCAGCTGCCGAATGAATCCATTATATATCTTGGGGACTTGAACAGGTGCCCCTACGGTGATAGGCCAATGGACCAGGTCAGAAGATACACGATGGAAGTCGCAGATGTCCTTGTGGCGCGTGGTATAAAAATGCTTATAGTGGCGTGTAACACAGCTACTGCAGCTGCTCTCGACATACTGAGGGAGAGATACACGATTCCGGTAGTCGGTGTGATCGGGCCCGGGGCGCGCAGTGCAATCCAAAGCAGCAATAATCAGAATGTCATTGTTCTTGCAACGAATGGTACAGTCGACTCCGGCGCCTACCCTGAAGCCATCCAGCGCATCAACCGTAAATTCAATGTGGAAAGTACAGCTTGTCCGAAGCTGGTGCCTCTAGTCGAGGAACTGCGCTATAAAGATAAGGTTGTGGTACGGGTCGTCCTTCATCAGACATTGAAGCATCTACACAGCTCCAAGGCAGACACAATCATCCTTGGCTGTACACATTATCCACTGCTGGCGGATGAGATATATGATTATTTTTCCGGTAGAAAAAAAGTCATCGACTCGGGGCACGAAACAGCGCGCGAAGCGAGTTCAATACTTACTGCGCTTAAGGCACATGCGCCATCGCAATCTGAACCGACCTATACCATGATCGTCAATGGCAAGACGGAACGATTCGAATATATTTTGAAGGATTGGATGCCTTTCCTCGATTATGAAATTGAACAGATTACACTTGAGGAGGAGACTCAATGAAGATCGTTATTGCTACAGGCAACAAAGGGAAAATCAGGGACTTTAAGACAATATTTTCAGATGTGGAAGTAATCGGCATCAAGGAACTGCTCCCCGACTTCGAGGTGGAGGAGACAGAAGATACATTCGAGGGGAATGCTGTACTGAAGGCTGAATCAGCCTCCAAGGCACTTGGTCTGCCAGTCATCAGTGATGACTCGGGTCTATGCGTCGATGCCCTTGATGGAGCCCCCGGCGTATATTCTGCCAGATATGCAGGCTTAGGGGCGAGCGATGAAGATAACAACCGTAAATTGCTGGCAGCCCTGACGGATGTTGAAGATCGATCGGCAAGATTCGTCTGTGTCATTGCACTGGCGATTCCTGGCAGAGATACGAGGAGCTATATTGGACAACTGCACGGGGAGATATTGGAATCCCCGGCTGGAGAGGGGGGCTTCGGCTATGATCCGCTATTTAAGACACTGCAGGGTGAATACTTGGGGATGATTAGCACAGAACAAAAAGGGGAAATAAGTCATAGGAGAAAGGCGTTGGAGAAATTGAAGCATGATGCTTCAGCATTCGAGATTTTGTTAAATCATGACGGGGGTGCAGATAGATGAAGATATTGATTGTAAGTGATAATCACGGAGAAAAAAATATCGTATATGATGCATTCGGCAGGAACAGCGGCAGTTTGAACATTCATCTGGGGGACAGCGAGTTTGAATATGATGATACTGAGATGCGCCACTTCGAACGTGTCGGGGGGAATGTCGATACGGATTCACGTTATCCTGTGGAAGGGTACGATGAAGCATCCGGGATTTTCTATACCCATGGGCATTATTACGGTATAAAGAAGGATCGAGGCAAGCTTGCATCACGAGCACGTGAATATGACGCCAGTTATGCTTTATATGGACATTCCCATATTGCAAAAGCTGAAAAAATAAATGGTGTCTATTGCATCAACCCGGGCAGCATATCACTTTCAAAAGGGGAGATGCCTGAATCCTATGCCGTTTTAGACACAGATAATAATGTCGTGACATTCCTTGGACGTGACCATAAAGTGTTGAAGGAAACAGCTCTTAACAATCTATAGGGATCTGGTGCTCGAGCGTATTGAGTACCATAGTGCTGAATATCGAAGTTTTAAATAGAAGAATCGCTGGCTGGGAGGATAGACCATGAACATTCTTTATTTTGATGATGATTGCATCATCTGCAACCGATTTGCAAAATTCATCACCACTCTGGACCGGCAAGATAAAGTGCGGTTCCAATCCATCAAAACATTGGATACCGTCATGCCGGAAGAAGTCGATTCGCTTATTTATTATTCCGATGACATCTATATATATTCGGATGCAGTGATTGAAGTGCTCGCTGACACGACTGGTTTTAAACCGGTCAAATTAATGAAGGCCATCCCCATATGCTGGAGAAATGCATTGTACAAATTGGTTGCCGCCAACCGCCATCGCGTAAACAGGGGGAAATCATGTAAAATCGATCCGGAGGTGCGCAGCAAGATTGTTAAATCCACGAAATGAAGTCGTTATGCAAAGGAGTGCAGAGAGATGATCATCACCGTAGATTCTGAAATAGAATTGAGGGCCCTAACTCCAAAAGAGAATGAAGTGGTCTATAAAGCAATAGATGAGAACAGAGGACACTTGAGAAAGTGGCTCGCGTGGGTTGATTATATGACAAGCGCAGCCGATTACATAGAAATCATCCAGATGTGGCAAAATGCGATAGATGAAGGAAGCGGTATGCAGCTTGGAATTTTCTATCGCGGCAGTTTCGTAGGGATGTGCGGATATAATGAAATTTTTTCCATGAGCCATAGGGGACAAATAGGCTATTGGATAGTGAAGGAAGCGGAAGGTAGAGGAATAGTGAGCCGTGCTGTCGAGGCCCTCATCCAATATGGGTTTGAAGTGGTCGATTTGAATCGGATAGAGATCATATGTGGCGTCTTCAATTACCGTAGCCGGGCGTTGCCGGAATCACTCGGATTCGTCAAAGAGGGTGTCATGAAAGAGTATGAATACCTATATGACCATTTTCACGACTGTATAATGTACCGCCAGTTGAAAGCGGAATATGAGGATTGGAAAAGTCTGCTTTGATTGTGTAATAAAACATCAATAGTTTTAAAAATAAGTTTGACTTTTATCGGCACGATTGATTATAATGGTACTTGTCTGATTAAGTCCTGGTAGCTCAGTCGGATAGAGCAATGGCCTTCTAAGCCATCGGTCGGGGGTTCGAATCCCTCCCAGGATGCTAAAAAACCCCGCTCTGGGGTTTTTCTTTTTTTATCATATCTTGTCCCAGTAGCTCAGCAGGATAGAGCGACAGCCTCCTAAGCTGTAGGTCGGGGGTTCGAATCCCTCCTGGGACGTCCATACCCTTCATATTATTGAAGGGTATTTTTATTTTACAAATTAACAGACGAAATATAAAATAAATGTGAATAAGGAAAGGAAGGTTCATGATGAGTAAATTCGATGAACAGATCCTCGTCGTACCAAGGCAACAGATCTTCAAAGGTGAAGCCGATGCATTCAATGGGTTCATCAGCAAAGAGGATCCGAGATACGGCCGTATATTATCTGCATTCAATGGCTATAAAGTGAAGCGACGCGGTGATATGGAAGAAGATCCCACCTATAAGCAACTGATTAGCTACGCAGTCATCACTGCAGGGGAGGAGACATTGGTTTATAAGCGCCTTGAAGGCGGGGGCGAAGACCGTCTGCATGGCCTCCTGTCCATTGGAGTGGGTGGCCATATGAATGATGTGCCAGAGGCCGAGGCGATCAATGAAAAATTATTCATCAACGCAGCAAGGGAACTGGAGGAAGAAGTTGGACTCCAAGAAGACGCACTTGAAGGCATTGAAATCATGGGCCTGATCAATGACGACGAGGACGAAGTCGGCAAAGTGCATATTGGTATCGTCTTCAAAGTTGAAGTGGATAAGGACAAAGTACATGCCAAGGAAGAGGATACTTTGGAACTGGTATGGAAGGACAGGAATCTCCTCCCAAAAATGAATCCATACGAATCGTGGAGTGAACTGATCATCAGGGATGCTTATGGACAATAATATCCTGTCGCACAGACGTTTCCAAAAAAAGATGGAGCAGGATCTACATGCTCTATATGAACAAGGGAACGCCCGGGGCTTCATTATGCGCTTTAAGGAATACGAGCGTCATCACCCAGCAAGCACAACTCTTACCGAGTATTTCTACAAATCACTCGGTGATGAAGGTCGATATGATGATATCATCGATTATTCCTTGATCCAGATGAATGAAGGGTTTGGAAACTACGATCTGCATATGAAGAACCTTCTGGAGGCACTGCTCAGCCAGGGCAGATACTATGAAGTCATAGAATTCTCAGATCAGCTCATGCAGGAAGAGCTTCCACAGGAATTCCGCATAGAAGTTGCCGCATTGCGTCATAGGGCCAAAAAAGCATTGGATGATAAAGAAGTGCGTCCCAACGAATCATATGATGAAACATACCAGGATATGGATGAAGGAAGCTTCCGTGAGATGCCATTGCATGCTAGGCTAGACTTTTTGAAGCATCTTATGGACACCGGGAACGGGAGTTACAGGATGCTCATCAAAAGTGTGATTGATTCGGAGCAGAACCTTGAGACGATTACGTTCATGTTACTGTACTTGAAGATGTGCGGGGAGGACCAGGCAGTGCGGTTCCACAAGATGGGGTCAGAAGAAGAGGCCATACCAACGTTGCTTCCAGATATCGAAGAGACGGAAATGTATGTCAAAGTACGCAACGATGTGCTGGAACACTTAGAAGACAGGATGCCTGAGTTCGCTGAAGCAGCCGATTCGATGTTGATTGCACATATAATAGGCGTCTATCCACTCGATCCGCCCTATGACTATAAAAGTCTGGCGGACGCTTATCTGCATGAACTACTCAGGATGGTCAACGTGGACAGTGGGACCGAACCCACACCTGAGGTCCTTGAGTGGGTGCGTTCAATCGAACGCCTCATGTCACCATCCGATTGAACAAATCAAATGTTGGATATAAAAAAGTGATATGTTATACTATACTGGTTAATTGAAATTATGGACTAACGGAGGAATATGATTATGACTCAGAAGTGGGAAAAACAAGAGGGTAACGAAGGCATTCTTACAGTTACTGTACCAGCAAAAGAAGTAGACGGTGCTCTCGATGAAGCATTTAAAAAAGTATCCAAAGAAGTGAGCATGCCTGGATTCAGGAAAGGTAAAGTACCGCGTCAAATGTTCGAGAAACGTTTTGGTGTAGAATCCCTTTATCAGGATGCATTGGATATACTGCTTCCTAAAGCATATACAGAGGCAGTTCAGGAAGCGGACATCAATCCGGTCGATCAGCCGGAAGTCGATGTAGAGCAGATGGAAAAAGGACAGGACCTCATCTTCAGCGCGAAGGTCACTGTTGAACCAGAAGTCAAGCTCGGTGAATATAAAGGACTGGAAGCGGAAGAACTTGATACTGAAGTTACTGACGAAGATGTCCAAAAAGAAATTGATAATATGTTGGAAGCACATGCTGACATGGTCGTTAAAGAAGAAGGTTCAGTTGAAAACGGAGATGTCGTAAACCTTGATTTCGATGGCTACGTTGATGGTGAGCAGTTCGAAGGCGGCAAAGCAGACGGCTACGAACTGGAAGTCGGTTCAGGCAGCTTCATCCCTGGCTTTGAAGAACAGGTAGTGGGCATGTCCCTAGAAGAGGAGAAAGATGTCAACGTCACTTTCCCTGAAGAGTACCACGCAGAGGAACTTGCTGGTAAAGAAGCGGTCTTCAAAGTTAAAGTAAACAGCATCAAATCTAAAGAAATCCCAGAACTTGATGATGAACTCGTCAAAGAACTTGACCAAGATGTAGAAACGGTCGACGCTTTGAAGGAGAAACTTGAAAAAGACCTCAAAGAAGCCAAAGAGAACGAAGCGGATGTAACTATGAAGGAACAGCTCATCGAACAAGCATCTGAAAATGCTGAAATCGATGTACCTGAAGCAATGGTCAAGACAGAAACAGACCGCATGCTCCAAGAATTCGAACAACGCCTTTCTCAGCAAGGCATCAACATGGAAATGTACCAGCAGCTTTCTGGTCAGGATGAAGATGCATTGCGCGAGCAGATGAAAGATGATGCAGAGAAACGTGTACGCACGAATCTTGTCCTAAAGCAGATCTCCATCGATGAAAACATCGAGGTTGAAGAAGCAGACATGGACAAGGAGCTCGAAAAAATGAGTGAACAGTTCGGCATCAGCGTAGAAGACATCAAGTCCACTCTTGGTGATCTATCAATGCTTAAAGATGACCTTAAAATACAAAAAGCAATCGATGTACTCGTAGATAACCGTAAACAGAAATAGAATCAAAAGATTATAAGGGTGAGCTCTGCAACATAAAGTTGTGGGGCTCGCTGTATTATGGGGCCTAAAACCGGATATTTGATTTCGCTGAAGTTTTCTAGTATATTTTACAAGAATGAAAAAAGAGGTGTTGAATATGTTCAAATTTAATGAGGACGATACGAATCTGACTTGTTCCTTCTGTGGAAAAGATCAGGAACAGGTCAAGAAACTCATTGCAGGCAGCGGCGTCTATATCTGTAATGAATGTATAGAACTCTGCCATGAAATCATCGAAGAAGAACTGAAGTCCGAAAAGACCGAAGTTATTACAGAAGTACCAAAACCACAGGAAATATTGGAAGCGTTGAATGATTATGTCATTGGACAGGACAATGCTAAACGTGCTTTGAGTGTAGCTGTATATAACCACTATAAGAGAATCAACCAGAACCAAGAAGATGGTGTAGAAATCTCTAAAAGTAATATCGCTCTGATTGGCCCAACAGGCAGTGGTAAAACACTGTTGGCCCAAACATTGGCACGCACACTGAATGTGCCTTTCGCCATTGCCGATGCCACAAGCCTGACTGAAGCAGGTTATGTCGGTGACGACGTTGAAAACATTCTGTTGCGCCTTATCCAAGCGGCGGATTTCGATGTCGAGCGGGCAGAACAAGGTATCATTTATGTAGATGAAATTGACAAGATAGCACGCAAAGGTGAAAACACCTCCATTACCCGTGATGTTTCAGGTGAAGGTGTCCAGCAGGCCCTGCTCAAAATCCTTGAAGGAACGACTGCAAGCGTGCCCCCACAAGGTGGACGTAAGCATCCAAATCAAGAATCAATCCAGATTGATACCAAGAACATTCTGTTCGTGCTCGGTGGTGCATTTGATGGTATGGATGAAATCATCAAACGCCGTATCGGTGAAAAAGTCATTGGGTTCGGTGGTGCTTCAGACAAAACGAATGACAAAGATGAGTTGATGTCCAAAGTACGTCCTGATGATCTTCAGAGCTACGGCCTGATTCCAGAATTCATCGGTCGCGTTCCGATCATCAGCCACCTTGAAGAACTTGATGTGGAAGCACTTAAATCAATCTTGACTGAGCCTAAAAATGCGCTGGTCAAACAGTATGAAAAAATGCTTCAGATTGATGATGTTGAGCTTGAATTCGAAGAAGACGCATTGAATGCAATCAGTGAACTTGCCATCGAAAGAAAAACAGGAGCCCGCGGACTCCGTTCAATCATAGAAGAGCGTATGGTCGACATTATGTTCAATGTACCGTCCAATGATAAAATCCGCAAAGTGAAAATTACACGGGCGACTATAGAAGAAGAAGCAGAACCGCTACTTTTCGATGAGAACGGCGAGAAAATCGAATTGAACCGTAAAAGTGCATAATACAAAAAAAGCTGTCCAGATATGTGGCAGCTTTTTTTTCTGAAAGGAGCATTCTAGTGAAAATCAACCCGAATAACATAGACATCCTTATATCTGCTGTTGAGAAAGCACAATATCCAGCTACAGGCCTGAAAGAAATCGCATTAAGCGGACGGTCGAATGTCGGCAAATCTTCATTCATCAATGCAATTGCAGGACGAAAGAATTTTGCGAGGACTTCATCTAAACCAGGCAAGACCCAAACATTGAATTTTTATAATATGGATGATCAATTCATATTTGTCGATGTGCCTGGCTACGGCTACGCGAAGCAATCCAAGACAGCACGTGAGAAATGGGGACAGATGATTGAGAGTTACCTTGCAGAGCGTGAGGAGCTATCTGCAGTCATCCAACTTGTCGACCTCAGGCACAAACCGACGGAGGACGACATATTGATGTATGACTACTTGAAGCACTTCGAAATCCCAGTCATTCTGATATGCACTAAAATGGATAAGATTCCAAAGAGCAAACTGCAGAAGCATCTGAAATCAGTGAGGGAAACGATTGATCTGGAAGAGGAAGATGCCATGATTCCATTCTCTTCTATAGATAAAAAAAATGTATCAACAGTGATGGATGCCATTTCGGAATACATCTAGAAGTTCACAAAAGTTTCTTATTTATAATTACTATAAATAATCCCATGCGATGGATTAAGGAAACACTTTCTGTTAAAATAATAAGTATTGATAGTGGCTCAGACATAGCCACAATAGCATAGGGAGGCAATTCACATGCATGTCATCGCATTGAGCCTAAATTATAGAAAAGCAAGTGTTGAAGAACGTGAGGCAGTGGCCTTCGAAGATGAAGATGTCATCCATGCGCTCCACTCATTGCGGGAACAAAAAAGTGTACTGGAAGCAGTGCTGCTTTCTACATGTAACAGGACGGAAGTATATGTAGTCAGTGATCAGGTGCATACAGGTAAATATTATACCCAGATGTTTTTGGCAGACTGGTTCAACCTGGAACTTGATACAATCAAGAAGATTACCGACGTCAAAATCGGTGATGAGGCGATAGAGCACTTGTACCGGGTAGCATCAGGACTCGATTCCATGGTGTTGGGTGAAACGCAGATACTTGGTCAAATCAGGGAAGCCTTCATGACTGCCCAGGAAGAGCATACTACTGGCACCATATTCAATAAACTGTTTAAAGAAGCGATTACAGTGGCAAAAAGGGGACATAATGAGACAGATATCTCCAAAAATGCGATTTCAACATCGTATGCTGCAGTAGAACTCGCCAAAAAGATATTTTCACGTGTCAGCGACAGTAAAGTTCTTATCATCGGGGCAGGGGAGATGGCCGAGCAATCGCTGTTGAACCTGACTTCCAATGGCATCAAGGATGTGACTGTGGTCAACCGCTCTATTGACAAGGCGCAACAGCTTGCAGAAAGGTTCAATGGCCGCAGTACAACCCTCGAAATGCTTGAAGATGAACTGAGGAATGCCGATATAGTCATTTCAAGTACCGCTGCTCGGGAGTATGTAATCACTGAAGAGACGGTCGCCTCTATAGCAGGCAAACGTAAAGGCAGTCCGCTTATAATGATGGATATCGCCATGCCACGTGACATCGAGCCAACAGTGGGTAATATGGACAATATATATATGTATAATGTTGATGATCTACAAGGACTGGTGGATGCCAACTTGTCCACCAGACAACAGGAAGCAAATAAGATTGAAGGCATGATAGCCGAGAGTATGGACCAATTCAACGAATGGATCAACATGCTTGGCGTCGTTCCAGTAATACAGGCGCTCCGTACTAAAGCACTTGGCATACAGGAAGAAACATTGCAGAGTGTTGAGCGGAAAATACCTGAGATGAGCGATCGTGAACGTGCCGTTATTTCAAAGCATATGAAGAGTATCATCAACCAGATGTTGCGGGAACCAATCACCTATACTAAAGAGATCTCGGGTGACAGGAAATCGACTGAGAAACTCGCAGAAATCAAACAGCTCTTCGGCATCGAAGAAGAGGTGGAAATGATAACGCGTCAGGAAAAAGAAAAACAGCATGAGAAACGTCTGGCCAGAAAACAGGCACTCGCAAGTGATTAGATAGGTGGAAACCATATGGATATGATGTTCCGCAGTCATGAGTTTATACTTCTGCTATACTTTTTAAGCCTTTCTGTGCTGAGTTACGATTTGTTTTTCAGAAATCGGCAGGCCAGAAAGGTTTCGTTTTATCTTGTCGGGGCAGGGGCAATCTTTCATATATTTTCCTTTGTGCAAATCGGCCTGTCCCTAGGACGTTTCCCGATACAGACGGTTTTTGAAGGGATATATGTCCTTTCAATGCTACTCGTCATCATCGGAGTCGTGCAATATAAACGCAGTGATTCGGAAATCGCATTTGCAATTTATGTCTTCACTGCTTTTTTGCTGCTCTCAATGTACACATTCGCACCCGTGACGTATGATGAAGTGACTGAAGTATCTGCCATCATGAATGATCTGCTCGTGATCCATGTCGTCTTGTCATTGCTGTCTTACGTCATGTTCTTTATTTCGGTCCTTCATGCCGGCATATATATCATCCAATATGATAATCTTAAAAAGAAGCGTTTCAATCGTCTCTTCTTCTCACTCTTCAGTGTGGAGACAGCCAAAAAAATGATGATCCGGACCGCAATACTTGGATTTTTGTTTATATTGATAGGTATATTCCTCGGTATCCAGTGGGGATTATATATATTCGGTACAGATATTCTGATGGACCTTAAAGTCCTTGGTACATTGATTGTGCTCATACTTTATGGGGGCCTTCTTTCCTATTTGAGTTTGACGCGCAACATCTATAAGTTTGCAGTAGCGAATATCGTAATATTTATTATCTGTATGATGAATTATTTGTTTATAACACAACTTTCCAGTTTTCATTTCTGGAACTATTAAAGGAGAGAGAGCATGAGAAAATTTACCGTTGGCTCCAGACGAAGCGGACTTGCCATGACACAATCCAAACAGTTTATTGAACAGCTGAAAAAACACTACCCGGATATGGAAATTGACATAAAAGAAATTGTGACAAAAGGCGACAGGATAGTTGATGTCCAACTTTCAAAAGTAGGAGGGAAGGGCTTGTTCGTCAAAGAAATCGAAGATGCCATGATAAACAGGGAAATCGATATGGCGATACATAGCCTGAAGGATGTGCCAAGTGTGATGCCTGAAGGATTCACTATTGCATGCGTCCCTAAACGCGAAGATATGCGTGATGCTTTCCTGTCGAACAATAATATACTGTTTAAGGATCTGCCGAGTGGCAGTGTGGTAGGGACGAGCAGTCTCAGAAGAGGTGCACAACTGCTGTCGATGCGTGATGACATCAAGGTAGATTGGGTACGAGGCAACATCGATACCCGTATCCAAAAGATGAAGGATGGCAAATATGATGCCATCATCCTGGCTGCAGCCGGGTTGAAGCGCATGGGGTGGTCAGATGACATCGTGGCTGAATACTTCGACCCAGAAGAGTTCATTCCAGCGATTGCCCAAGGAGCATTGGGTATCGAATGCCGCTCAGACGACCATGAATTGATTGAGATACTACAGAGTGTCCATTCAAAAGAAGATGCAATCTGCACATCTGCAGAACGGGCATTTTTGAGGAGAATGGATGGCAGTTGCCAAGTGCCTATCGGAGGCCATGCTTCATATGAGGATGGAGAACTTTATTTGACTGGCCTCATCATGCCTGAGGATGGCAGCGAACAGTACATCGTCAAAAAATCCCATGAAGACCCGGAGACGCTCGGAAATATCGTCGCAGATGAGATGGAACGCATGGGAGCCAAAGATATCATCGATCGGATCAATGAGTCACTATAAGCCCATCGTTGTCACGACCCAAAGCAGGACACCTACAGTCCATTCTGATCTGATGGAACTTGTCCACCTGCCCCTTATTACTGTCGAACCTTTCACACTGGATGAATCTGTGTTTGAGGAAACATATGACTGGCTCCTTTTAACCAGCCCGAATGCAGTCGAATTCTTCATGCCCTATATCGACAGAGTGGATTGGAAAAAAATTGCCACAATCGGCAGAAAAACAAGCGAAGCACTGGAAGAGCGGGGCTATCATGTTGATTTTGAGCCCACTGAATATACCCAAGAAGGGTTCATGGCAGAATTTGAAGCAAAAAAAGGAGAACGTCTCCTGTACCCGGTCAGTAAAAATGCCCGTCCGTTGATCTATAAGCATCTCCTGAAAGCAGGTTGCCAAGTCGACAGGCATTTCCTTTATCATCCAGTGGAAAATGACAAATCGCTCAAGGGTATGAGGACGCGCCTTAAAGAAGATCTTTTTGCTGTCATTTTTTTAAGCCCGTCAGGTGTCAGGGCGTTTCAGAAGCATTTCTCTGCTTTTGAACTGGACGGCGTACTGGCCATTGCAATCGGTCACGTTACGGCAACGGCACTGATGGAATTTGGTATAGAACCAGTGCAGCCTGAGAAAGCAACAATGGAAAGTATTATGAACCTTCTAGAAAATAGAATCGATTGGAGAGCTAAGGATGAATTTTGATAGACATCGGCGTTTAAGAAGTTCTGCATTCATGCGTGACATGGTCCGCGAAACGAAAATAACGAAAGAGGATCTCATCTATCCTATTTTTGTAGTGGAAAAAGATGATGTTCGTGAAGAAGTGCCTTCAATGAAAGGTGTTTTCCAGATTTCATTGAACCTTCTTGAGGAAGAACTTGACGCTGTCAAAAAAGCAGGGATAAAATCCGTAATATTCTTTGGCATCCCGAAGGAGAAAGATGCTGAAGGCCATGGTGCCTATGACGATAATGGCGTGGTACAGGAAGCATGCCGGATATCGAAAAGATTGCACCCGGAAATTCTTGTCATACTTGATACCTGCCTCTGTGAGTATACCGACCATGGCCATTGTGGTTTGATAGACCCTAATACTCAGGACGTCGACAATGACAGCACATTACCGCTTCTTGTAAGGACCGCAGTGTCTCAGGCTAGAGCAGGTGCTGATATAATTGCTCCAAGTAATATGATGGATGGATTTGTTTCTGAAATCCGTAAGGGGCTCGATGACAATGGATTCAGCCATATTCCAATCATGAGCTATGGCATCAAATATGCTTCTAAATTTTATGGGCCGTTCAGGGACGCAGCAGACTCCACACCATCATTCGGTGACCGAAGAACATATCAGATGGACCCTGCCAATCGTCTTGAAGCCCATCGTGAGCTGTCAAGCGATCTCGAAGAAGGCTGCGATATGATGATTGTCAAACCTGCACTTTCCTACCTCGATATCATCAGGGATGTACGTGAGCGTAGCGATGTGCCAGTGGTCGCCTATAATGTGAGTGGGGAATATGCAATGACGCGCACGGCAGTTGATATGGGCCTTCTTGATGAAGCGGTTATCATGGAACAGATGATTTCCATGAAACGCGCGGGGGCAGATATGATAATTACTTATTTTGCAAAAGATATTTGCAGAATGCTTGATGAAGGGATGGAATAGGAATGTATAAAAAGTCACAAGAACTTTATCAGACTGCAAAGGAACTCATGCCTGGAGGGGTCAATAGTCCAGTGAGAGCATTCAAATCGGTTGGTATGGATCCTTTATTCATCGATCGGGCAGAAGGGGCCAGGACATATGATGTGGACGGCAACGAATACATCGATTATGTTTTAAGTTTCGGACCACTTATCCTGGGCCACAGCGATAGGAAGGTCGTCGACGCACTTACAGCAGCAGCCCAAAAAGGCACAAGCTTCGGTGCACCTACCCGCCTTGAAAACGAATTGGCCGAGCTGGTCATAGAAAGGGTGCCGTCAGTAGAAATGCTTCGCATGGTGTCATCAGGTACAGAAGCGACTTTGGCTGCTCTCCGGCTGGCACGGGGATATACCGGCAGAAACAAAATACTTAAATTTGAAGGTTGCTATCACGGCCATAGTGATTCTCTCCTGATCAAAGCAGGGAGTGGTGTAGCTACATTAGGTTTGCCTGATTCCCCAGGCGTGCCGGAAGGAACCGCAGCGAATACAGTTACGGTGCCGTACAATGATGAAGAAAGCTTGAAGATGGCTTTTGACAAGTTCGGTGACGACATTGCGGCTGTCATTATGGAGCCGGTAGCCGGTAATATGGGGGTAGTGCCTCCAAAAGATGGCTTTTTGAAATTCGTGCGTGAGCTTACAGAAGAGAATGGGACACTGCTTATCTTCGATGAAGTGATGACAGGTTTTCGTGTCGGATATAACAGCGCTCAGGGTCATTACGGCATCAAGCCGGACCTCACATGCCTCGGCAAAGTGATCGGCGGGGGGCTGCCGGTGGGCGCCTATGGTGGACGCCGCGATATCATGGAACACATTGCACCAGTTGGTAACATCTATCAGGCAGGGACGCTCTCAGGCAATCCGCTCGCTATGACGGCAGGTTTGGAAACGTTGCGTCAACTGACGCCTGAGAGTTACGAGCATTTCAATAAACTGGGCGACATGCTCGAATCCGGACTCAAGGAAGTCTTCGGCAAACATGATCTACCTATAACTGTAAATCGCGCCGGGTCCATGATTGGGTTCTTCCTTACAGAAGGGCCTGTGGTGGATTTCGACAGCGCCAATACCAGCGATCTCGACCTGTTTAGGGAACTTTATCAGGAACTTCTCAAAGAAGGGGTCTATCTGCCACCTTCCCAATTTGAAGGGATGTTCCTCTCGACTAAACATACGCCAGAAGATATTGAGCGTACGATCGATGCTTTCTCAACAGCATTGGATCGATTGGCAACCAAATAGGCTTTTACCAAAGCACCAATTAAGTGTATAATGGAGTAAATTATATAATGTGGGGGGAATC
Source organism: uncultured Salinicoccus sp. (assembly GCA_947494965.1). GTDB lineage: Bacteria > Bacillota > Bacilli > Staphylococcales > Salinicoccaceae > Salinicoccus. Next base: position 170,663 of record CANLWV010000001.1, on the reverse strand, counting down.
ACAAGTGGTTAAAAATGATGAATTCATCTCTGACACGGATGCAAATATGAAGGGTGAAAGAGAAGAAGATCTGGTCTATATTGAAGGTCAGAACAGGGAAATGATCCAGAGGGAGAAGGTAGACAAAAAGAACCCTCTTATGTGGATTATCCCGATCCTCATCGTCCTATTGATCATTCCATTGATTGTGAATCAGTTCAGCGGTGGCGGTTCAGAAGGAGAAGAAGAGGAAGAAAGTGCTGCAATCATCCAGGAAACGCCAGCAACTGGTGTAGCAGCAGTGCATTTTGAAGCGACTTCAGAGCAAGAGCTTACTTCAGAAGCGGCCATGAACAACGTAGTGCAGTCATTCCAAGGCGTGGCAGCCACTACAATTGCATCACCAGGCGCATTGACAGCGACCAGTTGAATTATGCACCCTGCCGGGAGGCAGGGTTTTCTTATGTCTGCGCCTATTGTAAAGGTCTCTGATCGATATAAAGGAGGGGACAGATGAAATATCTCTACCTCGTGCTGCTCTTTGTAATGGCAGCAGCAGTGTCTTCTATACTTCACTTCAGTGGCATGATATTGCCTTGGCTTTTTGGTGCCATGATTGCTGCAATAGTGTTTCATCGCCTCGTAAATGCAGAGTTTGCCTATCCGAAATGGTTGGGCAGTGCCGGACTGATAATCATAGGAGCTGAGATTGGCTCGACTTTTACGGAAGATACACTGATTGATATGGCCGATGACTACATGAATATCATATTGCTTTCTGTTTTAATCGTCGCTTTGAGCCTGGTGCTTTCGCGGTTCTTCATGAAATTGACCGGGTGCTCTTACGAAACGGCAGTGCTTGCTACAATTCCAGGTGCCTTATCGCAGATGATCGTCATGGCTGAGGAGGAGAAGAAAGCGGACCTTCTGCTCGTTACTTTGACGCAAATGTCCAGAATAGTCCTTGTGGTCATTATCGTCCCCTTCATTGCAAGTTTGGCACCGCACGGTAGTTCTGACGGTATAAATGATGTGGCGGCGCCTCTCTCAGAAATGTTCATCCCTGAAATGATCTGGATCATCGTTTTTGCGCCCTTGCTGATCTACATCCTGGGAAAGTTGAAATTCCCTGTACCCGTCATGATTGGGCCGATGATTGCAATATTGGTGTGGAATTTGACGACAGGCCACAGTTTTTCAGTCGATATAGAATTCCTATATGCCGCTCAACTTCTGTTCGGCCTTAGGATTGGCATGCAAATTTCAACGTTGGTCAATCAATTGAACACACGGATGATCGTTTCTATGATCATTCAAAATGTTCTTCTCATCTTCGGAACGATGATACTGGTGTTTTTATTTATAATCACTACGGAGCATCAGTTTACAAATCTTTTCCTGAGTGCTGCGCCGGGTGGAATCGGCCAGATCATCATCGTAGCTGTTGAGATGAATGCTAACATCGCAATGATTTCAAGCTATCATATCTTCCGCATCTTCTTCATTCTGCTCATCATTGCACCCCTCATCAATTTGATGCTGAAACGCAGCAGGTACAGCCAGGACAGCTAAAGGACTTGACAGTCCTGAACCGTTGGAATACTATAAAACTAATGAAATATAAAGAGTGCAGAAGAGTAGCGGTAAGCGGGAAATCCAGAGAACATGTGGTGCTGGAAACATGTCAAAACTTGCTGTGAAAGTAGTCTGCTTGCAATCAGTTCTGAATCGAGTAGGTGCTGACGTGTAATGAGCGTTAATCATTTCAAGTGCAGCCGTAGAGGTTGAATTTAGGTGGTACCGCGGAGCTTCCGTCCTATTCAGGATGGAAGCTTTTTATTATGTCTTAAGGAGAGAATAATATGGAAATGTCGAAGAAATATAATCCACAAAAAGTGGAAGAAGGAAAATATGAAAAATGGGTGGAATCAGGATATTTTAAATCTGATGCAAATTCGGATAAACCACCATTTTCGATCGTCATCCCGCCACCGAATGTTACTGGCAAACTGCATCTCGGGCATGCTTGGGACACTACACTGCAAGATATAATCACACGTATGAAGCGTATGCAAGGTTATGAAGTGCTTTATCTGCCTGGGATGGATCATGCCGGAATAGCAACCCAGGCAAAGGTCGATGCACGTCTACGTGAACAGGGCATTTCAAGACATGAGATTGGCAGGGAAAAATTCCTTGAGCATGCTTGGGGATGGAAGGAAGAATATGCAGATTTCATCCGGAGCCAGTGGAAGAAGCTTGGTCTCGGGCTTGATTACGATAAAGAACGTTTTACGATGGATGAGGGGCTTTCAAAAGCTGTCCGTAAAGTGTTTGTGGATATGTACAATAAAAATCTCATCTATCGCGGAGAATACATCATCAACTGGGATCCGGCCACTAAAACAGCACTCAGTGATATCGAAGTCATCCATAAGGAAGTGGAAGGCAATTTCTACCATGTCCGTTACCCGCTGCCTGACGGGAATCATCTGGAAATTGCTACAACACGTCCAGAAACGATGCTTGGTGATACGGCGATTGTGGTCCATCCAGAAGATGAGCGTTACAAAGAATACATTGGCCAATCCGTAACTTTGCCGATTGTCGGTCGTGAATTGCCGATTATAAGCGACCCCTATGTGGATATGGAGTTTGGTACGGGTGTAATGAAAGTGACGCCTGCACATGATCCAAATGATTTCACTCTTGGGGAGAAACATAACCTTGAGCGCATCAATGTAATGAATGAGGATGGCTCGATGAATGAACTTGCCGGAAAATACGAAGGCATGGATCGTTTTGAATGTCGTAGAGCTCTGGTGTCAGACCTCAAATCCGAAGGTTATCTGATTAAAGTGGAACCGCATATGCACTCTGTGGGGCATTCCGAAAGAAGCGGTGCAGTTGTAGAGCCGTATTTGTCGACGCAATGGTTCGTAAAGATGGACACATTGGCAAAAAATAGCCTGGATAACCAGGATACCGATGAGGCCATACAATTTGTACCGGAGCGGTTCGATGCGACGTTCAGACGATGGATGGGCGACATCCGGGACTGGGTGATATCGAGGCAGCTGTGGTGGGGGCATCAGATTCCGGCCTGGTATCATAATGATACCGGAGAAATTTACGTCGGCTTGACGCCTCCTGAAAACATTGAGGAGTGGACACAGGACGAAGACGTCCTGGATACATGGTTCTCCAGTGCCCTATGGCCGTTTTCGACGATGGGATGGCCGGAAGAAACTGATGATCTGAAGAAATTCTTCCCGACCAACGTACTGGTAACAGGTTACGACATTATATTCTTCTGGGTAGCACGCATGATTTTCTCTTCACTGGAACACACTGGGGAAAAGCCATTTGATGATGTGCTCCTCCATGGTCTTGTAAGGGATGAACAGAACCGCAAGATGTCCAAATCGCTTGGAAATGGTGTTGACCCAATGGATGTCATCGAAAATTACGGTGCCGATGCATTGCGTTATTTCCTCTCCACCGGATCGACGCCGGGGCAGGATCTCAGATATTCCGATGAAAAAGTCGAGTCCGTCTGGAATTTCATCAATAAAATATGGAATGCGTCACGATTTGCACTTATGAACATTGGCGAGGACTTCAAGATGCAGGATATAGATCTTGAAGGGGATAAATCACTCGCAGATGAATGGATCCTTACGCGTTTGAATGAAACGATTTCTGATGTCACGCGTCTCTCTGAACAATACGAATTCGGGGAAGTGGGACGTATCCTCTATAATTTCATCTGGGATGAATTCTGCGACTGGTATATTGAGATGGCGAAAGTACCAATGTCTGAAGGGTCAGACAGTGAAAAGGCGATGACCCGTTCCGTCTTGCTGCACACTTTAGACAGCGTATTGAAAATGCTGCATCCATTCATGCCATTCGTTACAGAAGAAATCTACCAAGCCATCGACAATGATCGTTCGATTGTTGTAAGCGACTGGCCCGAGGCGATCCCTGCACTGAGCAACCCGACATCGAAGAATGCTATGGCGCTATTGGTTGACATCATAAAATCCGTCCGTCATACACGGAATGATGTAAACACTCCGTTGTCGAAGCCGATCGACATCCTGATTGAAGTGAAAGATGAATCGAGGCTTGAAATTATAGAATCTAACCGCCATTACATCGAGCGTTTCTGTAATCCGGAAACATTGGAGATTTCATCCCATATTACTGCAGATGATGATGTCAAAACAGATGTGGTCAATGGAGCCACTGTAATTCTCCCATTGTCTGGATTGATTGATATGGAAGAGGAGATTGAGAGGCTTACAAATGAGTTGAAGCGTCTGGAAGGCGAACTGAAACGTGTTGAAGGTAAGCTTGGCAATGAGAAATTCGTCCAAAATGCACCCGCTGCAGTCGTCGAGAAAGAAAAGGAAAAACAGCAGAACTATCAGGCACAGTATGATGAGGTAGAAGAAAGGTTGAATAACCTGAAAAGAAAGGGATAAGTGATGGAATACCAAGAAGGGTTGAATTGGATCCATGATAGGATGAAGTTCGGCATCAAACCAGGTGTAAAACGCATGGAATGGATGCTTGGACAGCTTGATAATCCTGAACGGAACATCAATGGAATCCATATAGTGGGAACGAACGGCAAAGGATCCACTGTGGCCTATATGCGGAACGCTTTAAACCGCAATGGGTACGCCGTGGGGACCTTCACTTCCCCCTACATCGAAACATTCAATGAACGCATATCAGTCGACGGCCATCCGATTACCGATGAACAGCTTGTTGAACTGATCGAAATAGTGAAGCCTATAAGCGAGGAATTGGAAAGAGAAACCGATCTTGGCACTGCGACTGAGTTTGAAATCATCACAACGATGATGTTCGTCCATTTCGGTACCATTCAGCCAGTCGATTATGTACTTGTTGAAGCGGGACTCGGCGCGAAAAAAGATTCGACGAACGTATTCAATCCGATTCTGACAGTGTTGACAAGCATAGGTCTTGATCACACCGCCATCCTGGGAGACACATTGCTTGATATCACAAAAGATAAAAGTGGTGTGATAAAGCCAGGGGTCCCTTTAGTCTTCAGTGTCAAAGATGATGTTTCCAGGGATTATATCCATAAAATCCTTGAAGAGAACGGTTCAAAGGGAATCGAATTGAACCAGGATATCATCCTTATTCCTGAAAACGGTGAATTCCAATTCCAGTACGGGCAATATGACTTCCAGGACCTAAAGTTAAGCATGCCAGGCAGGCACCAGAAGGAGAATGCCTCCCTTGCGATTGCAGCGCTCATTGAACTCTACGAAAGGAAGCAGGCCAATATCGACTGCAATCTGATGATACAAGGCATTGAAGAGACAGTTTGGCCAGGCAGGATAGAAGTGGTATCGACCGAACCTTTGATCATTTTGGATGGTGCCCATAACAATGAGGCCGTCGATGCATTGGTGAATACTATGACGAAGGAATATCCAAACAGGGATATTACTGTCCTGTTTTCTGCAATAGAAGGTAAGCCGATCGATACGATGATCGGTAAACTTGAATCGATTGCCGATTCCTTCAACGTCACTGAATTCGATTTTCCAAAAGCCTTGGATAAAGAGACGGTATTCGAAAAAGTCCGGCATCCGGTAAGGGCCATGGTTGATGACTATGAAGCATTCCTGGACACATTTGATGGGGATGTACTGCTTGTTACCGGCAGTTTGTACTTTATCAGCGAAGTTAAGCAGAAATTAAACAAAAACGGCGATAATCAATGATTATCGCCGTTTTTGTTTAGAAAGGCCCGTAATTAATCCATAGACTGATGACCATGAACAGGGCACTCGCCGCCACCCAACTGACCATGATGGGCCAAACGAACCTCAGCCATTTCTCATAGGGGATGTTCGCGATGCTTAAACCGGCCATCAAAATCGCGGACGTTGGAAACAAATAGTTGGAAAGTCCGTCGCCCATCTGGAAAGCGAGGACAACCGACTGTCTGGAGATGCCTACGATATCCCCAATCGGTGCCATCAGCGGAATGGTCGTAGCGGCCTGTCCAGAGCCAGAAGGTATAAAGAAATTGAGTATGAATTGCGTGAGAAACATTCCAACTGCAGCAATTGCAGCCGGCAGCCCGTCCAATATAGAGCTTACAGCATATATGACTGTATCGATGATGGTCCCGTCATCAAGTATCAGCAGGATGCACCGGGCAAGGCCGACTATCAGTGCGCCGAAGGTCACTTCTTTTGCCCCTTTAATGAAATCCTCTGCAATCATGTTGGGGGTATTGCCCCCGACGAGCCCGGATAGTATCCCCATTGCAAGGAATATTGCTGCGAGGTCGGTTCCGGTGGACCATCCTTTTACCACTCCGTAGATGATCAGACCGAATCCAGCCAGGATGATGACCAGCACCAGAGCATGCCTCATTGTAAATGTTTTGAACGAATATGCTTCCTGACGATTTGATTGCTCTAGAGCATAGACATAGCTTTTGGTCTTATCGTGCTGGACACGTTTACCGTATCTGTAGACGAAGAATGAGGCAATCGCGACAAAGATGAGCTGTATGATAATCCTATAGAGCATACCAGAGAATAAGGGGAGTTCTGCAATCTCCTGTGCCACACCGACTGTAAAGATGTTCATAAAGCCCCCGGCAAATCCTGAGGCAGCTCCGAGAGCCACTATCGCCATGCCCGTCATCGCATCCATGCCGAGCGAGCGGGCAAGTAGGATTCCCATCGGAATGAAGATTAGTGTCGATTCAGCCATACCAAAAGTGGCGCCCCCTAAAGAAAATATCAGCATGGTGAGGGGGATGAGTATTATTTCACGATCTTCAAGCAAGGAGACAACTTTGCTGATACCGGATTCTATCGCACCAGTCCCATTTATCATGCCGAAAGCACCGCCTATTAGAAAAATCAGGAAAATGATGCTTCCCGCATCCATCATACCAACTGGAATCACGCGGAAAATTTCAGTCCATTCAACCGGTGTCTGTTCAGTAAAACGGAAAGAATCGCCATCGACTACAAGGGTCCCGTTTTCATTTTCATGACGTTCATATTCCCCGGCCGGGATAATATAGCTCAAGACCATCGCTAGGATGACAATGGAGTATATAAGTACAAATGCATGGGGCACTTTGATATATTTCATGACTATCTCCCATCTATTTTATTCATCTATGATTATACGGCAAGGAAAATCCATGACAACCATTTTATTAATTATTTGGATTATTCCTACAAATTAATCTTTTAAAAGCTGCGATTAACTGTATAATAGATGTATAAAATCGAGAGAGGAGATTTATATGAGCAACGACAGAAACGAGCCATCAGCGCCGACACCAGGATTTAGGTTCCCACATACTTATGCAATTTTATTTGCGGTGGTGATTATTGCAGCCGTCCTCAGCTATGTTGTGCCGGCGGGTGAATTCGAACGTGTGGAAGTTGGCGAGCGGACTGAGGTTGTACCGGGGAGTTATGCAGGAGTTGAACAGAGTCCTGTCACTTTCTTTGAACTCTTCAAGGCGATTCCAACAGGGCTCATCGATGGGGCGAGCATCATTTTCTATATATTTCTCGTCGGGGGTGCTTTTGGTATTGTCCGTGCTACCGGCGCCATAGAAGCTGCGATCCAGAAAGTCATGGTGGCAGTTAAAGGGAATGAACGATTGATGATTCCGGTCATCATGTTTGTCTTTTCCGTTCTGGGCTTTTCGACTGGCATGTCTGAAGAAGCAATCATCTTCGTGCCGATAGGCATCGTTCTTGCCACAGCTCTAGGTTATGATGCGATGGTGGGGACTGCGATAGTGACTCTAGGTGCCGCTTCAGGCTTCATCGGTGGTATGCTGAATCCATTCACTGTAGGGATCGCCCAGGAGATTGCTGAGCTTACCATCTTTTCCGGGTGGCAGTTCAGAACAGTCATCTATCTGTTGGTGCTTGGTGCCGGCATCCTGTATGTCATGCACTATGCAAAAAAAGTGAAGAAGGATCCTGAAAAGAGTCTAGTCTATGAGGAATCCAAAAGGGGACAGGTCAACTTCACAGAAGATGTGATGAATTTCGAAGAACTGAAGAAGAGGCATATTTTCATACTGCTGACTTTTACTGCCGGTATCATCATCAACGTGTACGGGATTTTTCAGCATGGATGGTTCCTGACCGAACTCTCTGCCAACTTCTTTGTCATAGGACTTGTGGCGGGTCTCGTGAGTGGCATGAGGATAAATGATATTTTTGATGCATTCATAGATGGCATGAAGTTGGTTGTCTACGGCGCCATCATCGTCGGGTTTGCCCGCGCCATTGTGGTGGTCCTGGAATCGGGTGTCATCATTGATACGATCATCCACGGCATGAGCAGTGTACTGGATTTCCTTCCACCATCCATCACAGCCCTTGGTATGCTGGTCATTCAAGTCATCATCAACTTCTTCATACCGTCCGGTTCCGGACAAGCGATGACTACGATGCCGATCATGACGCCTATTGCTGATCTGCAGGAGATTCCGAGGCAAGTGGCGGTTCTTGCATATCAATATGGTGATGCAATAACCAACACCATCATTCCAACTTCTGCCTCATTGATGGGTGTGCTTGCAGTATCCGGCATCCCTTATCTGAAATGGGTGAAATTCGTTTGGAAGATTACTGCATTATGGCTCTTTATAGCCGCATTGGCACTTGTGGTCGCTACGATGATCGGAATATCCTAAAAAAGGCTGATCATAAATGATCAGCCCCTTCAACAATTATAATTTCGTTGAATCACTCTTCAAGGCATCCCGTATCTCCCTTAAAAGCACAATCTGTTCATCTTCAGCTGCTTCTTCCACAAAGCGGTTACGGGTTAGTTTATTGACCACTTTAACGAAGATGAAGATTGCTGTGCCGATGATGATGAAGTCGATGATGGCTTGGATGAAAACACCATAGGTGATGCCTTTATATGCCCAGGCAGAGGTAAAATCCGTGTTGCCGAAAATTAGCGCGATGGAGGGCATGATGATGTTCTCGACGAGTGCTGTGACGATTTTACCGAACGCTGCCCCCAGCACCACTGCAACAGCCAGATCGAGGACATTGCCCCTGAGCAGGAAATCTTTAAACTCTTGCCACATGTGGATTCTCTCCCATTCAATTTATTTAAGGCCATAGATAATACTACAATACAGACAAGAAAGTGCAATATGTTTTCAGGAGTTTTTTTATAGGGTGCGCATGATTCAGGGCATTGGGCAGTTTGCTATAATCAATAGTGTATGGTAATATGAGTAATTGTTTTGTGGGCTGTATTACTGAAGGTAATCAGCACGGATGAAATATCCAGAGGAGGAATTACATGAGAGAAAAGGAAAAAGTCCATCTGACCCCTGTGTTTTGGATTGCATTGGCTATCGTTTCCGTACTCGTATTGTATGGAGTATTCTTTTCCGATAGCTTTGAGTCGGTGACGGGTACAATCCAAGGTTTTATCACAAGTAACTTCAGCTGGTACTATGTATCACTAACGACAATATTTATCGTATTTTGCCTTATTTTTGTATTTACACCGATGGGCCAAATCCGATTGGGTAAACCAACAGAAAAACCGGAATTCAGAACGATGTCGTGGTTTGCAATGCTGTTTAGTGCCGGTATGGGTATCGGTCTTGTATTCTGGGGGGCGGCTGAACCGATCAGCCACTATTTCACGCCTCCAACAGCAGAACCCGGTACAGACATGGCATTGAAGGAATCGTTACGCCGAACCTTCTTCCACTGGGGTTTCCATGCCTGGGCAATCTATGCAGTAGTGGGGCTTGCTTTGGCATTCACCCAGTTCAGACGCGGTGAGCCGGGACTTATTTCAAGGACCTTGAAACCGATCCTCGGCAAACGTGTCGAAGGGCCGCTCGGTACAGCCATTGATGTGCTTGCAGTTTTTGCAACAATTGCAGGTGTCGCAACTTCACTTGGTTTAGGAGTAATGCAGATCAATGGTGGCTTATCCTATTTATTCGGCATACCGAATAATATCTATGTACAGATACTCATCATTGCAATCATCACTGTACTATTCATGTGGAGTGCATGGTCCGGATTATCTAAAGGCATCCAGTACCTGAGTAATGCCAACATGATACTTGGAGGCATTCTGCTGATCTTCACACTCGTTTTAGGACCGACAGTCCTTATACTGAATATGTGGACTGATACATTCGGTGGCATGATCGGTAATTTCATCAATATGAGTTATGACGTTGCGCCGTTGGATCAGGCAAAAAATGATTGGCTCGGCAACTGGACCCTCTACTACTGGGGCTGGTGGATGAGCTGGAGCCCGTTCGTCGGAATATTCATTGCACGTGTATCAAGAGGCCGTACAATCAGGGAATTCGTATTGGCAGTAATGGTAGGACCAGCTGTCCTCAGCTTCTTCTGGTTCAGTGTCTTCGGGGTAACGGCAATTGAATCAGACAGGATGAATGGAGGCTTCTCGGAACTGGCAACCGAATCGGTGCTGTTTGAAATGTTCAATAACATGCCACTCGGCATGGTCGTTTCTCTTGTAGCAGTGCTGCTGATTGGTACTTTCTTCATCACTTCAGCCGACTCTGCTACATTCGTTCTGGGAATGCAGACGACCAATGGTTCATTGACTCCGCCGAACCGTGTCAAAATAATTTGGGGGCTTGCACAAGTATTGATTGCCATCGTCCTACTGATGGGCGGCGGACTCGGTGCGCTTCAAGCCTCGGCGATCATTTCAGCCTTCCCGTTCTCCATCATACTGATATTGATGATGGTAGCCACCTACAAAGATGTGGCGAAAGAACAAAAAGCGCTCAGCTTATACTTCAAAGAAGATTATGAAGGTACCAAATATGAGAAAATGATGCGCGAGTACGAAAGAGAACAAGAAAACAACAATAGAAATTAATATATTGTTATGATTATGGCCTAGAGAGATAAGTGTTACTTATTGCTCTAGGTCATTTTTTTGTATCACGATTATTGATGAATACATGGCGCTGGCGTTTACAACCATTATGTAAAGATATACAATTGATATGAACGGTCTTACGACTGGAATATTAATAGGGGGCTATTAACATGAGTCAGAACATTAGTGAATCAGCAAAAAAGTCATTCACTGTCGATGGCAAAGATTATAATTACTACAGCTTGAAGACTTTGACTGAACAAGGCATGTCAGAAACTCACAAATTGCCATACTCAATAAGGGTATTGCTTGAGTCTGTACTGCGCCAATATGATGGCAGCGTCATTAAAGACGACCACATCAAATCATTGGCGACATGGGATCAGGGCAGCAACAAAGGCAAAGAAGTGCCATTCAAACCATCCCGCGTCATCCTTCAGGACTTTACAGGTGTGCCTGCGGTAGTGGACCTTGCATCTCTCAGAAAAGCAATGGATGATGTCGGCGGCGACGGCCAGAAGATCAACCCAGAAGTGCCTGTCGACCTCGTCATCGACCACTCTGTGCAAGTTGATGCATACGGCACTGAAAACGCACTTGAACTCAATATGGAGCTTGAGTTCGAAAGGAACCAGGAGCGTTATGAGTTCCTTCACTGGGCAACTAAAGCATTCGATAACTACAAAGCTGTACCACCAGCCACAGGTATCGTGCACCAGGTCAACCTTGAATACTTGGCGAATGTCGTCCATGTAAAAGAAGATGGCGAAGAGATGATCACATATCCGGATACTCTAGTCGGTACGGATTCCCACACCACTATGATCAACGGTCTTGGTGTACTCGGTTGGGGTGTCGGCGGAATAGAGGCAGAAGCTGGAATGCTCGGACAACCATCCTACTTCCCGGTACCTGAAGTGGTCGGAGTCCGTTTGACGAACGCGCTTCCAGAAGGGGCGACTGCGACGGATCTGGCGCTACGTGTGACTGAGCTGCTCCGTGAGCAGGGCGTAGTCGGCAAGTTCGTTGAGTTCTTCGGTCAAGGTGTACCTGCACTGCCGCTTGCAGACCGTGCGACAATTGCGAACATGGCGCCTGAATATGGTGCGACTTGTGGTTTCTTCCCAGTAGATGAAGAAACACTCGACTACATGAGGCTGACAGGCCGCAGCGAAGAGCATATTGAGATTGTAAGGGCGTATCTCAAGGAAAATGACATGTTCTTCAATCCGGAGAATGATCCAGTATATTCCGAAGAAGTGGAACTTGACCTTTCTACTGTAGAACCAGCGCTTGCCGGACCAAAGCGTCCTCAAGACCTTATCAACTTGTCTGATATGAAAGGTTCATACAGGAAATCCGTAACCGCTGAAAGCGGCAACCACGGTCATGGTATGGAAGAAGGAGAATTCGACAAGAAGGCGACCATCAATTTCAAAGATGGCAGGAATGTAGACATTAAAACAGGTGATCTGGTCATTGCCGCAATCACTTCATGTACCAACACTTCCAACCCATACGTAATGCTTGGTGCTGGTCTTGTTGCCAAAAAAGCAGTTGAAAAAGGACTCGAAGTCCCTTCATACGTAAAAACATCATTGGCTCCTGGTTCAAAAGTCGTTACAGGCTATCTCGATGACTCAGGCCTCCAGGAATACCTCGACCAACTTGGGTTCAACCTTGTCGGTTACGGCTGTACAACATGTATCGGTAACTCTGGACCATTGCTTCCGGAAATCACAGAAGCGATTACAGAAAACGATCTGCTTGTAAGTTCTGTATTATCCGGTAACCGTAACTTCGAAGGGCGTATACACCCGCTCGTCAAAGCGAACTACCTTGCTTCACCACCGTTGGTCGTAGCCTATGCCCTTGCGGGTACAGTAGATATCGACCTCCGCAATGAGCCGCTTGGTAAAGATAAAGAAGGCAACGACGTCTTCATGAAAGACATCTGGCCATCCACTCAGGAAGTAAAGGATGCGGTCATGAGCAACGTTAGTCCTGATCTCTTCAGGAAAGAATATGAAAGAGTATTTGATGCTAACGAAATCTGGAACAACATTGAAACAACAGACGAGCCGCTCTATGATTTCAATCCGGATTCCACCTACATCCAAAACCCTTCATTCTTCCAGAATCTCTCGACAGAGCCAGACAGCATAAAGTCACTGAATGGACTGCGTGTGCTTGGTAAATTTGGAGACTCAGTCACAACAGACCATATTTCACCAGCAGGGGCAATCGGTAAAGATACGCCAGCCGGAAAATGGTTGATTGAACAAGGCGTTTCACCACGTGACTTCAACTCCTACGGTTCACGACGCGGTAACCACGAAGTGATGGTGCGCGGTACATTCGCCAATATCCGTATCCGCAACCAGATCGGACAAGGTAAAGAAGGCGGCTTCACAACATATTGGCCAACAGGTGAAGTGATGAGCATCTATGATGCAGCCATGAAATACAAAGAAGATAACACTGGTCTTGTAGTCATTGCCGGAGACGACTACGGCATGGGCTCAAGCCGCGACTGGGCTGCCAAAGGAACGAATCTGCTCGGCGTTGAAGCGGTCATAGCAGCAAGCTATGAACGTATCCACCGTTCAAACCTCGTCATGATGGGTGTATTGCCACTCCAATTTGTTGATGGTGAAGATGCAGAAGCCCTTGGACTGGACGGCAGTGAGACATTTGATATCCAAGTAGATGACAATGTCATGCCTGGAGATGTCCTTGATGTCACCGCAACTAAAGAATCCGGTGAGAAAGTGGCGTTCAAAGTGAAAGCACGCTTCGATTCAGATGTTGAAGTTGACTATTACCGCAACGGCGGCATCCTACAACTCGTACTTAGGAATAAACTGAAAGCCTAGGATTATAGATATAAAAGCATCCCATCTCGAAGAGATGGGATGCTTTTTATTTAAGGTTGAATATGACTTCTTCATCCTCGGAATCAATCTGGAGTTCAGCGTCTTCAAAATACCAGAAATCGGCTTCCTTGATGAAGACTTTAAGCCCTTCGTATTCGAATATTTTACTGTCTGGAGGAATCTGATCGACAGTGAGCGCGGGCGAGAAGCCTTGTTTCAACTGCGTGTCGCCTCCGTACCTTACATAAACGTTTACACCTTGACCCTCATCAGGGTCCATTTCATCTTTCATCCAATCAACTGCACGGTCCGTAACTTCCAACATGATGCCACCTCCTGCTACATGAATGTAATCTTCGATTCTGTACCATCCATTATACGCTTGATGTTTGACGAATGTCTAACGACAATGACCACCATGATGATGAATGAAAAGGCAATAAGAAGATAATCCCGAAAGACGATAGACAAGATAAAGAAGACGATGGCACTGATGATGCTTGAAAGAGATACATACTTACTCAATTTTAGAGTGGTGAGAAAAACAGTGAGCAGGATGATGAATAAAACGGGGTTATAGGCCAAGACTGCGCCTGCGCTTGTCGCGACAGCTTTACCCCCTTTGAATTTCAGGAAGATGGAATAGACATGGCCAAGTGCTGCGGCAAGCCCAGGGATGAAGACATGCATATCCGTATCGATCATTATGGCAATCAAAACAGGAAGTGCGCCTTTGAACATATCCAATAAAAGGACGACGATGCCTGCCTTCTTCCCCAAGATCCTGAAAGTGTTTGTAGTTCCAATATTTCCACTGCCATGCTCCCTTAGGTTTATTTTATAAAACCATTTGCCGATTAAAAGACTAAAAGGAATTGCTCCTATGAGATAGCTGAAGATCAGGAGTATCATATTGATTTCCATCTAAAATCCCCTTTTGTTATCAGGTACTAACAGTTTACCATAAAAATTTAAATGGGTATAATAAAATATAGTTTACTATAATATTATTATGTAAACCTATATAGTGTTACAATGATTGTCGTACACCGATTAGGGTTGCAATCATTTAAGTTTTGTATAAAAATAGAACATGAGATAAAAATAACGAACGTATGTTTGTGGGAGGAAATCTGATTTGACGAAACGGAATACTTATACAGATGAGTCGATTCAAATACTTGAGGGACTGGATGCTGTAAGAAAACGCCCTGGCATGTATGTCGGCTCAACCGACTACAGGGGGCTGCATCACCTGGTCTATGAAGTGGTAGATAATGCAGTGGATGAAATCATCAATGGCTATGGCGACGCAATAAACATTAAAATAAATCCTGATGAGAGCATTACAGTACGTGATAATGGAAGGGGTATGCCAACAGGCATGCATGCTTCTGGCAAGCCCACACCGGAAGTCATCTTCACGGTGCTCCATGCCGGCGGGAAATTCGGGTCCGGCGGCTACAAAACTTCAGGCGGCCTCCACGGCGTCGGAGCTTCTGTAGTCAATGCGCTGAGTGAATGGGTGAAGATCAGGATATTCCGCGATGGCAAAATACATGAAATGTCATTCAAAGAGGGCGGAAAAGTGGATCGTGCGCTGGAGGTGACAGGCAACACCAAGGAAACTGGAACTGAAGTCACCTTCAAACCCGACCGCCAAATATTCCAGAGCGGGACCACATTCCACTTTGAAACGATCATGGAGCGGATGCGTGAGTCGGCCTTCCTTGAAAAAGGGCTGGAAATTACAATCGCAGACAACCGGCCCGATGAACCGATCGAAGAAGTCTTCAAATATGAGGAAGGCTTGAAGGCGTTCATTGAATTCCTCAATGAAGGCAAGGATTCCATAGGTGATGTTGTCGTGTTTTCAGGAGAATACGATGGCATTTTGGCTGAGGTGAGCTTCCAGTATAATGACCAGTACGTAGAAACGCTCATCTCATTCGTCAACAATGTCCGCACGAAGGACGGAGGTACACATGAGATCGGCTTTAAAACGGGTTTTACGCGGGCATTCAATGAATATGCCCGGAAAATCAATGAGTTGAAGGATAAAGATAAAAATCTCGAAGGGAATGATATCAGAGAAGGACTCACTGCCGTCATCTCCATCAAAATCCCTGAGCATCTGCTTCAATTCGAGGGCCAGACAAAAAGTAAGCTTGGGACAAGTGAAGCGAGAAATGTGATGGAGTCACTGATAAGCGAACACTTGCCTTATTATTTTGAGGAAAACGGGACGCTCAGCACACAGCTTGTCAAAAAAGCCGTGAAAGCCCGCAATGTACGCGAAACTGCGAGAAAGGCGCGCGAAGAAGCACGTAACGGCAAGAAACGTAAGCGAGACACCTTGCTCTCAGGTAAACTGACACCGGCACAGAGCCGAAACGCCAAAAAGAATGAGTTGTATCTGGTGGAGGGGGATTCTGCCGGTGGGTCCGCTAAACAGGGCAGGGATCGAAGGTTCCAGGCAATCCTCCCGCTCCGCGGCAAGGTCATCAATACGGAACGGGCCAAGTTTGAGGATATATTCAAGAATGAAGAAATAAATACAATCATCCATACCATCGGAGCCGGTGTCGGCACCGAGTTCAAAGTGGAGGATACAAACTACGATAAAATCGTCATCATGACGGATGCGGATACAGACGGGGCACACATACAAGTGTTGCTGTTGACATTCTTCTTCAACTATATGCGACCGCTGTTTGATGCTGGCAAAATCTATATCGCGATGCCTCCGCTTTTCCAATTGAAGAAAAAGACGAAGAAAAAAGAAGACGTCCGCTACGTGTGGACCGAGGATGAGTTGTTGGAGGCCCAAAAAGACATGGGCAAAGGCATTGAGCTCCAGCGCTACAAGGGGCTTGGTGAAATGATGCCTGAACAGCTCTGGGAGACGACTATGAATCCTGAGACAAGAACATTGATACAAGTCGGCGTCGAGGACGAAGCACTCTCCCTCAAGCGTGTCACGACACTTATGGGTGATAACGTTGAATTGCGGCGTAAATGGATTGAATCGAATGTCAGCTTCACGCTGGAAGATGCAGACAGCATCCTCGAAAAAGACGGCACTAAACTGGGTGAAAGTGGTGATTTGAATGACTGATCATGTTCAACAGCTCCAGCTTGAAGATATCATCGGAGACCGTTTTGGACGCTACAGTAAATACGTCATACAGGACCGTGCAATCCCGGATGTGCGGGATGGTCTGAAGCCGGTTCAGCGGCGTATACTCTATGCCATGTATAAGGAAGGGAATACGTCCGAGAAAGGATTCAGGAAAAGTGCCAAAACCGTCGGTAATGTCATTGGTAATTACCATCCGCACGGTGATTCAAGTGTCTATGAAGCCATGATCCGGCTGTCCCAGGAATGGAAGATGCGCGAAGAACTAATCGACATCCACGGCAACAAAGGAAGTGTTGATGGAGACCCGCCTGCGGCGATGCGTTATACGGAAGCGAGGCTTTCTGAAATATCCAATGAAATGCTCCGGGACATCAATAAAAACACAGTGCAGTTCATCAATAACTTCGATGACACAGAAGTGGAACCTACAGTCCTGCCTTCGAAGTTCCCAAACCTTCTTGTCAATGGCTCGACCGGCATATCGACGGGCTATGCGACTGACATCCCCCCACATAATTTGGAGGAAGTCATAGATGCCACATTGAAGGTCATCGATAAGCCGACTGTCTCGATAGATGAACTGATCGATATCGTCAAGGGGCCAGATTTTCCGACAGGCGGCATCGTCCAAGGCAGAAATGAATTGAAGAAGGCATATGAAACAGGCCGGGGAAGAATCGTCGTCCGAAGTAAAGTCAGGACTGAGACGTTAAGAAGCGGACGCATGCAGATCATCATCGATGAGCTTCCATATGAAGTGAATAAAGCAAACCTTGTCAAAAAGATGGATGAAGTGCGGGCGGACCGCAAATTGGATGGTATCCTTGAAGTGCGGGATGAGACCGACCGGGAAGGGTTGCGGATTGTCATTGAAGTCAGGAAAGAAGCCAACGTCGAGGGGATCATAAATTATTTCTACAAAAAGACCGATCTGCAAGTCTCCTATAATTTCAATATGGTAGCCATCAGCGACCGTGCCCCGAAACAGCTTGGCCTAAAAGAGATTCTAAACAGCTACATTGCGCACCAGAAGGAAGTCATTCTGAACCGTTCCAACTATGAACTTGGAGAAGCGGAAAAGAGAATTCACATCATAGAAGGCCTGATGCGGGCATTGTCCATTCTCGATGATGTCATCCGCGTCATCAGGGAATCGAACAATAAACGGAACGCTAAGGAAAACCTGGTTGAATCCTTCGGCTTTACCGATGCTCAGGCAGAAGCGATTGTCATGCTCCAACTGTATCGTCTGACGAATACAGACATCGTCCAGCTTGAGACGGAACACAGCCAGCTTGATTATACGATCAACCAACTGCGCGAAATCATCGCAGATGAAAAAAAGCTTTTGAAAGTCATTAAAAAAGAACTCAGGGACATCCGTAAACAATATGGCACCGCGCGAAAAACCGTCATTGAAGATGAAATCGAAGCGATTGAACTGGAAAAAGAAGTGCTCGTCGCCAAAGAAGAGGTGATGGTGTCGTTGACCCGCGAGGGATACGTGAAACGCACGAGCTTGAGAAGTTATCAGGCGAGCGCGCCAGAAGAGCTCGGTATGAAGGAAACGGATGAAGTCCTGTATACAAGGCAAGCCCACACACTGGAAAACCTTGTCGTCTTTACGAATCTCGGCAATTATATGATCATCCCGGTGCATGAACTGTCAGATATCCGGTGGAAGGACAATGGCCAACACCTTTCAAACCGCTTCAAACTCGCGGCTGAAGAATCTCCGGTGGCCGCCTTCGTCTTCGAGGCATTCCATGCCGGCTTGGACATCATAACAGTAACGCAGAATGGTCAGATAAAACGGACCGGTCTTGAGCTTTATGAAGCTTCCCGCATAAGACGGCCAATTTCAGGCATCAGCCTAAAAGGGGACGATCGAGTGGCATCAGTGAGGGTGGCTACTAAAGACACAGAGGAGATTCTGCTGTTGACTGAAAAAGGCATGTCGCTGAAGTATCCGATATCTGAAGTGAATCCTGTCGGATTGAAGGCACAAGGCGTCAGAGCGATTCAACTTAAGCCAGATGACAAGCTGGTGTTTGCCGGACTCATTACAACTGAGCGCTATATAATCAGTGTGTCCCAGCGCGGAGCGGTCAAACGGACCAGTCTCGATGCATTCGAAAATGGTGCCAGAGCCCAAGTCGGCACTGCATTATTGAAGGAAATAAAATCAAAGCCCCACCGCATTATAGCGGCCGAACTAATCGAAGATAATGTGGAAATCATCCTAGAGTCCGAAAAGGACAGCTTCGGCTTGGATGCTAAGTCAATCAGACTCAGCGGACGCTACGCCAATGGATCGTTCGTTGTCGATGAAGATACATTCGGCGAAGTGAAGCGGGTGAAATTCAAAAATGTTTGAATGGAGTGAAAAATTTAGACTTGAAGCAGCCACCCGAATAATATAACATCACTTATATTGGGAGGTGCTTTATGGAAAATGAAGGTGTAGTACCAGGTTGGTTCAAAAGTGTCATTGAAGTTGGTAATGACCTCTTATGGGGAGATTTCCTCATAGGACTATTGATTCTTGCAGGTTTATATTTCTCGATCAGTTCAAAGTTCGTGCAATTCAGATGGTTCAAAGAAATGTTCAATGTACTTACCGAGAAGGCAGAAACATTGCCGGACGGGCGGAAAGGTATCGCGCCTTTTCAGGCATTCGCGATCAGTGCAGCGTCTCGTGTCGGTACCGGCAACATCGCCGGTGTGGCCACGGCGATCGTGCTCGGCGGGCCGGGCGCAGTCTTCTGGATGTGGGTCATTGCATTTTTTGGGGCAGCGACAGCATTCTTCGAATCGACTTTGGCGCAAGTCTACAAAGTCGAGGATAAAGACGGTGGCTTCCGCGGTGGACCAGCATACTACATGGAGAAAGGGCTCAATCAAAAGTGGCTCGGAGTCTTCTTTGCAGTATTGATTACGATTACATTCGGCTTTGTCTTCAATGGGTTGCAGGCCAATACCATTGCACATGCCTATGAAGAGGCCTTCAACATAGACCGGTGGATCATTGGCCTCGTCATCGCAGCGCTTGCGGCCATCGTCATATTTGGAGGAGCACGGTGGATTGCCAATGTCACGGGATATATCGTGCCGATTATGGCACTTATATATCTGGCGGTGATATTCGTGATACTCATCATCAACTATGACCGGGTCATCCCGATGCTTACAGATATATTCCAGAATGCCTTCGGCATCCGGGAAGTGTTCAGCGGTGCAATCGGTGCCGCGATATTGAATGGGTTCCAAAGAGGTTTGTTCTCGAATGAAGCAGGGATGGGTTCAGCACCGAACGCAGCAGCATCAGCAGCCGTCAGCCACCCTGTCAAACAGGGCCTCATCCAGTCGCTCGGTGTATTTTTCGATACGATGATCGTCTGTACAGCAACCGCGATCCTCATATTGATGTATACGGACTTGAGTTACGGTGAAGAGGCGCAGCAGGGCATTCAAGTGACCCAGGCGGCGATGGGAGAGCAGATGGGAGCCTTCGGTGCGACCTTCATCGCGATTGTCATCCTCCTGTTTGCATATAGCTCAATACTCGGCAATTACTTCTATGGTCAAAGCAACCTCAACTATATCAAGGAAAACAAAGTACTGTTGTTTGCCTTTAAACTCCTTGTCGTTCTCATGGTTTTCATTGGAGCAATAATGGACCTTGAAACGGCATGGTCGATGGCCGACCTATTCATGGCGTTGATGGCCGTGACCAACCTTGTTGCGGTATTCGGCCTGAGCAATGTAGTCTGGCAGGTTGCAGCCGATTACAAGACGCAGCTGAGGGATGGTAAAAATCCGGTGTTCCAGACGAATAACATCAAAGCGGATCTTAGCGATGTGGACGAGTGGGGTGAAAACCGTTACGCGTACCGCAATCAGGATAGATCTGAACATTAAAGAAACCAGACCTTCTAAAGGTCTGGTTTTTTAATTGAACAATGTTTTGAAGAAGGAAATGATGCTGCTGAAGAAATCAGAGACGGTCCGTTTGAAGGTGCTCCATGCGTCAGAATCCTGGATGTCCTGGCCAATTTCTTCGGCCTTATCAGCGGCTTGCTTGAATGCATCGCTTGATCTTATTTCATCGATCAGGTTCTGCGCGCTGTCCTTGAGGCGTTCTGCTTCTTCATCCGTAAATATATTCGTGTTCTGTATCTGTATCAGGATATTGACGAGGCGGTCGATTTGATCACCCGTCACTATGCCATCCAGACCGTTCTCATTCAACTGCTCCTCTACTACGCGGCGAATATCCGCTTCAGTCAGGTTCCCACCCTGATTGATGATTTCAATTTTAATGTCTGTAATGGCCTTATTCAGCTGTTCCTGTGAAAATCCTTCTTTTTGCGCATTCTCTTTTGAAATATCTGCGATGGCTTCCAACTCATCCTGGGAATTGCGGGTGCGGTCGGTATCAATTTCCTGCCCCTGTGCTTCAAACGCTTTATATATACCTGAGAGTGCACTTTCGCCTGTGACATCTTGAGCGGCCCCAATCGTCACTTCCGCATCTGTAATACCCGATGTGAGCAGGGCGTTTTTATATGTCTCTTCCGTAATTTGCGTAATCTTCCCCATCGTTTCATCTACGGTGATGTCCAGTCCATATCCATCTTCCCTTTGAATGATGCGGATGCTTGATTTGAGCACGGCATCATCATAATCCTTGCCGATGTATTTGGCGATATCCTCCGAGTTGACGAATGTGATTTTGTCCTCTTCCTTTGTACCGAGTATCCCTTCAGTATCCTTCAACAGCTGGGGATCGTCCTCAAGGGCGGCACCATAGACGGTGACGGCTTCCTGCCATTCGGCCGCCTGCACTTCAGTGGGCATCAGGAACAGAGCCATCAGTGCGATAAAAAACCAATTCCGGATCATCATAACCCTCCTCATCTAATTATTTACATTCTACTATATGCCCATTACTTTCTACAATTTATTATATCCGGTCAAATACGGTTTTCTCTTTTAATCTCTTTTTAAACGCGATAGAATGATTGAATACATTAATGACGGGAGCCAAGTATCATGGATAACGACTATAGACGTTCTGTACGTACTGATGAAGGCGTGAAAAAAAGACGGTTGCGTAAGCGTACGCTGATTCCTTTAATTATATTTATAGCGCTCATATTCATCGTTTTGTACATTTTCTTCTCCTATCAATCCGGGCTCGATATAGCCAAGGACAATGGCGTCGAACAAGCGGCACATGAATTCGATGGTGATGACAATAATGATGGCAAGAAGACCATACTGCTGTTAGGGGCAGACCGTGAAGTTGACGGGGCACAGCGCACGGACGTCATCATGCTCGCCCAATATGATTATATGAATAAGGATATGAAACTCGTGTCGATGATGCGGGACATCTATGTGGATATCCCCGGGTTTCAAAGCTACAAGATAAACGCCGTCTATTCGCTCGGCGGCGTGGAACTCCTCAGACGCACCATCAAAGAGAACTTCGGCATCGAGGTCGAAGAGTATGCAGTGGTCGACTATAAGGCATTTGAATCCGTAGTGGATGTGGTCAATAAAAATGGGGTGATGGTAGACGTCGAAAAGGATATGTCCGAAAAGATCGATGTTGAACTGAAAAAGGGTGAACAGCGTCTTAATGGACAGGAGCTTCTTGAATATGCAAGGTTCCGCCAGGATAAAGAAGGCGACTTTGGTCGCGTAAGGCGCCAGCAGCAGGTCATCAGCGCCCTAAAGGATGAGGTGCTGACAATCGGCGGCGTTTTGAAGCTCCCTAAAATTGCCGGGACGGGAATGGGGCACGTCAATACGAGCATGACTGATGGGGAAATGTATCGGATGATGGCATCCTTCCTCCTGAGAAGTGATAAGGAGATAGACACGCTTACAGTACCTGTAGAAGGCACCTACCAATTTATGGACACATCACACGCCGGCAATGTGATCGATCTCGATTTTGGGGCCAACAGCCAGTATATGCATGAGTTTTTGAGAAATGGCGCTGAAGAATCGGCTGGAGGGGAGGCTGCAACCGAATAGACGATACAAAAAAGGATGGCCGCGGTACTGCGTGCCATCCTTCTTATTTGCCCATAATTATTTTTTAGGTTTTTTATCCAATTCATTCTGGGTCTGCGGCCACGCCCGGTGCCCGTCATCGACCTCAAATTCTGTATTTACATCAACGACATGCCTTTGTTTCAGGATCATCTCCTCTATGTCATCGCGGATGGCGTTCGCTTCTTCAACAGAGAGGTCGGGGTCCAGTTCCGCCACAATTTCAACGTGGAGGAGATCCCCTTCCTTCATGACGAAGAGCTTACGTATGTCCCTGATTTCATCATGCCTCAACACAATCTCCGAAACACGCTGTTCCATGCGCGGGTCGTGCTCACCAAGTGCCCCTGCGGCATTCTCCATGAAAATTTTGTAGACGATGTAGAACATGGCGATACCGATTATGATCGAGGCGATGCCTTCTGCTTGGGAAAAGCCTGTAAAGCGTGCAATTAGTATGGCCAGGATGGCGAGCAGTGCCCCACCTGTTGCAACCGTATCTTCCAAGAAGACCAATTTGGTCGCTGGTTTTGCACGGTCCATATGGACAAAACTTGTCGTGAGCGGCTTTAAGCCATCATAAGGCTGATCTGCCTGCTTGAGCAATTCCTTCCCGGCTTTAAATAGAACGAATGTCTCAAGTATAGCCGCCACAGCAAGCACGCCGATGTTAATGAGCAGCATTGTTGTATCGGTTTCCACCGGAAGCGGTTCTAAAATGTGCTTTAACCCCTCGCGCACTGTCTCATATGCCAATATACCGACGATGATGACGGCAAATAGTAAAACAAGATTCACAAGGCGTCCAAAGCCGAAGGGGAAACGTTTGGTCGGCGCTTTCTTCGACAATCCGGAACCTACATAAACAAAGAACTGGTTAAGTGCATCGCCAATGGAATGCATCATCTCAGCAAACATGGCAACATTTCCCGTCAGTAGGAAAGCACCGCCCTTTATGGCTGCGATGAAGAAATTGACGATAGAGGCAGTCAGCGATGCTGCACTGCCTTTCTTAAGTAATGCAATGATATCTTTCAAATCATTTTCCTCCTCACTGGTCTTTACAGTACATCATACCCAAATCTGTAAATAATCATGTTTTGAACTTCCTATTTTATGATATGATGAATTTACGGGTATGCGAACATATGTTCTATATGGAGGGGTTACATGTATAACTACCATATCTGTCCAAAACGGCATATTTTCTGTGTGGATCAAAAAAGTTTCTTTGCCAGTGTATCCTGCATACAAAAAGGTCTGGATCCATTCACGACACGCCTTGCGGTGGTGGCAGACACGAAAAACCCGGGGGCAGTTGTCCTGGCTGCAACACCGGCGCTCAAAAGGATGGGCATAAAGACTGGTTGCCGCTTGTTTGAAATTCCGAACCGTAAAGATATTTATATCATCAATCCCTCAATGAAGACATATCTCGATTATTCTTCCAGAATAACGGAAATCGCCCTGAAATACGTCGCGCCGGAAGATTTTCATCAATATTCCGTGGATGAGTACTTCATGGACGTTACAAAGAGTTTCCGGTTGTTCGAAAAAAGTCCTTGGGAACTGGCCCTACGCCTCAGGAAAGAGATCTATCAGGAAACGCGTATTGATTGTGCCGTCGGCATCGGCGAGAACCCGCTGCTCAGTAAGTTATCCCTAGATATCGAAGCGAAGCGTGCGCCTTCCGGTATAGCGGAATGGCGCTACGAGGATGTGCCTGAAAAAATGTGGCATATCAAACCGCTTAGAACACTGTGGGGGATCAACAAGAATAGTGAGGCCCGTTTGAATGAAAGCGGGATATTTTCAGTGGGTGACCTGGCACACTACCCACCCGAATATTTGAAGCGGGACTTTGGCATCATCGGTGTCGATTGGCATCTGCATGCCAATGGCATCGATTTCAGCACCATCAGTGAAAAGCACAGTGCCCATGCGCCTTCCATAGCAAAAAGCCAAATCTTTATGCGCAACTATCACCTTGATGAAGTCTATGTTGTAATGCTTGAGCATATTGATGAAGTGACGCATCGTTTGCGTCTGTCAAAACGGTTGGCGCGCACCATCCATTTTTCTTTAGGGACGGCAGATGGCCGGCTATACCGAAAGCAGTTCACGTTAGACGGGGGGACGAATGACGGGAACATCATCATGCAGGGTGTATGGGCACACATCATCAATATGGCAGATGCCTATGCGATGTACCGGACCTTAAGCATCTCTTTGACAAACCTGATACCGGGGGACGTGAGACAGTTATCCCTATTCGAAGACCCGGGGGAATTGAAGAGGCAGGATCTTCTCAAGACGGTTGATGCGTTAAAGATCCGGTTTGGGCAACTCAGCGTGATGAGGGCTCTAAGCTGTACAGCACCTTCGACGCTTAAGCTTAGGGAAGGGTTGATAGCCGGCCATAAAAGGTGAATGGCTTTCGCCAAGCCTTCTGATGAAAATGGCAGCGAATTGTAGCCGTGCAGTCATGAACTTCGCAGAATTACTGCCAGTACCGTCCGCAGATGATATAATAGATGAGACTATATATATTTATGATGTTTCAATTCGCATTAAGTTTGGAATCTGATAATATATTCGGAGTAACAAAATTAGTTGACAGGAGTGCCATTATGCAATTTACAGAGTTGACCACTGAGGAGTTCGAACAGTTCACACGAACACACTTCAGTCATTTTACACAGACGGTGGATAATTATCGTCTGAAAATAGACCAGGGGGTTGAAACCTACCTGATAGGCGTGAAGGACGGGGAAGCGGTGAAAGCAGCCTGCCTGATCACTCTGACCCCTGTGATGAAGGTATTCAAATATGCCTATACCAATCGTGGACCGGTCATGGACTATTCCGATAAAAAGGTGTTCGATACATTTTTCGAAGGGCTTAATGACTTCTTGAAGCCAAAGAAAGTGATGCATGTCAGAGTAGATCCCTACGAAGTAATCAAAGAACGCAACCACGAAGGCGATATCCTCGAAGACCGGGGGAACCGCTATATCTTCGATTACTTCAAAGCGCTGGGCTTTACACATGAAGGATTCTCCGTCGGATTCGATCCGGTCGTCCAGATTAGATGGCATTCGGTACTTGACCTTAGAGGCAAAGACGGCAAAACCGTGTTGAATGATATGGATAGCCTCCGGAAGCGGAATATAAAAAAGGCACAGAAGCATGGTCTTCATGTGCGTTATCTCGGGCTTGACGAGATAGACGTCTTCAGGAAATTCATGAGGGACACATCTGAAATGAAATCCTTCATAGACCGCGATGATTCCTACTATATAAGTCGTAAGGAGCACTTCGGAGACAATGTTCTGATCCCACTGGTGTATGTCAATTTGGATGAATATGTCGCATCGATCACTAAGGATCGGGATGCATTGATGAAGAATATCAGTAAAGCGAACCGTGACCTCGAAAAAGACCCGGCCAACAGTAAAGCGGAAAAGAAAATAACGAACCTGACGGCTCAGCTCGAAAATATAGAAGATAAGTTGCAAGAAGGCCGTACATTGCGTGAAACCCACGGTAACGAGCTTCCAATAGCGAGTGCCTACTATTTCATCACCCCGCATGAAGTCGTTTATCTTGCAGGTGGGAGTGACAATGATTTCAGGCATTTCGCGGGCAGTTACCTGATTCAATGGCATATGATCAATTATGCCCTGGACCATGATATCGGGCTGTATAATTTCTACGGCATCAGTGGGGATTTTTCAGAAGAAGCGGAAGACTATGGCGTCATCCAGTTCAAAAAGGGATTCAACGCCACAGTCTATGAATATATCGGTGATTTCATCAAGCCGATCAACAAGCCGGCGTATAGGGTGTATCAGTCACTCGTAAAATTAAGAGAAAGAATAGGGAGGTAACAAACGGATGAAATTCGTTGAACTGACTGAAAAGGAATATAAGGATTATATAGAAAAAGGAGAAGAATCGGCCTTTTTCCAGATGATAGAAAATAAAAAGAATAGGGAAATGGATCAGCAGAAGGTACGCCTGCTTGGCGTTAAGGATGCAAGTGGTACGGTGATAGCGGCATGTCTCTTCACTTTGAAGAAAACGGTTCTCGGCAAGTATTTCTATTATTCCAACCGTGGCCCTGTGCTTGATTACCATGACCACGATCTTGTTAAGTTCTATCTGCAGGAACTGACAGTCTATCTCAAGAAGAATGACGGGCTGTATGTAAAGCTTGATCCGAATTGGATATACAGAAAGTATGATAAGGATGTAGTGCCTAAAGAGGAATATCCGGCCCAGGATGCACTGATCAGATTGATGGAAGATGAAGGATATGTGCATCAAGGGTTCACCCGCGGTTATTCTAAAACCTCCCAGGCGCGGTGGATGAGTGTACTGGATCTGTCGGGTCATGATGAAAAGAGTCTCTTTAAGTCCTTCGATTCACAGAGGAAGCGGAATATAAAGAAAGCACAGAAATTTGGTGTGAAGGTGCGTTTCCTCGACGTCGATGAGATTGATATATTCATGGATCTCTACTTGGATACAAGTGAGAGGCAGGGGTTCTTCACTCACCCGAACCCGAAGGAATACTTCTCCAATTTCAAGAAAGCCTATGGGGATAAGGTTCTTATCCCGCTTGCATATATAGAATTGGATGAATACGTAGAGAACCTTTCAGAGCAGATTGCAGACAATGAGCGGAAGCGGGACCAGCTCATGCAGAAGGACAACAAGAATGATAAGACTCTGAATAAGATTGCTGAACATGATAAACAGATCAACAAGATGACTGAAGATCGCAAAAGCGCCATGGAAATCCGTGAAAAGGAAGGAAATGTCCTGAATCTTGGTGCTGGCATCTACTTTGAAACCCCTTATGAGATGGTCTATAACTCAGGTGCGAGTTCAAGCGAGTTCGCTCATTTCGTCGGACCTTACATGATGCATTTTGAAATGATGAAGTACTGTCTGGAGAATGGCATCGACAGATATAACTTCTACGGGGTGAGTGGTGACTTCTCTGAAGATGGGGAGGATTATGGCGTCTATCGCTTCAAACGTGGCTTCAACGCTGAAATAGAGGAACTGGTCGGTGATTTCGTCAAGGTGATCAGTAAAGTGCCTTATAATCTCTATAAAGTGAAACGTAAAATCGAACAGAAGACAGCCTCAAAAAGCAACTGAATAGTGAAGGAGGGTTGAACAGTGCAGATATCACAGATCCAAGAGGAAACGTTTAAAGCGTTCATGGCAGAGTACGAGGGGCATTGCCACTACCTCCATGATCCGCTTTATTATGATTACATTTCAAAGACACAGGAGACGCACCTGCTTGGCCTCTATGAAGATGATGCGCTAGTCGGGGTTTCCATGCTCAGTGCCACATCGGTCCTGAAACGCTATCGGCTATTCACTTCACATACAGGCCCATTAATCCAGCCGTTCTCGAATGAGAGGCTACAGTTCTTCCTGAAGGAAATCGATGATCACGTCAAAAAACATCATGCTGTAAAACTCATCCATTCCCCCTATATGATCTATCAGATGAGAGACAACGATGGAGAAATCGTGGAAAGCCCTGAAAACAATCATGAAATTATAGATATCTACATCAATCAGGGGTATTCGCATAATGGTTTCACCAAACAGCTGGTTACAGAGGAACTGCTCAGACATCAGGCTATACTTGATTTGAATAAGGATGAAGAGCAGCTTATTAAAGATATGGATTCAAAAACACGCTATAATACGCGTGCGAGTGAGCAGATGGGGCTGAAATTGCGTTATCTGGAAGAGGATGAATACGACAAATTCATTCAGATATATAAAGACACCGAGGAACGCATCGGTTTCGACCCGGTAAGCGGAGAAAAGATAAAAAATCTGCTTCATGCCTTAAAGGAGCGCACTTATCTCACTTTGAGCTATATCAATCTGGAAGACTATCTAGAACAATTGAACAGCGAACTTGATGAACTTTCTGCAGAGTATAAAGAGATGCAGGAAAAAATCGATTCCGGAAATGGTACAAAGAGGATGAAGGGGAGGATGAATGAAGTGAAGGACCTCCTTGGAAACAAAGAGAAACGGATAAAAAAGATCCAGAACGTGCAGGAAGAATATGGCACAGTCATAGAACTTTCTGCAGCCATGTATTATTACAACAACCATGAAATGGTTTATCTGTTCAGTGGCAGCTATCCGGAACATTCCATGTTCATGGGTACGAATTTCACGACTTGGCAGATGATCAAAAAGGCAAAGGAAATCGGAGTGGAACGCTTCAATTTCTTTGGATTGACCGGCGATTTTACAGAACAGTCCAAGGATTACGGGGTCTTCAAGTTCAAAAAAGGCTACAATACTTTCATAGAAGAGCTACCAGGCACTTTTGAGAAAGTATTCAATAAGCCTGCATATAAATTGGCGCAAAAACTGAATAGAATATAATGAAGAAACCATAGCAGACTTGCTATGGTTTCTTTTCAGTCTGCAATTTTTTCAGCATCCCCCCGTACTTGTCATTCCATTTCCTATAGGCAAGAGACCACAATATAATCGTAGACAATATAAGGGCACCTATAGATGGCCAGAACCATGGTGAAACGATGCTGTCAGCATAGGCAAGGCCGACAGGGGAAAAGAGGATATAACAGAATACAATGGCCCCAACGAGTAGGAAAGTGACCGGAAGGGCTAATTTCCATGGTGTCATATCCACTTTCGGATCAGATTTGAAGTGATGGGGTTCATCAAGTGGCCTTATCAACGTAAATAGCATCATGATTGCTACAGCCAATACGAAAAGTATCCCCTGTATATGGATGAAGCTGATGTCGAAACTGATCCTGAAAAACATCGGCAGCCCCCATATCAGCATATAATAGAGCACAACGTGGACGATAATCGCAATCTTGGCCCCGATAGGAGGCACTTTTCTAGAAAGTATTCCAGTGAGGATAATGGCAATTACAGGTATATTGAAAAATCCGGTAAATTCACGGATGATATTCCATAATCCTTCTGGTGCCCGGAGCAGGAGTGGGGCGATGAAGAAGGAAACAAGGGCAAGTAGGGTGCCAAACCATTTACTGACCTTTATCATCTCAGCATCTGAAGCATTTCTGTTCACTTTGACCTTGTAAAGATCATAGACGAACATCGTCGCTGCACTGTTCAACAGTGAGTTGAAGCTTGAGAAAACAGCACCGAGCAGGACAGCTAGAAAGAAACCGCTTAATACAGGGGGAAGTAACTCGGCAATTAAGGTAGGATAGGCCAGGTCCATGGTCTTAAGTCCATCTCCATACAGATGATAGACTATAATACCTGGTATCATCATCATGAAGGGGACAAGTATTTTGAGGAAACCGGCAAACAAAGTCCCTTTCTGTCCTTCAGCCAGGTTCTTCGCCCCAAGGGTCCGTTGGATGACATATTGATTGGTACCCCAATAAAACAAATTGGCAAATATCATACCGGTGAATATCGTGCCGAAGGGGACGGAATCTTCCTGCGATCCGATGGCGTTTAATTTTTCTGGGCTGTTGGTGGCAATCACCTTCATGCCACTCAGCACATTTCCATCCCCTAGAGAGTAGAATCCGATAACAGGCACAAGCAGGCCGATGATGAGTAAGCCGATGCCATTCAGGGTGTCCGATATTGCTACTGCCTTCAACCCGCCGAATATAGCATATATAGCGCCGATTATACCTACGATCCAAATGACAATCCACATCGACTGCTCGAGGGAGAGCCCGAGGAGGGCAGGCACATCGAAAAGCTGCAGTACCGCAATGGATCCGGAATAGAGCACAGAAGGGATAGTGACGAAAGTATAGCCGAGCATGAACAGCAAAGTCACCATCATCCGTGTGCCCTCGTCGAAACGGCTATCTATAAATTCAGGCAAAGTGGTAAAAGAACCTCCTATGTATCTCGGCAGAAGAATTAGTGCGAGGATAATGACAGCAAAGCCGGCCGTCACTTCCCATGCCATATTGGACATGTTCGAATTGTAGGCCTGTCCATTCAACCCGATAAGCTGCTCTGCAGAAAGGTTGGTGAGCACAAGGGAACCGGCAATGAACCCGCCTGTCAGACCGCGTCCTGCAAGAAAATACCCGGCACTGTCGTTTACAGTATTGCGTGTTTTCATATAGGAATAAAAAGCTACGAAAGCCATGAAAAGAAAACAAGTAACGATGGTATAGACCATTTTATCAGCTCCATAAGCAATTATTAGAATCCCTATTAATATACTCCCATTGCACATCGATTAAACCGTTAATAAATGAATTTTGCATAAATTTGTGTGTCTATTTAACGAGGGTTTTACACACATTAACATTAAACCAACAAATGTTAATAAAATAGGTGTTTTTGTTGTGTTTTAACTTGTATTTTTATCTTAGTATACTTATACTATATATATACCGTTAAAAATACATTAAAAGGAAGAGATGTAAAAATGAGTAAAATAGGATATGCAAGAGTAAGTACTAAGGGACAGAACCTGGAAAGCCAGCTCGATATGCTTGAAGAAGCAGGGTGCATTAAAGTGTTCTCGGAAAAAGTAAGCGGAAAGAAAGCCCAAAGAACAGCTTTGGATCAGTGTTTAGAGTATATGAGGGAAGGTGATACTATGGTAATCACCAAGTTAGATCGATTAGGCCGAACTACAAAACAGCTTATAGAATTGGCGACGACCTTAGAAAAACGCGGTATAGACCTTGAAATCATCAATATGAATGTGACTACCAAAGATCCGATGGGAAAGATGTTCTTTACAATGATGTCGGCATTCGCGGAACTGGAAGCGAGTTTGTTGAGTGAACGCACCAAAAAAGGACTTGAATCAGCCCGGGCAAGAGGCAGAAATGGCGGAAGACCAGGCATTACAGACGATAAAAAAGCAATGATACAGTCATTGTATGATGCAAAGAAATACACAGGGAAACAAATCGCAGAAATGGTTGGTGTATCTAGAGCGACTGTATATAAAGTTGTAAATGAATCAAAACAGAACGAATCATAGGATAATAAATAAAAGCAGATTGTAGCAACATTAATATAGTGGATAAAGAATAAAGCCTGATCCATATACGGATCAGGCTTTATTTTGGTGCTGAAAGTACTAATTTACAAGTTCTGGCTCAATTGGACAATAAAGTTTACATAATATATATTATAGGAAGTTATGTATGTGACTAAGTACCACGCCTACTTTTATCTTGTGTCACATTGTATAGCACTTGTCTATAAATCAATATGGGTCGAACGGTTCCTGGATTCTGTTTCATACTGAACTTGAGTGAGTCAAACTCGTTATGTCGCCATATGATTCCAAAATTAAATATATTGATTTAAGTTATCTTATATTTGCAAACTTGTATTTTTTGTATATACATATTTTCGGATGTTCCTATAGAATATAAAAAACTTCCTTGGATCATTTCCCCCAAAGAAGTTTTTACATGCCTGTCGTCTGTCATATTACATATCCCGAGTATTGGTATCTGTTGGCTCTACATCATTTTTTGGGCTGGATAATTCTTTCTTTCGTTTACGTCCTCTGACGTACATCCACACGAGCATGCTTACAATCAGTGATAGAACACCTAAGAATACTGCGTAGCCGAACAACGGCTTCCAGTCGGTGTTCTCTATAAAGTTAGGAATCACGAATGCCGCCAACGTCATCAATATAAAAGAAAACACAGGAATGAGGATATAATTATGCAATATCCATCCGACTAAAATTGTTAAAATAATGACGGCAAGAATCGTGATCAAATAAAAATTGAAGTTTTCTATCATAATTTCACCCCATTTTCGTTATTGCTATATTTATATTACCCTTTTTATTTTTAAATATTTGCATATCATATGATTTGAATTTTTAGAATCTTCGTGTATACTGTCATTAATACTTCGGATTCCGAAATTAAAGGAGCGATTTTTAGCTATGGAAGAAATGAAATCAAGAAAAGATGTTGATGTGCAATACACGTGGGACTTGAGCGACTTATTTACTGATGATGCAGCTTTCGCTCAAGCAATTGAAGCAGTTCGCCCCAAAATTAAAGAGTTCAACGAAAAGTATTCAGGGAACCTACACAACCCTACTGCAGCAATAGAAGCCATCCAAGAATATAAATCGATCCTCGAATCACTCGTCCCTATCGGCAATTATGCCAACTTGAAGCTTTCTTCGGACCAAGGTGACGAGAATGCACAGAAATTGGATGGTATGGCGAGTAATATCAGTACATATTTCAACAGCGAATCCAGTTTCCTCACAAGTGAACTGATTCAAAAAGAGGAAGCATTTCTTGAAGTAGTGAAGTCAGAAGCACCGCAATTCCTCCACTTCATAGATGAACTACTCAAAAATAAACCATACCAATTGGATCCGAAAGTCGAAAAAGCGCTTGCAAGCTACTCACCGGTTTTCGACGGGCCCTACAGCTTATATCTTAAAACTAAATTGTTGGATATCGATTTCGGTACTTTCAGTGCCAACGGAAAGGAATATCCCCTCTCCTACTTGTCTTTCGAGGGAGAATTGGAAGGCCATGAAGATGTCGAGGTGAGACGCAATGCATTCAGAGCATTCAGTGATACACTCTCAAAATACCAACATACTGCTGCCGGCACTTACGATTTGCAGCTAAAGCAGGAAAAAACGACATCTGATCTTAGAGGGTTCGATTCTGTTATAGATTACCTGCTCCATGAGCAGGATGTGGATCAATCCCTCTACCATCGTCAAATTGATATGATAATGAGTGATCTTGCCCCTCATATGCGACGCTATGCAAGACTGTTGAAGCGCGTCCATGGGCTTGATGAAATGAAATATGAGGATTTGAAGGTTTCACTCGACCCGGCATCAGAGCCTGAAATAAGTGTCGAAGATTCTAGGCAGTATATCAATGATGCTCTCAAAGTCATGGGTGATGATTACCTCAACATGGTGAACCGTGCCTATGATGAGCGCTGGATAGATTTTGTCAAGAACAAAGGGAAGTCTACAGGTGCCTTCTGCGCCAGTCCGTACGGTTCCCATCCATTCATACTTATATCCTGGACTTCCCTCATGACTGAGGTGTTTGTACTCGCCCATGAACTGGGGCACGCTGGACACTTCCATAATGCCAATCGTGAGCAGAATATCTTCGACGCGCGCAGTTCGATGTATTTTGTGGAGGCGCCGAGCACAATGAATGAAATGCTGATGGCGAATCATCTTCTGCAGAACTCCGAAGATCCCAAGTTCAAACGCTGGGTCATCAGTTCAATTATATCCAGAACCTATTACCATAACTGCGTGACGCATCTGCTTGAAGCTGCCTATCAGCGTGAAGTCTACAAAAAAGTTGATGCCAAAGAGAATATTTCCGCAGGTGACCTCAACACCCTAAAGCGCAATGTCATTGAAGAATTCTGGGGGGATGATGTAAGCATCACTGAAGGTGCCGAACTGACATGGATGAGGCAACCCCACTATTATATGGGATTATATCCATACACCTATTCAGCTGGTCTGACGATTGCGACTGCCATGAGCAAGCGTGTACTCAATGAGGGACAGCCTGCTGTAGATGATTGGTTGAAGGTTCTGAAGGCGGGTGGTACAAAGACCCCTGTCGAATTGGCCAAGATGGCAGGAGTCGATATCACGACTGATCAGCCTCTCCGCGATACCATCGATTATATAGGAGAACTGGTCGATGAGTTGGAGCAGTTGACCGACCAGATAGAAGGATAGAAAATGAGCAGGAAAAACCCGGTAATCATATGATTACCGGGTTTCCTTCATTTCAGTCTCTTTTTCAGTCTGGACGATTTTACCTTCCTTCATCAAACGGCCAAGTGCTCTTTTGAAGGCGCCTTTTGACATATTCAAAGCTTCTTTTATATCTTCAGGTGCACTCTTATCATTAAGCGGCATGCGTCCGCCATTGCGCTCGATGTAATCCAGTATCTTTTCGCTGTCTGCATCCATCTTCTTATATGCCTGCTGGATGAAAGAACCGTTCAATTCCCCTTTATCGTTGATGCCGATCACCCTGAACTTCTTCAACTCACCCAGGCGTGGTTCTTCTTCACGTTCACTCTCATGGATAAAGACTTTGTGTCCTTCATTCGTCAAAAGGAACGATCCTATCCTAAGCAGACGGTAAGGACGCCCTTCCATCCATTTATTCCTGTAGTCTGCGAATGCCGACTGGTCAAGTGGCGTGAAGCGCTCGGCGGCTTCCTGTTCAGTGATCAGACGTCCGAATAATTGGTTGTCGCTCTCAGCCCTCAACTTCAGATAAAGCTGGTCCCCTTCCTTAGGCCAGACTGACTTCACTTTAGGGAGGTCAACCCAAGGCACAAGAATTTCGCGCGGGGCCCCGACATCGACGAACGCTCCCTCCCGTGTCACTTCAACCACTTCTGCATAACCGTATTTATCAACGGTTGCGGTTGGCACTATAGGAGCAGCAAACAGTTCACCACTTCTATTCGGATAGATGAATGCGCTGATTTCTTCCCCTATCTCATAATCCCGTGCCGAGGCGGAGGCATTCATTCTGATATAGACTGCGTCTTCTCCTTTAAGGTGATATGTGGAACCTTCTCTCTTAATGATTTTCAAAAATTGCACTGTACCTGATATCTGATTCATGAATGATCTCCTTCATTTGTGTTCTATATTTTTTATTATTGTGGTCATATCTTGATTGATGACCAGGTCGGCCATAAAATCGAAAGGCGTCTCTTCTCTGTTGATGATGACAAGATGGTGACCTTTGAAGTAATGGAGCAGATATGCTGCCGGGTTCACAACCAGTGACGACCCCAACACAATCAGTGTATCCGCTTTTGATATCTTGTTTTGGGCAGACTGCAGGACACGCTCGTCCAGCATCTCTCCATATAATACTATGTCAGGCCGCAATATCCCGCCACATTCACACGTCATTACATCATTTTGCAATAAGGCATCCTTAGTATAATCCTGATTGCATGAAATGCAGTAGAAACGATTGAGCGAACCATGCAATTCATCTACATTATTGCTGCCGGCCTCGGTATGGAGACCATCAATATTCTGGGTCACAGTCCCAAGGGAACGCCCTGCAGTCTCCATTTCCGCAATGAAGCGATGGACAATGTTTGGGTGCTTATCGCTGGTCAGCAGGCGTTTCCTGTAAAACTGCACAAAGCGCTCAGGTTCTTCATCGAGATGGTCGCGGCTTAAAAGATATTCAGGCGAATTCCCCGACTGCCTGATTTCATCGAACAATCCACCCATACTCCTGAAATCTGGTATGCCACTTTCAACTGAAACTCCAGCACCAGTAAAAAAGACGATATCGTGACTGGTATCGATAATGCTTTGAAACCGGCGTATATCGTTCTCCATGGGTACTCATCCTCCTAGAATTATATTTCAATGGTACCATAAATGTGGTATCATCGCTTAAGAATATACTAAAGGAGAATGCCTATGCTACAGGTAACAGACGTAAGTCTCAGGTTTGGTGACCGCAAACTATTCGAAGACGTAAATATAAAATTCACACCAGGAAATTGCTATGGTCTCATTGGGGCGAATGGCGCCGGCAAATCAACATTCCTGAAGATCCTCTCAGGAGAAATAGAAGCTCAGACTGGTCATGTGAGCCTGGGGAAAGATGAGCGTCTCGCTGTATTGAAACAGGACCATTTCGGTTATGAAGATCAGCGTGTATTAGATGTCGTCATGATGGGACACTCGAAACTTTGGGAGATAATGAATGAAAAGAACGAAATCTACATGAAACCGGACTTTTCTGATGAAGATGGCATACGTGCAGCTGAGCTTGAAGGTGAATATGGTGAGATGGGCGGATGGACAGCTGAAGCTGATGCTGAAAGCCTGCTACATGGACTGGGTATAAAATCTGACTTGGTCGATAAGAATATGTCCGAGCTCGAAAACAATCAGAAAGTGAAGGTCCTGCTGGCCCAAAGCCTGTTCGGCGACCCGGATGTCCTACTTCTCGATGAGCCGACCAACGGCCTCGATATAGAAGCGATCCAGTGGCTTGAGGAGTTCCTCATCAATTTCGATAATACTGTTATCGTGGTTTCCCACGACCGTCGATTCCTTAATAATGTATGTACCCATATTGCGGATCTTGACTTTGGTAAGATCGAGCTTTATGTGGGCAACTATGATTTCTGGTACCAGTCCAGTCAACTCGCCCAGCAAATGGCACAGGACCAGAATAAGAAAAAAGAAGAGAAAATCAAAGAATTGAAAGATTTCGTTGCACGTTTCAGTGCCAACGCCTCCAAGTCCAAGCAGGCGACAAGCCGTAAGAAGACCTTGGAAAAAATCGAATTGGATGACATCAAGCCATCATCAAGAAAATATCCATTCGTCAAGTTTACACCAGAACGTGAAATCGGCAATGACCTCCTCTACATTAAAGGGCTTAGCCACAGCATCGATGGCGTCAAGGTGTTGGATGACGTCAACCTGACGCTCGACCCTTATGATAAAGCGGTTTTAATCGGTTCATCCGAAATTGCCCGTACTACTTTCCTCCGCATATTGGCTGGTGAAATCACACCTGATGAAGGAGAAGTGAGATGGGGCGTTACAACAAGTCAAAGCTATATGCCAAAAGACAATTCAGCTTATTTTGAAGGCGTGAATACAAACTTGGTGGACTGGTTGCGTCAATATGCACCTCCAGAGGAGCAGACAGAAACTTTCCTCCGTGGATTTTTGGGCCGTATGCTTTTCAGTGGTGAAGAAGCTAAGAAGAAAGCCGATGTCCTTTCAGGGGGAGAAAAAGTTCGTGCCATGCTCTCTAAGATGATGTTATCGAAAGCCAACGTGGTCCTTCTTGACGAACCGACAAACCACTTGGATCTTGAAAGCATTACAGCTGTGAATGATGGATTGAAAGATTTCAAAGGTTCTATTATATTTACTTCACATGACTTCGAATTCATTAGTACCATCACCAATAAAGTGATTGACCTGCAGGACAAAGGTGCAATCGTCAAAGAATCAAGCTATGAGGAATACTTGAAAGATAAAGGTCTCATAAAATCTTAATTGAGAGATAATTTTAAAAAATACAAAAAAACAGTTTACTTATATGGGCTGTCTATGTATAATCATATCTACAAATCAAATATGTTTGGATGAGGCGCATCAATCATGAGTAGCCACTTGTTGAAGTCTGCGAACTTTAAGCTGGTGAAAGGGTGCGATGCCGAAATAGTATACTGTTGCAGCAGTCTGCTATTGGATCCGGAGGTTAAGAGCTACGGGTCTGTCATTATTTTTTAATAATGGAGTGCATCACTTGTATATGGATAAGACAAGTCTGGCATTCTGCCAGACTTGTTTTTTTATTATTTCTGGTGTGTGCTCCCAGTGACAGGAGGACATATGGACGCTAAAGTTTTGAAGTTCGGTGGTTCATCAGTTGGTGGTTTCGATAAGATCAGAAGCGTAGCAGAACAATTGCAGGAAAGGGTACAATCTGGAGAAAAACTGATAGTGGTGGTAAGTGCCATGGGAAGCACGACGGATGAGTTGTTGACAAACATCAACACCCTCTCCTCTACTCCAAAAGAAGATCACGTCGCGCTTCTTTTGACGACGGGCGAGCAGCAGACCATCTCCTACCTGTCGATCATCCTTGAAAATCTAGGGGTGCGCACTAAAGCGATGACTGGCTATCAGGCAGGAATAAAGACGTTTGGCGGCCATATGAAGAGCCGGATTGCGAGCATCGATCAGGAGGCCATAGAATCTAGCCTGGCATTATATGATGTTGTTGTAATAGCAGGATTCCAAGGCATTAACGGCGATGGAGAAATAACAACGCTGGGACGCGGGGGTTCGGACACTACAGCAGTCGCCTTGGCTGCACGATGCAATATACCTTGTGAGATATATACGGATGTAGAGGGCCTCTATGCAACAGACCCCCGACTCTACAGTGCAGCAGGCAGAATCTATGAAATCAACTACGATGAGATGATGGAGATGAGTGCACTTGGTGCAGGCGTTCTTGAAACACGCTGCATAGAGATTGCCAAAAACCATTCCATCCCCCTCTATCTGGGGCAGACATCATCAGAAAAGAAAGGAACATGGATTATGCAGGAGACAGAGATCATTGAACGTAAGGCGGTGACAGGCATCGCCCTAGACAGCAGCATGATGCATGTCACCCTATACGAGCCGCAGCAGGACTCTACGCTTATATTCGATCTGTTCAATCAATTTGATAGTCATGAAGTCAATATCGATATGATATCGCAAGTCATCAACAGTGGAGGCTTTCAACTTTCATTTACGGTAAAGGGGACTGATTCCCTCCAGCTTCATGAAATACTTGAGTCGATTGAAGAGATGCATGGGGAAATCGTGACGGAGGTCAGAACGGATCGGGCTAAAGTTTCAATCATCGGTTCGGGCATGCGGGATATGACAGGTGTTGCTTCCAAGGCATTTATCGCATTGCATCAATCGGGTATACCTTTTTATCAGACGACCACTTCGGAAATCAGCATTTCCTATGTGATCGACAAGAAGAACGAGACTCAGGCAGTCGAAGTGCTCGCCGAAAAATTCAATATATAATTTTGGAGGTTTTTAGATGGTTAAGGTTGCAATTGTGGGGGCGACAGGCGTCGTTGGAGATAAGATGATTGAAATGTTCGAGAGGTATGAAATAGAACCGGAAGAACTCATGTTGTTCTCTTCTCCGCGTTCCGCAGGTAGACAAATCGAAGTCCATAATAAGTTGTACACAGTCCAAGCATTGACTGAGGAATCAGCGGATGAAAAATTTGATTATGTCATTATGAGTGCAGGAGGGACGACAAGTGAGCATTATGCGCCAGTGTTTGAAGAGAATGGCGCCATCATAATAGACAACTCCAGCCATTGGCGGATGTGTGAGGACGTTGATCTTATAGTGCCGGAAATCAATTCGCCTAAACTGAAGCGCAGGATAATAGCAAACCCGAACTGTTCCACAATCCAGTCCGTGGTTGTGCTCGCCCCGTTGAAGGAAAAGTTCGGTTTAAGCAGAGTCGACTACACCACCTATCAGGCAGTGTCCGGTTCCGGAAGTGGTGGTCTGCGTGATTTGGAAGAAGGTGCAAAAGGTGCGTCCCCAACCACTTATCCCCACCCGATCCATGATAATGTCCTCCCCCATATCGACGTCTTTATGGAAGATGGCTATACAAAGGAAGAACATAAGATGATTTCAGAAACACGTAAGATATTAGGCCAGCCTGAACTTCCTGTAACTGCTACATGTGTGAGGGTCCCTGTTTCAAACAGCCACAGCGTCCAGATTAACGTCACACTTGAGGCTCAGGCGACTGTCGAAGATATCAGGGAAGCGTTCAAAGGATTGCCCTACATCAGCATAATTGATGATCCGAGCAGCAACCAGTACCCTACTCCGCTGGCAAGCACCGGCAAATCGCAAGTGTTCGTCGGCAGGATACGTAAAGATGAATCGTTGGATAATACATTCCATATATGGTGTACAGCAGACAACCTTCTAAAGGGAGCCGCGCAGAACTCGGTACAGATTTTAAAAATGATGATGGAAATGGAGCGTGGATGATATGGATAGTCGTTTGATTTTTGAAGGAGTCGGAGTTGCGATTACAACCCCATTCAGCAGTGATGAGATAGATCTTGAGGCATTTTCCGATCATATAGAATACTTGATCAAGAATAACGCCCAAGCGATCATAGTAAACGGTACTACGGGGGAATCCCCGACCCTATCCATGAAAGAGGCCAAGCTGCTGATTGAAGCGGCAGTGACCAAGGTGGCTGGTAGAATCCCCGTCATTGCAGGCACAGGGACAAACGCGACACAATCCACCGTGGAAATGTCCAAATTCGCAGAAAACGCAGGGGCGGACGGTATCATGTTGATCACCCCCTACTACAATAAGACGAATCAGAAGGGACTCTACCAACATTTTATCAAGGTAGCAGATTCTACTCGCCTTCCGGTGGTCCTCTACAATGTGCCGTCCCGTACTGCCATGACCATTGAAGCAGAGACGGTTTACGCACTCAGTAAGCATCCCAACATCATCGCCCTGAAGGACGCAACCGGCAACTTGGAATATACAAAGCAGCTACTCGAGTTGACTGGGGACGAAAACTTTAGTCTCTACAGCGGTAA
Source organism: uncultured Salinicoccus sp. (assembly GCA_947494965.1). Lineage (GTDB taxonomy): Bacteria > Bacillota > Bacilli > Staphylococcales > Salinicoccaceae > Salinicoccus. Next base: position 129,429 of record CANLWV010000001.1, on the reverse strand, counting down.
TGATGACAACATGCATCAATTTTGTTCGATTGGCGGCAAAGGTCTGATTTCAGTGGTAGGAAATGTCATCCCGGGTGAAATGCAGGATATATACGAATCGATTAAAGAGCACAAGCCGGACTCTGAGGCGAAGTTTCAACAGCTGATGCCTTTAATCGAAGCAGCACAGATGGATGTCAACCCGATGCCGATCAAGGCGATGACAAGCGCTCTCGGTTTTGGATTGAATGAATTCAGGTTGCCCCTGGTCCCTTTGGAAGGCGCAGCACTGGAGCGTGCGTTACGGACGTTGAAGAACTATAAGGAGGGCATCGTCCTATGAGGATACTGCTGGTCGGCTACGGCACCATGAACAAAATTACGGCACGTCTGGCAGAAGAAGAAGGGCATGAAGTGGCCGGGGTCATAGTAAATGGCGATAACCACTCCCCCTACCCCAGTTTTCAAAATATAGATGACGCCCAAGCAGACGTGGCGATTGATTTTTCCCACCCCGCTCTAATATTACGCCTCCTGGAAAATGAAGTGACCACTCCCCTTGTGGTGGCGACTACCGGAGAAAAGGAAGCAATCATTTCAAAACTGAAAGATAAAAGCCGTGAAGCACCAATATTCTTCAGTGCAAATATGAGCTACGGAGTCCATGTCATGAACACCCTTCTGGAAAAGGCACTCGGACTGCTGGAGGAATTCGATCTGGAGATGGTTGAGCGGCATCACAATAAAAAAGTAGATGCCCCAAGCGGTACGCTTGTCAAACTTCTCGATACCGCCCTCGACCATCGTTGTGGCAGTTATCCCGTATATGACCGGTCGAACACTAACGAAAAAAGGAGCAGTGATGAGATTGGCGTGAGCGCCATCCGTGGTGGTTCGATCGTCGGCACACATGATGTCATCTTTGCGAAAGATGATGAAGTGATAGAAATCACCCATCAGGCACAGTCCAAAGAAATATTTTCAAATGGGGCTCTAAAAGCAGCGGCAGAATTGGTACATCGTCCAAAAGGATTCTACGACTATAACAACCTATTCGAGGAGAGATAAAATGAGGAATTTTTCAGCAGAGGAAATCATACAATATATAAGCGATGCGCATAAAACGACACCTGTAAAAGTATATGTAAATGGTCATTTCGAAGGTGTGGAATTCCCCGATTCGTTCAAAGTGTTCGGAAGTGATGCCTCAAAAACGATATTCACTGACCTTGCAGATTGGAAAGTGTTTGAGGAAACGCATTCAGACAGCATCAATGACATTGAAATTGAGATGGATAGAAGGAATTCAGCCATTCCTTTGAAGGACTTGTCCGAAACGAATGCACGTATCGAACCCGGCGCCTTCATTCGTGAAAATGCTGTAATTGAAGATGGTGCAGTAGTGATGATGGGTGCCACCATAAATATAGGTGCCGTTGTGGGTGAAGGCACCATGATCGATATGAATGCTACTCTGGGAGGCCGTGCCTACACAGGCAGAAATGTACATGTAGGCGCAGGCGCCGTACTTGCAGGTGTCATAGAACCACCGAGCGCATCGCCCGTCGTCATAGAGGATGAAGTCCTGATTGGTGCCAACGCGGTCATATTAGAAGGTGTCAGGGTTGGGAAAGGTGCGATCGTGGCAGCCGGTGCGATCGTCACTGATGATGTTCCCGAAGGTGCAGTTGTGGCCGGCACGCCTGCTAAAGTCATTAAACAGGCAGAAGATGTGGAGGGTTCAAAAAGGGAAATCGTCTCAGCTCTGAGGAAACTCAATGACTGAATTGGAAGCAGTCAGGTCATATAGGCGTAAGCTCCATCAATTCCCGGAACTATCCCTTGAAGAACACAGGACGACTGAATATATAACTGCGTTTTTGAACAGCTTGGATATCACGTTCGAACAGCCACTTAAGACAGGGGTGGTCGCCTATGTAAGGGGGAATTCGGATCGGACATTCGCGTTTAGGGCGGATATAGATGGTCTCCCCATCCAGGAAGAGAATGATGTTGATTACCGCAGCAGGAACGATGGGAGGATGCATGCGTGTGGTCATGACGGCCACACTGCTGCCATGATGCTTTTTATCGAACGCTGTAAAACCTTATCGGATAAAGGCAGCTTGAAGCATAATGTAATCTGTATCTTCCAACCTTCTGAGGAGACTGGAGCAGGAGCCAGACAATTGCTTGATGTGTGGCACCCAGGAGACGTTGAGGCGATATTTGGGATTCATATGATGCCTGAGGAAGACGAAGGGACGGTGGTGGTCCGGGATGAGGAAATCACAGCCAGTGCGACTGAATTCCGTTTTTATATAAAAGGTTCTTCTGCCCATGTCGCTGCAAAGCATGAGGGTGTATCGGCCATTGAAACACTCCTCAGCATCTCCAGCCAGCTCACCCAACTTCAGCATTTCCATCTGAATGGACTCAATCGGAACATCATCCATATCGGGAATCTGAAAGCAGGCGAAGCAATCAATACTGTGGCTTCAACAGGCTATCTTGAAGGGACGATAAGAACCTACGAAGCAGAAGATCTTGAAAATATTAAATTACGCATGAAGAAATTGGCTAATTCTGCACGCGATCTTTTTGGCGCAGAAGTGGAAGTAATTTTCAATGAAGGGTATCCACCAGTCATCAATTCAAACAAATTACGCCCGCAAGTCGAAGGCGCATTATCTCTATTGGATTTAAATGTCGTCGATAATGAAAAACCATATTTGTTTGGCGAAGATTTCAGTTTCTACAGAGCGTTGGCACCCTGCTACTTTGTGTTCTTCGGCTGTCGAAACAAGGATAGAGGGTTTACAAATAGTCTCCATACTTCTCTTTTTGACTTCGATGAAAAAATATTGACGACAGTAGCAGATTATTATATGACCCTTCTGAACGATACTCTTTAAGGTGGTGACCATATGGGCGGTGTTGTTACGATAGATCAAAAACAGTTCATAAAGACAGCCAGGCAAGCGACAGGCGGTAATGATGTGATAGCGGTCGTTAAGAATAATGCTTATAACCACGGTCTTCAATTTACAGTTGAATCTTTCCTTGAAGCGGGCATAAAGGCATTTGCGACGACCTCGATGGATGAAGCACTTACCATCAGGGAGTTGTCTGAAGAAGCAATGGTGTTCCTGATGAATCCCGTGCAGGAAATTGAGGTAGCTATGGAGAAAGATATCCACATCACGCTCCCCTCCCTGCAATATTATTATGATAACAAGGACAGGTTGTCAGGGGTAAAGGTCCACCTAGAATATGCCGGTCTATTCAACCGTTCAGGATTTGAAAATGCAGAAGACATAAAAGAAGTGATTCGGGATGCATATTTCAGTGATCAGGAACCAGGAATCGACATCCAAGGTATCTGGACGCATTTCGGCTATGCAGATGAAATGGAAATGGATGATTATGAACTGGAACGTTCATTATGGATGGACGTACTTTCAGAAGTCAGTTCAACCGGCCATAATTTCAAATATATTCATGCACAAAATAGTGCCAGCTATGCACGTGACGGCCTTTTTACAGGCCACACCCATCTCAGGTTAGGCATTGCACTCTATGGATCCCGCCCCTACTCCCTTTTGTCTGCTGATGACTATGTACAGAGCCTTTCATTGAAAGCACCAATCATTCAGATAAGGAGGCTTACAAAAGGACAGAAGTGTGGTTATGGGGGTGTTTATGAGGCGAAGGATGATGTACATATCGCAATTGTAGATATCGGCTACGGCGACGGAATTCTGAGGAAACGCGCTGACTTTGATTGTATGATAGGCACTAGGAGATTTCCGATAAAAGCATTGATGATGAGCCATATGATAGTCGAAGTGGATGATATTGTTGAAGTCGGTGATGAGGTGGTCCTATACAGCAACGGTATGAGGATAGATGAATATACCAATTTAGGCGTCGGTGCCAATTCAGAACAGCTCGGTGCACTGAACTATAATTCTCTAAAAAAGGTGATTTTAAATGATGTTAGAGTATGTAGATAATGAGCTTCAGATCAAAGGTCATCCTCTATCGGAGGTTGCTGATAAATATGGTACCCCCTTATTTATTTATGATGAAGATAAGATACGGGAGAATTGCCGAAGATATCACGATGCCCTCCAGAAGGATGAAATTGGATATTCTATTTCATATGCTTCTAAAGCATTTACTTCTATCCAGTTGGTGCGTCTTCTGCGGGAAGAGAACATGAAGATGGATGTCGTCTCGGCAGGTGAACTTTATACAGCCCTTGCCGGTGGAATGCCAGCGGAAGATATACACTTTCATGGCAACAACAAGACTCAAGAAGAGATTGAGTATGCACTTTCAGCAGGAGTCGGGCTATTTGTGGTGGATGCCCTTGACGAGGTGGCACTTATAGATGATATTGCTCAGCACCCAGTCCAAGTATTGTTGAGGGTAAATCCAGGGGTTGACGTTGACACCCATTCATATATACAGACTGGGCAGGCAGACAGCAAGTTCGGCTTATCGATTTCCAATGGCTCTGCCTTAGAGGCTATAAAAGAGATCAAGCATAGCCGCAATCTTGAATTTAAAGGTCTACATTATCATCTTGGCTCCCAATTGACTGAAATACAGCCGTTTATCGATGCCATGGAAATGGTGTTGAGATGGTTGAAAGAAACTGACATTCAAATTGAGGTACTGAATATGGGGGGCGGATACGGCATCCGGTACACGGAAAAAGATGACAGATTTCCGATTGAGGAAGCGTTTGAAGCCATTCTCGCCAAATTGAAAAACCTGTGCCATCAGTATAGTATGCCCTTGCCCCACATCATGATAGAACCTGGGCGTTCAATTGTTGCAGAAGCGGGAGCCACTCTATACGAAACAGGTGTGGTCAAAGAAATACCAGGTGTCTCCCGGTATGTTTCCATAGATGGGGGGATGAGTGACCATCTGCGTACAGCACTATATGGCGCTGAGTATACAGTACTTCCAGTCAAAAAAAGGGAAGGAAAAGAAATAAGATCACATATCGTCGGGAAACTCTGCGAATCAGGAGATGTGATCAGTAAAGACATCGCTCTGCCTGAAAATATCACGCGTGGAGATTTGCTTGTAGTCAAATCTACAGGAGCCTATCATTATTCAATGGCTTCCAATTATAATCAGATGAGAAAACCGGCAGTGGTGTTCATTTCGGATGAGGGAATGCGTGAAATCATAAAAAGGCAGACACTCGCCCAATTGATAGAGAATGATGTTACTTGAATATATTAATATTTAAAAACCCCAAGGCAAAAGCCTTGGGGTTTAGATGATACAAATCCATTTAAAATAAATTGATTTATATTATAGTTTAATAACGTTAGCAGCTTGTGGGCCGCGGTCGCCTTCAACTACTTCGAATTCTACTGATTGACCTTCTTCAAGTGATTTGTAGCCTTCTTGGTTGATTGCAGAGAAGTGTACGAATACGTCATTCTCGCCTTCAATCTCGATGAAGCCAAAACCTTTTTCTGCATTGAACCATTTTACTGTACCTTGTTTCATTAATAAATCCTCCAAAAACGATATTCAATAGTAAATATCATATGACTATTGATATATTGATTATACTCTATTTTGACTTATTTTGCAAACCAATATGCTAATATATTTTTTGTATCATAAGAATATTCTGAGTATCCTATTTGACTACTTCATTATCCTTGATCATGATTGGAGTATAGAAGATTTGAAGGTCTTCATCGCAGTCTTCACAGTATTCCAATTCACAACCATTGAAAAAGGCATACATATCATACTTGCCGATCTTATATGAGTTGAAGCGCTTCTTCATACCTAGAATAATATCTGTATATCCATTTCCCATTTCTTCCTCTGTATCATACGTATATCGGTCCACTATTTCTTCCTGCCAGCCTTCAAAAAGCCACCAACCTTCGTAATCCGCCTTTAGTATGACAACTTCGTACATTTTAAAAACCCCAATTCGGTAACCTTAATAAATGTATTATATACGCGTATAATTCGCATTATCAAGCTAAAAAACTTATAATATATTAATAAGAGGTGTTATAAAATGGAGACAAGAATGATTATTGTTATTGGAAAAGTCCAAGGAGTCGGGTTCAGGTATTCTGCAAAAAGAATCGCCGATCGATTTGGCATAACCGGATATGCAGCAAATGTAAGAGATTACGTGGAAATCTATGCATCCGGTAAAAAAGATGATCTTGATGAGTTTACTGATGAAATAATCAAAGGTGCCTCCCCTGCTTCACAAGTTGATGATCATTCAATCAAGAAAATGCCATATGACTCCAGCTACAGTAATTTCTCGACAAAATAGTTATCGACTGAAGGTGTATTGCTTTTATGAATAAAAATATTTCCCACTTGGTTGCGTCGATGGTATCCATACCAGTTGCGTTGATTGCCGGTATGCTTTCGATGATCGCCTTTGACATTCATCTTATATTCGATATGATGATTGCGGCTGGGGCGTTCTTTTCATCCTACCTACCAGTCCAGACGAGAAGTATGCGGTCACAACTGGAAAAGATGGGTATTACGAAAAGTGAGTACCAACATGTTAAGAAGCAATTGTCTGAAGCCAGGGAAAAGATGAAACGCTTGAGGCAAAGCTACAAGAATGTAAGAACATTAAAAGACGCAAAATTGATATACGATATAAACAGGCTTTCGCGTACCATCTATCAAGCTGTAGAAAATGATCCGAAACTTTTCTTCAGCATCCAGCAATTCTTCCATTCAAACTTGGATTCTGCCGTTAACACTATTGAGCAGTATTTGTTTCTATATAAGATGCCTGGAAAGACAAAAGATGAAAAAATCAAGCTTCATGAAACCCGGATTTCCCTCTTTGAACTAAAGCGCACCATCCAGTCTAACCTATCAGCGATGAATGCCACAGGCTATCAAAATCTCGAGGTGGAAAAGGACATCATTAAGTTGAACAGGAAAAGAAAGACGACCACCCTAAAGTTGGATAACCAAATGGAAGAGCAAAAGATCAACTTGAAAAAAGAAGAGAAAGAACCAGTATATCAAGACAGAGGTGAACATGATGAAGGAAGAAAATAATTTGAAGGAATCCCTACTCTCCGATCCTTTCTCATCTGTGGATGAGAATACAGAACTTATGCCTCAGCCAGAACCTACAGACATCGAATCGGTGGAACAGGATCAACTCACAACGTATAAGGAACGCTTCAGTGAAGAAGACCTTAAGAAAATTGAAGAAATAAAAGATAAAATAGAACCACTGGATAATGATGGATTGATCCAGTACGGTTCAAACGCCCAACAAGCCCTCTCAAAGTTTTCCCATCAGATGTTATCGGAAGTCCAGTCGAAGGATGTCGGTCCGATAGGGGATACACTGGAGAACTTGATGAAAAAGCTCAAGGAAATAAACCCAGATGAACTGACTGATAAGAAAAAGAATATATTCAACCGTCTGTTCAAACGAGTGAAAAAATCTGTGAATGAGCTGATATCGAAGCACCAGAGCGTCGCTTCACAAGTAGACAGGATCAGCATCCAACTTGAACATGCCAAAGAAGTGCTGATAAAGGATATCCAATCTTTAGATCAATTATACAATCAAAATAAGGATTATTTTGATGCGATCAACATCTACATTGCGGCTGCAGAATTGAAGAAGGAAGAACTGAATGAGAAAACCTTGCCAGAATTAAAGAGCAAGGCACATAACTCTGATAACCAGATGGACGTTCAGGAAGTTAATGACATGATGCAGTATATCAATCGACTCGAAAAAAGGATTTATGATCTGAAACTGTCGCGTCAAATCACGTTGCAGTCAGCACCGCAAATCAGAATGATACAGAACATCAACCAGACGCTTGCGGAAAAGATACAAAGTTCAATATTAACGAGCATACCATTATGGAAAAACCAAATGGCGATTGCGTTGACCCTACTCCGTCAACAGTCAGCCTCACAGGCTCAACAAGCTGTTTCGAACACCACTAATGACTTGCTTACAAAGAACTCTGAGATGCTTAAGCAGAACTCGATTACGACAGCCAGAGAAAATGAACGCGGTATAGTGGATATTGAAACGCTGAAAACCACCCAGGATAATCTTGTCAGCACTATAGAAGAGACACTGAGGATACAACAGGAAGGCTCCCAAAAGAGGCAGGCTGCAGAAAAAGAACTCGTCAATATGGAAGATGAGCTTAAATCGAGACTACTTGAACTTAAAGATGAACATCGTTATTAAAAAGAATCGGCCGATATTAGATAACTAATATCGGCCGATTCTTTAATTTTTATTAAGAATAAGATATGCGTTCTTTCTTGAGACCTATAAGATAGCCTACGATATAGCCGATTATCATTACTGGAATCCATTCGAATGAACTTGCAAATAACGGCATGCTTTCAATCCATCCGATATCCATCCAACCATTACGTTGAATGACAGCCAACACACTGGTTATGATTATTAGATAAACCGGCAGTTGGAAACTGAGTCTCGGTGACGGAACAAAGTATGTTATGAACAACAACGCAACAGAAGCCATGGCGACTGGATAGATGATGTAAAGAACAGGTACACTTGTCTGTATTACCTGATTCAATCCTTGGTTGGCAAGCAGGAGTGACAACAATGTGAAACCGATGACAAAAGTTTCATATGAGATTTTAGGCAAAATACTGTTGAAATATTCACTGACCGCAACAATGAGTCCTGTTGCGGTTGTCAAACAGGCAACAAGTACAATAACCCCTAACAATACAGCTCCAAAACCACCATAAGTATCACTGGCGGTGAACGTAAGGATGAATGTCCCCAAGTTCTGATCACCTATAACCTCGTCTCCAATATTCACCCTATTGCCTATCCAACCGAGTGATATATAGATTATTCCGAGCAGCAGAGCTGCGATTGAAGCGGATTTTACGGTTTCTATCAATAATTCTTTTCGGCTGTTGATACCGAGCCCTCTGATGGCGTTCAAAACGATCACTGAAAATGCTATTGCTGCTATGGCATCCATAGTCAGATAGCCTTCCGTAAAACCGACAGAAAATGGTGCACTGGCATTAAATTCTTCTGCAGAAGGATTCGGAGCATTACCTGTATACATCATTATAGCCTTGATGATGAGGGCAACGATGGTAAGGAGTAATACCGGCGTCAAAAACCGTCCAATATTATCGACCATACTTGTCGGATTGTAGCTGAGGGCGAATACTATAATGAAAAAGACGATTGAAAAGATAAGAAGACTAACCCCACCAGCTCCGTTGATAAATGGAACGGCTGCCATTTCATATGCAGTTGTTGCAGTTCTCGGAATGGCAAAGAAAGGTCCAATGGCCAAATATATGGCGACCATAAATAAGACTGCGAATACGGGATGAACCACTTTCAATGACTCCCTGTACCCTCCTCTTGAGATTGAGCCTGCAATCACCCCAACCAGAGGTAATCCTACCCCAGTGATGACGAACCCGATAATCGCCAGCCAGAACAGATCCCCACTTTGAAAACCTAGACCCGGCGGGAAAATAAGGTTGCCTGCTCCAAAGAACATGGCAAACAACATAAATCCAACTATAAGACTGTTTTTAAACTTCATTTATTGACCCCCTAATTGAATTTGATATAAATGATAGACTTTAGTTTACAGTATAAAACTGTTTTAGTCTATGAAAATTCTAAATTGTCAGATATAAGACACAGACTGTTACAATAACATCTGTGTCAGCAGTCTTTGCATAAGTTGCGGCAGAACATATACGATATCTTCAGCATCGTCAACAATGACAGCATTAGTATCATATATATTTTTTATGGCTTCTAATGTATTTTCTTCATTATCTTGGTTTATGAAGATATTGATTACTCCTATACCATTTTTAGCTGCTTCCTGCACAGCTTCATGAGTGTCAATTATACCGCTCTGATTATATTCTTCTGCGCTTGGCAATCCATCTGAAAACATAATGATGAACTTATTCTTTTCATTACGCCTATTTAAAAGCTCCATCTCATGCCTCAAGATCATACCATCTCTATTATCACCCGAAGCTTCAATATTTAATAAAGAAACAGGATAGTAATATTTGGAGCGCTCGAAATCCATATGTTCATAGATGGTGTTGGGATAGTGATTTTTCATGACCTCAAATGTATCTTCATGGTGCGAAATGATACGATGAGGGATTTCAAGCGTCTTTAACACATTGTTGATGATGATTGCCCCATTACGGCACCCTTCGAGATTCTCCATCATAGAGAAAGATTGATCGATGATAAGAGTAAATGCAGCATCTATTTCTCTCGATTCAGTATTTTTCTTTGTAAAAACTTTATGGCTACCTGTAATCATTGGCCCTACCGGATTTTTCATGAGCCTACCTGAAGATCGGTTATCTTGTATAGAATTTATCTTGTAATCAAGAATCTGCATGATCTCTAGAATGATTTTCCGGGCTGTAGAGTGATAGATATCATATAATGATTTGTAATCCGTGTAATTCGTGAGATTTATTTTAGGTTGCACAATATTCAGGACGGCATTGTGGTTGGCAGAATAGGAGTCCATGAAGTGGTTATCACCAGTATTTGTGCCGAAACCTTCGTGGTAATCATCAACATCATCATTATAATCATTTTGCTTTCCATGATCGTTTTTGTGGGATGCGTTGTCGCCCGTCTCACCAATCATGTTAGCCTGCCCCGCATCCCTATCCGTTTTAGTATCTATCTGCCTCATCTCATCCTGTTGGTCTTCATTGGATTTGCTTTCTAGTTTCTGTGCATCCTTCCGTAAATCATCTTTTCGGATGGCTGACTCGATTTCACTGAACGGCATATCATGAATCTGAAATTTGGAAGACACTGAGATGTACCTGGACAAATAATCTGTCATCTCTATTGCGAGCTTTATACTTTCGGCAGTGGAATGGGTGATGATATTAAAATATTCATCCATGAAATAAAATGAATCTTCCGATTTTAAAATGGCTACATTAAATCCTTTTAAAAACTTCTCGGCATCACTTTTGGAAGGTTTTTCATACTCCCTCATCATGATAGTGTCACCTGGACCAATCATGTCTACTATTAATGGACGTTCTTGTAGTGCATATCTTCTAGTACGGTTATACTCCAGCGAAAGAAAGATCTGTTGGGTAAACCTGGATTCCTCTTTCATTTTGCTGTATAAAGCATAATCAAATATAAAAATGGAGGGATAACGTGTCAGGATATCGTACCTGAATCCTTCCAATTCGGATATATCCTGTCTATGTTTCCAAAAGAAACTGAGATTGAAGATATTGTCAACTGGATTGAAGTAACTGAACTTACGCACCATCACAGTAGTTTTTTCCTGTTTGAGCAGAAGGCGCGTCAAATCCGTCAACTCCATCATAATTTTTGAATCTATAACTTCATCGTTGAATTTAATAAATGAATAAGCGATATTCCTCACCTTCCAAAGCGTAACTCAGCTGCATTTAAAATCGCCTTCTTCTCCTGGTTACTATCGAGCTTGTCAATGATTGTGCGGCGACACGCTCGATTTATAGGTATTTTAGTAGACAAGTCTGCGAGGTCAATCAGACTCCTGACACTGGAAGCTTCCTGTGAAATCTGCCCCTGTTCTGTCATGGTAACGAGATCAGTATGGAAAAGAGTGATTGCGTCAATGACTGATTCCTCTTGTTGTAGGCTTTGTGCTTTCAGAACTTCAGTCAGTGCCTCTCTCGAGACATAACCGAGTTCGATTACGTTGAACCGGTTGAGTAGCGCTTCATTCATGGGCATTGTTCCGACATATCCGACATTTATCGCGGCAATGACATTAAATCCATCCTTTGCCGTCGTTGTTTCACCTGTTAAAGGGTTGGTAATGGTTCGGCGGTAGTCCAAAGCGGCATTCAATATAGGCAAAACTTCCGGTTTCGCCATATTTATCTCATCTATATAGAGAATTGCCCCTTCATTCATCGCCTGTATGACGGGCCCTGACACGAATACGACTTCCTGCTTGCCATCGATATACTCGATTGTCTTGAAACCAAGCAAAGATTCTATATCTACATCCACTGAACAATTGATGCTGTACATGGAACTATTCATATCTTCAGCTAAATTTTCAGCAAGTCTGGTCTTTCCCGACCCGGTCGGCCCTTTGAGCAGGAGATTTTTATTCAGAGACATTATTATTTTCGAATCTTCATATATGGTTTCATCATTATGGAGAAAACGAATAGCCATTATGATTCCACTTTTTCGAAATATGTCTTGTAATAGCCGCCGACTTTTCCGGAATTATCTATGACGAATATATATTCTTCAGTTTCGTTCACCATTTTATATGTTTTACCAACAGTCAACATATCAGAAACTTTATACTTTTCGGCATCTGTATGCACTACCTTTACTGTACCTAGGTCATTTTCGTGCCATGTTTCATGTAACATATCAATCTCTCCAGTCATTTTATTTAATATGATTCTAACATAAAAAAGTCAGGCGTCACATGGACGCCTGACACAAAATATATTATCAGCCTTCAAGAAGTAGATCTTCAGGATTTTCTACAAGATCTTTAATCGTTTTCAGGAAACCGACTGCTTCTCTGCCATCAATTATACGGTGGTCATAGCTTAGTGCGATATACATCATTGGGCGGTTTTCCATATTTTCATCATCTATTGCAACAGGTCGCTTTTGGATGGTATGCATTCCAAGAATGGCTGCCTGAGTACCATTGATGATAGGCGTGGACATCAGTGATCCAAAGACGCCACCGTTTGTTATTGTGAACGAGCCGCCGGTCATGTCATCGAGACCCAACTTTTTATTTTGAGCTTTTTTCGCCATATCTGCGATGCCACTCTCTATTTCAGCGAATGTCTTACGATCACAGTCCCGTACGACAGGCACTACAAGACCTTCTTCAGTCGATACTGCAACACCGATGTCATAGAACTGTTTGAGTACGAGATCGTCTCCATCAATTTCAGCATTTACCGCTGGATATTTTCTTAGTGCTGCTACTGAAGCTTTGGTGAAGAATGACATGAACCCAAGGCGGGTACCATCATGACGTTCCTGGAACTCTTCTTTTTTACGTTTTCTGAGTTCCATCAGATTTGTCATGTCAACCTCATTGAATGTCGTCAACATGGCAGTGTTCTGGGAAACTTCCAGCAGACGCTTGGCAATAGTCTGCCTTCTGCGTGAGAGCTTCTCCCTTACTACCGGCTTTTCAGGTTTGCCGGAGTCTTGTGATTTAGGCTGCTGTGATTGTTTTGGTGCTTTTTCTTCGGCAGGTTTATTGCCATGGTTCTCGACATCTTGACTCCTCACCAACCCACGTGGATCGGCAGCATTGATATCACTGATTGAGATGCCTTTTTCACGTGCCATTTTGCGGGCAGAAGGAGTAGCGACTACATGTTCATCATCAGAGGAAGATTCTGATGTCGCTGGTTCTTCGGATTTTGTCTCCTCTTTGGCAGGCGCTTCTTCTTTCTTTTGTTCTGGTTGGGCATTTTCATTATCAGAGGAACTCTCTGAAGCTTTTTCATCAGAAGAGTCCGCTTTACCGCTTTCGTCAACTATGGCAATGACTTGTCCGACCTCAACCGTATCCCCTTCTTCAGCTTTCAGTTCAGTAAGGGTACCAGCTTCTTCACTGATCACTTCTACGTTGACTTTATCAGTTTCCAACTCAAGGATATTTTCACCTTTTTCAACATAGTCGCCTTTTTGTTTTAACCAAGTCGCAATCGTTCCTTCTGTTATGGATTCAGCTAGTTCCGGTACTTTTACTTCAGCCATTTTTCAACCTCCTATTATTTAAAAGCAGTTTCGATTATTTTTTGTTGTATCAGTTTATAGGATTCTCCATCGCCCTCAGCAGGAGATGCACGCCTTAACCTTCCGACGTAGTTCAATTCCACTTTTTCAGGCAGGATCTCGAGCAATAGTGGCAACGCATAATGGTATGCACCCATATTTTTCGGTTCTTCCTGAACAAATCGCACTTCTTCGAGATTTTTTAGATCATCCAATAGATCTTTCAGCTGTTCGGATGGGAATGGATAAATCTGCTCCAGCCTTACAACGATGATTTCATCGTCAGGATTATCCTTTTGTTCAGCAAGAAGGTCTACTGCCATTTTTCCGCTTGCAATCAATACTTTTTTGACTTTTGTCTTTTTGTAGGAAGGAATGATTACTTCCCTGAATTGACCTTCAGTGAATGCACTAACCGGTTCACTCACTATTGCGTTGCGAAGCAGGCTTTTTGGAGTCATTAGAACCAGAGGTCTCATTTTTTCGGTATCCATGTATTGAGCTTGCTTACGCAATAGATGGAAATAATTGGATGCACTGGATAGGTTTGCAACCGTCATATTATTTTCTGCCGCAAGCTGAAGGTAACGCTCAAGCCGTGCTGAAGAATGCTCCGCCCCTTGACCTTCTTGTCCATGTGGCAAGAAGAGGGTCATGCCGGAAGTTTCTCCCCATTTGGCATTCCCGGACGATAGGAAATTATCAAATAAAACTTGAGCCATATTTGAAAAGTCGCCATATTGCGCTTCCCATATCGTCATAACATCTTTATGTTCAATGTTATAGCCATAATCAAATCCGACTACAGCAGCTTCGGATAATGGTGAGTTGTGTATATCGAATGAAGCACTCAGATCTTCTACGTTGTGAAGAGGTACAAGTTCTTCACCACTTTCTGGATCATGGAGTACCGCATGTCTTTGGGCGAATGTGCCCCTTTCGGAGTCCTGTCCTGTCAGACGGATAGGGGTGCCATCCTGATTGATTGTAGCGAAAGCAAGTGCTTCAGCATGTGCCCAGTCCACGAGCTCTTTATCATCCTCAAAAGGTTTTTTTCGACGGTCTAAGACTTTGGAAAGTTTTTTGAATACGGTGAAATTCTCTGGATAATCCAAGAGCGCATCATTAATCTTTTGGAGTCTCTCCCTTGAAATATTGTCTTCGGAGTTACTATCTTGACCTTCCATCACCGAGTCCGGAGCTTTAAGGTCACCATCTATATTTGTATCATTCTTATCGATGGCATCATGCGCTGCTCTCATTTCATCAAAGACACTCTGGATAATTTCCTGCTTCTCGTCTTCAGAAAGAATATCTTCATCAACGAGTCTGGCACCATAAAGTTCTTCAAGAGTTTCACGCGACTTGACTTCCTTATAGAGCAGTGGGTTTGTAGCGGAAGGTTCGTCCATCTCATTATGGCCATATCTTCTGTAGCCGATTACATCTATGACGATATCCTTACCGAATTGCTGCCTATATCTCAGGGCGATTTCCATTGCACGCAAGACATGTTCTGGCTTATCCGCATTGACATGTATCACAGGCAGGTCGAAACCAAGTGCAGGGTCTGAAGCATAGACAGTTGACCTTGCATCTGTTTCTTCAGTGGTGAAGCCAATCCTGTTATTTGCAATGATGTGCAGGGAACCACCGACTGAATAGCCATTCAATTTACCTAGGTTAAGTGATTCGTACACAATTCCTTGTCCCGGGAAGGCAGCATCTCCATGTATGATGGCTGCAATTGCTTTGTTGGTATCCTGTTCTGGACGACCAGCAAGGTTCGCAGTCTCTTGTTGTGCCCTTGTTCTGCCGAGGACTACAGGGCCCGCGACTTCAAGGTGACTTGGGTTGTTGGCGAGGGTGATACGTTGCTCAAGACCTTTATCAGAACGCGTTTTAGCGCCTCCAAGGTGATATTTGACATCGCGCATCCAGCCCTGTGTTATTTCCAGGGAACCATCTTCAGGAAGGAATTTCATAGGATCGGTATGCATGAATTCACTGATCATCATTTCATATGGTTTTTCAAGAATGTGCGTCAGTACATTCAGACGCCCACGGTGAGCCATACCGATCTGAAGGTTTGGTATCCCCTGTCCCGCCATAAGCGTAAGCAAGTGATCAAGCATAGGGACAATGGAGTCAAGACCTTCAATAGAAAACCTTTTCGCACCAACGAAGTTTTTATGAATGTACTTTTCAAAGCCTTCTACTTTAGCCAGCATTTTGAAGAGGTGCTTCTTTTCATCATCTGACATTTCAAAATTACGCTGATCTGCAATCATCTCTTTGAACCACTGGCGTTCCTCAGTGTCATTGACATGCATGTATTCGTATGCAATCGGTCCAGTGTAAAGGTCATGAAGCTGCATTAATGCCTCATATGCATTATCGTTGTCATCGCTCAGATACTCGCTGACAACAGTAGCAGGCATATTTTTCAGATCTTCTTCAGTGAGGTCGTAATCTTTGAAATCCAAACTTGGCACATTTTTTATATCAGGGTCATACACGGGGTAGATTTCCGATTTCAAATGTCCAAATAGCCTTATATTGTCGATGAGGTGAAGTAGATTCTTCACCTTCTTATGGTCAGTTCCCGAAGAATCGGCAACAGCACCACCCGAGCTGAGATTTTCAAACAGGAATCGCATTTCTTCGCTTACACTGTTTGGGTCTTCCTGATACATTTCATGAAGCTCGAGAAGCATTCCCATGTTAGCGCCGAAACGTACCGGGGCATTCTCAAGTTCTTTCTCCTGCATTTTGCCACACCCTCTTTAGAATCTTTTTAACTTATACAGCTCCATTTTAGCACTATAGAATAAGGTTTTAAAGCCAATAATAAGAGCAAAACATAGAATAAGCTACTTTAGGTCACTTTTTCATATAAAAACGGATTGTTACCTTCGTAAACTGTCCTTCTTCGCTTTCCAGCCAGACATCTCCCCTATAGCTTTCAATGAGCTTTTTTGCGATTGAAAGTCCGAGTCCATTGCCCCCCATTTCCCTGCTTCTTGATTTATCCACTCTATAGAATCTATCGAATATGGCTTCGATTTCCTTATCTGGTATTCCAATGCCATGATCCATGATGACTATGTCAAAATGATTTTCTTTCATTTCTGTAGTAATCATTATGTGACATCTATCTTTATCATATTTTATGGCGTTATCAAGAAATATGACGAGTATCTGTTCGAGGTGGTAGGGGTTGATCATATATTTGATCGGTTCTTCTTCCAAGTCAAGTGTGAAAGTATAGTCAGAATGAAGTTTCCTCATAGATTCAACACGACTTCTGACCTCTTCGTTAATATCTACCTTCTCCATATTCATATCGGGTTTACCTTCGTTCTTTGTAAGGATCAAGAGTTCTTCGACCAATTTATTAATCCGTCTCAGTTCGTCGATGGATATGCCCAATGACTCATCAAGAACTTCAGGCTTATGTTTCCCCCATCTGCTTATTAATTTCAAATGCCCCTGGATAATCTGGAGGGGAGTCCGTAGTTCATGACTGGCGTCCTCGACAAATTGTTTCTGTTGATTATAGGATTGTTCCAGTGAATCCATCAGGTGGTTGAATGAATCGATCATATAGTCCGTTTCTTCTGAGTTGGTTGTGATCTTCAGACGTTCAGAAAATCCTTGTTCCTCAATCCGTTTCAATTGGTTCGCAATCTTCCTTATTGGGCGTACCATCCTATTGGAGAAGAAGTAGCTGATGACGGAAGTGAAAAGAATCGACATGAAACCAACTACTGTTGCTATGAACATCATCATGCGAATTACTGAGTTGTATGAATTCAAGGGGTGTATGACTGAAATGTAACCATCCCAATACTGTGAATCAATTTTGGTGCTGCCTATAAGAAAATCTTCCTGATCGATTTCAGACTCCTTTATTTCCCGTTCAGAAACAGCTTCAAAATCAATATCAAGCTTCATCGGTATACCGGTAGTGGCGCTGAAGACCTCCTCGCCACCTTGGGTATAGAGTATCATCTTCTGTCTGTCATATAGGCTTGAATACACTTCATCCTGGCTTATGGTGTTGATCGGTTGCGTTTCATATAAGCTTTCCAATTCTTCAATACTTCTATCGACTGAACGGTACTCCTGATCCTTCAAATATATACTGGTGAAATATATGAGCATCGAACTGAAGATCAGATAGGTTACTGATATAATCAGGGTGGATAGCCTCAGCCATTTATACTTCAACGATTTCTTATTCATGTTCGGATCACATACCCTACTCCCCTTACAGTTTCAATCAGCTTGTGCTTATTGTAGGGCTTCAATTTATTCCTCAAATATCTGATGTAGACATCCACTACATTCGTTTCAACTTCACTTTCATACCCCCATACATGGTCTAGAATCGTCTCCCTTTGGAGCACGATACCGGCATTCTTCATCAGTAGATACAGAAGATCATATTCGGTCTTCGTCAACTCGATTGAATTGCCGTCAACGGAGACATGGTGGGCGTCGGAATTTATCTTTATCCCATTCGTACTAAGTATCTCGCTTGCATTCACTTGAGATGGTGAGCGTCTCATAATCACTCTGATTCTTGCGAGAAGTTCTTCGATTTCAAAAGGTTTGACAATATAGTCATCGGCACCATAATCAAGACCTATGACTTTATCGTACGTCTCTCCTTTTGCGGTGATGATGATGATGGGAGTGTCCTTTTCCTTTCTCAGTCTTCTACATACTTCAAGACCGTTTAATCCGGGCAGCATGAGATCAAGGAGAATACAGTCATAATCATTTTCCATTGCTTTCCTCAACCCATCTTCTCCATTTGAAGCTGACGTGACCCCGTACCCTTCGTGGGTCAACTCAAGTTCTATAAAACGGGCAAGGTTAAGCTCATCCTCGACTACAAGTATTTGTTTCATCCTAATCTTCCTATCATTCTTTTTACATATCATATCACTAATCTTCATTTCTAAGAAAGGATAGCAATAAAAAGTGGTATGGCTGTTTTTCAGCCATACCACTTAGAAAGGATATATAGTTTTTGAAAATGATTAGATTAATAAGGGGGGCTTATTCTCATTGAGAATCATTTTCAATTAAAATTTTATCGTTGTAGACGCATTCTGTCAAGCTTTTTATGCATAATAAAACTTGTACCTGTCACTACGGCAATTCCCCCGACTATTCCAGCGATTACATCAGTTGGATAATGTACGCCTAAATATACCCGTGATGATGAAATCATTAATATAAAAAACGCCCCAAGGCTATAAAGTAACGTCTTGTGTTCCAGAGAACTGTTTTTCACCAGAACCATCAACGAGCCAAAAAAAATGGTCGAACCCATTGCATGGCCACTCGGGAAACTGAATCCTGTAATTTCTATCAGTCGAAGCATCGAAGGCCTTTCCCTATCAAAGGAGTTTTTCAGCACCGGGACAAGTATGCTGCTGGAGAGCATGGATATGATCAGAAACAAAGTCGCATACTTCAATCTATAGAGCATCAATATAGTAATCATCATCACTGATAATATAATCATTGAAAGGACTTCCCCGACTTGGGTAAAGCCAAGCATCAATGCTGTAGTGATGAAGCTCTCAGAAGCATATATGAGTTCGTACACTTCTTTATCCACCCAACGGCCGACTCGTGATTCATGAAATAGTGCAATGGTACCGAAGATCAAGACAAATACCATAAAAAGCGAGAATTTCTTTGTGCGGCTCATTAATCCGCCTCCTTATCCACCAGCATATCCACCAGGTCCTTTGGACGGAAACCTGCATCAAATTGCTTCATTCTGGCAAGTATCTCATCTTCATCATCTCGGATGCGGTTCACGGCTTCTTGGAAGGTATCTATGCCGAGTACTTCTTCATCAATGACTTCTGCATATCCCTTCTCTTTAAAATAATCTGCATTCTCAACCTGATCTCCCCGGCTTTGGCCTTTGGGAAGTGGGATGAGGATCATTGGTTTTTCATTCAGCAAAAACTCGTAGATTGCATTGGAGCCACTGCGGCCAACTGCAATCTTGGAAATTTTCATAAGATGCGGCAATTCTTTTTTGACGAATTCAAATTGTTTATAATTCGGATTATCAAGCCCTTCGATATAGTTTCCTCTGCCGCACAGATGAATAATCTGCCATTCGTTGGTCAGCACGTCGAGATTCTTCCTGATGAAGTTGTTGATTGATTTCGCGCCAAGTGACCCTCCCATCACTATCATTACAGGTTTTTCAGGAGTGAAACCTGTAAGTTCATATCCAATCTCATCATATCCACGTGCCAATTCGTCACGTATTACAGGGCCTAGGTATTCAGTTTTATTTTGTGGTAGGTAGTCTAGGGTCTTTTTGAATGTGACGAAAATCTGTGTGGCAAATTTAACGGCAATTTTATTTGCCAGGCCAGGTGTAATGTCAGACTCATGGATATATACAGGTATGCCGAGTGATCTGGCGGCCAGCACTACAGGTACACTGACAAACCCACCCTTTGAAAATACAAATTCCACCTTCTCCTTCTTAAGGATTTTTCTGGCATCGCCGATGCCCTTTGCAACGCGCGTTACATCTTTAAGGTTCTCCATTGAGAAATAGCGTCTCAACTTGCCACTCGAGATGTTATAGTATTTGATCGATGTCGCACCGATTATTTCTTTCTCAATCCCTTTTTTCGATCCGATGTAGATAGGTTGTATCCCCCGGTTTATCAGGCATGGGATCATCAGTTTGTTAAGCATGACGTGTCCCACAGTCCCGCCTCCGGTAAGGGCGACTTTTCTTTTTTTAAGTTCCATACTTTCCTCCATAACTGTTCTATTGTAATTACTTTAAACTATTTTAACTTGCTGTACAATCAGAAGCCGCATAAACATTATGTTCATACGGCTTCTGGATTATTCTTCTGTATCTTCTTCGTCAGGGGACTCTTCAGAACTTTCTTCTGAATCATCTTCTTCTGGTTTCTGAATTTCAAGTATTTCCGCATGTTCTTTTGCATACTCTTCGATTTCAGAACGTGTAAACTCACCGTTGATATAATCCACAAGATAATTGAGTTGCGCATCGTTTTCATTGATGTAGGTCCGCAGCTCACTCATTATGGCAGTGGCGGTCTCGCCAGTGACGTTGCCTGTCTGGTCGAGATCATTATCCGCCTGGAACTTCATTACTGTTTTCGTCAGCTTCTTATCGTAGGATTCATCAAAATCATCCACAGCATATCCGAGAGTATCGAGCGCAACCTTGATGGAAGGAACAGATTCATCAGATATGCCTTCTGTAAAGACTTCATCAGGCCCAAGCGTCTCGACCCTATAATAATCAGGGTTCAATAGTCGGATATCCGGTGTGATGCCTTTTTCATGAATCCAATCGCCTTCTGGCGTAAGCCATTTTGTATCAGTGTACTTGAGAAGGGAATCATCACCGAATTCGATTGTCTGTTGAACGATGCCTTTACCGAATGACTCTGTACCGGCAATTGTGACATCAGTCAAATCGTCCATCGCTCCGGTGAAGACTTCGGAAGCACTCGCTGAACCTTCATTAATCAGTATATATAGATTAAAGTCGTCCGTGTTGTCATTTGAAGGCCCAGGGGCTGTAATTTCTTTTCGTTCTCCCCCGTTCTCTTCGAGGTAAAGTACAGTTTCCCCTTCATCGACGAATTGGTTGATCATGCCGACTGCCTCATCCAGGAGACCGCCTGGGTTATATCTGAAATCGATGATCAGATCTTCAATATCAGCTTCTGCAGCTTCGTTCAATTTAGCTTCGAATTCGTCATTGGTGCCTCTTTGGAACCTGTTTATGCTGATATGACCGACTCCGTCTACCTCTTCATAAGTAACACTATCGATATGGATGGTATCACGGGTGATCGTAATCTCAAATGGGTCCCCTTCATTTCTTGCAAGAGTGAGGGTGACATCCGTACCTTTCTCCCCGCGGATAAGTTGAACTGCTTCTTGCACATTCATACCTTCTACTGGCTCATCGTCAACTGCGATTATTTCATCGCCCGGCTCCACCCCGGCTTCTTCAGCCGGAGAACCCCGCATTGGAGATGTGATGATGATGCGACTGCCTTCCTGCATCACTTCTGCCCCTATACCTTCGAAGTCTCCGCTGACGGATTCCTCGAACGAGGCGATTTCCTCGTTATTCATGTACTCGCTGTAGGGATCGTCGAGACCTTCAACCATTCCCTGTATTGATGACTCTATCAGTGCGTTCCTGTCAACATCCTCGTAGTAGTTGTCGGTGATGGTGTCGTAGACACTATAGAGTTTGGAAAACTCGCTCCTGGTATCAGTACCTACATTCACTGCCTTTTCATTGCCTGCTTCAAGGCTCAACGCAGTAATGACTGCAGAAAGTATGATGGAAGTAAGTATTATGATGAGGAACCAGAAAAAATTGATATTTATATGTTTGCCCCCGACTTTGCGGGAATTATTGGAGTCATGCTCTTCTTTCAAAATCTACACCTAATTTCTACTTGAATAATTAAGTAACAGTTTATCAGTTTAAAGATGAAAATTAAACAAATATATGTAAAAAGGAAAGGTGTCGACACCTTTCCTTTCTTTTGGAATTATTTTTCTTCTCCAATGAACGGCAGGCTTGCTTCTAAGGCAACCTCTATCATTTCGTTGAAAGAAGTTTGTCTTTCTTCACTTGAGGTTGCTTCACCCGTTAATACGTGATCGGAAACCGTCAGAATTGAAAGCGCCCTGGCGTTGAACTTTTTACTGATTGTAAACAATGCAGTGGATTCCATTTCAAGCGCCAATACTCCATATTCCGCCAACTGTTCAATATTGCCATTCTCATCATAAAAGGAATCAGCTGTGAATATATTTCCGACTTTAACATTCATGCCCTTTTTCTGTGCTTCATTATAACTTGAGAGCAGCAATTCGAAATCGGATGTTGGAGCAAAATCGATGTTCTTGAAAAGTTTACGGTTCTGATATGAATCACCTGATGCACTTTGGGCAAGTATAACATCCCTTACTTTGACATCTTTTTGAATAGCGCCGCAAGTTCCGACACGTATCAGGTTTTTAACGCCATACTCATCCATAAGTTCGTGGATGTAAATGGAGATCGAAGGTACTCCCATACCAGTCCCCTGGACGGAAATGCGTTTTCCTTTATAGTAACCTGTAAATCCAAGCATGTTACGGACTTCATTATAACAAGTGACATCATCCAAGAAGTTCTCGGCGATATATTTCGCACGCAGTGGATCTCCCGGCAGTAGTATAGTGTCGGCAATATCACCTTTTTTGGCATTGATATGAATACTCATTGTTTTATTGCTCCTTTATCTTAAGTTGTTTTAATGCTGCAACCAGTTGAGGTAATCGTCAAAAGCAGTATCAAAATGCGAAAGTGGCATATCTTCATATGGATTGTTCTCAAGGTATTCCGTAACCTCAGAATATTCCGTGGAATATTTCGGGAACATGGGATCTTTTAAGATATGTTCGGCTAAACCTCCGATTGATGAGTTTTCACCTTTTCTTATTTTCATATACTGGTAGAATGAATGATTCTTCATTACTTGACGGTAGCAGTCACAACTACAGTGTCGGCCCTGTTTAAGTTGGTGACATCCTCAACCTTGAATTCATCCAGCATATCACTATTCGTGATGATGACAGGAGAAATGGTGCTGTTCGCTTCTGATTTTACCAGTTCCATATCGAAAGTGACAAGTGGATCTCCTTTTTCGACGGAATCTCCTTCTGAAACATGTCCTGTGAAGCCTTCACCTTTCATCGCTACGGTCTCAAGACCGATATGGATCAGAACTTCAAGTCCATTGGCAGTTCTGAGTCCAACTGCATGGTTTGTCGGAAATACTTGCATGACCGTCCCGGAGACGGGCGCAACGACTTCACCGTCGGAAGGGTCGACGCCAAACCCTTCGCCCATCATTTTTTCGGCGAAGACCGGGTCTGGGATGTCTTCAAGTTGTACATATTCACCGTTCAGCGGACTCGTAATTTCCAATTTCTTCTCAGCATTGTCTTTTTTACCAAATAGATTTTTGAACATAATTTTACTCTCCTATCAAAATGGATTTGAAATTCAATCGAATAATTTGAGGTATTCCCCATAACCTTTTTCTTCGAGTTCATCTTTCGGTATGAAGTCCATAGCGGCTGAATTGATGCAGTAGCGCAAGCCCCCCAATTCTTTGGGACCATCTTCGAAGACATGGCCAAGATGGCTGTCTGAAGCTTCGCTCCTCACTTCAGTTCTGCGCATCCCGAAAGAATCATCGAACTTTTCACTTACGTCCTCTGAAATTGTTTTGGCAAAACTTGGCCAACCGCAATCGGAGGCGAATTTGTCCCTTGAAGTGAATAACGGTGTGCCTTTCAATTTATCGACATAAAGGCCATCCTCGTAGTGATTCCAATATTCATTCTGGAATGGTGGTTCAGTTCCATTCTCCTTCATTACGCTATATTCTTTTGGTGATAACTCTGATTCATGACGTTCTATTGACATTCTATTTCATCCCCCAATGCTTTTCTATGAATGCTTTTCTGCCGGAACCTTTAAAGTACGCATTATAATGGGCGCTGTTCGTTTTATAGAAGTCTTGATGTTCCTCTTCAGCTCTATAGAAGTTTTTGTAAGGTAAAACAGGTGTTTTTATCGGACCATTGAATATATTCTGTTTGTCCAAATCTGCAATTACAGATTCTGCAATTTCTTTTTGCCTGTCATCATGATAGAAAACTGCCGGTGCATATTGCGGGCCCCTATCCCCAAACTGACCTTCTGTATCAGTTGGATCGAAAGTCTGGAAAAAGATATTCAATAGTTTTTCGTAAGGCATTACAGTTTCATCAAAATCAATTTGAACGGCCTCAACATGTCCTGTTGTGCCGGTTGAGATTTGCTGGTACGTAGGATTTTCCACATGTCCGTTCGAATAGCCGGACACGACGGAATTGACACCCTCAAATTGGTCGAATGGTTTGACCAGGCACCAGAAGCATCCTCCTGCTAGTGTAGCTGTTGACAAATTACTCACCTCTTAATCATTTATTATTGAAAAGTACCACTCGTCATTCCGGTAATCAATCTTTTCGACTTCCACTTCCATTTCAAAATCCTGCGTTAATGTTTTGGTGTTGATTAACAATGCACGCTCATCATCATCAAAGCGGATGCCCTCTGGGAGATCGCTTTGGTTTTTGATGATTGAGTAGAACATATCTTGGGTGAGCGGCAAATCGGCAACATCGATATCCTTTACGGCAAAGACAATCTCTTCACCTGTAGAGACGGGTTCAAGATTCAAAGAAGTTTCTATTTCAATGCCAAGTACATCCTGCACAGCCTTAAAATAGATACCCGCTTCACCCACCGAAACCTGAATGGATTCATCATCGATTGCATCGTTGAAGATGGATTGCACTGCCTGATTGGTCATCTTCAATTCTATACCCGATTCTGCTGTATTATAATTACTGTTTTTCTCATCAGGCAGATCATATGAATTGCCAAATGTAATGGCTATCCAGATGATGAACAGGATATTGATGGATACTAGTATTACGAAGAGAGTCTTCCAAATATTCAACCTCCCACTCCTCTCCTTCTTCACTTGCGTCTATAGTGCAGGAATTCATAAGGATATCTGTTTTTTTCGTCTTGAGTCCCTTCAATCTTGTCGACCAGTTCCCATTTGGAAGGATCATAATCGGGAAAGAAGGTGTCACCAGCGAAGCGCCTGTGAATGCGGGTGATATGCATTTCCTCTACAAGGTGCATCGTCTGATCATAGATGGTGCTCCCTCCAAAGATAAATACTTTTCCTTCCAAAGAATTGATGTCGTCAATATGATTGATGACATCAATGCCTTCTGCACTGAAAGTTTCATCGCGCGTCAATACCACATTACGCCTATTGGGCAGGGGACGCCCCAATGATTCGAATGTCTTACGCCCCATGACGATTGTATTCCCTTCCGTCAGTCGTTTTACATGTTTCAGATCTTCGGGAAGGTGCCAGGGCATTTTGTTTTTAAAGCCAATTACAGATTGGTCGGCATAAGCGACTATTAAAGATATCATGATTCTCCTCCTAGACGGCTATTGGTGCCTTGATATAAGGGTGGCTTTCGTAGTCGATGACTTCGAAATCTTCATATTCCAGATCGAACATTGATTTATTGCCTTTTATTTTGATTTTAGGAGGACTGAAGCTCTCACGGCCGAGCTGTTCATTTACTGCGTCCATATGGTTGGTGTAGATATGCGCATCTCCCAATGTATGGATGAATTCATCCGCCGTTAGATTACACTCCCGTGCGACGAGCTCAAGCAATAGCGCATAGCTTGCTATATTGAATGGTACGCCTAGGAAAACATCTCCGCTTCTCTGATAGAGCTGCAGGCTCAACTTCCCGTCATTTACATAGAATTGGAAGAAGGCGTGACATGGCGGCAATGCCATACCATCGATTTCAGCAGGATTCCACGCCGTAACAATGTGTCTTCTTGAATCTGGATTCTTTTTGATGCTTTCGACGACATTCTTCAACTGATCCGTAAACGAGCCGTCCGGGCCTTGCCAATGGCGCCATTGTTTGCCATAGACATTTCCAAGATCACCGTATTTCTCGGCAAACACGTCGTCTTCCAGTATCTTATTTTTAAAACGCGCCATTTCTTCTTTGTATGTTTCGTTGAATGATTCATCTTCCAGCGCACGGCGTCCGAAATCGGTCATATCCGGGCCTTCGTATTCTGCGGATTCGACCCAATTTTTAAACGCCCATTCGTTCCATATGTTAGTGTTGTATTGAAGCAGGAAACGTATGTTCGTATCCCCGCGTATGAACCATATCAATTCTGTTGCAAGCATTTTGAAAAGCACCTTTTTGGTGGTCAACAGCGGGAATCCTTCTTTAAGGTCAAAGCGCATCTGATGGCCAAACAACGAATAGGTGCCGGTCCCGGTGCGGTCATCCTTGTAACTGCCTTCGCTTTTGATTTTTTTCATAAGGTCATGATACGTATCATCAAAAGTATTCATTAGATCCTCCCCTTTTCTTTTTGGACGTCTTTATATATAATATACATTGAATACAATTGAAACAGTTAAAAATTTATTTGATTTGGGGTGTCGATCATGGAAATATTTATGACGGTCGGTCTCACTCTTCTTGCTCTCTATTTGATGTCGATGAGTATTTTTGAGTAGAACCTATCCAATAAAAACAGGAAAGGCTGGGCCTTTCCTGTTTTTATTTTGCACAATTTTCATCAAATGCTTCTTTCAGGTCCATCATGATGTCATGCACATCCCGGCCCTCAATACTTTCCCGGGGTACGAAATGCACAAGTGCATCCCCTTTGAAAAGGGCCATGGAAGGACTGGAAGGCGCTTGGCCGATGTACTCGCGCATACGTTCAGTCGCTTCCTTGTCCTGGCCGGCGAATACCGTTGCTTTATGATCCGGCTTGATGGGGTTCTGTTCCGCTACAGTTACGGCAGCAGGCCGTGCGAGTCCCGCTGCACAACCACAGACGCTGTTTACAACCACAAAGGCGGTTTCATCTTTGCCGATATCCTTCATGAACTGATCGACTGCCTCTGCTGTAGTAAGGTCATTGAAAGCCATGCCGGTCAATTCCTCACGCATTGGACGTGCCATTTCCTTCATGTACTCTTCATAGGCGTTCATATTATCGCTCCCTTTCCTGAATTTGCTTCCACACGCTGCCGAGGGCTTCTTCGCCCTGCTCTATCCGGGTGATGGCCATTTCGATCTGCAGCCGTACATCGTACTGCGGATCATCTTTATGCGCCTTTAGATGAGATAAGCTCTCTTCGTCACCGACCTCATATATGAACATTGCTGCACGCCACCGCACAATCGGGCTCTTGTCGCCGAGTAGAGGATAGATGTCCGGCAACCCTTCTTTGTACCCAAGGTCACTGTATGCATCACCAGCAGTCCGTCTGACGGGTACGGAACGATCCTGCAAGGCTTTCTTAAGATAAGGCAGCGTCGCACGCTCCTCAACCATTGCCAGCAGGCTCACCGCTTCCCGCCTGATCTGCATCTTCTCATCTTCCAGGGCGATTGCCAGGACGGGATAATCATCCTGTGTGGGTGTTTCCATATGATTGAGCAGCCACAGGCGTTCCTTCCAGTTGTCGCGTGCAGTGAAGTCGGACTTCTCTACTTTAAAGTAGCGTTTTGGCTCCGGGGCCTTCTTTGTCTTTGCTTCCTCCACCATGGTCTTAAGCACTGCATCGTCATGGAGCGCCTCAAGCTCTTCAGTCAATTCTTCGAAGATTGATTCGGGCTCCCCGTATCTGGTGCCATAGTCCTCCCATTTCCTGAGCATGATGATGTTGTCTTCAGGGAGGGTTGCCGCTTCCACGGCATCGGTGAAACGTTCTGGCAGCTGCCTGCGGTGTTCCTGGCCATCGTTGAGCTTAATCTGGTAGGGTATGCCCTTGAATGTAAGCACCTGGGCCGAGACGGAGCCAAACGCATTTTCAGATTCTAGTTTTTTTTTACTTCATCGTCATTATTGGAATCGAAAGTCTGCTCGATCTGAGGGATGAGCGTCTCCCAGTCCGCCTTCGGCGACTTATCGACCGAGATGAAATTAAGGGCGTGGAAGACGCTTGTGACATCCTCCAATTCAAGTACGCGGTTGATGAACTCAGGTGCCTCATCTGAAACAGCGCGGTAAGTCGATGACTTCATTTCCTTCTTCTCTTCACTCACAGTGATTTTCATTGTATTGGGACTTGGTGTCGGTTCAATTTTTACGATTTCCATTATATATCCTCCTATTGAAGTTTATTGCCATGCGTCCGTATCGAAATGCCGACCGAACACTCATGGATGCAGAAATTATGTGCAGCTGTCCTGCTGCCTTCGGAACGGTTCAATTCTTTGAGAAGGCAGCCGTGACAGTACTTTTCTTCTAGATCATTAATTTTTTCAAGTACATCTGTGTTCACTTTTCAACCTCCTCCACTGATTATAACGAAGTTCCTTCCATAACAAAAGGCAGGGCCACACAATCAGTTTTTCCGGTGCCTGAACAGTGCGTCTTTAGCGAGTGCATCAGCGTGTCTATTTTTATTCCTCGGGGTCCAGCTGATGATGAACAAAGCCATTTCCCCTATCTTATCTGAAACACTCATAAAATATTTTCGGAACACTTTATTTTTGACGTGGTTTTTATCGAAGCTATCTGCAATGACCTTTGAATCGGTGTGGATGATCAGTGAGTGATATCCATGCTCAAGCGCCTTATCTACCGCAAATTCCAAAACCGCCCACTCCGCCTCATGGTTATCCATCTCCCCGAGATACGTGGTGAATTCTTTTTGTCCAGCGTCATCCTTGAAGACTACAGCGCCGGCGGCAGCCTTCGGGTTGGTGCCTGCTGCTGCATCTATATATACACGTGTCATACAGACCCTCCTAGAGACCGAGCTTCCCTACATATTTTCTGGCGATGGACAGGTCATGTGCCAAGAGCACCTGATCGACGTCCTGAAGGGACAGGCGCAGTATGCTCGATTCACTTATCTCATTCGCGTCAAGCGGGACATCGGTAATGATCTTCGCCAGCTGATGGGCAATCCTCAAAGATGCCATATCCGCTTCAATCTTCTTTCTCAGTGCTGGCGTCAGGATGTCGAGATTAGTCAGCATATTGTCTATATTGCCATATTCCTGTATCAGCTTGAATGCGGTTTTCTCGCCCACGCCTTTGACGCCTTTATAGCCGTCACTTGCATCCCCCATCAGCGCCTTGACATCGACGAATTGCCCGGGGGTGATGCCATGTTCCAGTATAAAACGCTCTTTTGTATAGTGATGGTATTCGGTATAGCCTTTCTTCGTCAGCCACAGCTCGTTCTCTTCATCCAGAAGCTGCAGGAGGTCGCGGTCACCGCTGACCATCACGACATCGTCGAGCGCGGTCGACAGCGTACCGATGATGTCGTCCGCTTCGTAGCCTTTGATGCCGATCTGGAAGATGCCCAAGTCATCAAATACTTCCTTGATGTGGTCGAATTGTGGAATCAGCTCATCAGGCGGGGCTGTGCGGTTCTTTTTATAGTCTGGATACCAGTCGTTGCGGATCGTCTGTGACCCCATATCCCATGTGATGATGAGCCGGGTCGGCTGCACGGTTTCGACCAGTTTGAAGACATGGCGCACAACCCCCTGCACGCCGTTGGTCGGCCTGTCGAAGGCACTGTACATGAACTGCTGCCTGAAACTGGTGGCGTAGAAATGACGGAACAAGAGCGCCATGCCGTCTATGATCAGATTTTTATCCTTCAAATTTTGCCATCCTTTCGTGCATGGTCGACACACCGGTCTCCACATCGTGATGGCGGATCCATTCCGAGAAGCTGCCGCCGTAGAGGCGTGCCGGCAACCCCATATTCTCGAGCACATAATATGGCGGCGTCGCACTCATGCCCGAGCCGCAATAGACTATGAGTTCCTTAAATTGCGACAGGAAGGGCCTGAGGTGCTCCAGGCTGGTTATATCCAGGCGGCCTGATTCAAAGACGTCGGAATACGGGATGTTCACAGCACCCGGTATATGCCCTTTCTTAAAGTCGATCGGCTCCGTGTCACCGAGGTAGCGTCCGCGTGCCCTGACGTCGATCAGCAGCACATCATCAATGCCCACAGCATGCGCCACGTCTTCGAGTGTGGCGAGCATCGATGCATCTGGAGGCTGCACCTCACGGGATTCATCAACTTCATCCGGTAAGGAAGGCGTGTGCTCCAGTAGCGTGAGGCCGGAATCTTTTAGGCTCTCGCACGAGTCATTCCACAGCACGGCATGGAAGCCGTATAGCTGGAATAGATAATAGAGGCGCGTATGGAAGAATGCGTCCTCCTTATCCAATAGAAGCAGTTCGGCATCTGCGTCTTGCTTCAGTGCATCATAAAGTGCGCCTACCACAGAGCCTGGTGGTATGGGATGACGCCCTTCATTTAGGCCTTCTGATGTGAACATCCATGGCTTTTGGGGGATATGGAGGCCTAGATATGGTGCATCCGCCACCATCGCGGCGGATGCATCTAGGTCATCCATGACATTACGGCAATCGATGGGCATGAACTGTGTGCCGCGTAGATTATTGTCGGTACTGTCTATAATCATTTTTTAATCTCCTTTATGCCTTTTCAGTTGTTCGAAAAGTGCCTGGTCTTCTTCATAGTCCGTTTCGCTGATATCAGCAAGCGGTTCATTCAATGCGTGAGAGACAGTGGTGAGTTCATCGTCCAAAACGGTGTCTTTGGCTGTCAGATACTCATCTGCCATCTGCACCAGCTCTGTTTCAAGTGCCTCGAAATCGATGGAGCCGATAATCGCCTCGGACAGCTCGAGTAGCAGACTCCTGAATGCTTTAGGTTGGCTCCTCGATTTATGCAGTGCTTTTTGGTGGTCCAACAGGACTTGCGGATCGATGCGCAGTTCCGGCTGTGGCCTCGGCACACGCCCGTCTTCAATACGGCTGGCGATCATGGCTTTGCCCAAGTCTTCGTTGATGGCTGTCAAGGACTGCATCAGCTCGGCATCAGCCTTATGGTAGACTGCGTTGAAACTTGTGGCAAGTTCAAGTCCAAGGTGCTGGTTGATGTCATTGGAGAGCGCCGTCAGATTGTCAGCGATGAAATTCCGATCTTTTATGTCCGCAGCCGATATCAAGTATTTCAAGTAATCGTAGAGTTTAAGCTTCAGCTGCTTTTCAGTATGGGAGAGGATGATGTCGATCTCCTGCTGCAGGGTATGTGCAAATTGCTGGGCACTGTAGTCGGCAAGCGTTTCAAGGAGACGGCGCCGAAGCGTTTCAATGCGATCCTTTTCCTCATTCTGATTATGGTACCGCCGCATATTGGCAGCCACTGCTTCTTCCAGCTGGTTGGCCGTTTCCCTAAGCGACTGATACTGCATGCCTATGGCATTATTGTTGGCAATCTCGGTGATTTCCGCCTTGGCCGCTTCAAACTGAGCATTATGGGACGCCACTGCTTGTTTGCTCGAGACCGGGAATACTTTATGGCTGATCTCGAGGTGATCAAGCGACTCGTGGGTATAGTCCATGACTTTTTCCAAGTCTGCCTCGGTCCGCATCAGATCCACCGCATTGATGATGAAGATGATCGGGAACCCGCTGCCCTTTATCGATTTTATATACTGTAGGAAGCGCTCATCGGAACGGCTGAAGACATGATTGTAGTAGGAGACGTATATGATCATGTCACTGTCTGAGATGATGCGGTGCGTCTCCTCTGTATGGCGTTCGTTAATTGAGTTGATGCCTGGTGAATCGACGATGGAAAAGCGCTGTGTCAATTCATTATCGACGGACAGGTATGCTTTATGGATGAAGATCGCTTCTTCGTCTGCACTGATCTTTTCTATAAGTTTATCTTCGGACATGCTGATTTCCTTGCCCAGATCATCCCGATGGGCGTCGTAATGCGTCAATATGCCGTTTAGGAACGGAATGTAGGCTTCTTTGACATTATTTTTATGGCGTTTAATCCAAGGGATGAAATCAGTGATGGCCTGACCATCCTGATTGGTGATCACCTGAAGCGACTGGACGATATCCGCTTCTGTCTTATAGAGTGCCCGCGACTCGCCCTCGTTCGATATCTCAGTGATTGTGGCGGTGGTCGGATTCGGGCTTGCGGTCAGTCGGGCCTCCCCCATCAATGCATTGATGAACGTCGTTTTGCCGGCGCTGAAGCCACCGAAGACGCTGATGTTGACTTTACCGTCATGGATGCGTTTGAGCTTCTCGTTGATTATTGCAGCGAACTCCGCATACCGCGGATGCGGTTTTAGGATCTTCAGGAGATATTCGAACTGGTCGATGTCCATGTCTTGCGGTGCAGGTGCTTCATACCCTCTCGATTCGGGGCGTTCCACTTCGGTTTGGACGACATCACGGCTCACCGCTTCCGTCAGTTCAAGCTTGTCGGTTTCGTCGTCCAGATGGATATAGAAATGCCTATAGTTGGCAGTGTCTAGGGACTCCTTCAAGGCAAGCAATGCCGCCAGATGTTTCGCGTCATCAATCTCGTCCGAATGGTCTTCAGTCCGTGGCCCTTCAGTGGCTGCGGATAATGTGGCGACATGCGTCAATGCAGATGCGGTGACGTCTTTTTCAATCCTGGCTTTCAACTTGTCCAAATAGTTCATGATGTACTGGGAAGACAGGGTGGTGATGTCTTCCTCAGACAGCAGTTCATCATTCCAGATGTACCGAAAAGGCGCCCCTTCTAGAGCGAGCGTATCAAAGAGGGCATTCACCGGGGCATTTATTTCGGATTGGATGACGGGTTGAATCTCTTCACCGATCTTTGTGCGGTGGGACTCATACAATGATTGGTACTTCTTTTGCTTGCCAAAGAACCCCCCTGGTTTGATGTCTCCCGATAACACCTTCAAAAATTCGGTGATGGCGGATTTGACTGGGTGGGGATAGAGATAGCTGTCCTTTGCGAGCGCCTTCACTTTATCCTGTATATGTCTCTTCAATTGGTCTGGGTCGGAGTGCAGTGCTGCAATCCTGCTCTGGTCATCTTCCTTTTCGAGATAATCGATATGGGCCTCTACAACATCTTTCTGGACACCCTCTTCAAGTTCCAGGCGCTCCTGTAGAGAAGAGATCTGGTCATCCAGATAATGCAGTTGACGGCGCTCAATATTGTCTACAATGCGTTCATGGTACGCCGCCTCATATGCCCCGTGGCGCGATTCGACGTGTGAGATGTGCACAGCCAGCGCCTTCACATCATTATGCGGGGTATCATAGATGGAAGTCGTAAACACTTTCTCCGGCATGATGCGCCATTGGCTCAATGTTCTTTTGATGCGTGCGATGAAGGTGTCCATGGACAGTTCCCCATCGTCGTGCTTATCGATCTGGTTGATGATCAGGGAGAACGGGATGTTCATCTCTGAAATCTCTTTTAGCAGCCTTAGATTATGTTCGCTTTCGACGTGATTGTATTCGACTGTAAAGAAGATGTAGTCACTGTTCAGCAGGAAGCGGTTGGCACTGTCCTCATGACTGTCGGTTCTGGAATCGACGCCCGGCGTATCCTGGAACACCGTCTTTTCCTTAAATACCGGGTGGGCGACTTTCATGGAGATCGACGCGATGTCCAAGTCACCCGTGTTCAACTCCCTGAGCGCGCTATAGTCTTCGAGTGGAATGTATCTATATTGGTCGATGAAGGCCTGGATCTCCTCCGCTTCACCGATTTCCACCGATACGGTGTTGCTTGTGGTCGGCACTGGCGAAGAAGGCAGGATATCGCGGTCGAGAAGATGATTGACCAAACTGGATTTCCCTGCAGAGAAGTGGCCGATAAATGAAAATACAAGCTGGCCCCTATAAGTTTTCATAATGGCATGGTCAATCTGTGACACTAGAAATGCATTGTTCGACTTCAGAATCTCTTTCCGTAATTTATACAGGGTTTCAAGGGTAGCGGTTCCAGACAATTATTCATTCCCCCGCTTTCCCCAATATTGGAAGTACGTGGTCTCTATATAGCCATTGAACAGTTTACGGCGCTTCGTCGCACGCTTCCCTACTATATGTTCGAACATTTTATTTGAAGTCAGCAGATAGACGCTCAGCGTCGGGTCGGCAACCATCATATCGCCAAGCCGTCTGTACATCTCTTCGACTTCTTTTGCCTCCCCGATGCGTTCGCCGTAAGGTGGATTGGTCACCAGTTGGGCATATTCATCTTCAATCTCGAAATCATGGATATCGGACACCAGGAATTCAATATCATCCTGCAGGCCGACTTCGAGGGCATTATCTTTAGCGACTGATATCATTTCAGGATCGATATCGGCGGCGATGATTTTGATGTCCCGCTCATAAAGGGCCGCTTCTTCCAGCTCCATACGCATATTCTGCCAATCCGCCTCCGGGATGATATCCCATTTTTCGGCATCAAAAGTACGGTTCGAACCGGGTGCGATATTGAGCGCCATCAACGCGGCTTCGATCGCGATCGTACCGGAACCGGCAAAGGGGTCTATCAACGTTTTCGAGCCGTCATAGTTGGCCAGTTTGAGCATGGTGGCGGCCAACGTTTCTTTGATCGGCGCCTCCCCCTGGCCCGTACGGTAGCCGCGTTTATGGAGGGCATCGCCACTTGTGTCGATGGTCAGCACTGCCCGGTCTTTCAGTATGGCGATGTCCACTTTGTATCTTGGACCATTTTCAGGCAGCTTGCCTTTAATGTTGAATGCTTCCTTAAGATGTTCGACGATGGCTTTTTTTACGATGCGTTGCACGTCGGGTACACTGTACAGCGTCGACTTATGGGAGCGGCCTGTAACGGGGAACGCAGCCGCTGGACCAAGTATATCTGACCATGGCAATGCCTTCGTCTGTTCAAAAAGATCGTCGAAGGATGTCGTTTCAAAATCCCCGACTATGATGCGGATGCGGTCGGCTGTGCGCATCATCAAGTTTGTCCGGATGATGGCCGTTTCATCGCCCTCAAAATAGACCCGTCCATTTTCGAGTGTCGCAGGATAGCCAAGCGCCTCTATTTCATCGGCGACGACCCTCTCTACGCCCATTGGTGTGTTTGCCAGCAGTTTGAATTGCATCTAAAAACCCTCTCTTTTTTTATGTATGACCCATAATCTATAAAATAAAAGCTCCCCATTTCGTAATGGAGAGCGTGTCTAGTCCGGTGTCTCTGTAAGCCATGTTCTGTACCACCGTGCTGTCATGTGCACTAGTTACACTCGCACAGTGGTGATAATCATCTGTCTATACTACAAAGTAGTATCTCTCCGCCGGTTGAATTCCCATTGGAAAGTGCTCCTACCAAATTTGGATTGCTCACTCGAGGGGTTTACCGCGTTCCACCTTCTGCATTTCTGCAGAAGCTACGTCACTGTGGCACATTTATGACTACCGGGACCATATTCTCACTTAGGCCCTGTCGTCGCCGTCAGCCTTAAGCTGCCCTGACTTATTGTTTCGTCAGGCACGAACACTACACTCATCTCAGAAGTGTGTGAGCATGGACTTTCCTCTATGCATCAGAGTGCATAGCGATTATCCGAGACATACCGGTTCGAATCAATTTACTTTAGACTGTCCAAACACCTTTTTCTCCAGATTGCTCAAGCGTTTGAGTATATCGATCTGGTGGTTTTGCGTCTGGTTATCAACGGAGCGTGATTTAGTCGCTACACGAATCCTCAGTTCCTCTACTTCCTTTTTGAGGCGGGCATTCTCATCTTCCAGTCTTTTGAGGCTATTATTCATATCAGCCATCTTCTGATAGTCGCTGATGACATCATCAAGGAAACTATCTACCTCAATCGGCTTGAATCCTCTAATAGATTTTTCGAATTCTTTCTCGAATATATCTTTTGCTGAAAGCTTCAGCGTGTACTCGCTCATTGTATCACCTCTCATAAGCGGAATCTATGAAAGCATTGATTTCGTCAAATTGTATTCTTTCAATATTATACGGCCTATCTTCCTTTAGTTCAAGCATTTGATCATATATGAATCGGGTTTTTGACTCGGCCTGTTCATCATATACGATGAGGGCCTGGTCCGAATGGTCGATCAGGAATCGGTTGATCATCGGGAACATCCGCGGAGATTCGTAAGGTCTGTCGAAGATGAACTGGTGATGATCGCTGTTATCTAAAATCTGATGCAACAGCAGCGCATCGTCCTCCTTGTACCGGTCGTCGAAGCCGTGGAAGGGCTTCAGCACCGAATACTTGAATGTATATTCCTCTTTCAGCTCGATCATCGCCAAGGCGGCGTAGAACTCGATGCCGGTGTACCCTTGGATGATGAACCATTCGGTGCCGTTATCGATATATTCCTTCAATTTGAATTCCATGAAGTCTTTAAGCACCTGGGCTTCAGGCTGTGACGATTTGAATATACCGAGCTCATAAGGCCTGTAGCCGGCGATCAGTGTCCGCATCAGAATAGCGCCTCCCTTTCGGCGTGGGCCAGCCACATGTTGAGGAATTTGTATTTCTCGCGGGAAACTTTCTTACTGAAGCGGCGCATATGGCAAGCCATCAAGAGTTCCATGAATTCCTCTTCGGCCTTTTCACGGGTGGCAGCGTTGAAGCGGAAATCCGTCTTCATGTTCCTTATGGACATTACGGTCTCTTCGTTATCTTTAAGGAACGGTTCGATCTCCTCATCGAAGTCGAATTCATATCCTGCCCTGGCCTCCTCGTACCTCCGGGCAACTTCATCAAGCAATGCGCGCAGTTCGGAAAAAGAGGGGTTTCTTGACAAAAATGCTGCACCTCCTATAATTATCAATGTTTAAGTCAGCGTAAATATTGTATAATGATATATCATCATACACAATAACGAAAGGTGATGGGCATGAAGTACCCTAAAGGCACGAAGCCCCGGCACAACAATCCTGCTTCCCGGAAGAAGTCGAGAAGCGGGACGGTCCGCTACGGATCGCGGGGAATGACGCTGGAAAAAGATCTTGACCATACCAATCAATTCTACCTGGAGACGGGACGGGCCGTCATACACAAGAAACCGACGCCCGTGCAGATCGTCAATGTGGACTACCCGTCAAGAAACAGGGCCAAGATCGATGAAGCCTACTTTAAAGTACCGTCGACAAGCGACTACAATGGCATATATCGAGGGAAATATATAGACTTTGAAGCGAAGGAAACGCACAACGAGTCCCGTTTCCCCTTCATCAACATACATGAACACCAGGTTGACCATATGACACGGTGCCATAGGCATGGCGGCTTAGTCTTTATCATCCTCCGCTTTTCATTCTATGGGGAGACGTATATGATGCCCTTTGAAAAGTTCCTGCCGTTTTGGGATGCTTATAAAGATGGTGGCAGAAAATCAATCAGATATCAAGACATCAAGGATGAGAGCATCCTGCTTAAGCAGGCCATAAACCCGCGCATCCAATATTTGGACGCTGTAGATGAATTCTATTTCGAGAATGGAGAATGACAATGGCACAAAATTATAAGAGAAGTTCTGGAAAGCCACAGAAGAAAGGTGGAAAACGCTCCAGGTCATCAATGATCAAACGCATAGTTTTATGGCTCCTGCTCATCGGCCTGGTCATGCTGGTTGTCGGGTCCTTCCTGTTCGCCTACTATGCATCGAAAGCCCCCGCCTTCAGCGAGGAGAAGCTGAAAGACCCGATACCTGCTAAAATATACGATAAGGACGATGAATTGGTCACGAAATTGTTTGAAGGCCAAAAGCGGGAACTGCTGGACATCGACAATACGCCGGAATACGTCACCGACGCTGTGCTGTCGGTTGAGGACGACCGTTTCTATGAGCATGGGGCTGTGGACTTCCGGAGACTCGGCGCAGCGGTGCTCAACAACGTTACGGATGGTTTCGGCAGTCAGGGAGCGAGTACAATCACGCAGCAAGTCGTCAAACGGGTCTTTCTGACCGAAGAGAAGACCATCGCCCGAAAGGCACAGGAAGCGTATCTCGCCTATCGCCTGGAACAGGAATATTCGAAGGACGAGATACTCGAGATGTACTTGAATAAAATCTACTACTCGGATGGGATATACGGCATCAGGACAGCTTCAAAATACTATTTCGACAAAGAGCTTGATGAATTGAACCTGGCGGAAACAGCCTACCTTGCCGGATTGCCGCAGCTGCCCAACCGGTATAATCTATATGTAGATGGCGAATCGGGAACCAACCGGGCCCACACTGTACTGAATCTCATGCTGCATCATGAACGCATCACCGAAGAACAGTACAATGAAGCGATAAATACGGACATCACAGCGAATCTGGTGAGCCGCTCGGAAGAAGAGCGTGCTTCTAGCGAACCGGAAGATCCTGAATATGCCTCATATATAAATATGGTCAAGCAGGAACTGCAGACGAACGATAAATTTAAAGATATGGAGCTTGGTGAAGCACTGGCAAGCGGCCTGTCGATCTATACGAATATGGACAGTGATGTCCAAGCAGAGCTTCAGACTATGGTCAATGACAGAGATTATTATTATAATGAAAAATTCAAAAGCGAGCACTTCAATATTGCGTCCACCATACTGGATACACAGACAGGTGATCTGGTCGCCGTCTCTGGAGGACGTGATTACCGTGAAGTCGTCATGCATAACCAGGCATTGGTCAAAAAGAACGTGGGGTCTACAATGAAGCCTTTCCTTTCCTACGGCCCTGCCATAGAACATATGAAGTGGCGGACGGATCATCTCATTGAAGATGAAATGGAATACCAACCCGAGGGCTTCAATCATACAATCCGCAACTATGATATGCAGGATCACGGAGAAGTTACGATGAGGGATGCCTTGAGGCAGAGCTTCAATATTCCGGCAGTCAAGACTTTTGAGGCTGTAAAGGAAGAAGCGGGAGAAAATGCGCCTGAGGAATTTGCGGAAAATGTCGGACTTGAGTACAGCACTGAGGACGAAGACGATCTGTCGTTGACGTTCAATGATGTGCTCGGGGGCGGTGAGCATTCAGTGTTCAGTCCACTGGAAATGGCCCAAGCCTATGCTTCTTTCGGCAACGGTGGTACTTACAATGAAGCGCAGTCAATCCGCTACGTCGTCACCGATGAAGGTGAAACCATAGAGTTTGAGAGCGAATCCGAAAAGGCTATGGAAGATTATACAGCCTACATGATGACTGATATGCTAAAAGGCACTTTCGAACCTTACGGCAGTGCAGACTTCATTCCAATGAATGGCCTGAACATAGCCGCCAAAACAGGAACCACTTCCTACTCGAAAGAATTGAGGGAAGAGAATAATCTGCCCGACAATGCAGCGAAAGATGCCTGGATTGTAGGATACACACCTGAGTACACAATGAGTGTGTGGACCGGGTTCAACAAAACCCTTGAAAATGGTGAGGCGTCATTCGTCGGTCAGGATGAGCACATTACGCCGCAATGGTTCTTCAGGGATATCATGCAGTCGATCAGCACCTATAATGGACAAGATTTCGCAAGGCCTGATAGCGTTGTCCAGGTGAACGGCAATGAACTCGCCGTTCGGGGCAATGAAGGACTTCAGTCTACAGAATCCGGCAGAAGACAACAACAGAACACTGAAACCGAGAAAACAGTAGAAGAACCAAGTCAGGTCATTACAGAAAGTGAAGAAGAACCAAGCACGCAGGAAAATACTACTGAACCATCAACACAGGAAGAGACTACCGAAGAGCCAACTGAGGAAACGACTTCTGAACCGGTCCAGGAAGAAACAACTGAAGAGCCGACCCAAGAAGAAGCCACTGAAGAGCGGACAGAAGAACCGACTTCTGAACCGACTGAGGAGCAGACGGAAGAAGCGGCGCCTTCTGTTGAAGAACCAGTGGAGGAACAGACGGAAGAAGAGACAGATGAAGCGGCATAAAAAATAAGCACCCCAGCTGGGGTGCTTATTTTTTGTTTCTCCTGACGCAATAGGAGGCGTGCTTTTTAACGAATTCCGTATAAATCAAATTCAACTGGACGATGCTGTGGTATTTATAGGGGTTGGCTTTTATATAAGAAATCCTGTCGCAGTAATTAAGGGGGAGGACTTCTGGGTGATCGTCTGCTTCTAGTTCCGATAAGTGCTTTTGGATATGATCGGTGACGAGTGAATAGTATTTGTCGTAAAGGTCATGGTCAGGCTGATGGGCATTTTTGATGAGTGAACCGTAGACTGCCTCGATCGTCACAGTAGCCCTGCCTTCTTCATCCGTTTTTGCCCTTCCCTACAATCGTCGAGAAGCGGACACGCTTCACACTTCGGGTTTCTCGCGGTGCAGTGGTATCTGCCGAAGAAGATCATCTGATGATGGGTCCTACTCCATCTATCTTCAGGGACTTTCTTCATGAGGGTCTGTTCCACCTCAAGCACAGAGTCTTTATGCCGTGCAATGCCCAATCGCTTGGATACACGTTCGACATGCGTGTCCACCGCAATTCTCGGGACGCCGAATGCCACTGAAAGTACAACATTTGCGGTTTTTCGGCCGACTCCAGCAAGGCTGACCAGATCATCGTAATTATCAGGAATTATTCCGTCAAAACGCTCAATGACATCTTTGCTTAATTTTTGGATGTTTTTGGCTTTATTTCGAAACAGGCCGATTGATCTGATGTCCTGTTCCAGCTCAGCCTGCTCGACCGCAATAAAATCCTCGGGTCCTTTATATTTCTTAAAGAGCTCACGAGTCACCTTATTGACGAGGTTATCTGTACATTGTGCAGAAAGGAGGACGGCTATAGTCAGTTCAAACGGGTTCTTATGGACGAGTTCACACTCGGCATCTGGGAACATGGCGTCAATCTTATCTATCATTTCTATGGTTTTTTTCCGGCTAATCAAAGACATCTTCTCCTTCCAACCAAGATCTGAGGGGCATATGGGTGCTGGTTTGAGGTGACTTCTTGCTTCTCGGCTGACTGAGGATGCGCTCGACATACTGAAGGGATGTCACTTGATTCTGATAGGCAAGATCGACAGCTTCTTTTATTGACTCAGCACTATTTGCTGGGTCTTCAAGCCAGCTGTTGATCCTTTCGAATTCATTCGGGCTGATGACACGGCCATACAGTGCTTCAATATATTCGAATAACGAGCGTATTTCCGAAGGATCCGGCTCTGCTGCTTTTTCCTCGATGAACTGTGGAAGTTTCCTGAACAGTGGTTCGAGCGAGAAATGTTCGACATACCGGCCTTCATCTTTGACTGTTTCGACCTCAAGCAGTCCGTTTTCGATCAGATGTTGGATGACATCCGAAACTTCTCCAAATGATATCGTCATCCCTTCAGAAAGGTGTTTGAAATCAGGCAGTTCTGCTGACTTCTGACGAATATCAGACAGTCTTATGACGATGATCAATGATTTCTCATCCAACCCGAGTTTAGAGTAATTGTCGAGTAGAATTTTATTGACCGGCACATTCATATACTGTATATAATCTGCAAGCATGATAAAAGCTCCTTATAAAAATATCGCCTTGCGGCGATATTGGTTTTATGGGTAGAGGCGGTTGAGCAGGCGTGGGAATGGTGCTGTTTCCCTGACATGCTGTACACCACTCAGCCAGGCAACAGTACGCTCGAGGCCGAGTCCGAAGCCGGAATGCGGCACGCTGCCGTACTTCCTCAATTCAAGATACCATTCATAGGCATCAAGGTTGAGTCCGCTTTCTTCTATCCTTTGTTTTAATGTGTCATAGTCATGGATTCTTTCACTGCCTCCAATGACTTCTCCATACCCTTCCGGTGCAATCAGATCGGCACATAGGACGGTACGTGGATCCTCGGGATTTTCTTCCATATAGAATGATTTTATCTCTTTTGGATAGTTGATTATGAAGACGGGTTTATCGAAATGGTTGGCGATTTCGGTTTCATGTGGCGCTCCGAAGTCATCCCCCCACTCTATATCTTCAAAACCTTTTTCCTTCAACAATTCTATCGCATCAGTATAAGTGATGCGCGGAAACGGCGCTTTGATCCTCTCAAGCGCTGCTGTATCACGGTCAAGCCGTTCAAGGTCGAGCTTGCAGTGTTCCAGAACTTGCGTAACCAAGTATTCTACATACCGTTCCTGAACTTCAAGGCTGTCCTCATGCTTATAGAACGCCATTTCCGGTTCGATCATCCAGAACTCTATAAGGTGTCGCCTTGTCTTCGATTTTTCGGCACGGAATGTAGGTCCGAAAGAGAACACTTTTCCATGAGCCATTGCTGCCGCTTCTGCATATAGTTGGCCGCTTTGTGAGAGGTAGGCATCTTCATCGAAATATTTCGTATGGAACAGCTCTGTCGTACCTTCCGGTGAACTGCTCGTCAGTATCGGCGGATCGATCTTTTTGTAGCCGTTATCGAAGAAATAGTCATAAGTGCTCTTGATGATCTGGTTGCGGATGTTCATGACGGCGTGCTGCTTCTTCGAACGCAGCCACAGATGCCTGTTGTCCATAAGGAATTCAGCGCCGTGATTTTTCGGTGTGATCGGATATCCATGGGACTCATGGATGATTTCAATGCCCTCGACTTCCATCTCATATCCAAACGAAGAGCGGTCATCAGCTTTGATGGTGCCGGTAATATACATGGAGGTTTCCTGGTTGAGGCCCTTGGCGGTTTCGAATAGACTTTCGTCATTTTCTTTTACTACGATGCCTTGCATGAAACCTGTCCCGTCTCTAAGTTGTAGGAACTGAATCTTGCCGCTCCCTCTTTTCTGGAGCAGCCAGCATCCTATCGTTACTTTCTGTCCTTCATGTTTTGGTGCCTGGTTAATTGAAATCTTCATGTCAAACTCCTTTTGCATGTTGTGCTATGAATTTTTTGATGCGTTCAAGCGCTTTTTCCATATCTTCTGCGCTCAATGAGTAGCTCAGGCGGATATTGTCGGGTGAACCGAATCCGGAACCCGGCACTACAGCCACATGCTGTTCTTCAAGCAGCTGTGCGACGAAATCATCGACACTATCGAATCCGCATTTAACAGCACACTCCTTGAAATTCGGGAAGAGGTAGAATGCGCCTTCTGGTTTTATGCAAGTTATATATGGCAGCTCCATCAATTTACTGTACGCTTTATCCCGGCGTTCCCGGAAAGTATTGTTGTATTCAACCAGATACGAATCTTCCATCTCATAAGCCGCTACCGCAGCCCATTGTGATGGTGTGGCAGGGTTCGATGTCGAATGGGTCGTCAAGTCAGTCATCGCCTTCATGAGGTCACGATCGCCACAAGCGTAACCGATGCGCCATCCGGTCATCGCATGGGATTTGCTGACACCATTTACGATGATGGTGTTCTGCTTCATCTTATCGCTCATCGAGGCAATCGAGATGTGTACATTATCGTAGACGAGTTTTTCGTATATTTCATCAGCCACTACGATTATATCCGTCTCTTCGAGATAATCTGCAAGTGCCTGGAGTTCGTCTTCTGTGTAGACCATGCCACTCGGGTTGCTTGGTGAGTTGAGGAGCAGCATGCGTGTACGGTCAGTCACGTGACGCTGAAGTATTTCCGGCGTCATTTTAAAGGACGTGGATTCATCTGTATGCATGATGACTGGCTTACCTTCGGCCAGTTTAACCTGTTCAGTGTAACTTACCCAGTAAGGGGTCGGTATCAGGACTTCATCCCCTGGATTCAAGGTCGCCTGGAAGATGTTGTAGAGGACATGCTTTGCACCGCTTCCAACGAAAATCTCTGATGTGTCGTATTGCAGGTCATGGTCCAGTTTCATCTTTTTTGAAATGGCTTCTTTAAGCTCTGGAACACCAGAGGCAGCGGTGTATTTGGTATGGCCTTCTTTTAGCGCCTGGTAGGTTTTCTCGATGATCTCATCTGGTGTATTGAAGTCAGGTTCTCCTGCTCCAAGGCTGATGACATCAACGCCCTGGGCTTTCAGTTCTCTTGATTTGGCTGTGATGGCCAATGTCTGGCTTGGTGTGATGTTCTTTATTTTTTTAGAGAGTTGCATCGTCTGTCTCCTTTAATAGTGTTATATCCATTATAAGTCACGAAGCAAAGCTTTGAAAGACTCAGTGTTTCCTTCTATGACGTTTTCGTCAGGGAAGTATTTCAGAAAGGCATTTTTATACCTTCTGCTGAGCAGCCGTTTATCGAACAGGAACAGAAGCCCCTTGTCAGATGGTTTGCGATGGATGCGCCCTGCTATTTGACGGAATTGAAAGACAGCTTCCGGCAGATCATTTTTATAGAAATGCCTGAAGTCCGGCTGTTTTGGCACGGGGAATGGTAATTTTGTCAGCATTAGGCTCTTCAATCCATCCCCCTCTATATTGATGCCTTCGTTGAAACTGGAAGTGCCAAGCAAAATGCTGCGTTCCAGCTGATTGAATTGGGACAGCAACTTGTCGCTGGCCATTCCTTTCGTCTGCCTAAGTATGACGAAGCTTT
Organism: uncultured Salinicoccus sp.; assembly: GCA_947494965.1. Classification (GTDB taxonomy): domain Bacteria; phylum Bacillota; class Bacilli; order Staphylococcales; family Salinicoccaceae; genus Salinicoccus. Next base: position 84,540 of record CANLWV010000001.1, on the reverse strand, counting down.
CGAATGTTTCGATGGCTTCCATGTATTCATATACTTTATCAAGCAGTTCATAATTGGAGAATAGAATCATTAGTTTTTGATCCGTTTCACTCAAATAGACGGCCATGTATTCCACGATTGACGAGATGAAGGCATCGTCATTGATATTGTAGTCCGGCACATCTTCAGGAATGAAGAGCTTCGTGCTGTTGAACAGGGAATCATTCGCAAAGACTTTGGTGCGGGGCTCATGCTCTCCGAACCAATAATCAAGGTGGCTGAAGCCGCCGTTCACCTCGAGGGTCCCTGAGAGCAGTATGGACGCCGAGTCGCGTACCACTCTCTCTTTGATGGTCTCCATATCATCAAGCTGTATATGGATTTTTATCTTTTGGAAATTAACGTCAACATCAAGAGAAAAGCGCTCATTTTGAAGCCCTTCGTATATCTGTTTAAGCACCATAGCATAATGGTGCATATGGTTATAGATCGCCTGGTAGTCGCCTGTGTCCCTGACGATGCCAAGGAATGTCGAGGCATGTCTTGAGCCTGTCTCAAGATGTGCCATAAGCTGGGTTCTATTGCCGGCCGAGATGGCGCTGAAGATATTATCGATATTATGGTTGATGCGTTTTAATATATCCTCCAGCATTTCGGCATCCGCCGCAACATTCTGTTCAAGGTAGGTAGAGAGTAGTCTATCCTGATTGGTGGTGCCTATCTGTCCAATGAAGAACTTCATGTCCTGATAGCCATAGGAGACCTTCAGGCGCTCATCGAGCGCGCGCTTCAGCTGATGGGCCTCATCGATGACAAGCACTTCTACATCCTGTAGGTATTCAACACAGTCTGTAAGGAAATAATGGTTGGTCACTATCAAAGTCGACTCTTCGGCACGTTTTAGGGCACGGTTGAAGAAAATCTCCCCGAGTGTCCCGGATTGGATCGACGCAGTCCGGTAGTAGGATTTTTCAGGTCCCCTTAAATGTATTTCCGCTATATCCCCTGTTTCAGTTTCCAAAAGCCATACGAGCAATTTCATCTTCAACTGTATGATTTCTGTATTATCATCTTCAGCGGAGAGCAGGAGTTCTACGGCATCGAGATCAATGTAATTATCTTTTCCCTTCAAGCTGGCTGTCGGTATATCTTTGCCAAGCGCCGCCTGCAGCGATGCCAATTCATCTTTGATGATCTGGTTCTGCAGAATCTTCTTCGACGTGGATATCAACACTTGTTTTCCATACAACGAATGATAGCTTACGGCTGCAATAAGAAAAGCGATGGTTTTCCCAATACCAGTATAAGCTTCCACCGCGAGGTTTTCAGATCGTTCCATCGCTTCGAATATTTCTTTCGCAAGATGCAGCTGGTCCGCCCTGAAGTCTTTATGTGACCAGCGTATGTAGGCACCATACATTTCGTCCACTGACATGGGAGCAACACTCGCCGGCTTCGTTGTGACTTTACGGATATGGAAGGTGCCATACCGTTCGAGATGAGTCGTCTTTGATGCTGTAGATTCTGCTGCTACAGAAAAGATCAGATCTGAAAGGTTAAACTTCAGGGGTTTGGATAAATGGTACAAAAGTTTCAAAGTCTCTGTATCGAGTGCAGTGATCTTAGTGAGCAGATGGATGAGCAGTTCTCCAGTAGCCCGCGCATCTTCATCAGCCCTATGGGCGTTTGACAGTTCAAGATCTAATACTTGCGCAATTTCATTAAGCTGAAAGCGCTCGAGCGTGGGCAAGAAAATCTTGGATAGTTCAACGGTGTCGAGCAGATATAAAGGCCTGAAGGAAATACCACAGGATTTGAAGGCCATTTCAAGAAACCCGTAGTCGAATTCCACATTATGTGCCGTAAATACACATCCTTCAAGCATATTCGAGATGTGTTTTGCAACCTGTTTAAACTTCGGGGCACCTTCCAGCATCCCGCTGTCAATCCCCGTCAAATCTTGGATGAAAGGAGAGAGCATGACTTCATCCGACAAAAATGTAGTATACTGATCGACTATCTTCAAGTTTTCAACTATTACAATACCTACTTGTATAATGCTGTCTCTATTCCGATCGTTGCCTGTTGTTTCAAGGTCTACAACCGCAAATTTCTGATGTTGCATCTTATCACCGATTCCCCACTATAATTCTATATCTGCACTGATTACTCTTCTGAGTCGACCATTTTCATCTACCACTTCAAGGAAGCCATCCTCATCTATATCAAGTGCCCGAGCCATGTATGAATCTCCTGTCTCGCTGATTTTTAAATATTTGTCGAATATTATCGATTTGGCTTTCCACTCGTCCCTGATGGCAGTGAATGGATGCTTTAGGAACAAACCATAATAATGTTCCAGGTTTCTAAAGAGATACTTCATGAAAATATCCGTATCGAGCCCTTCCCCCATCTCCGCTTCGATGGAAGTTGCCCTCGGCAAGGAAGACAAAGCTGCGTCATTGAATATATTGATGCCGATGCCGCATACCACAGCATTGACGGCATTCCCTTCACTCACTACTTCCGTCAGGAATCCGCATACTTTCTTATTATTGATATATATATCATTTGGCCATTTTATGCCGCTCGATAGACTAAAAGTTTCATCAATGGACTTGGAGATGGCCAACGAAATGAATAAATTGAACCGGATGATGTCCGTCAGTGGCACGTTCGGTCTCAATACGAGTGAGATATAGAACCCCCGCTGTTTGGGAGAAGCCCAATCACGGTTGAATCGGCCACGTCCTTTCGTCTGCTCCTCTGAAACCACGACAAATGCACCATCATAGGTATCGAGCATCTTAAAAGCAATATTCTGCGTCGAGTCGACCGTCTGCAGATATTCGATATGCCCGAACACTTCGGAGTGTTCCACCAGAACTTCCAAGGCGGTCTGATTTATGTAGCCGGGCGGAGCAATCAACCGATGACCTTTATTCGGTACAGATGTAATCTGATAGCCTTCCGCTTTTAGCGCTTTAATGCTCTTCCATACTGAAGTTCTGGATATGCCAAGCTGATCCGCCATCGACTGGCCTGAAATGTATTCATCATTCTTTAATAATCTTAATATGTCCTGTTTCGATTTCGACATGGGCGTCCATCCATTTCATGATTTCATACTTGTCATTCTTTAAATTACCACGCAGAATCTCTTCTTCAAGCGCCTCCATGATTGTACGGATCCATTTGCCGCCAGACAGATTAAAATACGCCATAAGCTGCTTGCCATCGATGGCAATATCTTTTTGTGAATGTATCGGCAAATCCGACTTCACCCCTATCGCGGCAGTTATATTCTGCACCTTCAGCGGTGAAGAGAAAAAAGGATTGGCGCCCATCATGGAGGACGCAACAGATAGTATTCTATCAGAAAAATTATATGCAAGCATCAAGTAATCTTCGTGTGCAGCATCCTCCGACAATTTTAATATCTGGTTGATTTCATTTTTCATCTCGTTCGAAAGTTTCAAGGTGTTGAGCGCATCATATAAATCTTCATCCAGCCAAATCTGCAGTGCAATCTCTTCCAGTAATGATTTTGGCCGTGTTTTGAGGAATGATGTTTCACACACATGTTTGAAGAAAGGGAGATGCGCTGTAATCCCAGTTTTGATAAGGACATGTTTTGCTTTTATATTATCCTGCCCAGCATACAATTTTACAAGCTCTGCCACTGTTCGCTCTACTGCCACATGTTCAAGGTATTTGGCACTCTCAGTCATGGCGTCTTGCGTGGCTGTTTCAACGTCAAACTGCAGCTGGGAAGAGAAGCGTGCTGCCCGCAACATCCTGAGGGCATCTTCACCGAATCGTTCCCTTGGGCATCCGACAGTCCGGATGATTCCACCTGCTATATCAGCTTTGCCTGAATAAGGATCTAAAATCTTGAAATTTTCATCCATGGCCATCGCATTCATCGTAAAATCCCTGCGCTCCAAGTCCGTATAAAGCCGGTTGGTGAACGATACGCGGTCCGGCCTGCGAAAATCGCTGTAGCCTTCTTCTGTGCGGTACGTCGTGACTTCAAAGGAGACACCTGAAATCCTTACGATGACCGTGCCATGTTCCTTACCCACATCGATCGTCTGCGGGAATAGTGATTCTATCTGATCCGGAAGAGCGTTGGTTGTGATATCTACATCATTCACCGTGCGTCCCATATAGTAATCCCGTACGCAGCCTCCAACAAAGTATCCCTCGAACCCGTTGGATTTCAATGTCTTCAGTATCTCTCCACCTAAAATAAATAACTCATGCATTGTCTGCATCTCCTAACAGATCTCCATAAAGCTTCTCGTACTGACTGACGATGACGTTGGAGTGAAATCTTGATGCAATATCCGACAACATATTCCCCTGCATCTCCCTATATAAAAAAGGGTCTTTCGCCAGTTGCATGATATGCTCTCCGGCACTTCTGTAGTCCCCGACCTCAACTAGAAATCCAGTGTCTTCATTTCTGATCACTTCACTGATGCCACCAGCCACACTGCCGATAGGTACTGCGCCGCAGTTCATCGCTTCGAGCAAGGCTAATCCAAAGCTTTCCTTCTCACTCAGCAGCAGGAAAATATCGCTCATCAGATAGAATGACCGCACATCCGTCTGCTGACCGGCGAAGATGACATGGTCTTGCAGCCCCAGTGACTTTACCAGTCTTTTGACACTGTTCATTTCGGGACCATCACCCACCAGTACCAGCACTCCATCGAGTGCTTCATGCACAGTATGGAAGGCCCGCACTATATCATCGATGCGCTTGATCTTCCTGAAATTGGAGGTGTGCATCAATACGATAGTGTCTTCATCTATACTGAAACGTTCCTTCATCTTCTGCTGCATCATCTGGCGATGTTCAACATTAAAATAATTTTCATCGACGAAATTATGTACGGTGCGGATCTCTTTCTCCGTCTCTATCACAGCTTTCGTCTGTTCCTTTAAGCTCTCGGAAACTGCCGTAACAGCATCAGAGCCGTTTATGCCAAAACGGATGGCGCTCACTAACGACATATCGTAGCCGAGCACTGTGATGTCTGTACCATGGAGGGTGGTTACAACGGACACCTCCCGTCCAGCCATCTGCCTCGCCAGTATACCGCATACGGCGTGGGGCACTGCGTAATGCATGTGGATGATGTCCAGGTTATGCTCAAGAATCACTTCAGAAATCTTACTTGCGATGGTTATGTCATATGGCGGATAACGAAAAACGCTGTAATCATTGATGTCCGTCTGGTGAATATAGATGTTGGGATGGCTTGTGCTTAGACGGAACGGTACATTGGAAGTTATGAAATGGACCTCGTGCCCCCGCTCTGCCATCTGTATACCAAGCTCGGTGGCGATGATTCCGCTGCCGCCCACACTTGGATAACATGTAATGCCAATTTTCATAGTGCTACTCCCTTTCCGTGCGTGTCAGATGGTACAGGACTGCTTCCGCAGTGCCCTCATTGGTTGCTAGAGGCACGTCATAGACATCGGATAACCTGAGCAGGGCGGTAACATCCGGTTCGTGCGGTTGGGCAGTGAGTGGATCCCTGAAAAAGATGATACAGTCTATGGCTTTATTCGCGACCATAGCACCTATCTCCTGGTCGCCCCCTAGGGGACCGGATTTACAGCGGTTGACCGGCAAACCTGTATGCTCAATGATGCGTCCTCCGGTAGTCCCTGTCGCAAAGAGCTCTTGATTTTTGAAGAAATCCAAGTGGATGTCCATAAAACGTAAGAGGTCATCCTTTTTCTTATCATGTGCAATCAATGCAATCTTCATGTTCATCATCCTTTTCTGATCATTCAATGATCGATATTCAAAAGAGTATATATTGTCGAGTTTACTTCATATCATCATTATTTTACCAGAGTTCAAGACAAATAAAAAAGGAACCCTCCAAAAGGGTTCCAGAAAAACTATCAATTGCTTCCACGTGCAATGAGGATGAACCGGACCAGTTCTGCCACAGCGACAGCAGTCGCGGCGACATAAGTCATGGCCGCTGCATTCAAGACCTTCTTGGCATGACGGTATTCCTTCTCATTGACGATATTCAAAGTCTCTATCTGGTTCATGGCGCGTTTTGAAGCATCGAATTCGACCGGTAGCGTGACCACCTGGAAGAGTACTGCAAAAGCCATAAGTGCGATACCGCCCCATAGGAGCATTTCACCCAGTCCACCACCTGCATTGCTTTGTGCATAGGTGATGAGCATTCCTGCAATGATGAGGAAGTACGAGAAATTACTGCCAATTTGTGCGAGTGGGAACAGTGCGGAGCGGAAGTTCAGGAAAGCATATCCTGTTGCATGTTGGATTGCGTGCCCCACTTCGTGCGCTGCTACCGCGGTTCCGGCAACACTAGGCGTATCATAGTTGTGGGGGGATAGAACTAGTTTTTTATTCTTGGGATCGTAGTAGTCGCTCAGAAATCCTTTGCCTCTTTCAACGGACACGTCGTAGATGCCATTTTCCTTCAAAATTTCCTCTGCGACTTCACGTCCTGTCAGGCCGCTGGTTGATCGCACACGGGAATACTTATTGAATGTGGATTTTACATTCATTTGTGCGAGCATTGGAACAACCATAAGGATTACAAAATATAGAATGATATACACGTGTATTCCAACCTCCATTATTTTTACATACTTTATTTTACTTCAAATTTCAGTATCCCGTCAATCAGAACGCCTTTCTACCAGTTGATGTAGCAGCACCAGCACCAACACACTCAGCCAGAACGAAAAATACCCGATATGATCCTGGTATTGGACGAGATTACCATATACGGGGTACTGATCATAGACATAATCCACCACGTCATTATGGAACAGCCATATTGCAGTGATATAGAAATGACTTTGTTTTATTTCAAGATGTGGCAGGAATAGGAACGCCTGTATAGCCATTATGCTGTGGCTTGCTATAAGCATAAGTCCTATCCACGAAACAAAACCTGTTTCTATGAAAGTCAGGAAGTTCATCACCACTGCCCATACGCCGTATTTTATAAGCGTGGTAAAGGCAAGCGCATCCATCAGCCCCCATCTTTTGCCAAGGAGAATCAGCACGATAACTATGCATAGGAAAAGCGTGGCCGTCGGACTATCCGGGACGAAAGGCATGAAGTACCATTCGGTTGAACCCAACTGTCCCCTATACCACCAATACCCATACAAAGTCCCGAGTATATTTGAAATGAGCAGGAGCAATAAAAAAGCCCTGTTGTACATTAGGTCCAGTAGCTTATACATATAAACATTCCCTTATTAAAAAAAGCCCTATTCCTAGGGCTTTTTGACTTATCGATCTGTAGCGTGACGCTCCCAGAAGAACTTATTCGTCTTCTGAAGTTTCTTCAAGGTTTGCTACAAATTCTGAGATTTGCTTTATTTCATCGTCTGAAAGTTGATCTTTGAATGCTGGCATATCCCCTGAGCCGTTCTCTACGAATGCCTGTACAGTTTCAGGAGCGAGATCGGCTTCAACCAGGTTTGGACCTGAAGCACCGGTCAGCTCACCGCCGTGGCAACTTGTACAGTTCGTTTTGATGAGGTTCTGGTAGACAGGGTCTTCAGTATCCAAGTTGGAGAATACGATCTCCCCTTGCTGATTCTGTGTCTCCCAGTCGTGGTATGCCACTGATTCCCATGTAGTATAGAAAATAATCGCAAAAGAAATCAGCATCATTGCAGAAGCGACTGGACGTTTTGACCAGAGGCGTTCTTTATTGTTGTCAAGCCATGGTGCAAGAAGCAATGCACCTACACCAAGCCCCGGAATGACGATTGCGCCGATGATGTTGAACGGGCCGGATGCGTATGAGTATTTGAGTATCTGATAAAGGAACAGGAAATACCAGTCAGGTAACGGTATATAACCAGTGTCGGTAGGATCTGCTATACGCTCAAGCGGCGCAGGATCGGCCACTGTCAAACATAGGAACCCTATAAGGAAAACCGAACCAGTCACCCATTCTTTCAGAAGGAAATCAGGATAGAATTCTTCCGTGCGACCAGGAAATTCTGAATAGTCGCGATTTAGTTTTGGCTTTTCATACTTTTGTATTCTGGAATCGCCGACAAAAGTCAGCCCTTTTCCACGTTTCATATCAATTTACCTCCCTTGATTCCTATAGTGGTCCTGAGATGCCTTGTCTACGTATCATGATGAAGTGGATAGCCATCAGTACAAATAGAGCAGCAGGCAGGAAGAATACATGGATGGCAAAGAAACGTGTCAATGTCTGGGCACCGATGATCTGTTCATCACCAGCAAGCAACGTCTTAATCCATTCACCGACGAACGGTACACTCTCTGCAATTTCCAAACCTACTTTTGTGGCAAACAATGCTTTCATATCCCATGGCAGCAGGTAGCCTGTGAACGCCAGCCCAAGCATGACGAGGAACAGCAGTACACCAACGACCCAGTTGAGTTCACGTGGTGCTTTATACGATCCGGTAAAGAATACCCTGAGCGTATGTAGGAATATCATCACTACGACCAGACTTGCGCCCCAGTGGTGCATCCCTCTTACTATAAGTCCTGCAGCAACATCATGTTGCAGATAGTAGACGGAATTCCAAGCATTGACGATGTCCGGGACATAGTACATTGTCAGGAACATGCCCGACAATATTTGAATAACAGTGATGAAGAATGTTAACCCGCCGAAACAATAGACGAATGCTGAGAAGTGGTAGGCAGGGTTAACGTGTTCCGGCACTTCATGGTCAGCGACATCCCTCCATATAGGAGTGATGTCCATGCGATCGTCTATCCAATCATAGATTCTATTAAGCACATTATTCCCTCCTATATTAATTCACCAGTTCGTTAGGCTTCAATTCGCCTATTGTAATAAAACCATCGGACTTGCCGACTTCATACTGATCCAATGGTCCTCTTGGAGGAGTACCCGGAACATTCTTACCATTTTTCTCGTAAAGTCCATTATGGCATGGACAGAAGAAACGATTCGGGTTTGCATCATCACCCGCCCAGGTCACTGTACAACCGAGGTGCTTACATACCGGTGATAACGCTATGAGCTTATCTCCGTCCTTATACACCCAGGCGAAGTCAGTCACTTCACTCTTATACCAGCCATCCTGCTGCTCAAAGGAAAAGTCGACCTTCGTAGGCTCTTCAGTGATCTCATCGACTTTGATGCTCGTTGTGATCATAGCACCTTCTGCTTCACCTTGGAACAATGGATCGACGGCAAATCTTCCCATAGGTAGTATTATGCCGGCAGCCATGAATGAACCGACCCCCATCAGGGAATAGTTCAGAAATTGGCGTCTTGTTACTTTTTGCGACATTCGTATTTCCCCCCTCAAACGCGCGTTCTTTTACATATTAATATAACTAGGACAGTTCAATTTTAGCCTATTAGATGAGGCCGGTCAATAACGTATATCAAGTTTTGACAACGGCCTAAAGCATAATGGTGTAAAAACACCTATTTTTTATTGTTCCATACCGCAATGATTTGTTTCATCGTATCTTTGACCTCATCATCGATGAGGCTCATCTTCATATCTGCAGACATATCCTCCAAGGGGATGTGGTTCAATTGTATGCCATGTGTTCCTTCTACCTGAGGCACATTATGGGAAAGAATGATGATTTTCTTGAAGCCATAGTTGCGGAGCTGCTCAGAATAGTCCTCTACAACAGCCGTGATGCCATTGACGGTAACGACTGCAGGTGTGATGAAGAGTCTGCCTTTGAACTGTTTCTCAAGATGAACAGTGATCATCTGCATCATTTCCATATCGCTTGCGTGCATTTTAGGATCTTCGTTCATATCCCCATACGCAAAGGGAATGACAGCCGTATCCACAAATTCAATTTCATCTTTGAGCACATTGAGATCTTGATGGTTATAAAGCATCAGGTGCCCTCCTATCGGTTTGTTTTCTGCAAGTAATCGGTCAATTTTATGAAACGGTCGTGGTCTTTCCTGTCTAGGGCCTCATCAATCTGACTTAGCACGGCAGTACGGCTGAGGGCCATCAACTCTTCGTCCAGAGAGGATTCAAGTTCCTTTATTTGTTCATAACGGTTATCCTCATATCCTAACCTGAAAGTAAGCAGTAAAGGCTCGTCCTGATTCATATTCAATTCATGGAATATTACTTCACCATCTACAGTGATCGTATTCCCCTTCTCAAGCATGAGCGTTGGACCTTGTCCTGATGAAGCGACTTTAAGGTGACGTTCTATCTCCTGGTCATCTTGAAAGTGGATGTTACTTGAGATATCTGGATGCGATTTGATGAAGTTTAAGATCCATACCGCAATACGGTCATCAAAATCATAATTATATAAAATATAGTCAATGAAGTCTTTTCTATATTTCATCGTATTCGTCATCCAACCTCTCCTTTTCAAACTGCCATTCGACATTGTCAGGTTCAATCAACCTGAGTTTATCCAATACTTCCATTCTTGAAGGATGCCTGATCTCTGTCAGGTAACCATAATAATCCGTGTAGAATTCCAGCGAGTCTCCGATGAGCATTGCGGCTTCCTGATATAGCGATAAAGCATCATCGTCATTTTCATTTTCCTGTTGGATCTTGGCCAACAGATACAGACTTTCTCCAGACAACGCATGGATATCGAGATGCGAGGTATAGGCCCCTATTTCATCTGTCCTTGATGATTTCAATAAGGTTTCAAAAAGCATCAGGTAGGCATCATCATAATCTTCATCGAGTGCTATTGCACGACTGAAGTTTGTGATAGCTTCGTCAGACTCTCCACTCCTGAAATGTAGACGGCCCAAATGGAAGAAGAAGAGCGCATCCGTATCATCTTCCAGAATATATCTTTTAAGCAGATCTTTAGCCGCTTCGAGATCATGTTCCGTTTCATATATGTTCATCAGTAGAATATAGGAGTTGACGAAGTAAGGTTCGTTCTCGATGACCTTACCGAGTAGTTGTTTGGCAGATTCATATGATTGGAGCTGATAGTTGAGCAATGCCTTGCGGTAAAGGTCGTCATTGGTGTATTTGGACTCGTCTACAGCCTCAAAATAGTCTTTGGCGGACTCGAGCTCAAGTTGATTCATATGAAGTTCTGCCAAGCGTAGATTAAGTTCGATACCATTCACTTCATTGATATCATTTGCGGTGAGCATTTCATAGAAGCGGATCGCTTCCGGGAATTGTCCATCCTGATAGTGGATTTCTGCCAAACCAAAATCCAGTATCGGGTCATCAGAAAGCATTTTAGCTTCGTGAAGCGATTTGACGGCTACGTCATTCATGTTGAGCTGCTGGAATATTTCAGCTTTCAATATAAGGATAGCAGGCGTCTTCTCAGCGCTGTTCACCAAGCTCAAAGCCTCATCCAGTCGGCCGTCAGTTATCATGATGTCTATAAGGTAAGACAACACTTCATCATCATGCCCAACATGCGCGTTCAAATGGGTGAATACGGTCTCCCCTTCTTTATGGAGACCTAATGACATGAGGGCATCGCCAAGTATGAATAAGGCTTCCAGGTCTTCCTCTTCCGTCAGCTTGGGAACTTCAGCCAATACCTCATTCAATTTTGATTCCGGGTGTTCCCCTTTCCTCAAAAGGTCAACTACTTCATAAATCTGATTTTGCATATGCTATGCATCCTTTCTTAACGCCTCGAGGTCTGCCATAAAATCCGGATAGGAAATATCTATGGCCGTCATATCATCTATATCAAGTGGTTGGTCCATCACGATTCCCAACACAATCAGCATCATGATGATCCGATGGTCGTCATATCCTCTCATGGACACTCCCTCAGCCAGGTGAATTTTTTCTAGGGAAACTGTAAATCCATCATTGTATTCCGTAAATTCGAATCCGAATTTTGATAACTCATCGATGACGGCGCGAATCCGATCTGTCTCTTTATATCTGAGCTCTACAGCATCCCTTACCGTGCATGGTCCATCACTATGGGCGGTCAGTAGTGTCAGGATCGGAATTTCATCAATTAATCTTGGGATGAGTGCTCCTGAGATTTCAAAGTCTTTCAATTTGGGGGTATAGATAGCGCGGATGTTTCCAATGGGTTCACCTGTCATCGAAGTGGGTTCAACGGTGATGTCAGCTTCCATCATCTCCAACACATCTATAATGCCAGAACGTGTTTCATTGAGGGAAACGTTCTCGATGGTGATGTCGGAACCTGGTTTGAGAATTGCCAACACCAGTAGGAACGCCGCCGAAGATATATCTCCAGGTACTACTACATCGGCAGGGCTCAACTCTTTACCACCATCCAATGTGATTACTTGGTCATCAACCGAGATGTCGGCCCCAAATTCCTCCAACATGAGCTCACTGTGGTTCCTGGACGGCGAGGGTTCGGTTATGACGCTTTTGCCCTCAACAAACAATCCCGCAAGAAGCAGTGCACTTTTAACTTGTGCACTTGCGACCGGCATAGTATATGAGATGGGTGACAGCCCAGCCTTGCTTATCTCGATTGGAGGATATTTGTCATTCTTCAGGGCAATGCGTGCGCCCATCTGTTCAAGGGGTTCTTTAATGCGGTCCATCGGGCGCTTCGATATGGAGGCATCCCCTATTATTTCAGCTTCCAGTCCAATTCCGGCAATCATTCCAGTCAACAACCTGGCGGTAGTTCCGGAATTACCGGCATATAATGGTGCACTAGGGGAGTGGAGGTGCTTTCTTCCTGGAGAATCGACTCTCCACCCTTCGGCCTCAGTCACTATTTCGACGCCCAGAGACTCCATACATGCTTTCGTAGCATATGTGTCTTCGCTGAGGAGGGGGTCTTTCACATGAGAGGTCCCCTTCGCCAATGAAGCGAACATAAGGCTTCTATGGGTGATCGATTTGTCGCCTGGAACTTTCAGGGTGCCGTAAAACCGGCTGTTCATCAATGTTTTCATAATGTCTCCTTTAACTCTTCAAGAAGCTGGATCAGGTGCTCCTTTGCGATTTGTTGATAGTGGCATACCCCTATCTCCGTCATTAAGATGAAACCGATGCTCGTGTCATCCTGATTTTTCTTGTCCTTCGACATAAGGGCGATCAGCTTTTCGACATCCATATGCTTTAGAGTATCCATCGGATAACCGAGCCGTTTGAAGTACCTGTAATAGGACGATAGCTCAAACACTTGAGCGTTTGAGTTTGAATTTGACACATGCATCATGATGTAGAGGCCAAGTACCACCGCTACGCCATGGGGTAGCTTGTCATTGTATTCTATTGCATGGCCGAATGTATGTCCAAGATTAAGGTATCTTCTTATACCTGCCTCTTTTTCGTCCTGTGTGACATGCCGCATCTTCGTTCTTATACCACTTATGATATACGGTTCCAGACTCTCTAACTGGATGTTTTCGGTGGTTTTTGACATCAATGAATGAACAGTGTCCTCTCCGTCGAGCAATGCATGCTTGAAGACTTCCCCAAATCCGCTTCTCAGTTCTTCCTGGGGTAATGTCTTCAGGAAACTCAAATCATATATGACTGCTTGAGGCCTATAGAATGTACCAATTAAGTTTTTGCCGTGGGCACTGTTTATAGCAGTCTTTCCGCCTATTGATGAATCATGTGCCAAAAGCGTTGTCGGTATCTGGATATAGTCTACGCCCCTCAATACAGTAGATGCAATAAAACCACCAACGTCACCAGAAGCACCGCCGCCAATCACAATGATCAGATCATTTCTGTGGATGCCTTTAGAGAGGAGTGTTTCCATAACATGGGCATAGGATTGGAAGTTTTTGGATTTTTCGCCACCTTCCAATATAATGGGTTGGTAGACCAAAGCATCAATGGTGCTGGAGTAGAGGGTGTAGACGCTCTGGTCCACCAATGTGTGGATTGTTCCATAGTGCGCCGTGTACTTCAAAAGTTTCTCTTCCAATATCCCCCAGCCTATATGAATCGTATAGTTGTTGTCATTATAGGTGGTCTCTATATCCATCTAGTACTCCTTTGTTCTTTCCTTGTATCGTTCTACAGCAGCGAGGAGTTCGCTGAAGTCATCATGAGGGAATTTCTCGAGCACAGCGCGTGCCATTTCAATGGCCACCATATGTTCACACACTACAGATGCAGCAGGAACTGCACAAGCGTCACTACGTTCTATCGTTGCTTTGAATGGTTCCTTAGTGTTGATGTCTACACTGAATAGAGGCTTGTATAATGTTGGAATAGGCTTCATTACAGCTTTTACGATAATCGGCATTCCTGTTGTCATGCCGCCTTCAAAACCGCCGAGGTTGTTGGTGCGTCTATGGTACCCTCTTTCCTCGGTATAGAGGATCTCATCCTGGACTTCAGAACCTGGAGTGGACCCTGCCCTGAAGCCGATGCCGAATTCTACACCTTTGAAGGCATTTATGCTGATGATGCTGCCTGCAATCTTGCCATCGAGTTTACGATCATAATGGACATGGCTCCCAAGCCCAGGAAGTGGATTTTCAACGATGACTTCCACAATGCCGCCGATCGAGTTACCTTGTTTTTTTGTTTCATCTATCAAAGCTTCCGCTTCCTTGGTCTTCTCTTCTGACACCATACGGACTGATGATTCGGCTGGAAGGTCGCGGCGCTCTTCCATACTGTAGTCGCCTGAATCTTCGACGCTGCCGATCTGATTGACGCGGCTGTAGATGCGTATGTCGAGTGCATGCAGCAGTTCCTTGCTCAACGCACCTACTGCTACACGTGCAGCAGTTTCCCTCGCGGAGGAGCGCTCAAGTATATTGCGGAGGTCCCGTACATTGTATTTCATCCCACCAACGAGATCCGCATGGCCGGGACGCGGTTTGGTGATGACACGTCTCAGTGATTCCTGTTCTTCTGGAGTGAGAGGCTCGCTTCCCATGATTTTACTCCAGTGTTTGAAATCATCATTGATGATTTCAATCATTATCGGGCTTCCGAGTGTTTTGCCGTGTCTGATGCCACTCCCGAACTGGAAGGTATCCTTTTCGATCTGCATGCGACGTCCCCTACCGTAGCCACCCTGCCGTTTGAGCAGTTCTTGCGTCATCCTTTCCTTATCAATCGGAAGATTGGATGGAAACCCTTCAACTATTGCGGATAATTTTGGGCCGTGCGACTCCCCTGCTGTCAAAAATCTCATGTAAATAGCCTCCCATTTAATTTTTTATACTAAAAAAAGCTGAGTAGATTACCCAGCTTGTATTAAGATCTACTAGTAGATCCAGTCAGTGTTGGACAAGTTGTAATCCAATACTTCACTGTCGTTGAAGAATAGAGAAATTTCACGCTCTGCACTCTCTTTCGAGTCAGAACCATGGATGATGTTTTTGCCGACTGTAAGGCCGAAATCTCCACGGATTGTACCTGGTGCTGCTTGTTGAGGGTTTGTGGAGCCTACCACAAGGCGAGCAGTATCGATTACATTTTCACCTTTGAGTACCATGGCGAAAACTGGACCTGAAGTGATGAAGTCCACCAACTCTCCAAAGAATGGTTTGTCTGCATGTTCCTGATAGTGCGTTTTCGCAAGCTCTTCAGATACATGCATCAATTTAGCACCAGCAATTTTAAAACCTTTGTTTTCGAGTCGCTCGACGATGGTACCGATAAGATTTCTTTGTACCCCGTCAGGTTTGATCATTAGAAATGTCTTTTCCATTATTCAAAAACTCCTTTTTTTCTATTCTTCATCATTTTAACACTATTATTTTTGTTATTTCAATTCAATTTGGACGATTCGCAAGCTTTTCTGCTGTTTCCATCAAATATTCCCTGATTGGAGAGTCTATATCTCTTATGGCTTCCCGGGCTTTCTCAATATGTTGGGAGCTGATTGACAAGGATTGTTCAATTGCGTCTGAGGCAAGTAGCGTTTCTATCAACCCTTCAAGGTGTTTTCCATCCTTACTGAATGCTTCAAGCCTATCCCTGAAAGATGCATCACGATTCCGGTGCAAAAGGACGGGCAGTGTATAATGGCCATTCTCCATATCTGAAAACTTCGGTTTCCCCAGGTTCTTTTCGTCCCCTGTGAAATCAAGGCAGTCATCTATAATCTGGAAGCTCATACCTATATGATAGCCGTATTCGATCAGATGGTTGAGTGTGTGTGAGGACAGTCCGGAAGCATATCCGCCCATTTTGATGCTGAGCTCGATGAGAAGTGCAGTTTTTCGGTATATTTTCCGATAATAGTCATCAAGCGTCTGTTGCGCATTGAACTGCTGGTCAAGCTGAAACAGTTCTCCATCGACCAGATCTCTTATCGTTTCGGAAAAAGATCTATGCAATTCTTTATGTTTAATCGTGCTGACGAGCGAGATTGACGTGGACAGCAGATAGTTACCCGTATTTATGGCCTGAAGATAACCATGTTCATAGTACACCGTCGTTTTGCCTCTACGCATTTTACTGTTGTCGATGATGTCATCATGCACCAGACTGGCCATATGGATGAGTTCCAGGCTGGCCCCTGCTTTTAGCACGTCCCCGAATTTACCCGGATCGCCAAGTTTTCCTGCAAGAAGTGTGAATGTGGGTCTTATTTTTTTTCCGCCCGACATAAAAAGCTCATAACTCTTATTATTGACAAGCACATTATTTGGAGCCAGACTTTTTTTAATCAGTGCATTTATTTCCTCGAAATCTGAGGAAAGGTACTCTTTGACTGTTTTCACAGCGACCCCGTCCATTCGATGGGCTTATATCCGATATGGGTAGCTGCTGTGCCCAAAGTGTGCCTGATGACTTTTATATTTACAAAGCCATTTTCAGCCATTAATGCTTTTAGTTCGTCCTTTGTAAGGAAGGTGCTTGTCGATTCGTAAAGCCATTCATATTCCTTGGTACGATTTGCAATAATGCCGCCCAACACTGGCATCACCTTACCGAAATATAGGTTGAAGCCTTTGTTGATGAGATAATTTTCAGGGTTGGATGTCTCAAGTATCACCAATTTACCGCCAGGTTTGAGTACGCGATAAAATTCCGTGATTGCTTTATGGTAGTCAGGCAGATTTCTCAGACCGAAGCCGATGGTAATGTAGTCGAAGGAACCGTCATCAAAAGGCAATGACATGGCATTGCCTTGGATCAATTCTATATTCTCATAGCCCTCAACTTTTTGTGCAGCAACCTCAAGCATTTTTTCGCTGAAGTCCAAACCGGTAATCTGGGCACCTGGAGCCACTTTAGAAAGCTGTATGGTCCAGTCGCCAGTGCCACAGCAGACATCGAGCACCCGGTGGTCATTTTTGACGAACATTTCCTTCATCGTGCGATTGCGCCAGATATTATGTTGATTGAAGCTGATGATATCGTTCATCCTGTCATAGTCTCCTGAGATGGTATTGAATATATTCTGTACTTTTTTCTCTTTATCCATTGACCTCACCTTTACTTATGATTTATGTATGGCAATGAAGTGATGTCCAGGTTTTTAATCCGTTCATCAATGACATCATTGAGTGAATCATCCGCATAGCCATGCTTGATCAAGTACAGCATCGGACCATACGTGAGCCATTTAAGCTCTTCAAGTTGAGGACTGGACTCCTTGAGCGCCAATTCTGACTTTGTAGAACTCAAAGACTTCGACATGTTCATCATATCATGGAGCACTTCATATTCCTCATGTTCAGCGAGCTTCAAATAAAATTTACTGAAGAGATAGTCTCCTACGAGCACACCAAGTTCCCTGCTGTCATCAGATGGTGTGTCCAGAAAATTGAGTGCAGTATTAAAGAAGAGGACCGCTTCATTCACATGGGGGGTTTGGAAAGTATGAGCATTATCTGAAAAGAAATCGAAGAAGGGATCGTTATGTATATCAAGTATATGTGAATGGTAACCGAGGTCTGATATGAGTTCTTTTCTTAGAGCATCCATGAAAAATATCACCTTATAAATTAATAGACCTAACCATATGTTAGGCCTAAAATAATTAATTATTTTACTGCATCTTTAAGTGCTTTACCTGCTTTGAAAGCTGGAACTTTCGATGCTGCGATTTCAATTTCTTCTCCAGATTGTGGATTGCGTCCTTTTCTTGCAGAACGTTCACGTACTTCGAAGTTACCGAAACCAATCAGTTGTACTTTCTCACCATTTTTAAGTGATTCCTGAATAGTGTCAAATACTGCATCTACAGCAGCACCTGCTTCTTTTTTAGTCAAGTCAGCCTGATCACTGACAGCATTGATTAAATCTGTTTTGTTCATTAGGTCCACCTCCTTATATAACTATAATGATAATGCTCATTATCATTATGTTTTGACTTTAACACAGTGGCCGGGGCACTGCAACGCATTTGGAAGTTTTATGGCCAAAAAAAGGCGTATTAATCACCTTTTGACCGGTTTGTCATGAAGATTGGATTATTATTCTCATCAACTGTGATTTCTGGGGAATAGACCGGCACTATGGGTGTGTGTTCGTACAACACACTGCGTACATCATCTCCGGTTTCAAAAGAGAGATCATTCTCCTTGATTATTTTTCCGATGTCTTCCCTATAGTCTACAATGAATTCTTCCCCACCGTTGTAGTAGACATTCAATGCCGCTCCAGTATAAGGGCTTTTTACCGTAGGGTTTGATTCCAAGTTGTAGAATTTCAAATCAAGTGGGTATACATTCGGACCAATCTGTTCATCCAGTTCAACATGATCCCCCATTGCATTTAACCGCAGACGTAGAGAACGCACCTCCTCAGTGATCCTCAGATCTGCAAGCTTAACTTTCGGGTCATCCTCAGCATCGATGACGACATATTGATAGTGTCCGCCCATTTCATAGGAGTTTTCCGGTCGTTTCTCCAGATAATCCGGCACGAGTTTCTCAAAGTCGATTTGGTATTCCAAGTATTCGCGCTGGCTTTCTTTAGTTTTAATGGGCAAAAGTCCTCCAGAATCCTGACTGAATAGCTCCACTGCGTTCTGCACCATCTGGATCTGTGTCTCATCAGGCATTTGACGCTCTGCCTTTTCGGATTCCGGATAAAGGCAACCGGCCATGAATACGGTACTGATGATGATCATCATCATCAATCTCCATCTATGCATGGGTACTACCCCCCAGTACAGGAATCATCAACAGAAATGCAATGATCAGAAGGGCCCATGCAATCATTGAGACGATGAAACTGAAAATCCCCTGATTCATTTTATACCTTGCTACATAGATGAGGACGGCTGCCAGAGCCATCGCCCCTATTGAATAGAAGGATATCCACATAAGATCCATTCTTGATATATCAAACATTTGATCACTCTCTAGTCCATTCTTTGTTTTGTTTTCCCATAACTTCTTTCAGCTTATCCGTCTCTCCAGTCCTCTCACGGAGCATCAGGGCATAAGTCGCCTCTTCTTCGCTCATTTCTTCAAACAGAAACTGGTAAAGCACTTTTGTTATCGGCATCTCGACTTCATATTCTGCAGCAAGCTCATAAGCGGCACGTGTCGTATTGACGCCTTCAACGACCATGCCCATCTCTTCTTGGGCCTGCTCTACACTCTTGCCTTCCGACAGCATTATGCCACACCTATAGTTTCTGGAGTGCATGCTTGTTGCTGTGACGATGAGGTCTCCCATACCAGCAAGGCCTGTAAATGTGAGTGGATCAGCCCCCATACGTGTCCCGAGGCGGGCGATCTCCTGAAGTCCGCGTGTGATGACTGCAGCTTTCGCGTTGTCGCCAAACCCCAACCCATGGATGACGCCTATGGAAAGGGCAATGATATTCTTTAGGGCACCACCGATTTCAACCCCCACCATATCATCATTATCATAGACTCTGAAATAGCTGTTCATAAAGACATCCTGGACGATTTTAGCATATTCCGGGTGCACAGACGCCACACTAACGGTCGTAGGTGATCTTTTGGCCACTTCTTCCGCGTGGCTCGGACCACTCATTACGGAAATGTCTTTAACCGTATCAGCAGTGGTTTCCTCAGCAATGACTTCAGACACTCTGAGGTGGGTGTCGAGTTCAAGTCCTTTGGCGACATGCACTATTTGGACTTTCCTACCCAAAGTTTCCAACAGCTTATGCATATCCCGGGTGACAGACCGTATAGCCTTGACAGGAACGGCCAAAACCACCAGTTCCGCATGGGACAGTGCCTCATTTAAATCCACAGTTGCCTTGATGCTTGAAGGGAGTTCTATTTCCTTCAAATATGAAGAATTGGTGTGTTTTGTATTAATTTCCTCGACGACTTCATTGTTCCGGCCATAAATGATGACATCATGGCCGTTATCTGCAAGCACCAATGATAAACTGGTGCCGAAACTGCCGGTACCGATCAATGAAATTTTCATAAGTCAACCAAACCTCCTAATTTCTTTTTCTGCTGATGATGTGGATTGGGGAACCTGTAAAATCAAAAGCCTTCCTCAGCTGGTTCTCCAAATATCTACGATAGCTGAAATGCATCAGTTCTACGTCATTGACGAAAAGCACGAAAGTAGGCGGTCCGACACTGACTTGGGTACCATAGAATATATTCAGTCTGCGGCCTTTATCTGTCGGAGTAGGATTCATGCTCACACTATCGACCAGCACTTCGTTGAGTGTGCTTGATTGCACCCTCTTCTTATGGGAGTCGTTAGCCAGTCGAATGAGTGGGAAGAGCGTGGATAACCGCGACCTGTTAAGAGCGGATACAAAAGCCACTGGTGCATAATCAAGGAATTGGAATTCCTGTCTCACCTGATCTTCAAACTTCTTCATAGTCTTATCGTCCTTTTTCACCGCGTCCCATTTATTGACGACGATCAGTATGGCGCGTCCCGCTTCATGAGCCAATCCGGCTATGCGCTTATCCTGCTCGATTATGCCCTCTTCCCCATCCAGTATGACAAGGACAACATCAGCCCTTTCGATGGCACGATTGGCACGAAGAACAGAGTATTTTTCTGTAGCCTCATAAACCTTGCCACGTTTCCTCATTCCGGCAGTGTCGACGAGTTTATAATGTTCTCCATCATAATGGTAGTCGGTGTCGATCGCGTCCCTGGTCGTACCTGCCACATCGGAAACGATGACGCGCTCTTCCCCAAGAATGGCATTCACAAGGCTTGATTTGCCGACGTTCGGCCGCCCTATCAATGAGACCCGGACAGAATCATCTTCGGCCACGTCGGTTTCAATATTCTTGAAGTGTTCTACCGCCTGGTCGAGGACATCCCCCAATCCAAGGCCATGTGAGCCTGAAACCGGATACGGATCGCCGAGACCAAGTTCATAGAACTCGTATATATCACTTCTCATTTCGAAGTTGTCGATTTTATTGACTGCCAAAACAACGGGTTTTTTGGACTGCTGCAAAATGCGGGCTACGAAAAGGTCATCATTCGTGACACCTTCCCTGCCATTGACGATCATCATTATGACGTCCGCCTCTAAAATGGCGATTTCCGCCTGCATTTTAATCTGTTCCTGGAAGGGTTCGTCTTTAATCTCTATCCCTCCCGTATCAATGACGTTGAATTCATAGTTCAACCAGTCGCCTGTAGCATAAAGGCGGTCTCTTGTAACGCCGGGGGTATCTTCAACTATTGCTTTTCTTTCGCCTATTATTCTGTTGAATAATGTGGATTTCCCAACGTTGGGCCTGCCTACTACGGCAATTGTCGGTTTATACATAAGTAACCTCCTATATTTAAGCTTATTTTAACATAAAAATAAAAATAAAGAGCGATGGTATCGCTCTTTATCCGGTCGTACCCAATATTATTTTGAACGTTTAGATATCAAGGTCTTTGAAACGATCTCCGAATACATCACCTAGTGTTGGTGCGTCATCGTCTGTATCGTCACGATAGACTTTTGGTTCAGGATCGCGAGCAGGCTTATCCGATGTTTCTTTGATGGACAATGAAACTTTTTCGGAATCTTCGTCCAAGGAAAGGATTTTGACTGATACGGTCTGACCTTCTTTTAGGACATCGGAAGGAGTCGCTACATGTTCGTGGCTGATCTCAGAAACGTGTACGAGACCCTCTACTCCTGGAGTGACTTCTACGAAGGCACCGAAATCGACGAGGCGTTTAACTTCCCCTTCAAGTACTTCACCTTCTGAATGCTCTTCAATGAAGGAATCGAAAGGACTGGCTTTTGCCTGTTTAAGGGATAGGCTGATCCTTTCTTGCTCAGGATCAACGTCGAGTATCTTCACTTGGACTTTGTCGCCGATGTTAACTGCATCTTCGACTTTTTCGACTCTGCTGTAATCCAGCTCAGAGATGTGTGCAAGGCCATCAACATCGCCAAGATTAATGAAGGCGCCGAATGTAGTGATGCGCACTACTTCACCTTCGACGATGCTTCCCGCTTCCAGTGATTCAAGTTGCTTTTTGCGTTCTTCGGCCTTCTCAGCTTCTACGATACGCTTACGGTTTAGGATGACACGATTCTTTTCAGATTCAATATCTTCAACCTTGACTTCAAGATCCTGCCCTTCGAATTGATCGAGATCCTCAATATAAGCGTCTGACAGAAGAGAAGCCGGTATAAATCCTCTTACTCCCACATCGACGACAAGACCTGCTTTGACGACTTCCATGACTTTCCCGGTGATCGTCTCATCATTGTCTTTGGCATCCTGCAATTTTTCGTAGGCATTCGCCTCATCCAGTTTCCTGATTGAGAAGATGACATTCTTGCGATCTTCTTCGTCTTCCACTTTGATGACGACACCCTCGATAGTGTCTTCTTCAGACACGATTTCTTCAGGGCGTTCAATCCTCTTGTTGGTCAACTGGCTGATTGGTACGATGCCTTCAAAATCAGAATCTTCAATGTGTGCTTTGACAAATTTGTCTTCTACTTTGTAGACGGTGCCTTTGACAATATCCCCAACTTCAAATGTGCCTGTAGAATCTGTTGTGTTCTCTTCAGGAAGACTGTCTGTTGTTTCTACATTGCCTTCTGTCACTTCGTCCACTTGTGTTTCGTTTACTTCTTCGTTGTTCTCTTGTTCTTTAAAATTATCTGTCGTCATGTGCCTGCCTCCATTACATTACTAAAAAGTATACCTCTAACTTCTTATAAATATCACAATTTGTCAAGTGATTGTCTCTGAAATCAGAAGATTGTTGATATCTTCCCTGAGTATTTCTGTAATCTCCTTACGGTTTTTACCTTGTTCCGTTAGTGCTTTCGTATCGATCGGCTTGCCAAAAACAAGTGTAATCCCCTTTTTTCTGTCATAGTTGCCTTTGATTGCTGCAGGTACGATGGCAGCTCCGGATTTGACTGCCATGAAACTGGCACCCTGTTGAAGGTCTTTCAAAGTGCCGGATTTGTTTCTGCCCCCTTCAGGGAAGATGAGGAGCATATTGCCTTCCTTCAGTTTTTCGACGGATTTCTTCAACGCTGCCCTGTCCCCTTTTCCCCGATCAACCGGAATAGCATTCAAATGGCTGATCAGAAAACCGAGCACAGGTATCTTGAATAATTCAGATTTGGCGAAAAACGACATCTCCCGCTTTACATTTATGGCTATGAGAGGAGGATCGTATTCTGAAGAGTGGTTGCTGCATATCAAAACCGGACCTGTAGCAGGAATCCTGTCTTCTCCAATTACCCTTACCTTGAAACGGGAATAATAAAAGCCTTTCACCAAAGACTTGACTACATTGTAAAACATATCTTCAACTCCTAATCAGGCCTTCTGCCAACTTTATGATTTTATCCTCAACTTCATCGATGCTCATATGACTGGAATCCAAAAGCACTGCATCTGGTGCTTTGACCAACGGTGAAATCTCCCTGTTCATATCAAGGGCGTCCCGGCGGATGATCTGCTCAGTCAAGGTGCCGATGTCAATCTTGACCCCACGCGCTTCTTCTTCTTCCAGGCGGCGCTTGGCCCGGATTTCAGCGGAAGCTTTCATATAGACTTTCAACTCAGCCTCGGGCAGAACGGTGGACCCTATGTCCCTTCCATCCATTACCACACCTTTTTCTTCCGCGATTTTCCTCTGCATCGAAACGAGGTAAGAGCGCACCTGGTGCTGACTGGACACCTCACTGACACGTTGGGTCACTTCCTGGCTACGGATGTCTTGAGAAACGTCTTCTCCGTTCAGGAATACAGATGTGCCAGAAGCCCCAAACCGTATGTCCACATCCTCCAGGTGATCCAATACTGCATCCCCATGTCTTATGACATGGAGTGTGATGGCGCGGTACATTGCTCCTGTATCGATATATATGTAGCCTAATTTTTTGGCAACGCGCTTTGAAATGGTACTCTTGCCTGCCGCCGCAGGGCCGTCAATTGCGATATTAATTTTATTTTTCATATAAACCCGCCTTGTTCATTGTTCCAGTATATTCTATCATAGATTTATAAATTCGTTTAGGAGGAAGTCATGTGCAGAATAAAATTTTAGCGATACATACTGGCGGCACCATCAGCATGTCATCAACCGATGGCATCGTCACTCAAACTTCTGAAAATCCACTCAAGATGGAAACGGATGGTGCAGGCGCACTTGGCATTGTGCTGGATGAAATCTACCCGGTGCAGAAGCCATCGCCGCATATGACTTTAGAAGATATGATGGTGATCCGTGACATCATCCTGCAGGATGGCGGCAGGCATGATGGGTTCGTCATTACTCACGGCACCGATACATTGGAGGAGACGGCCTACTTTTTAGACCTCACGCTTGATATCGATCAACCCGTTGTCATCACAGGGGCGATGCGGTCATCAAATGAAATAGGTTCTGATGGATTATATAACTATATATCAAGTTTGAAGACTGCGATGACCCCGGAATCTGCTTCGAGGGGTGTGCTCGTCGTCTTCAACGATGAAATCCACACAGCCCGTAATGTGACGAAGACCCATACATCAAATATTGCGACATTCCAGAGTCCGAACCACGGTCCCATCGGTTTTTTGACGAAGGACGACATCCACTACCACCATCACATCAACAGGCAAGATCAATTCAATTCCGTCGACTTATGCAAAAAGGTCGCGCTCATCAAAGCCCATGCAGATCTGGACGGTACGTTCTTTAAGGCACTGGTGGATGCCGGATATGATGGGCTGGTTCTGGAAGCACTCGGCCAGGGTAATATCCCGCCAACAGCATTGAAAGGCCTCCAAGCCGCACTTGATGCGGACATCCCAGTCATTCTAGTCTCCCGCTCCTTCAACGGTATCGTCGGAAGTTATTATGACTACGAAGGGGGTGGCCATGACCTGAAACAAAGGGGCGTGATTTTCTCGAATGGGCTGAACGGCCAGAAAGCACGTATGAAATTATTGCTCGCGCTATGTAATGATTATGGCCATGATGCCCTGGAGGAAGTATTCAGACATTGACGGGCAGCATGCTGATATTACAGAGAAAAACAACTTGGAAATCCATTGGATCGGGATTCCCAAGTTGTTTTATTATTGTTTCAAAAAATTTTAACCTATCATTCTGAATGCTGTTTTGCGATTTCATCAGCAATTATTTTACCGTGGAATCGGCCGTTTTCTATAAAGATCGTATTTGCGTCATTACCAGCTGCTATGACACCGGCAATATATAAATTTGGAATGTTCGTTTCCATGGTGTTCGGGTCATGGTTAGGAGCAGTACCATATTCATTTTCATTCAGCTCAACGCCAAATGAGCTCAGGAAGCGATAGTCTGGATGATAACCGATCATCGCAAAGACGAAGTCGTTGGGCAATTCGAATGTCTCACCGTTTTTCCCAAGCACCACGCTCTGATCTTTGATGTCCACTACTTCAGTGCTGAAATGCATGTCGATCTTGTAATTTTTAACGAGAGAATCGAATTGTGGTAAGATCCATGGCTTTACACTTTTCGAATACGCCCCGCGCCGATAGACGACAGTGACATCAGCACCTGCCTTCTCGAGTTCGATGGCAGCGTCCACACTCGAATTTTTCCCGCCGATCACAAGTACTTTCTGATTGAAGAATGGATGTGCCTCTTTGAAATAATGAAACACCTTTTCTTTATCCTCGCCGGGCACATCCAGATGGTTCGGTTGCCCATAATACCCTGTGGCGACGATGAGATGATTACATATATACTGTCCTTTGGAGGTCTCGAGAATGAACTGGTCTCCAGATTTACGCCCTGAAGTTACCTCTTCATAAGTATTGATCTTCAAATCGAAGTGTTTAACTGCTTCCCGATAATAGACGAGCGCCTGATTCCGTTGGGGTTTGTGCTGCTCGGTAATGAACGGGAAATCCCCGATGGATAACTTCTCACTGGACGAGAAGAATGTTTGATGTGTTGGATAGTTGTAGATCGCTTCAACGACATTCCCCTTCTCTATGACCAGATAATCCATGTCTTGCTTGTGCAGCTCTATGGCTGCGGAAAGGCCGCAGGGCCCAGCTCCTATGATGATTGTATCAATCTGTTTCATGTTCTACACCTTTCTATTCGGGTATCGTCAGTTCCTGACCGACGGATAAACTTCTGTCATCGACACCGCCGTTGGCCTCGCGGATCTTATCTATATTTTCTTTGCTGCCTTCACCATAATACCTGATTGCAATGCGGTACAGGTTATCACCGGGTCTCATTGTATAAGTGCCGATTGAACCTGATTGCCCCTGCTCAGTCTCCTGTGTCGATTCCTCGACGGAAGATTGTTCTTCATCAGTTTCCTGCGTCGATTCTTCAGGTTGCTCGCCAGACTCCTCTTCCGGTGGTGTCACCGGACTATCCGGGGTGTCGCTGGCATCCCCTGACTCTTTTTCTTCTATCGCTGCGTCCGCGGCATCATCGAGTTCAGACTGCTGCTCCTCTGAGTAGGAGAAGTCCGAAGTGCCTGTACCCAAGTCATCGTTCTTTTCTTCACTTTGTCCATCATCTTCATCTTCACCTTTTTGGGCTTGTGCGACCTCTTTTTCTTTTTGTGCCTTTTTCTCTTCCAATTCCTTACGTGCCTCAGGTGCAGTCTCTTCGCTGTTTTCTTCTGATTGATCAGCTATCTGGGTCGACGGGTCATCAGGCCAGAAGTTGCTTGTGATCATGATGCCGAGGGCGATGGTTATGGGTAGTATGAAGACACCGGCAACAATGATGGGCCATAGGCGGCGCTTATTATGCGCGTTCTCATCTTGTTTTTTATTTCTAGGGACATTTGGACGTTTTCTCTTCAATTCCCCAAATTTCTTTTTAGAGACATTGATTTCATCTCTGAATCTTTCTTTGTAGGAAGAAAATTTATCTAGGAAGAATGTTTTCTGTTTGTCTATACTTTCGCGGTTGATGTAGCTGCCGATGGTTTTTCCAAGTGGTTGCCGCTTGGTTTTTGCATCCACTTTATTTTTTTGTTTATGGCGCTCAGCCCGGCTCAATCGGGGTTCATCTTTTTTCTCATTATGCCCGTTTTCCTGCTTCCCGTGGTTCTTTTCATCAGGGGTCCGCTTATGGTTTATATCTTTATAGAAATCGTCTTTCATATACATTCTCCTCAGAACTTCAATATTTCTCAATGTAAGTATAATATGTTTTCATTTTAATTTAAAGAGGCGGTCTGTGGCCTAATACGACCATGGTTGTATTATTAGGGCAAATATTTAATTTAATTGAAATATGGCGTAATTAGAATTAGAATGATAAAGAATGAATCGGTTAAGAGGTGAAAGTGTTGAGCGGGAAAAAATATACTATTGTAGATATGGATACTTGTATCGCATGTGGTGCATGTGGCGCGGCAGCACCTGATATATATGACTACGATGATGACGGCATCGCCTATGTCATCCTGGATGACAATAAAGGGACAGCAGTGGTTCCGGAAGAGTTGCTTGAAGATATGGAAGATGCCTTTGACGGATGCCCGACGGATTCCATAAAAGTTGAAGATGAACCATTTGATGGCGATCCTTTGAAATATGAATGATGATATTTAAATCACCTTGATCGGACCGATCAAGGTGATTTTTTCATTTTCTCAGTTTGGGAATCACTTTCGTATACACCAGATAGGCCATAAGGCCAACCAGTATGCCTTTTATGATGTTGAATGGAATGATTCCGGCAGTAATGATTGCACGTATATTCTCTATAAGATCACGCTGATCGATAATCAGCCCATACGCAGGAAGTAGCACGAAATAATTCAAAACTGCCATGACCAACGTTAATGCAAATACTCCTAAAATAAAACCTAGGACCAACGATTTTTTGGTCTTAGATTTTTTATAGGTGAAGTATACGGGGAGCAAAAGTGAAAATGAGGCGAGAAGATTTGCTAAAGGGCCAATCGGTTCACTGGCCATGAGTAGTCCATACAATATGATCTTCATCAAAATCACAAGAGATCCTGCAACACCTCCAAAAAGCATGAAGCCTATGAAGGCAGGGATATCAGAAAAATCTACAGTCAGAAAAGGTGGTATAAAGGGTATCGGAAACTGTACAAGCATGAGTATGAAGGATAGGGCTGCTAAGATACTTATGATGATCAGCTTCTCCAGACGCGACCTTCTCATTTTCATCAATCCTCTCCAATAGTTTTTGGTAGTGTGATCCGGAATGTAGTACCTGATCCGAATCTACTTTCCAGTTCAATGATGCCTCTATGCCTTTCAATGATACTTTTGACGATATAGAGACCCAACCCGGTACCGTGCTGACCCCTGGTCCGCGATTCATCAACCTTATAGAAACGTTCGAAGATTCTAGCCTGATGCTCCGGTTTGATTCCTGTACCTGTGTCCCGGACCTCGATCGTCACTGAATGTGGCGATGATGATACATCCACGGTGATCTCATCTCCCGTTGAAGTATAGCGGATGGCATTGTCCAGGAGATTGGTCATCACTTGACTCAATTTGTCGTAATCAAATTGGAAAACCAGCGGTCCGTCCAATGAATTCACCGAGAACTCTATGCCGTTTTCATTCATCTCATGTCTGAAGCGGCTTTTTAGCTTTTCAAGCAACAGGTTAAAGTCGTTATCCATGATGTCGAAGAAGTCGGAACGACTGTCCATGCGGGCAATTGTAATCAATTCATTGACCATCGTATTCATGCGGTCTGATTCATCTTTTATGATGCCGATCATTTCCTTGATCTCATGCGGCTCTGTCACAATGTCGTCGAGGAGCGCCTCGGAATAGCCGCTCAACATGACCATCGGGGTTTTGAGTTCATGTGATACGTTGGCAATGAATTCAGAGCGCATTTTCTCAGCGCCCACTTCTTCAGTTATATCCCGTATGAGAAGTATCACTCCATAAACTGTCTCCCCCTCTTTCACCGGGGTGTACGACAGTTGGAAATGACGGTGTTGCAGTTCTACCCTTTCGATGGTCGATTCACGCTTATCTGCCACTTCCTTGATGGCATCGTTGAAGCGTATGCTGCCCGATTCCGTACTCTGGAATATATGATTCATTTCATTTCCCTTATGGTTGCTGTAGATCAATTCTGCGCTACGGTTAAAGTATAATACACCTTCATTCATATAGGTAAATATTTGTTCGCGCAAATTTTTCTCATGGGTGATTTCCGATACATTATGTCTGATGTCATCATTCATTTTATTAAATGCAAGCGTAAGCTCGCCCAACTCATCGCGGCTTTTGACTTGAAGTTTATTATAGTCCCCCTTCGCTGTTCTGAATGCCGCATTCTTCAGGTTTATAAGCGGTCTTGTCAACCGGTTTATCAGAAAGAAGGCGAATAGGGTGGTGATGATGAACAGTACGAAAGCACTTGCAATGATTATGGTAGTCACTGCACGCATCGATTCATTGATGTCCTCCAGATCGCGGTATTTCAGAATAGCTGTATCCTCGTCAAAATAATCACTGAGATTGGAGA
The DNA here is from genome assembly GCA_947494965.1 of uncultured Salinicoccus sp. Taxonomy (GTDB): domain Bacteria; phylum Bacillota; class Bacilli; order Staphylococcales; family Salinicoccaceae; genus Salinicoccus. The sequence continues at coordinate 54,717 of CANLWV010000001.1, read as the reverse complement.
CCTTGACCATATAATCATGGCCGTATATATCGTTTAGGATGACTGTACTTCCTTCACCTTCTTTGGCAATCGTCTCCTTAAAGATCAATTCATCAGTGGCGGATTCTTCTGATAGGACAGTCCCATCCATATAGATGATGAGATTATCTTCCCTGAATAGTATTTCATCCGGATTATCGACATAATGTTCAGTCAGCACCATTTCCTCAACTCGTGAGACTTCCTCCTGAAGGAGTGTTTCGGTGGAATTCAATACATAATTACGGAAATAGAGGCTCAATATGATGGATAATAAAATTAAAACTGTCGTTACTATCAGAATGATAGTCAACCACAGTTTTGTAACAACGCTATTAATGAACTTCATCAGTCGTTAACCTCGAATTTATAACCGATGCCCCACACAGTATGAATCATATTGCTTGCTTCTGGAGAGACTTTGTTGAGCTTTTCGCGCAATCTCTTCACATGTGTATCGACAGTCCTGAGGTCACCGTAGAAATCGTAGTGCCATACTTCCCTTAATAATTCTTCCCTGTCGAAGACTTTATCGGGGCTGCGTGCCAGGAACAGCAGCAATTCATACTCTTTCGGTGTCAAGTTTACTTTTTCATCGTCGGCCAGTACCCTATGGGCATCATTGTCAATCACAAGATGATTGTAGATGATGACATCCTTAGCGGTGGCATCAGCTTCTATGAAAGCTGTCTCAGATGAGCGGCGAAGGAGTGCCTTAACACGTAAGACAACCTCACGTGGGGAGAATGGTTTGACGATGTAATCATCTGCCCCAACCTCAAACCCTTCAACCCGGTTATTTTCCTCACCTTTTGCGGTCAACATGATGATAGGTGTAGATTTTTGGGTCCTAAGGCGTTTAGCAACTTCAATGCCATCCATTTTAGGCATCATGAGGTCCAAAAGGATGCAATGAAAATCCTGTTCCATTGCAATTTCAAGAGCCTCTTCGCCGTCTTCGGCTTCAACAATCTCATACCCCTCGCGCACAAGGTACATATTGAGGAGCTTTCTGATGCGCTCCTCATCATCTACTACGAGAATTCTTTCAGTCATACAACCCCTCTTTCCATTTTATGCATAAGAGTGTAGTCCTGCTACAAGTAAGTTGATTGCAATCAGGTTGAAGAGTATCAGCAGGAAACCGATAATCGCAAGCCATGCGGATTTTTCCCCTTCGTATCCCCTATTCAATCTGAGGTGCAGGAATATCGTATAGAACATGAAGGTGATGAAAGCCCATGTTTCCTTAGGATCCCAGCCCCAGAATCTGCTCCAGGCAATCTGTGCCCAGATGGCAGCGAAGAATATGCCGCCGAGGGCGAAGACTGGGAAGCCAATGATTACTGAACGATAGCCAATTTCATCCATCAAATTCAGATCCGCTTTACTGGACCATGGTTTCAAGGCTGCAATTATGCGTTTCCTTAAAATCAGGCGTACGATACCGTAGACGATCGTACCCAGAATCACTGACCAGATTACAGTATTGAGTTTCTGTGAATCAATGATCGGTGGCAAGTTGAGGCCGCTATGGAAGTGTTCTGCTTCTTCATAATTATTATCGCCGACATTTTTGACCGCCACGGCGCCTTCAAAATTCACCAGGCTCGGAAGGTGGTACTCTGCCACTTGCGTCTGGCCCTGCTTATCTTGATAGATGAAATCGTCTTGGTAACCAATCACGTTCTGCATGATTAGTGTAGTTGCTATGAACGTGATGACGATGACAACACCTGCCATAACAGCTTCAAGGAATCTTGCCCGCCATGACTTCTCAGTTGCCGGGACTGCTTTTAAGAGATAGATCAGTCCAGCTACTGCACTCATAGACAGTATACCATAGGCCAAGGTGACAGTTATGACGTGTATTGCAAGCCAGTTACTCTGAAGTGCAGGTATGAGCGGCTCCACTTCCCTTGAGAACATACTACCATAGGCCACCAGGAGCAAGGATACCGGCAGTGCGAAAAGTCCGAATAAAGTACTTCTGAAGTAGTAGTAGGTGATCAAATATCCTGCAATGAGCATGATTGCAAACATTGTAATGAATTCATACATATTTGATACTGGAGCGTGACCTTGTGCAACCCATCTCAATATAAAATAGGACAGTTGCATGATAAAACCTATAACAATCATTATATGAGCAATCTTTTCCGGCTTTTTGGATTTCGACTTGATGCTTGCTCCCAAAGGCAGCAATGCCACCAGATAAAGCAGAAAAGCCGCATACAGCAATGTGCTGCTTAATGTAACTAATTGAGATGCCATAAATATTACTCCTCGTCTTTATCAGTTTGCGCAACATCCAACTTATCGGAAACAGGTTCCATACCGCTGGACGCGAGCACTTCGTTCAATTCTTTTTTCATACCGAAGTAATTTTTATTCGTATGTGCAGCCATCAACAGCCCATCATCGGTCCTTATCCATATGCGCCTATGGTTGATGTAGGAGCCAATTGCGAGTCCAATCAGGAATATGACGAACCCAGTGGCAATCAGAGGGATGGTATGATCTTTTTTGACCGTGAGCACAGTCGCGATATGCTCTTCTGCACCGACAAAACGAACGCTGTATTCATTGTCTTCAGTGATATCTGTGCTGTTCATTATTTGCAGTAGGCTCAGCTCACTGTCATTTCCATCCGCCACTTCAAATACAAATGCTGGGTTTCTTGGAACCGGAGTTTCTGATATGAGTGTACCATTCTCAGCGACTTCGAGGAAATCAGGCGAGTAAGCCCGCATATTTACATTGATGTCCTCTGTGATCGGGAAAGTGGACTCCGGATTTTCGAGGTTCACAGTAAAGTTATCTCCGACAGTATTACCTGAAGAATCTTCGAGTCTGAAAGTCATCGATTTCATCTGTGAATTGTCATAACTTGACTGATATACCTCATAGGAACCGAAGCGGTACGGGTGGTTCACCTGGATGCTGGACTCGTCAATCGCTTCCAAATCCGGTGCGGAACCCACTATGTCGGCACTTTTATTTTCGTAGAAAGTGATGTCAGTCTGGAAATTACTGATGACACTCGAGCCTTCAGCCAATGCTTTTTGGAAGACTTCGCCATCACCTTTCTCATAAGTGTCTATGGTGAATTTTTCATTTTTAATATAATACTGGCCTTCGGTGGTCGGAATCTCTTCGGTTTCCCCCTCATTGATGTAGAGAGTTTCATCAACATACATCCCAGGGAAGAACCTTAGCATGCTGCCGAGGAGAAGCAGAATCAGGCCTGTGTGGTTGATGTAGGGACCGTATCTTGAAAGTCTGCCCTTTTCAAGCAGATAATTCCCGTCTTCTTCCCTCACCTTATATCTCTTTTTGGCGAGACCATCGACCAGTTTATCAACTTTACCGGCGTCTTCATCCATTGCAGAGAGCCTTTGCCTTCTGAAGAAAGTACTATGCTTTTTAACCCTCTGGTTCCTGAGTGACTTAAACAGCGGTATGCCCCTGTCTATGCTTGCCGCTATGATGGATAATGCAAGCATGCCATTCAGGATAAGGAACCACCAGGATGAATAAAGGTTATGAAAACCGAGGGAGTAGTAGAGATACCCTAAAGAGCCGTAGTTTTCCTGGTAATGTTCCGCAGGATCCACACCCATAGGGATGAAATATTCCTGTGGGAAGATGGTGCCGATTGCTGCTGCCACCGCGATTGCGAGTATGATGCTGACACCTACTTTAATTGAGGTGAAAAATATCCATATTTTATCGAATATACTCTTGGAGCGGGTTTTTGACCTTACGGCACTGCCGTCATAACGCATCAAGTCTTTAATTTTGTCCTTATCATAATCATTGTCGATCATTTTACCGCAGGACTGGCAAAGTTGGGTTCCGGGCGGATTGACATGCCCACATGATTCACATCGTATGTCCTTGAGCTTCATTTTAAATCCATCCTATTCTATGGAAGCCTCTATAAAGGAGGCGATATCCTCATGATTCAGTTGGTATTCTTGTTTTTTGACCACTACTCCATCCTTATTGACGGCGATGGTGGTAGGGAGTGGTCCGATGTTATACGCGTCGGTCACACTTTTTTCGCTGTCCAGTGCTATAGGGAATTGCAGCTCCGCCTCCAGACCGGAAATGAATTGTCTGATCTGTTGCTGGTTCTCACCGACATTAACTGCGACGATTTCATAATCTTCATGGCCATCTATGTAAAAATCATTCATATCAGGCATTTCTTCGCGGCATGGTTTGCACCATGTGCCCCAGAAGTTCAGTATTACACCTTTTTCAGCAGTTAATTCCGACAGTTGGATGGTCTCACCTTCCAGTGTCGATAGTTTGAAATCTGTGGCTTGGTCGCCGACATTCACAGTTTTTGTGCCCGAGGTCAGATTGAACCACAGTGTGATACCGATAAGTAACGTAATCAGTACTATAATGCTGACCCTAAGCACGTTCCTGGTACTCTTCTTCATCTATTTCACCTACCTATGCCTATACATAATGTCCATTATAGCATCATATAATTTAAGCCTACATGACAGTATTATGACAATTCCGTTTTACCTGGATTTGGCATTGGCGATCAATTTTTTGACTTCATGCGGTTTGAGGAAACGATACTCTCCTTCGCTCAGGCCATCCAAAGTCAAAAAGTCGTAGTTGATGCGTGTCAATTTCACAACATTAAGCCCAAAGTGTTCAAACATACGTCTAACTTGACGATTCCGCCCTTCATGTATGGTGAGCTCAAGGATCATGTTCTTATTGTTCTTGTCTCTAACGACTTTGAGTTTTGCAGGAGCAGTCAGCCCATCATCGAGCCTGACGCCTTCACGCATCATTTTTTGCTGTTCCCTTTTTAGGATGCCGTCGACTTTGACCCTGTATGTTTTGCTCATTTCATATTTCGGATGCGTCATGTACTGGGTGAATTCTCCGTCGTTCGTCAACAGAAGGATACCGGAAGTATCATAATCGAGTCGCCCTACCGGGTATAGGCGGACATCCATTTGCTGGAAGGCATCTGTAACTGTTCTGCGTTGCCTGTCGTCTTCGACGGCAGAAATTTCGCCGCCTGGTTTGTAATAGAGGATGTAGACCTTCTCTTCAGTTTCAAGTGGCACGCCATCCACCTCTATCTTATCGGAATCAACCACTTTGCTGCCGAGTTCCGATACTGTCTTGCCATTGACCTTGACACGCCCTTCCTTTATCAGGTCCTCAGCCTTTCTCCTTGATGTATAGCCACTGTTTGCAATTGCTTTTTGTAGACGCATTTCTTCCATTAGTCTTCCTCCTTCATGTTTTCAAAAAATAAGTCGATTTCTTCTTGTTCTGAAATATCCGCTTGTGTAGGGAGTTCTTCCAAATTGGTCAATCCGAAAAGCTGCAAAAAATAATCTGTCGTTACAAAATGGGCCGCCCGCGCATCCTGTATGTTCTTTTTGGCAATCAATCCCTTGCTCATCAAAGTGCTGACAGGCCCATCAGAATTGATTCCTCTCATCACTTCAATGTCCCCTCTCGAGAGGGGTTGGTTATAGGCAATTATGGATAAGACTTCAAGTGCAGCTTGTGACAGTTTCTGTTTTGGGCGGTCGCTGAGTACGCGTTCGACATACTTCTCCATCGCTTGGGATGTCTTTAAGAAGTATTTGTGACCATGCCTTTGGATGATGAAGTTCGGTCTATCGTAATTCTCAGTCACTTTCTCCAGTTGTTCCTTAGTAATGGGAACATGCATGATCAGTTGTTCTTCTTCCAGGCCTATATCACCTGCGATGTACAACAGCCCTTCTATAATTTCAATTTTTTCCATTACTCAAACAGCCTCTCAATTTTATAATCTCCTCCCTGCACCCTACATATCCTCATTTGGCCTTCCTTGACATAATCCAACAGTACTATGAATACAGCTACAACTTTGGATTTTGATTCATTAAAGTTGAAGAGTTCATGAAATGCAAGTGAGTCGCGATCTGTGAAATGCGCACCAATGAAAGACTCGGCCATTTTACGGGTGTATCGTTCATGGTTGATGACAACGTTCTTTGGTTGATCTAGCGCAACCCTTGACCGTACTTTTTGGTAGGCGACAAGGAGTTCTGATATCGAAACATCCATTTCGTCTTCTGACACATCCACTTCTTCATACTCTTCTGGCGGTTTGATATACAAGCGTTCACTCTCTTGCTTCATCGTGGAAAGCTGCTCTGCATATTGTTTGAAATTTTGATATTCAATCAGTTGCTCCATCAATGATTCTCTTGGATCTTCGAACGGTTCCTCAGCGTAGGCGGGTTCGGGAAGAAGTGTATGACTCTTGATCTTCAGCAGCTCGCTGGCCATAAGCAGATATTCGCTTGCGACGTTGATTTCAAGTTCTTTCATTTCTTCAATGTATTCCATATACTGGCGGGTGAGCACCTTCATCGGTATATCATAGATATCAATTTCCAATTCTTTGATCAGATGAAGGAGAAGATCGAGAGGCCCTTCGAATACATCGAGGCGCACTTTATAACCATCCATAAAATAACCTCAATTGTTAGGAGCTGGCACAATGGACCGTACACAACTCTTAGATTTCTATAACGAACTCATTATAAAGCAAGATTACTTCGAATGCCATGAAATCATGGAGAGTCACTGGAAATCGAAGGCTGCTTTCACTAAGCATGATCCGGAAGTCTTTCTTATTTTGGTAGCAGTTGCAGAATACCATTACAGGCAAGGAAATACAGTAGGGGCCGAACGTTCCTATAACCGCGCCATCGCACTTTATGAAGCGCATGGATATGATCTTTTCTCTTTAGGCATGACTGAAAATCTTATCGCAATGATTCATGAAAGAAAGAAGCATATTAAAACTACCCCCTTCACTCCCCTGCAATTCCCCCTCACAGTGGAGACGTGGTCGCACCTGCACACCATGCATGATCCATTGACTCCTATCGGGACATTCCGGGAGATGGCCATAAATATATTCGTAAAGGATGAAGCAATAGTGTTTAAGCATAGACTCAGGGATCGTTCTGGTGTAATTTCAGACCGGGAAGCGTCCATTAAAAAAAGAAAACATCACAAGTGATGTTTTCTATAGCACCATGATCCAATATCCAATCCCCCATGCGAGTGCTGCCAGGACAATCAGAATGAAGGTGAACTTTTTATTTCGCATGTGAGACAATCTCCTCAAGCAGGCTTTTACCATGCGTTTTATACTCGATGTTGAAGTTTTCAGCGATGGTGGCTGCTAAATCGCTGAAAGTCTCGGAATTGCGCAGTGCTCCATAGTTCATATCTTTTCCGGCTTTAATCAGGAGAGGGACTGACTCCCTTGTGTGGTCCGTACCTCTGAAGGTAGGGTCATTCCCGTGGTCAGCTGTAATGATGAGCAGATCATCAGCCGCCAATCTGGAGACGATCTCGGGTAATCTATCGTCAAAGGCCTTCAACGCTTTGCTGTAGCCTTCAGAATCCCTCCTGTGGCCATAGAGCGCATCAAAATCAACCAGATTGAGGAAAGAAAGACCTGTGAAATCGCGATCCATGACTTCGAGTAGCTTATCCATGCCATCTTCGTTATTTTTTGTTCTGACAGCATCCGTCACACCGGAACCTGTGAAGATATCGTTGATTTTGCCTACAGCAATTACATCATTGCCATTGTCTTCAAGCGCGTTCAACACAGTTCTGCCGAATGGTTCAAGCGCGTAGTCGTGCCTGTTTTCAGTACGTTTGAAGTCGTTTTTCGACTCCCCGATAAATGGCCTTGCAATGATGCGGCCCACCAGGAAATCCGGGTCGAGTGTCATCGCCCTGACCTTTTCACAAATCTCATAGAGTTCTTCAAGGGGCACAACATCTTCGTGAGCCGCAATTTGAAGGACTGGATCATTGGAGGTGTAGATGATCAGGTCGCCTGTTTTCAGTTGATGCTCGCCATATTCTTTGATGATATCCGTACCACTTGCCGGTTTGTTCCCTACAATGTCACGGCCCGTTGCTTCCCGGATTCTATCCAGCAGAGCTTCAGGGAAACCGTCTGGGTATACTTTAAAAGGTTTTTTGATATCGAGACCGGCAATTTCCCAGTGGCCCGTCATGGTGTCCTTACCCTGTGATACTTCATCCATTTTACTGTAGAATGCTTCAGTATCCTCCGGGCAATCGATGCCTGGCAATGCATCAATGCATCCCAGACCGAACTTTTCCAAGTTTGGTAGTTCTACAGGATATTGCTCGAGTGTATGCTTTAATGTATGTGAACCTTCATCCCCGAACTCCTTGGCATCATGCTGCGCTCCGATTCCAACAGAATCAAGTACTACCAGGTGTATTCTTTTAAACATGCTATCTCCTACTTTCTTGGGTGGAATTGTTTGTACATCTCCCTGATCTTTACAGTCGAAATTTGTGTGTAGACTTGAGTGGTGCTGATATCGGAATGGCCCAACATCTCTTGCACGGCTCTTAAGTCAGCACCATTCTCAACAAGGTGGGTGGCGAAAGAATGCCTGAAGGTATGCGGCGTGATGTTCTTTCCAATGCCGCTCAGCACTTCATATTTCTTTATCGTCTTCCATAGTCCTTGGCGGGTGAAGCCCTTTCCCCTATTCGTCAAAAAAAGTATATCGGTATTCTTATCCTTAAGTAATGACAATCGTCCTGATGAAATATGTGAGTCAAGAAGATCGCCTACATAGTCTGTAATCGGTACGATACGCTCCTTGTCGCCTTTTCCTTTTACGCGGATGAAGCCAAGATTCGTATTGATATCATTTGTCTTGATGTCGATCAATTCACTGACCCGGAGCCCTGAAGCATAGAGTAGTTCCATCATGGCACGGTCCCTTCTGCCCGCAATCGAGTCGTCGGGAGTGGATAGTAGTGTTTCCATCTCTTCAACAGTCAAGTAGACAGGTAAGGTCTTGCCTTTCCTTATGGATTGGAGGCGTAGTGCCGGATTATGTGCGGTGATATCATCGTTGACCAGGAACTGATGGAAGTTTTTCAGTGTAGACTGCATGCGCGATAAAGTTTTGGCGCTTTTACCTTGGCCATCCAACATCTTTAGGAATTGAATCAGGAATTCGGTGTCTAGCCGATTCAAGTCATCTATGGCGGAGTCATTCAAATAAGTCTGATATTTTTTTAGATCTTGATGGTAAGATTCGATTGAAGATTGGCTCAGACCTTTTTCGACTCTCAGAAAGAGGAGATATTCATCGATGTATGCATCAAATTTCATTTTTTTCGACTTCTTTCCTGACAATCCCGGCATACGCCGTGGAAGGTCAAGCGATGGTCCAGAACCTTGAAGTTATAATCATTCTCAATTATCTTCTCTACGTCCCCAAGCAGATCTTCTTCAACTTCCTCAACTGCACCACACTCCATGCAGACAAGATGGTGATGGAAATGTTCGGCCCCTTCTTTGCGGAGGTCATAACGGCTGACCCCGTCCCCGAAATTGATCTTATCGAGTACTTTCAGTTCGCTTAGAAGTTCCAATGTACGATAGACGGTCGCCAAGCCGATTTCCGGGTATTTATCTTTCACTTTAAGAAAGACATCCTCTGCACTCAGATGATCCCTTTCGTTTTCGAGCAGGACCCGCACCGTGACTTCCCTCTGAGGGGTCAGTTTGTATTGGGCACCCTGCAGTGCCTCTTTGATTCTTTGAATCCTATTTTCCACGGGTTCACCCACTTTGTAATATAATCACAGACATTATAACGGATTTGTATAAAATTTTAAAGGTGTTTAAAATGATTATAAATTGTGGGTGGCCAAGACATGTTGGACTGCGACGATTGTTTTGGCATCTTTGAATGCCCCACTTTCGAGCTCCACCCTCAGCTGATCGAGATCGATCTTCACAATGTCGAGGAATTCATCATCGTCCAGTTCCTGCGGTTTGAAGGATACATCTGCCGCTTCATAAAGATGGACATATTCATTGGAAAATCCAGGAGACACGTAGAAAGATTGAATTTTCTTCAGTTCTCCCGCAGTGCCGCCGACTTCCTCCCTCAGCTCTTTTCTAGCCGTTTCAATAGGCGCTTCGCCTTCCTCGATTTTGCCTGCCGGAATTTCTAGCAGGAATTCTTTCGTTGAGACCCTGTATTGTCTGACGAACAGCATCTGGTTGTCCTGCACCGCAATCAGACATACCGCACCTTTATGATAGACGATTTCCCTATCAGCTTTGGCACCGTTCGGCAATTTCACCCGACTGTGATCCACTTTAATTACTTTGCCGTCAAAAATTCGTTCGCTTGAAATCAGTTCTTCTTTAAGGTGATCATATTGTTGGTCATTATCCATTTCATTACGCTCCATTATCGAGTTCTTTTAAAACCATATGTTTATATTAACACACGTATGGCCTGCCATATAGTTTTCAGACGTATGAATAAAGACAAATATGTGCAACTTTGTGGCTTGAATTGGTATAATCAAATCATATATTCAATGGAGGGAGAACCATATGCGACAACTAAATTTAAAAGATGGATTGAACATTTCTGAATTTTCCTTGGGATGTATGAATCTGCCACTTGACGATAAAAATGAGATGGAGAAGATCATTCAATTTGCATTGGAGTCGGGAATCACCCATTTTGATACTGCCGATCTCTATCAGTTCGGGAAAAACGAACAGGAATTGGGCAAAGTACTGAATGCTTTCCGCTCTACCTATGATTTCACCATCGCGACAAAGGGAGGAAATGAATTCGATCAGAAGACGCAGGAGAAAGTAGGATGGAACCCTACGCCAAAGCATATTAAATCAGCCATAAAAGACTCGATGCACCGTCTTGGAGTAGACCATATTGATCTATATCAACTCCACGGTGGGACCATTGAAGATAATAAAGACGAAACCATCAGTGCATTCGACGATCTGAAGCAGGAAGGCGTAATCACAAGCTACGGCATATCATCGATACGGCTGAACGTCATCGATTATTACTTGCGCCACAGCGACATGTCGACCATCATGATGCAGTTCAACCCGTTGGATAACCGTCCTTTGGAAGTTGCAACCACCCTAAAAGAAGATGTTACGATCCTGGCACGCGGACCAGTCATGAAAGGCGCTCTCAGCAGCAGCTGGAGAAGTGTCATTGAAGAAAAATTCCCTGATGGGTTCCTCGATTATTCCTACGAAGATCTGAAAGAAAGCCTGGAACGTCTGAGTGAAGTGGATGAAGATCTAACCGCATTATCCTATGCGTTCCTCAAATATAATGAAGCTGCCATAGTCAACGGGGTGAGCAGCCTGAAACAGTTGGAATCGAATATCGAAAGCTACAATAAAATGCCGGACCTGTCACAGGAAGAATATAAGGCAGTTCTCGATGCGGTGAAAATAATCAAATATGAGGAGCATCGGGCATGAGGAGTTTCTTAAGATGGGGAGCCGGGCTATCAGGCTCCCTTCTCGTATTACTTATCTCACTTGGCTATTACGCCTCAAATCAGATCCTTTTCTTTAAACTACGGGACGTCGAGATCATCAAACGCAGGGAAACGCGCGCTAAGAGGCTCGATATGGACGAATTCAAAAAGCTGCCGCAAGATGATGTCCTCATATCTTCTAAATTCGACTACAGCATCAATGCCGTCTTCACCCACCCTAACGAAACGAATAAATGGATGGTCCTGTGCCATGGGGTCACGGAGAATAAAATAAGTTCCATAAAATACCTCAATATGTTCACAGAAATGGGATATAATTGTGTCATCTACGATGCGAGGCGTCATGGGAACACAGGTGGACTCCATTCCACTTACGGCTTCTACGAAAAATATGATCTAGAGACAGTGATACAATACCTTTTTGACCACTACGGACCTGATATCCAGGTAGGTGTGCATGGAGAATCCATGGGAGCGGCCACCATGCTGCTCTATGCAGGTGAATTATCGAACCGCGCCGAATTCTATATATCGGATGCTTCATTCTCCACTTTTGGAGATGAACTCACCCACATCTTCAGCCAATATACAAAAATCGGGTCGCCTCTAGTGCTTATATTCACAAATATATTCTTCCGTCTGAGAAGCCGATTCTCACTCTTTAAAGTTTCCCCATACCGGGTGGTGGACAACATCAGGCAACCGATACTCTTCATCCATTCGAAGCCTGATAAATTCATCCCATATACGCATACAAAAGAACTGTATAAAAGAAAAAAGCCGCCTAAGGCGGCTTGGTATCCCGAACGGGGCGGTCACGTTGAAAGTTTCAACCGCAATCCTGAAAAATATCGGCAGGTAATCGCCAGCTTCATTGCGAATCACGTGGGATGGTGATTTCCATGAGGTCATAGGCCAACAGCGTGTTTTCAGGTAGCGTGCCGCTGACGCTGTTGATCTGCTCCTGGTCATAACGATTGCTGATATGGCTGAAAATCAGCTTTCCATATGAAATTGATGAAAAATTCTTTAGCACCTCGGACATTTCGGAATGGTAGTAAAGATGTGCTTTTTCGCCTTCTCCATTGAGATATGTTGCCTCATGGACGATAAGGTCCGATCCATCAACCAAATCCAGGTAATCCGGATGCTGGACCACCCTTGTATCACCATGGACTGCCACTTTCCTGCCTTCTGTCGGAGGATTCATGAATTCTGACGTATTGTATATCCGTCCATCGAATTCGAAAGTGTCCGACTGTTTTATCTCTTTATAGAACGGACCAGGCTGTATGCCGAGTCGCTTCAATTTATCATCTTTTAGGGCACCTGGCTTGTCTGGTTCAATGAATACATAAAGATAGCTCTCAATAGCGTGGTCCAGCAGATAGGATTTCACCTTGAAACCATCTGCGTCAAACTCCATATTATGTGCAACCTCTATATAGTGAATCGGATAGTTCAGATGTGAAGCGCTTGTCCTTAAGGTCAGCTCCACCCACTCCTTCAAGCCGGCAGGTGCATAGATATATAACGGCACCCCTTCCCCGCCTTGGTGGGCACGAGAAGAGAGAAACCCCGGCAGACCGAAGATATGATCGCCATGGAGGTGGGTGATGAAGATGTGTTTGATTTTAGCCGGTCGTATCGTTGTGCTCATGATGCGGTGCTGTAATGCTTCAGAAGCATCAATGAGGAAATATTGGTTGAGTTCCTCGACCACATCCAATATATAGCTTTGGGTGTTTCTTGATTTCGAAGGTATGCCCGCACCGGAGCCGAGTATTTTAAATTTCATGCAATCACCTATCATTAAATGTTGGTTCATTATATCATAGTTATGGAGTTGTGTTTTTCAGAATACAGTGGAATAATAATATAAGAAAATTTTTGATAAAAGGACTTGTTTGCATATGACCCAATCATTTAAAGCATCCATCGCATTGTTTGGCGCCACAGGGGACCTCTCAAGAAGAAAACTTCTGCCATCCATGTTCCATCTGTTCCAGGAGGGTTCATTGACACATGATTTCGCCATATTGGCGATAGGACGTAAAGATATGAATGATGAAGACTTCAGGGAAGTGGCCCGCACTTCCCTGCAAGATAACGAAAAGCTGGAAAGCCTTGAAGGACTGGACTCCTTTTTGAGCTGCATTCATTATGTGCAGGTAGATATCACCGATGTCGACAGCTATTCGACATTGAAGGATAAATTTGAGAGTGTCGAGGCATCAGTCGACACGGAAGGAAACAGATTGTTCTATTTGGCGATGCCCCCCCAATTCTTTACGGTCATTACGGATAATCTGCGGCGTTCAGGTGTCACAGAGACCAAGGGTTATAAGAAACTGATAATCGAAAAGCCATTCGGTAGGGATTATGAAAGTGCCTATAGACTGAACCAGGACATCTCCAAAACATTTGAAGAGCATGAAATATACAGAATAGATCACTATTTGGGGAAAGAGATGGTGCAGAACATTGAAGTCATCCGTTTCAGCAATAGTTTATTCGAACCATTATGGAACAACCACTACATCTCAAATATCCAAATCACCTCATCTGAATCCTTGGGTGTACTTGACCGTGGGGAGTATTACGAAAGAAGCGGCGCAGTCCGGGATATGTTCCAAAACCATATGCTTCAAATCGTTTCACTGCTTGGCATGGAACCACCGATCAGTTTAAACAGTGATGATATCCGGGACGAAAAGATTAAAGTTCTGAAGAGCATTAGAAAAATAGGTAAGAAGGATGTAAAGAATCATTTTGTACGCGGTCAATATGATGAAGGGACAGTAGATGGTGAGTATGTCTGCAAATACAGGGATGAAGAAGATGTCAGCGAAACCTCCAATACCCCGACTTTCATCGCCGCCCGCCTCTTTATAGATAACTTCAGATGGGCAGGCGTTCCTTTCTATATCCGTACCGGTAAGAGGATGAGGAATAAGGAGACGAAGATCGTTGTGGAATTTAAAGAGGTGCCAAAGAACCTGTATTATCAAAACGAGCAGGACGATGTGCTCTCTAAAAATCTTCTCATTTTACGCATTCAGCCTGACGAAAGCATCTCTTTGCAGCTTAACGTCAAAGACCATGGCAGTGAAAAGGATACAAAGGAGATTAAACTCTCCTATGCAATCGATAATAAAGACCTTGCGCGTACAGTAGATGCGTATGAGAATCTGATATATGACTGTCTGAACGGGGACGCAGCAAACTTTACCCACTATGAAGAATTGATGAATGCCTGGCAATTCGTAGATTCGATCAACCAGGTATGGGAGACGGACATCGCTCCGTTTCCAAACTACAGGGCGGGCTCCGACGGGCCTGTCAAAAGCAATCTGCTCCTCTCGAAAGATGGGTTCAAATGGTGGAATGTATAGAAATGAAGTGAGGTTAATATGCAAACAGTAAATTTTGTAGAGAGGTTCATTATATATATAGAAGACCATATCAGAGAGAATATAGATTATGATGAAGTGCTCCTTGATATGTCCGTAGAACCGAAATCATTCATCACAATCTTTTCCTCATTGGTCGGGTTCAGCCCCTACGAGTATCAGATGAGGCGCAAGATGACGGAGATTGCATATGAATTGGAGGCAGGACATAGACGGCTGATTGATATATCCAAGCAGTATGGTTTTCATGACATCGAGCAGTTCAAGAAAACATATCGTGAAGCGTTTGGGATTTCGCCCTACGAAACTGAAAAGTATTTTCACACATTGGATCTTACGGAACGCATATCCTTTGAAGTGGTTCCGGTCGAACGGCCAAAATACCGTTCCACGGAGAAGCATATTGAAGGGTTCAGAATCATAGGTGCCGTCCGCCGCTTCTCGGTAGACCATTACAGTACTTTGATGAAGTATGATTTTTTGTCATACCTCGAAGATAATCATGTACTTGAGGAGCTCCTCAAGTACAATGACGGCCATATTAAAGGCATCGTACTTCTTGAGAGGTATATAGGGGGTAAGATGGAATTGATGATTGGCGTTTCCTCCTACTCCCCTGCACCATTTGAAGAGACTTATACGGAATCCGGCGATTATGTGATCTTCGAGTCTGAAGGGAATCCGGAAGTCGTCAGCGAAGACATCTATCGCTATATATTCCGTAGATGGCGATTCAAGGAAGAGCGCGAGCTGAATTGTGCCTATTCCATGGAGTTGATCAAAAGTAGAAGTCTGTTTTTCTCTGAAGACAGCAAAGTACAAGTATGGCAACGTTTATCTGATTAATAAAAACGCAGTGTGAAGTTGACTTCAATCAACCTTACACTGCGTTTTTTTACTGTTGCCAGTCGGTGTGGAAAGCGCCTGGCTTATCGATTCTTTCATAGGTGTGTGCACCAAAGTAATCACGTTGGGCTTGTATCATATTGCTGGAAACACGCTTTTGCTTCATGCTGTCAAAGTAAGAGAGTGCACTCAGGAAACCAGGCACTGGAATTTCATTTTCAATCGCCTTGATGGCAATGCGCCTTAGACTCGGATGTGCTTCCTTTACCACGGATTTGAAATAGTCATCAAGAAGCAGATTATCGAGTTCAGGGTCTTTTTCATATGCTCTATTGATCTCTTCAAGGAAGTGCGCCCGGATGATGCATCCGGCCCTCCAGATCATGGAGATCTCTCCCAACTGCAGATTCCATTCGTAGATGTCGCTTGCTTCTTTCAATAGACGGAAACCTTGTGAATAGCTCATCAGTTTACTTATATATAAAGCATTTTTCAGGTCTTCAAGGATTTCATTCTTATCTTTTTGCGGGAGCGCTCCCATTTTGGCATCATACGCCTGATTGATCTGCGCACGCTCATCAATCAGACTTGAGAGGCATCTTGAGAACACACTGTCAGTAATGATGGAAAGCGGGATGCCCAGTTTCAGACCTTCTATACCAGTCCATTTGCCCGTGCCTTTTTGTCCGGCCTTATCCAAGATGAGGTCAATGATATATTCACCGTTTTCATTCTTGAATTCAAGGATGCGTGCAGTGATTTCAATCAGATAACTGTTCAAATCACCCTGATTCCATTCATCGAACACTTCACTCATCTCTTTATTGCTCATGCGGAGGCCATGCTTCATGAAATAGTAGCTCTCTGCAATGAGTTCCATATCTGCGTATTCTATGCCGTTATGGATCATCTTGACATAGTGGCCGCTACCATCATTGCCGATATAGGTGACACATGGCTTACCATCATCCGCCTTGGCTGAAATCTTTTCCAGTATATCTTTAACATTATCATAGGCAGATTTTTGGCCACCCGGCATTAGAGAAGGACCATTCAAGGCGCCTTCTTCTCCCCCACTGACGCCCATGCCAATGAAGTTGATGCCCATCGCCGTCAACTGTCCGTTGCGGCGTTGTGTATTCTCATACTGTTCATTACCGCCATCTATCAGCGTATCCCCCTCTTCCAGCAAGGGGGCTATTTGTGAGATGGTCTTATCGGTCACTTCCCCTGCTTTGACGAGAAGCAATATGTTGCGAGGTTTTTTAAGGCTCTTTACAAAGGATTCCAGAGAGGAAGAAACTGATACGCCTTCTTCCTTCAGTTCAAAGGTCCTGTTTTTTCTCACATCTTCGTAAAAGTCGAATGTAGTAACATCAAATTCATTCCGGGCCATGTTCTTGGAGATGTTTGTGCCCATAACCCCCAAGCCGACCACTCCGATATCATACAGCATATATGCTACTCCTTATCACTTTGGACTTTGATGATGCCTGTAACAAGTTCAGCGACCTTGACGAGTTCTTCGACCGGGATGCGCTCCTCGGTAGTGTGGATGTTTTCATATCCGACTCCGAGTATTACTGTATCTATTCCGTGTCCGGCGAAGATGTTGCCATCACTGCCGCCCCCGAGGCTGATTAAATCAGGCGTCCTGCCAATGTTTTCGATGGCTTTGACAGCTGTGGTCACTACTTCAGACTCTTTCCCGGCATCCAATGCAGCATACATGACCTCGGACTTGATTTCTGCATGCCCGCCCATCTCTGAGGCAGTTGTTTCAAATACATCCTTCATATGCGCCACTTGTTTTTCCATCTTATCGGCATCCAGGCTGCGCGCCTCTGCCAGAAGGTATACGTGATCTGTGACCACATTGGTTGCGCCACCGCCTTCAAATCGGCCGATATTCGCTGTGGTTTCGGAATCGATGCGGCCGAGCTTCATCTGGCTGATTGCCTTGGCGGCAATGTTTATCGCGCTGACGCCTTCTTCAGGTGCCACACCTGCATGTGCTTTCTTACCATGGATGTTCACTTCAATCTTACTTTGGGTCGGTGCCGTAGTCACTACAGTGCCGACTTTCCCCGTGGAGTCTATGGCGTATCCGAAACGACTTTTCAAACGCGAGGCGTCAAATGCCTTGGCGCCGACCAAGCCAGATTCTTCTCCAACTGTAATTACGAATTCAATATCACCATGTGGGATTTCAGATTCCTTGATTGTACGGATGGATTCTATGATGGCTGCAATGCCGGCCTTGTCATCTGCACCAAGTATAGTAGTCCCATCGCTTACGATATAACCATCTTCGATGGCTGGTTTAATATTT
The DNA here is from genome assembly GCA_947494965.1 of uncultured Salinicoccus sp. Lineage (GTDB taxonomy): Bacteria > Bacillota > Bacilli > Staphylococcales > Salinicoccaceae > Salinicoccus. The sequence continues at coordinate 36,696 of CANLWV010000001.1, read as the reverse complement.
TTTCCGGGTGCCACCGTATCCATATGAACCGTGAAATAAAGTGGCTCTGCTTCAGTGTTGCCGGCCATCCTCACAAGGATGTTTCCTGCCCCATATCCCGTGTCCTTTTGGGTATCGTCTTCTTCTGCTTCAACGCCCATTTCCCTGAAGGTCTTCAGCAGATAATCTGCAATTTCCCTCTCTTCTCCAGTTTCGGAATCGATTTGGACCATTTCCATGAATTGCGAAGTCAATCTTTCTTGATTCATTGTGTGTGCCTCCTGTTACTGAGTTGATTGTGGATGTTCAGTGTATTATAATGTAATGAGTAAAAAATTGAGGATGATTCCATGCAAAATAAGAAAATGCAGAGAGTAGTAATCTGGTTTATGATCTTTCTGATAGTGATTTCTGGTGTCCTTTTCGGCATCAGCATGCTCACTGCGATTTAATCAAATTAAAGAGGTCCCTCGGGACCTCTTTTTATTATATCAGATATCTTTGCCGTGCTCCTCAAACCAAGCCTGCAGGTCCATGATTACACTCATGGTTTCATGGCCTTCAATGTTATGGCGTTCTATCATATCTACAATCTTTCCGTCTTTAAAGAGTGCGAAAGATGGTGAAGAAGGCAGGAAATCTGGTGCTTTTTCCCTGACATGCTCAGTGGCTTCCTTATCCTGTCCGGCAAAGACCGTAAGCAGCTGGTCAGGAAGCTTATCATAGTTGAGTGCATGCTTTGCTGCTGGACGTGCAATTCCGCCGGCACAACCACAGACTGAATTGACCATCACCAGAGCCGTCCCTTCCTTCAGAAGGTGCTCATCCACTTCTTCAGGCGTCGTCATTTCAGTATAGCCCGCTTCCCTCATTTCGCTTCTTGCAGTAGTGACAATATCATTCATGTACATGTTGAAATCCATATTCATTGCAAAAATCCCTTCTTCCAGTCCTTATAATCCAAAGCATACGCAAAGGATTTGATGACTCAATTCTATATTCAATCACTCTTTTTGTAAAGCTTAATAGATTGAAGTATGTTCAATGGAATAGGCTTCAATACGCTGTTTGACTGCTTTCAGGAATTGTCCCGCTACAAGGCCATCCAATATGCGGTGATCGATGGATAGGCAGAGGTTGACCATGTCCCTTACTGCAATCATATCGTCTATGATCACAGGTTTCTTGACGATTGATTCCACTTGCAGTATGGCTGCTTGGGGATGGTTGATGATCCCCATTGATTGGACCGATCCGAATGCGCCAGTGTTGTTGACAGTAAAGGTGCCGTTCTTCATATGGTCTTGGGTCAGTGCATGCCTACGGCCGAGAGAGGCGAGCTCGCTCACCTGCTTTGCTATCCCTTTGATTGACAGATCGTCAGCATTCTTGATTACTGGAACATACAACTTATCATCTCCTGCGACAGCAATGGAGATATTGATATCCTTATTGACGACGATCTTATCACCTTGCCATGAACTGTTGAGCATTGGATACTCTTTCAAGGTTTCAGCTACAGCTTTAACAAAAAAGCTGAAGAACGTCAGATTATACCCTTCACTTTCTTTAAAGGCATTCTTATGCTTGTTTCTGACATTGACTAAATTGGTCGCATCGACTTCCATCATCAGCCAGGCATGTGGAATCTCCTGACTGGATTGGACCATCTTATTGGCGATTGCTTTGCGTACTCCCGTTACCGGAATCTCTTCACCCGGGGTCGTAGAAGTTTCTGCAGGCGCCACAGGTTCAGTGCGACCTGGAGAGTCAGCCTCTTTATGTTTTTCTTGTTTAGGCTCCATTGGAGCAGTGCTGCCGGATTCTATCGCAGCCATAATATCTTTCTTTGTAATCCGACCTTCAAATCCAGTGCCTTCAACCGTTTTAAGGTCGATATCATTCTCTTCGGCTAAGCGCATGACTACAGGAGATATGCGCATCTTCTGCCCTTTAGTTTTTGTGGTTTTTTCTTCTTCAGGATTCTCATCCACCGTCTCTACACTTGACTCCTCAGACTCTGAAACGGGTTCTGCATTTGAATCCCCTTCCGTCTCCATCATGCAGATGGGTGTGCCCACCTCGACAGTATCCCCCTCGTCAACCAGCAATTCTTTGATTGTACCGTCAAATACAGAGGGGACCTCAGCGGTGACTTTGTCGGTTATGACTTCACACAAAGGCTCGTATTCTTCTATTTTATCGCCTGGCTTCACCAACCACTTTTCTATCGTTCCTTCAGTGACACTCTCACCAAGCTTTGGCATAAGCACCTTTTCCATTACTCTTTTCCTCCTTAGTGTTCGGCAAGTTCCATCATTTTTGCTTCTATCTTGTCCGGGTTGATCATGAAGAAATCTTCCATCGGCGGAGAATATGGCATTGCCGGGACATCTGGTCCTGCCAGACGCATTATCGGAGCATCGAGATCATACAGGCAGTTCTCTCCTACAATGGCTGATACCTCGCTCATCACGCTGCCTTCGAGGTTATCCTCGGTCACCAGAAGTACTTTACCTGTTTTGGATGCCGCTTCTATAATGCTTTCCTTATCCAGCGGATAGATGGTGCGCAAGTCCAGGATCTCTGTTTCATAGCCCTTCTTGGAAAGTCTCTCGGCAGCCTGCATGGCATAATTGACGCACAGGCCGTAAGTTATGACCGTAATGTCGTCGCCTTCACGCTTGACGTCAGCTTTGCCGATCGGCACAGTATATTCGCCTTCAGGAACATCTTCTTTAAGGAGACGGTATGCCTTCTTATGCTCGAAGAAGAGCACCGGGTCATTATCGCGGATTGCGGAGATGAGCAGTCCTTTAGCGTCGGAAGGAGTGGATGGGACGACCACCTTCAACCCCGGTGTCGAGGTGAAGATCGTTTCTATCGACTGCGAATGGTAAAGGGCACCATGAATCCCGCCGCCGAAAGGAGAACGTATCACCATCGGGCAATTCCAGTCGTTGTTGGAACGGTATCTGATTTTCGCCGCTTCGTTTAAAATCTGGTTTGTCGCAGGCAGAATGTATTCTGCAAATTGTATTTCAGCAACTGGTCTTTTACCCATCATTGCTGCGCCAATGCTTGTGCCGACAATGTTGGATTCTGCAAGAGGTGTGTCGAGACAGCGCATCTCCCCATACTTTTCCTGGAGGCCTTCTGTAACTTTGAAGACACCGCCCTTTTTGCCGACATCCTCCCCCAGTACAAATACACTATCGTCTTTTCCCATCTCATAATCCAGTGCCTGATGTATTGCTTGCAGATAGGATGTCTTAGCCATTGTTTACCCCCTCATATACATGCGTCAGCGCTTCCCTGGCATCCGGATAAGGTGCGTTTTCTGCAGCCTTGGTCGCATCAGTGACGATTTTTTTCGCTTCGGCCTCAAGAGTCTCGAACCACTCATCATCCGCAACTTCATGCTCTTTGATGTAGGCTTTAAATCGCATGAGGCAATCCTCTTCTTTCAGCTCACCTTTTTCCCTGTAGCTGTCGTCGTCATCAGAGGAATGGGCGGTCAGCCGCGTGGACATTGCCTCTATAAGAGTGCCGCCTTCGCCATTCATTGCGCGCTCCCTAGCCTCTTTGACTGCCTTATAGACAGCAATCGGATCATTCCCGTCTATATGCTCTCCATGCATTCCATATCCAATTGCACGATCGGACAACTTGTCTGCACCATATTGAAGTTCCACCGGTACACTTATGGCGTATTTGTTATTTTCTATGATGCATATAAATGGCAGTTTATGTACGCCTACAAAGTTTAACCCTTCGTGGAAGTCGCCCTGGTTCGATGACCCTTCGCCGAGTGTCGTCAGAGCAACGCGCTTTTCATCGTCCATCTTGAACTTGAAGCTGGCACCGACTGCGTGAAGGACCTGGGTCGCAACACAGGAGCCCTGGGTCATGATGTTATTACTTTTCTTACTGAAGTGTGAAGGCATCTGTTTGCCGCCACTTGAAACATCACCTTTTTTTGCAAAAGCAAAAAGCATGGTCTCTTCAGCCGTCATGCCGAAATGCGTCACCAGGGCGAGGTCCCTGTAATAGGGGCTGATTACATCAACTGTCGTATCGAGCGCATACCCTGCCCCTACTTGAGTCGCTTCCTGACCTTGGCATGAAATGACGAAAGGCAGTTTCCCCGCACGGTTCAAAAGCCACATCCTTTCATCCAGCCTTCTTGCAAGGTGCATGGTCCTATACATTTCCTTTAAATCATCGGGGGCGAGCCCCGCTTCTCTATAATCCAACACGATAAATCTCCTCCTTATACATGGATGGCCTGTCCTTCGGCACTGAGCCCCAATTCCATCAGCACTTCCCCGATGGAAGGGTGTGCATGGATGGCTGAACCGAGCTCCAGCGCAGAAGCGTCAAGGAATTTGGCGAGTGCCGCTTCGTTTATGAGTTCGGTCGCTTCCGGGCCGATTAACGAGATGCCCAGAATATCCTTTGACTCTGGATCCGTGAGAATCTTGCCGAATCCTTTTGAGCCATTATTGATGACTGCCTTGCCGATGGCGGCAAACGGAACTTTATGAACATTGTAGGAGATACCTTCTGATTTTAATGTAGCTTCAGTCATACCGATAGAGGCGACTTCAGGCGAGGTGTATATACACCTTGGTACAGCGTTGTAATCCACTGGATAAGGCTTATTATCTGCCATATGCAGAACGGCATTGATCGCCTCTTTGGTTGCTACGTGCGCCAGTTGAAGGTTGCCGATGGCATCACCGACTGCATAAATGTGTTTATCCTCAGTCTGGTAGTTCTCGTTAACATTCAAGTAGCCGCCATCAAGCTTGATTTTGGTATTGTTTAACCCGATATCAGCAGAATTAGGTGCCCTGCCGATTGCCACAAGCACTTTATCAAAGATGCTTGGTTCGTCGTCACCGATGGCAAGGCTGACGGACTTCTCCCCTACTTCTATGTCTGATTCATCCAGCGCATGGCCAGTCTTGAATATGATGCCTCTGGCCTCTAGGGATTGTCTCAGCTGTTTGGCGATATCTGCGTCTTCTAGGGGAATGATCTGACCCCCCGCTTCAATTACCGTTACGGCAGTACCAAGGTCATTCATCAAACTTGCAAATTCAAGCCCGATGACACCACCTCCGATGATTGCCATTTTATCAGGGATACTCTCCAGGGTCATCATATCATCACTCGAAAGCACGACTTCGCCATCAAAGGGAAGAATCGGCAGTGGGCGTGGATATGAACCTGTCGCGATCAATACATGTTGATTTATGAGTATATCGCTTTCTCGTTCTTCATCTTCTGGGTACTCTACTGCAATTGTCCCCGCCATTGGTGAGAAGATGGAAGGTCCCAATATGCGTCCATAACCGTTATAGACATCGATGGCATGCTTTTTCATGAGATGTTTTACGCCATTGTACATCTGATCGACGACGGCAGTCTTGCGTTCCTGTACTTTAGCCATATTGACTACAGGTGTTACCGGTTCTATACCGAAGGTGCCTGCATTTTTCATGGCGTTTGCGATGCCCGCTGACTGCAGGAGGCTTTTAGTAGGTATGCAGCCTCTATGGAGGCATGTGCCACCCAATTTCTCCTTTTCGACAAGTGCAGTCTTCAAACCCAGTTGGCTGGCTTTGATCGCTGCTACATAGCCTGCAGTACCGCCACCAAGTATGACCAGGTCATATTCATGAGCCATTCGTTTTCCTCCTATTCATATACCTTCATTTCCTCTTCTCCGCTCAACACGCGATAGCCACCTTCTGCAAGCGCCTGCATTTCTTCCTCGCCGGGATAAGTAGTATCCAGCGCGATGAATGCAATATATGGCCTTATGAGATCAATGAGATAAGTGCTGTACGCCAAACCGCCGGTAAATATAATCTGTTCGACATCACCCTTCAGTATAGCCGCCCGTGAGCCGATTTCTTTAGCGATTTGAACGGCTAACGCCTGGTATATGGCGATTGCCTTTTCATCACCGGCTATTGCCCTGTTCTCAAGTTCCAGAGCATCCTGCGTTCCGGCCAATGAGACGAAACCGCCCGATTTGGTCAATGTTTCCACGACTGCATCATAGTCCATGGCGTTATCCTCCATGAATTTGGCCAGACTGCCATTCGGCAGAGTGCCAGTTCGTGTCGGACTCATCGGACCTTCCCCTGCCAGTCCGTCATTCACATCAATTACCCGCCCGTGGGCGTGGGCGCCTACTGTAATACCGCCGCCCATATGACATACGATGACGTTGATATCCTCGTAATCCCGGTCTATGGAATGCGCGTACTTGCGCGCTACAGCCTTTTGGTTCAGAGCATGGAAAATCGACTTGCGTCTGATTTCCTCAAGGCCGGTCATGCGTACTTCCTCAACCAGCTCATCCACTACCACAGGGTCCGTAATCACGGCTTTACAGCCGTACTTCTCCCTAAACCGATCGGCAATCAGTGCACTCAGGTTAGAAGCGTGCCTGCCATACCTGTTTTCGCGCAAATCGTCGACCATTTTCTGTGAAATGTTATAGGTCCCGCCTGAAATCGGTTTGAGAAGTCCGCCTCTGGCGCTGACGATATCAATTTCTTCTGGTGGCACACGTTGTGCTTTAAGGAAGGTGCGGACCGCTTCAAGCCGGAATTCGGTCTGATCGGCTAAAGGTTTGACGGTTTCTTCAGTCGGGTGCTTCAATGTATCGGAAGCAAGTGGCCTGTCGTCTTCATAGATGGCCACTTTGGTCGATGTGCTTCCGAGATTAAGCACTAGGATTTTATATGTCAAATGGGTTACCTCCTGCTGAGAGGTGTCATTTCATTTAGGGAGAAAGTACTTTTGACATGCATCATGCTCTTGATCCTTTCTTCTGCCAAACGATCCGCTGCAACTGCCGGCGTCACATTGTCACGCTTTGCAATGGAGAAGATTTTATCCATCTGGTCGTATATGCCCCTCACTTTACTTTCGGCACGTTCTGCATTATAGCCCTGAAGCTCATCCGCTACTGTGATCACGCCGCCGCAGTTTGTTACATAGTCAGGCGCATATATGATGCCCCTTTCTTCCAGCATACGGCCGTGTTTATCATCATCAAGAAGCTGGTTATTGGCACTGCCGCAAACAGCTGCCACTTTCAATTCAGGAATCGTATCGTCGTTCAGTATGCCGCCGAGCGCACAAGGTGCGAAGATGTCTGCATCGACAGAGTAGATGTCATCTATTCCTACTGCTTGCGCACCGAAATCAGTGACGGCACGATTTACGGCATCTTCATTGATATCTGTGACGATCAGTTTGGCACCTTCCTCATGAAGGTGTTTGCAGAGGCCATAGGAAACGTTGCCCACACCTTGTACAGCTACAGTTTTTCCACTCAGGGAGTCGTCGCCAAAAGCTTCTTTCGCTGTACGTTTCATTGCCATATAGACGCCGAGAGCCGTCATCGGGCTTGGGTTGCCACTTGAGCCGTATGATTCACTCACTCCGCAGACATAAGGCGTCTCCTGATAGATGAGGTCCATATCGCTTACAGTTGTGCCAACGTCTTCTGCTGTGATGTATCTGCCTCCAAGGCTCTGTATGTAACGGCCCAATGCTCTGAAGAAGGCTTCTGACTTGTCTTTGGAAGCATCTCCTATGATAGCTGTCTTACCGCCCCCGAGATCAAGGCCGGCTGCTGCATTTTTATACGTCATGCCTTTAGCCAAACGGAGTACATCTTCTATTGCTTCTTCTTCGGTCTCGTAGTTCCACATACGGCACCCACCGAGTGCTGGACCAAGTGTTGTGTCGTGGATGCAGATGATTGCCTTCAAACCGCTTGTTTCATCGTGACAGAAAACCAGTTGCTCATAATCGTACTGTTCCATTTTTTCGAATATCATTTTTACCACTCCATTTAATTATTTTGATAGTGCCATTGCCAGATTGATGGAATTGAATCTATCTTCAGAGCTATCGGCACGTGATGTAAGGACGATCGGCACCCGGGCCCCGGTCAACACGGAAGCGACCCTAGCACCAGCTGAATACACCAGTGACTTGTAGAGGATGTTCCCAGCTTCTATATTGGGGGCAATCAGAATGTCGGCATCGCCCGCCACCTCGGATTGCACATCTTTTTGAGATGCAGCTTTTTTAGAAATTGCCAGATCATATTGAAGTGGCCCTTCCATTATAATATCATATTTGAAGTCCTGAGTTCCCATTTCGACCAACGCGTGTGCATCTACGGTCGATGGCATCTTATCTGTCACTTTCTCGACAGCCGACAACAGCGCGACTTTAGGTTTGCTGATGCCAAGCATTTGGGCTGCTTCAGCTGTATTGTTGATGATCTGTTTCTTTTGTTCTAGATCTGGCGCAATATTCATTGCCGCATCACTGAGCAATAAAGCTTTATGGTAATTCGGTGGATCGAACAGGGCGACATGGCTCAGCATGGTCGATTCGACCACCCCATGCTCTTTTTTCAATACTTCCCTAAGAAGTGTTGCGGTCGGCACCATACCTTTTACCAATATATCGGCCTTACCTTGGGCGATGAGCCGTAAGGCACTATGGGCCGCTTCTTCATCATCCGTGATATGATGGATGAAAAGGTTGCTCTCAAGCAGTTCCGTCTGCCCCATAGAATCCAGTAGGTGTTCTAATTTCGGACGGTCGTCAATGAGATGACATCTGACATCATGGCTTTCAATAAGTTTGATGACTGGCTCCAGCACTGTGATGTCCCCAGCCCTGCATATTGAAAGCGTTATCATTTTACTTGATTCTTTTTTGAATATTTCATCGAACTCCACCATATTCCCTCCCCTCAGCCATTATTATACAGATACGAAAATCAAATTACACGGCATTACTTAAACTTGAAATATTCTAAAGATTTAAAAATATTGATCATTTTTATATGTGGTTGACTTGAGTTATAATGGACTTAATAAATTTTAGACAGGTGGTTTAATGAAAAAAATCATTGCGCTCCTTATCCTTGTCATGCCAGTAATCATGGCAGGACTTGGCATCAAATATATGAGGGATAGTGTATTCGGCATCGTCAATGATCCATTTACCCTTACAGTAGTCCAGTTCATCGTTGGGTTGGTAATTGCGATATTTGGCATATGGTTCATTGGAGGATATATCCTGCACCGTGAACAGCGGCAGAACCGCGCCAAGGAAAAGTATATGAAAATGGTGGACAAGCCCCCCGCGTGGGAGGAAAGGAAACGAAAAAAATGAAGAGACGCTTTAAAGCGTCTCTTCATTTTTTGCTTTTATTAAGGTTTTGGCGTTTTCTAGAGCGGCGGCTGATATATCTGAACCACTGAGCATCCTCGCGATTTCATATGCATGCTCATCCTGGTTGAGATATTTAGCATGGCTGGATGTACGGTGATCAGATGTTTCTTTAGTTATATAGAGATGGTGGTCTGCCATTGCAGCTGCCTGCGGTAGATGTGATATGGAGATGACCTGCCTCGTCTTGGAGAGACGCGCCATCTTCTGGGCCATGCGGGTTGCCACTTGTCCGCTTACTCCTGTATCGATTTCATCAAGTATGAGAAGGGTCTGTGCATCGAATTCAGTAAAGATGGTCCTAAGCGCGAGCATCACCCTGGCTATCTCTCCACCTGAAGCGATGCGGTTCATTGATTTTAAAGGTTCGCCGGCATTTGTTGAAATCAAGAACTCTACTGCGGTATAGCCTCTTTCATCAAAATTCGCTTCCGATATGCCGATTTCAAAGTCGGCCGCTGGCATATCAAGGTCATGCAGTTCTTTTTTTATGCGCGTTTCCAAAAAATGCTTCTGCTCGGCTCTGTAATCATGGAGATCTTTAGCATGATGCTCCATTTCCTTCAATGCCTTCTCCCTATCCTCCTGTAGTGCTTCAAAGGATTGGGCAATGTTCTCAAGCTCTGCAATATCGCGCTCCAGCTTACTCTGGTAGTCCATCAGTTCATCGACTGTCATATTGTACTTGCGTTTTAGGGAATTGATGCTTGATAGCCTGGATTGCTTGAGATTGAGGGTTTCTTCATCATAGTCCAAGGTTGACAGGTCGCTTGAGACTTTGCTGTCCAGTTCATTCAACAGGTGATATGACTCAACCAATATATCATTGAATTCTTTATAGCTCTCATCAAAATTGGATAACGTCTCGATATGATTGGTGATGTCATACAGTATGGTCTGTGGTGCATATTCTGTGCTTAATTGATTGCTGATTAGTGATAGGCTGCCGTTTATCTTCTCATAGTTGTCAAGATAACCGATATCCTCTATCAGCTTGTCCTCTTCACCCTCTTCAAGTCCCATTTCTTCCAGTTCATCAAATTGGTGCCGATACATCTGCAACTGTTGTACCCGGTTCTTATCCTTATACTCCAGTTCTTTTATTTTCGCTTCCAAAGCTTTGTATTTTTGATGATTCTGCCTGTATTCTCTAAAGGAAGGTCTGTTTTCCAAGTCGATGTATCGATCCAGATAAAGGATGTGCTGGCCGTACTCCAGAGCTTCAGATTGGGAAGATTGCGAATGGATGCTGATGACTTCAGACATTATTTCTTTCAGTGCGCCTAAAGTGACCATGCGTGAATTTATTTTTATGATACTTTTTCTATTCTGCATGATTTCTCTGCGGATGATGTAGAGCTCATCTTCAGGAATGTCATTTTCTTTGAGGAGATGCTGTACAGCCTCGGTTGAAGGGAGATCAAAGACACCCTCTATGACTGCCCCCTTCGTTTCATAACGGATATCTTCCACGGACGCACGCTTACCGTAGAGATATCTGATGGCCTCTATAATCATTGACTTTCCAGACCCGGACTCGCCTGAAATGATGGTGAGGCCACTATCGAAGTCCAGCTCAATATCTTCCAGTACTGCAAGGTTTTTAATTTTAAGTCTTATAAGCAAAATAAACACTCCAGTTTAGATCAGATTGAAGATTCTATTCCTGATTTCTTCCTGTGCAGTTTCATCTCTGCATATAAGCAGGCATGTGTCATCCCCGCAGATGGTTCCAACGACTTCTTCCCAGTCTAGCTGATCGATTATCGCACCAATTGACTGGGCATTGCCGGGCAATGTCTTCAGTACAAGCATATTGCCGGTATAATCGAGTTTAACGAAACTATCCATTAGATATCTGCCGAGCTTTTCGAGTGGATGGAATTTGCGGTCCTTAGGCATACTGTAGACATAGGCACCGTCTGGGGCCGGTACTTTGATCAGCTGTAATTCCTTTATGTCCCTCGAGACAGTGGCCTGGGTGACATTAAAATCATACTCGTTCAGCTTTTCGACAAGCTCTTCTTGGGTCTCTACTTTATTGTTGGTGATAATCTCCCGTATCTTGATTTGTCTGATGGACTTATTGGACATCAGTAAGCCTCCTTATACCATTCATGTATATTTATACACATAATATCATAAAATGAATGATTATAATATAAAAAAAGGACATCAGCCCCAGATGGTGCGCTGGATGTCCTTTTCCTCGACTAAATTTTCAATACTGCCCTGGCTGTGCTTAAGATGAAGCAGATATTCAATATTGCCTTTCGTTCCTGTAATCGGTGAACGTTCCAATCCTGTTATTGAAAGGGAGAGGGAAAGACACTCCGCCATTACACGGTTGACCACATTTTCATGGGTCACCTTGGAAGTAATGATGCCATCGGCTTCTCTCTCTTCCAGATAGGATTCAAACTGCGGTTTGATGAGGGCGATGATTTCGTATTCATGGTCGAACAGATGTGTGATATGCCTGATTATCGGTACTACAGAAGTGAAGGAGACATCTATTGAGATGACATCCGGTAAACTTGAAAAGTCGCCTGCGGATGTATCTTTGAAATTGGTCTGTTCCATCACGGTAGTCCGGTCATCGACGCGCAATCTATAATCAAGCTGATTGGTGCCTACATCGACTGCATATACATGCTTTATGCCTTTTTGCAGGGCGCAATCAGTAAACCCACCTGTTGAACTGCCCACATCTATCATTATTTTATCATTTAAGCTAATGTCAAAATATTGTACTGCATGGTTGAGCTTTATTCCTCCTCGGGAAACATAGGGTTTTATGTTCCTGAAGCGAATATCAGCTTTACTTGGGTCAATCATTTCTGAAGGTTTATATATGGGGGCATTGTTGTTTAAAACCTTCCCAGCCATTATGATCCGTCTGACTTCTTCAAGGGTGCCTAAATTGAAGTGCTGGTGCACATGCTGATCAATTCTTGATTTGCTTGTCATTTGCCTGCTCCATCAGCAGCTTCGACTGAAGGACTATATTTTCGGCTGTAATGCCGATGTCTTCAAGAAGCTTCCCTACATCCCCATGTTCGATATATTCATTATCGATACCAATTCTATGGAGGGCGTTATTGTAATCATTATCCGCAAGATAGCTTGCGATCATGTTGCCCAGTCCACCAGTCAACATTGATTCTTCGACTGTAAGAATAGGTTTACCATTGCCGCCCAGTGTGTTTAGCATCTGATGATCCATTGGCTTAAGGAATCGGGCATTGACTACACCGGCTTTTATCCCGGCATCTTTCAACGTATCCGAAGCTTCTAGTGCAAGGTCAAGCGTAGGTCCGAATGAGATGATGGTCATATCGTCACCTTCAGCCATCAATTCCCATTTTCCGTACTCGAGGATTTCGGATGTCCCTTCCTGCTTCAGGCCTTTTACATTGCCCCTTGGATACCTCAGCGCAATAGGTCCCTCATGACTGAATGCCAAATCGATCATCTGTGATGCTTCAATCTCATCCTTTGGCATCATCAAGGTCATATTCGGCAACGGGGTAATGAAGCTGATGTCGAAGACGCCCTGATGGGTCTCGCCGTCGGCACCTACGAGGCCGCTTCGGTCAATGCCTATGAAGACGTTCAGGTTTTGCCTATCTACATCGTGCAGCAATTGATCGAAGCCGCGTTGAAGGAATGTTGAATATATGGCCAGATATGGTCGCATGCCACTTGCAGCAAGGCCAGCTGACATTGTAACAGCATGCTGCTCTGCAATGCCGACGTCAAAGAAACGCTCCGGCAGTTCATTCTGGAATTTCGTCAACTTGCTGCCGACAGGCATGGCAGGTGTCAAAGCAACAATCCTGTCATCGTTTTTGGCATGTTCAAGAACAGTGTTCGACATGAATTCACTCCATGATGGAGTCGATTTACTGCCAAGGACTTCCCCTGTGTCGATCTTGTAAGGTCCCAATCCATGCCATTTGCCCATCTTGTCATCTTCTGCTGGGTGATATCCTTTGCCCTTTTTGGTGATGACGTGGATTACGGCGGGTCCGTTGTAATCTTTGGATATCTGGATTGCATTCGACAACTCTTCGAAGTCGTGGCCATCGACAGGGCCGAGATATTTGATGCCGAGCTCTTCAAAGAAGATGCCGTTCACTATAAGATATTTCATGCTGTCTTTGATCCTATCAGCCATATCCCTTAACTTGACGCCTACTTGTGGAAGGCGGTTCAAGAAATCTTCAATGTCATGCTTGACCCGGTTATATTGGGTATTGGTGCGCATTCTGCCAAGCATATTATGGACTGCTCCTACATTCGGTGCAATGCTCATCTCATTGTCGTTTAATATTATGGTCATATTGGTACGGTCGGAACCAATGTGGTTCAACGCCTCCAAAGCCATGCCGCCCGTCAATGCACCGTCTCCAATGATGGGGACGACGTGGTTACTCTCACCTTTTATATCGCGCGCTTTGGCGATGCCCATTGCAGCAGAGAGACTCGTTGAGGAGTGCCCCGCTTCCCAGACATCATGTTCAGATTCACGTAATTTTGGAAATCCGCATAAGCCTTTATATTGCCTCAAGGAATCAAAATCGTTTATGCGTCCAGTCAATATCTTATGGATATAGGCTTGATGGCCCACATCGAAGATCAGGCGGTCCTCCGGAGAATTGAAGTGCTTATGAAGTGCAAGGGTCAATTCCACGACCCCCAAATTCGCTCCGATGTGGCCGCCCGTCCTAGAACATGACTCGATAAGAAAATCTCTGATGTCTTGTGCCAGTATTTTAAGTTCCTCTTCATCCATCTCTTTCAGGAATGAGGGTTCTTTTATACTATATAGATTCATATAGCAACCACCTTTAAATTTACTAATGCCAATTATACCACTTTTATGTAGAGGTCAAAATAAAAATGATAATTCATCCTGATGAATTATCATTTATCTCTTACTGCAAAGCGTTGCAATACCCTATCGAGATGGGAAATATCTATTTCGTCAGCAAGTGAGTATAGTATTGTTTCCGCTTCTCCAGTTAATTTCTCCAATTCTTTCTTAGCGCCTTCCAGGCCATACGTTCTCACATAGGTCATCTTATTTTTCCGTGCGTCACTACCTGTTTCTTTGCCGGTAGTTTCAAGGTTGCCCTCCACATCCAAAATGTCGTCCCGTATTTGGAAGAGGATGCCCAGTTTATCGCCGAATTCAAGAAGCGGTTTCATAACAAAATCACTGGCCTCAGCAATTATGCATGCAATTTTTATGGGAAGGACGATCAGCTGTCCCGTTTTGTAATGATGGATATCCTCAAGCTCGTTAAAGGTGATATTTTTGCCTTCCGCTTCTATATCAAGCATCTGTCCACCTATCATGCCATTCTGTCCTGCTTTCTCCGACAATTGAGCGATGATCTCTACTTTCTGGTCTGGGGCCAATCGGGCATCCAGAGTTATGAGGTGAAAGCTTTCGGTCAGTAGGGTGTCTCCTGCGAGTATCGCAGCAGCTTCACCATATACTTTATGGTTGGTGGGCTCACCACGCCGGTAGTCGTCGTCATCCATGGCCGGGAGGTCATCATGTATAAGGGAATATGTATGAACCATTTCCACCGCTGCTGCGGCTCCGACACCTTTCTCCAGGTCAGCACCCAATGACTCGAGTGCGGCAAAAAGCAGATAAGGACGAAATCTTTTGCCGCCAGCCTTGATGGAATAGCTGCTGGCTTCTTCAATTGTTTTGGAGACACGGTTCATCTGAAGGTGGGCAAGGATTCTAGATTCAGCTTTTATGAGGTAATCATTCATATCATTCTTCATCTTCTGCCCCTTTCTTGTTAAGTGTTTCAACCTTCAACTCTGCATTTTTGAGTATCTTGTCGCACTCTGCAGTAAGCTCCACTCCTTTTTGGTAGAGTTCAAGCGATTCTTCAAGTGAAACCTCTTCTTCATCCAATTTTTTTACGATTGTTTCTAGCTGGTTCATCTTTTCTTCGAATGTTTCATCTTTCTTTTCCGGCATCATTTCTCACCTCTGTTACTTTGGATAGGACTGTGCCATCCCTTAATGTCGTTTCTATGATGTCCCCATCACCTAACGCGTCCACTGTTTTGACGACCTGACCTTCGTTGGTGGTGTAGGAATATCCACGTTTCAATACATTTGTCGGACTCAGCGAATTGAGGCGGTCTAGTGATGCACCCAATGTTTGCCGTGATGATTCAATCTTCACCTTGAGTGTCCTATCAAGATTTGCAGTGTAGGCATCCAGTATTTCGGCGCCCCTTCTGATTTTAAAGATCGGTGTATTATATCTTACGCCTTCTTTTGCATTCGACAGACGGTAGCCACTTTCACGAATCTTTGATGTAACTCTCGAATCAAGGCTATCTTTTAGTGCGACCAGTTTTTCCGTCTGCTGATCATAAAGGAGGTCCGGGTTTTTGAGTTTATAGTAGGAAGCCAGCGTCGACAGGCGGTTTTTATCGGACGTGATTTTTTGATGGATGCTGCGTGCCAGGAATTTTTCCGTCTGACTGAGCTTTTCGAAAATATCGACACGGTCCGGGACAGATATTTCTGCAGCTGCAGTTGGTGTAGGGGCCCTCAAATCAGAAACGAAGTCGACAAGGGTTGTATCTGTTTCGTGACCGATGCCTGTGATGATGGGTGTCTTCATGTTGAATACAGCAAGTGCGACGTCCTTCTCGTTGAAAGTCCATAAATCTTCTATGGATCCGCCCCCTCTTGCCAGAATTATAGTATCCGCCCCCGATTCATCCGCCTCTTCAAGACTACGAACGACTGTCGTCCTACTTTTACTGCCTTGCATCAATGTGTTGTAGATCGTCACTGTAACAAGAGGATAGCGTCGTTTAAGCGTAGTGACCATATCCTGCAGTGCTGCACCGGTTTGGGAACTGATTATGGCAATCTTCTTGGGATACTCCGGAATCCTTTTTTTATGCTTGTCATCGAAATACCCTTGATTGCGCAAATCGGCTTTATCTTTTTCAAGCTTTTCAAAAAGCAGGCCCATGCCATCCATCTCAATGCTGTCTGCATAGATCTGGTATTGGCCACTACTTTCAAAAATGCTGACCCTGCCTTCGATGAGTACGCTCTGCCCTTCCTCCGGCTGAAACTTCAATGCGTGGGCATTCCGTGAAAACATCACCCCGCGCAGTACGGCATCTTTGTCCTTTAATGCAAAAAATAGATGGCCACTCGAATGATGTTTGACATTCGAGAGCTCACCTTTTAAATAGACACGCGTTAAATACGGATCTTGGTCGAACTTATATTTCAGGTACTTTGTCAATGCACCTACGGTAAGGTATTTACTGTGCTCCATCCGTGTTTTCATCCGTTTCAAAAATAAAGTTTTTGAGGACACCGTTGACAAAGCGGTAGCCATCCTTCTCCCCGTATTGTTTCGCAAGGATGATCGCTTCATTGATCACTACTTTTTTGGGGGAATCCCCATGAAGTATTTCAGAAATGGCTGTCCTCAAAATATTCCTCTCAACTTTCGGGATGCGTTCCAAAGTGTAGCTGGTCAGATGATTTTTAATTTCATCATCTATCCTGGACTCATGTTCTGAATGATAATCCACGATTGACTTGATGTACGGGTATTCCTGATACAGATCATGGAATGATGCATCCTTTAGGCTCACAAGTCCATGATCCAGTTGGAACAGTATTTGAAATATTTTCTTTCGTTGTTCATGTCGGTTCATTAATAACACCATCTAATCATCTATTTGATATTTACGATATGGACATTGACTTCTTTTACAATATTATCCGTCATGTTCATAATAGTCTGGGTGACGTTCTTTTGTATATTTTCGGCAGTGCCATGCACGTTGTGGCTCTGGTCAAGCGTGACGTAGGTTGAAAGTCGGACTTCCTTATCCTTGCTGTCTACTTTGACCCCGCGGCCACGATATTTTTTGCCGATCTTCTCGAAGTTGCCGCTGGCAAAGTTGTTATGCAATGCATGCACACCTTCTGTTTCCGTCACGGCAATACTTGCAATCACTTCAAGTACTTCGGGTGAAATCTCGATGCGTCCAAGATTTGCTTTATTCTCTTCAATAATCATATTAATCACCTCGTCAATTCATTATATCATGGTTTGACAGGAAGTTTGTATTATAATCATTGTTCTTGAATGATTCATGGTTCAACAGATTCATATGGAAAGGAATTGTCGTATCGACCCCGCCAATCTTGAATTCTCCAAGTGCACGCAGTGCAGTGTTGATGGCTTCTTCCCTTGATGGCGCAAAAGTGATCAGCTTCGCGATCATGGAGTCATAGTAGGGAGGAATGACGTATCCAGCGTAGCAGGCACTATCCAGTCTGACGCCGAAGCCGCCTGGCACCATGAAGTCGGTGATCTTGCCGGCAGAAGGCATGAAATTTTTGTATGGATTCTCCGCATTGACGCGCAGCTCGATCGCATGCCCCTTAAATTCAATTTCCTCCTGTTTGAACGGTATGGGTTCTCTTCTTGCGATTTTGATCTGCATTTTGACAAGGTCTACACCGGTGATCATTTCCGTAATTGGATGTTCCACTTGGATGCGCGTATTCATCTCCATGAAGTAAAAGCTGTCGTCATTCAAGTCATAGATGAACTCGATGGTGCCGGCTCCGATGTAATCGATGCTTTTTGCAGCTGTCACAGCCGTCTGCCCTATCTCTTCACGCCTTGCTTCGGAAAGTACCGGACTCGGTGCCTCCTCCACCAATTTCTGCATCCGCCTTTGGATGGTGCAATCGCGTTCACCAAGATGTACGACATTGCCATGATAATCTCCGAGCACCTGAATTTCTATATGCCTGAAATTCTCTATGTACTTTTCGATATAGAGGCTTTTGTTGCCGAAGGAACTTTCTGCTTCCTGTTCCGTCATCTTATAATTTTGTACAAGGGAGGCCTCATCCCTCGCAACCCGGATACCTTTTCCCCCGCCGCCATGGCTTGCTTTAATGATGACCGGATAACCGATTTCTTCAGCGATTTCCTTTGCATCTTCTACAGAAGCCACAACGCCTTCACTGCCGGGTACGGTAGGTACGCCCGCTTTCTTCATCGTGTCTTTAGCGACATCCTTAACACCCATCAATGAGATCGTTTCATGCATAGGGCCGATGAAAATAAGGTTGGATACTTCACACATTTCTGCAAAATCGCTGTTTTCAGCCAAAAACCCATAGCCCGGGTGAATGGCGTCACATCCACTTTTTTTGGCTATCGTGATGATGCTGATCATATCGAGGTAACTGTCTTTTGAAAGCTTTGGACCGACGCAGTAGGATTCAGTGGCGATTTTCCGGTGTAGGCTGTCCTTATCTGCTTCAGAATAGATGCTGACGGATTCTATCCCCAACTCAGTGCACGCTCTGATGATTCTTACAGCAATCTCTCCGCGGTTTGCAACCAGTATCTTTTTGATCATCGTACTCTGAACAATGGCTGATCGTATTCAACCATGTCTCCATCTTCGACAAGTATCTCTGTGATTTCACCGGAAATTTCCGCCTGTATTTCATTGAACAGCTTCATTGCTTCAAGGATGCACACTACTGAGGAATTATCGACTTTATCCCCTACTTTCACATATGGGTCCGCCTCTGGAGAAGCTGCTTTATAGAATGTTCCGACCATTGGAGCCTTGATCACCTTGCCCTCTTCTTCAGGTGATGGCTGCTGCGGCTGTGCTTCTGCTGCAGCCGGTGTTGAAGGCACAGCAGCCGGTCTTGCAGACTGCTCCGGTTCTCCTCCGCGCTTAAGTTTGATTTCAACTTCCTCATCCTTATATGTCAATTCGGTGAGTGAAGCTTTTTCCATTTTACTTATCAGTGAGTCAATATATTCATGTTTCATGTTCAGGCTCCTTAACTTTCAAAATTTCTGTCTTGTATTTTACGCAAGTGGTCATACCAATTCAAGTAAAAAATGAAAGCAGAGGCTACTCTGCTTTCACTTTCTAGGCTCTTGAAACATAATGGCCGTCATCAGTACTGATGACAAGTGTGTCCCCTTCATTTACAAAGAGTGGCACCTGGAGCTGAAGTCCTGTTTCAAGAGTCGCGGATTTAGACGCGCCGCTTGCTGTATCACCTTTGATTCCCGGTTCCGTTTCAACTACTTTGAGTTCTACGTTTTTAGGCAGTTCGACACCGAGTGTCTCCCCTTCGTACATAATCAGGGAAACATTCATGTTCTCCTTCAGGTACTGGAGCTCATCAGTAAGTGCCGAAGCATCCAACTCCACCTGCTCGAATGTATTGTTATCCATGAAGACGTGGTTGTCTCCATCTGCATACAGATACTGCATCTTCAAGTTATCGATATGGGCTTTACCCACCTTCTCACCTGCGCGGAACGTTTTTTCCTGGATGGCCCCTGTCCTCAAGTTCCTGAGTTTGCTTCTGACGAAGGCGGCGCCTTTACCTGGCTTGACATGCTGGAAATCGACCACACGCCACAAGCCCCCTTCTATTTCTACTGTGAGTCCTGTTTTAAAATCGTTGACTGAAATCATAGTATTCCTCCTGTATTCTCATTGATTTAGATGATGAACAGCTCTTTACTGCTGTGTGAAAGTTTCTCAAGACCTTGATCTGTAACGAGGCAGTCGTCTTCAATCCTTACGCCGCCTACGTCTTCAATGTAGATGCCCGGTTCTACTGTAACACACATGTCTTTCTCGAGAACGGTTTCGCTGGACTTCGCCAAGCTCGGCATTTCATGCACTTCCAAACCGAACCCATGTCCAAGCGAATGACCGAAGTTATCTCCATAGCCGTGTTTCGTGATGATATCACGCGCAACCGAATCCGCTTCCCGACCGGTCATCCCTGTTTTGATTTCATCAAGTGCAGCCAGTTGGGACTCCAGGACGATGTTGTGTACCTTCTCCATTTCTTCTGATACGTGCCCGACGCCAAACGAGCGGGTTATATCAGATGCATACCCATTATAATATGCTCCAAAATCAAGTGTGATCATCTCGCCGGCCTCTATGATTTTATCAGAAGCCACACCATGCGGGAGTGCACCCCTGTAGCCGCTGGCTACAATGATATCAAAACTTGAACCTTCCGCTCCAAGTTTGCGCATGTGATTCTCAACTTCGTTGCGCACGTTGAGTTCACTCATCCCTGGCTTAATGTACTTCAATATGTGATCGTAGGTTTCATCGGCTATTTCGCACGCTTTTTTGATTATGGAAACCTCTTCTTGTGTCTTGAACATGCGGATTTTTTCAATCTCATTCGTCAAAGGCACAATTTCAAAGTTTTCAGCCAGCTTTTCAGAAGTATTGTAATTGATATGATGGCCCTCAAAACCAAGGGTACGAAGGTTTTTCCCTTTGATGAATTCCACTGTGAAATCAAGGAGACCTTTATCCTGAAGGATGAATTCAAACCCTTCAGCTTGTGCCCTGGCCTGCGCATCGTACCTGAAATCAGAAATCAGGTATCGGTTCTCCTTCGTGATGACTAAAGCACCGCTTGACCCTGTGAAGTTACTCAAGTATCTTCTGTTGTAGTCGCTCATGATGAGCAGTGCATCCAAGTTGTTCTCTTCTAAAAGGGTGTTCACTTTATCAAATTTGATCATATGCTTATACTCCACCTTTCAGATTACATTCTACATCAAAACAACCTTTATTTCAGTAATAGAATCATGCAATATCGCTTATATCCCGACTTTTTTGTAATTTGCAAAACAATATCATCTTTTGGTGTAACATGATATCATTATACAATGAAAATTAGGAGAATCAGATTATGAAACGAATGATGTCGATCATACTGTCGGTGATGTTCCTGAGCGCCTGTAGCGGGAACCCGGTAGAACAGGATTTAAAAAAGGCGAATGAGCGTAACGAGGAGTTGAAGCGGCTTCTGCAGACTGAGGAAGTCTCGCTCCAGAAGAATACACAGCGCCTTGAGAATCTGGAGCAGGAAATTTCCAAAATGAAAGAAATAAGGGGTAATCCCGACATAAGCAAGTATGTACAGGATATCGAATCGTATGCTTCGGAAATGGAATCTTCTTTTGATGAGCTGGACAAAATGATAAGGGAAAACGAAGAATCGCCCCAAAACCTCCAGTCCAATTTCAAAGAAGTCGAAAAACAGATATCACGTACGATAGAAGACTATAATGATGAAACCACTGATGTTGAGTTGGATGATTACCTGAAACGCCGGCATGAATCCATTCTACTGGCCAACGACGAAATCCTTGCAGCAATCGATATTTTGAACAGGGGTATAGAGAATGATGATCCTGATCTGTTCAAGGAAGGCCTCGATCAGCTTAAGCAAGTAAATGAATACTATTGATGAAGGAAGCGTGGACTGATGACCAATACGAAATATGGCGGTCAAGCCGTCATCGAAGGGGTAATGTTCCAGTCGTCCAGGAAGATGGTGACCGCCATCCGCCGCAATGACGATTCCATAGATTATTTCGAAATGGACCGTCCGCAAAAGGACTGGGTTCAGAAACTAAAGAAAATTCCTATCTTGCGGGGGAATGTGGCCATTATTGAATCAAGTATATATGGGATGAAACATATGGATTTCGCCTCTGAAAGGTATGAAAGGCATCCATCAGATGACATGAACATTGAAGCGGAGAAGCAGGAAGCGAATAAGTCCAAAATCGTCTTGTCCACCATTCTGATAGGCATACTTTCTTTTCTGGTCGGAAAAACCCTTTTCACCCTCATACCAGTCTTCATAGCCGAATTCTTCTCAGGGGTTGTTACTTCCCATGCTGGGCAAGTCGCCTTGGAGTCCTTCTTCAAGCTTATTCTGCTGCTTCTCTATATTTACGCCATTTCGATGACTCCCATGATCAAGCGCCTGTTTCAATACCATGGCGCCGAGCATAAAGTCATCAATACTTTCGAGGATAATGAACTGTTGACGGTGGAGAACGTCCAGCACCATTCAAGGCTGCACTATAGATGCGGCAGTTCCTTCATACTATTCACCGTACTTGTAGGATTTGTCGTCTATATGTTCGTGCCGGTAGATCCCTTCTATGTCAGAATCCTCAACAGATTGGCATTGATACCGGTAGTCATCGGATTGTCCTTCGAGTTCCTTCAGTTCACAAATAAGGTAAGGCATGTGCCGGTCCTTAAATGGTTCGGCCTACCTGGACTACTGCTGCAGCTGCTGACTACTAAACAACCCGATCATAAGCAAGTTGAAGTGGCCATCGCCTCATTCAACAGATTATCAAGGAGTGTGAAATAGATGAAACGATTTTTGATGTACCTGGTGCTTGCCATAGCTGCAATCGGCCTTGTAACCAACCTGGATTATTTCATGGGAATGATACTCAATTCGCTGGTGACCCTGCTGATCATCGGCCTTATCCTCTATGGAATATATTATTTCTTTATATTGACACCGAGCCAAAGAAAATATAAGCGCGCACTCAGAAAATCAAAACGCAGATATAGGAATCGCAAATAATGAAACTGCCCGGAATTGGGCAGTTTTTTTATCATCTTTAAACATTGTCTGCCAATCAACCGACCAGCCTAAGTTCGTACATCGTCCCCTCCACCCCGCTTCAGTGATTATCCCCACTAGATGTTCCTCATCATTTTCTCTTTTAAATTGTGTCGAACATCTTTATAATAAGCTTATGTGAAATTTTTAAGGAGAGATACAAATTGGATACTTGGTTGATTATTCTATTGGCGTCAATCGTCATCATCCTTCTTCTGGTAGTGAACGGCTACAGGAATATGAAGAGCGTCAAACCTCTTACAGAGGAAGAATTTAAAAAAGATTTGAGGAAAGTTCAGCTCATAGACTTGAGGGATAAAGAGAAATATGAATATGGACATATTATGGGTGCAAGGAATATTCCCATGATGAATTTCTCCATGAAGATGAATTCCCTTAGGAAGGACATGCCTGTCTATCTGTATGATCAGACCGGGAGGTTGCCTTACAGGGCTGGGAAGATGTTGAAGAAAGCAGGATTTAAAGATGTCTACATGCTGAAAAACGGCATCAGCAAATGGACTGGCAAAATCAAGTCCAAAAACAAATAATAAAATAATGGCCCCGGCTCGATGAGCCGGGGCCATTATTTTATTTCTCTTCTACAATGTCATCACGTTGGAACCTCAGCACTGGTTTTCTGGCAGCCTGAGTCTCATCCAAGCGACCGACCACAGTAGTATGAGGGGCTTCAAGGACGATATCTGGATCTTCCTCAGCTTCTTTGGAGATACCGATCAAGGTGTCTACAAATCCATCCAGTGTCTCCTTGGACTCCGTCTCCGTCGGTTCTATCATCATGCACTCTTCAACGTTGAGTGGGAAGTAGATCGTCGGCGGATGATATCCAAAATCAAGCAGACGTTTTGCCATATCGAGTGTACGCACTCCCATTTTCTTCTGCCTGGAACCGCTGATGACAAATTCATGTTTACAATGTTGCTTGTAAGGAAGTTCGAATGTACCTTCAAGCCTTCTCATCATGTAGTTGGCATTAAGGACCGCAATTTCCGATACTTCCTTGAGACCGTCCGGCCCCATGGTGCGAATATACGTATATGCCCGCAGGAATATGCCGAAGTTACCGAAGAATGGTTTTACGCGTCCGATGCTCTTAGGCACATCATGCTCGACTTTGTAGGAATCGTCTTCATTCTTGACGACGATCGGTTTAGGAAGATACTTCGCCAATTCTGATTTGACTCCGATTGGCCCTGAGCCAGGGCCACCACCGCCATGCGGACCTGTAAATGTTTTGTGCAAGTTCAAGTGGACCGCATCGAAGCCCATATCTCCAGGGCGTACTTTAGCCATGATGGCATTCAAGTTGGCGCCATCATAGTAAAGTTTACCGCCCGCTTCATGGACGATGTCACGCATTTCCAGAATATCTTCTTCAAACAGTCCAAGGGTATTCGGGTTCGTGAGCATTATTGCAGCTGTATCATCGCCTACCAGGCTCTTCAGGTGCTCGATGTCAACGAGCCCTTTGTCATTGGATTTTACAGTCACGGCTTCAAACCCTGCTACTACCGCACTTGCCGGGTTTGTTCCGTGAGCCGAGTCCGGTACGATCACTTTAGTACGGTTGAAGTCTCCATTGTCTTCATGGAAGGCTTTGATCATCATCAGTGCCGTCCATTCGCCTTGCGCACCAGCAGCAGGCTGCAATGTGATTTCATCCATGCCAGTAATCTCTTTGAGGTGTTCCTGCATATCGTAGACGATTTCAAGGGAACCTTGTATCGTCTTGTCGCTCTGGAGTGGATGGCTGAGTGCAAAACCTGGCATCCTGGCAACTTTTTCGTTAATTTTCGGATTATATTTCATGGTACAGGAACCGAGCGGATAAAATCCGGAGTCGACGCCGTAGTTCTTGTTGGATAGTTCAGTATAGTGACGCATCAGGTCAAGTTCACTTATTTCCGGCAACTCGGCCTTTGTCTTCCGGACGAATTTATCGTCTATAATCGTACTGATATCCGCCTTTTCCACTTCCAGATCCGGAAGCGAATAGGCAAAGCGATCTTCTATGCTTCTTTCAAAAATCAAAGGACTGGATCCCTTAAGCATTGTATTCACCCAACCTTTCGATAAATCCATCTATTTCTTCCTTAGTGCGCAATTCTGTAACAGCTACAAGCATATAGCCCGCAAAATCAGCGTCCACTTTCTCTAGGTTATAACCGCCGATATAGCCGTATTCAAGTAGTTCATCATTGATTTCGTCGACATCTTTTGAGAGTTTTACTGCAAATTCATTGAAAGACTGACCATCCAGGATTGTAAATCCGGCAGACTTCAGCTTATTCTTCATGTAGTTGGTCTTTTGGATATTCTGTTCAGCCATTTCTACTGCACCATTTTTACCCAAGGCGCTCATCGCAACCGAAGATGCCAGCGCGTTCAGGGCCTGGTTGGAACAGATGTTGCTTGTTGCCTTATCCCGTCTTATATGCTGTTCACGGGCTTGTAGCGTGAGTACGAATCCACGGTTGCCTTCGTCATCCTGAGTTTGCCCAATGAGGCGGCCTGGCATTTTACGCATGAGCTTTTTAGTGGCTGCAAAATAACCACAGTGAGGGCCGCCGAATTGTGCCGGTATGCCGAACACTTGTGTGTCACCAGTGACGATGTCCGCCCCAAACTCACCTGGAGGTGTAAGAAGGCTGAGTGCAAGCGGATTACTGTTTACGACGAACAATGCCTTATGCTTGTGGGCAATCTCCTCCATCGCTTCCAGATCTTCAATGGAACCGAGGAAGTTCGGATATTGCACCATCACCGCTGCCGTATCTTCATCAGACGCTTCAGCGAGTTTTTCAAGATCGGTATAGGATCCATTGAGATCAACTTCCACTACTTCAATGTTTTGGCCTTTACAATAAGTTTTAAGCACTTCAATCGCCTGATAGTGAACACCCTTCGATACGACTACTTTCTTTTTCTTTGTCTGGCCGGCAGCCATTGTTGCGGCCTCAGCAAAGGCAGTCGGTCCATCGTACATAGAAGAGTTTGCCACGTCCATACCTGTGAGCTCTGCAATCAAGGTCTGGAATTCGAAGATCGCCTGCAGTTCCCCTTGGGAGATCTCTGGCTGATAAGGTGTATAGGCAGTATAGAATTCCGAACGCGAGATGACATGATCCACAACTGTCGGGATGTAATGGTCATAGACGCCCGCACCCAGAAACGAGGTATGTGTTTCTGTAGTGATGTTCTTTTTGGAGATGTTGGTGAGTTCCCTCAAAAGGGATGTTTCACTCTTCTTTTCTTTAATGTCCAATTCACCCTTGAACCGGACACTCTCAGGGATGTCTTCAAACAATTCGGAAACATCTTTTATGCCAATCGTTTCAAGCATTGCATTCTTATCTTTTTCAGTTAACGGCAAATAGCGGTGACTCAATTGATACACTCCTTCTATTTTTAATTTTTATGGAACGGGGGTTTCACGAATTTAGCCGGCACATCTTTGTTGCGGACTTTGACGTTGAACGTTTTGTCGAGTTCAAAGAAGTCAGTATCCACAAGAGCAAAGCCGATGGATTTTTTGGTGACTGGAGATTGGGTGCCACTTGTTACATATCCTACCTTGTTTCCTTCTTCATCCGTCACTTCATAGTCGGTTCTCGCAATTCCTCTCTCAAGCAGTTCAAAACCGGCGAGTCTTCTTGGAGCCCCTTCATCTTTTTGTTGCTTGAGCACTTTTTTTCCAATGAAGTCCTCTTTGTCGGTTTTCACGGCAAAGCCTGCTTTAGCTTCAATCGGTGAAATATCCTCAGTGAGATCTTGACCATGAAGTGGCAAACCTGCCTCCAGTCTGAGGGTATCCCTAGACCCAAGTCCACATTCGGTTACGCCTTCATCGACGAAAAGTTTCCAGAGTTTCTCCGTATCTGAGCTGTCGCAGTATATCTCGAAGCCATCCTCTCCTGTGTAGCCACTTTGTGAAAGGATTACATTACAGCCACCGATCTCAACATCCTTTTTAAAACGGAACATCTTCATTTCGCTGATATCTTCATCGGTATGCTTCTGCACAATTTCACGTGCATTAGGTCCCTGGATGGCGATCTGTCCATAGTCGGAAGTGACATTTTTGACAGTCGCATCATATCCTTTTATGGAGGTCAGCCATTCATAGTCTTTATCAGTATTTCCGGCATTGACTACCAGAAGATATTTCTCATCTTCCAATTTATAGATGACGAGGTCGTCTATGACGCCACCTGACTCGTTGCATAACATGGTGTACTGGGCTTTTGTGTCGGTAAGTTTTTCGACATTGTTCGTCAGTGCATAATTGAGGAATGCTTCAGACTCCTTCCCTTCTACAAGGATCTCGCCCATGTGGCTCACCTCGAAAAGGCCTGCACTCTCCCTTACTGCCTTATGTTCTTCTTTTATACTGCTGAATTGGACCGGCAGAGCCCAACCGGAAAAGTCGATGACTTTTGCCCCGGCTTCCTTATAATAGTTATACAGCGGCGTCTTTTTAAGTTCAGACATGATATTTCTATTCCTCCTTTGGATAATAAAAAAACAGGACAGCCAATAGCTGCCCTGTTGATATGCCTTCAGGAATGCGTCCCAATGCTGTTCTTTTGCCTGAGAGATTCACCATTACGGTTTGCTCCTTCGGCGACGATAACTCGTTCTCTCGAGCATTGTTCATTCGCAAATTTTTAATTGTCTTTACGACTACATTATAACCCCAATTTTTAGAAAATAGCAAGCGCTTTAATTCATTGTCTAGGAAAGTGCATTAAAGGGTCTGCATTATCTGATCGACGACGGTTTTTGGGGTTGAAGTGGCATCGATCTCAATTGCTGAAGTGCTGCGGTATAGATCAAGACGTTCTTCGTATAGTTTCTTCACCGATGCCTTATCTTTTACTAAAGGTCTGTTCATATCCTCACGGATCCTATTATAAAGCGTTGGAAAATCTGCATGAAGATAGATGATCGGCTGATCCATCTCCATAAGAAGCCTTCTTGAGGCTGCATACGTCACCACGCCTCCGCCTGTCGCAAGAATGTCCTGCTTAGGCAGTGCTTTTAGGACATCATATTCACGTACCCTGAAACCTGTCTCACCTTCAGCTGCAAATATTTCGGGGATGGTCATCCCTGAGGATTTTACGATTTCTTCATCAAGGTCACGGACTTCCCTTTCCATATGTGCACCAAGCAATTTTGCGACCGTAGTCTTCCCGCTCCCCATAAAGCCTATAAGGATCATATCCTCACCCCAGTATATCTTGTATCCGCGTATTATAGATTTCGATGAAATTGGATTGTATTTCAATGATCATCATGAAGCGGTTATGATAATGATAGTACACGCCTGCCATATATATCAATACAATATACATCGAGAAGCTGAAGAAACCTTCATTTGATAAATGTAATCTGTTCTTCATTTTCCATTCCCTTCCCGAGAAACGAGAGGATGATGGACTCATCCGTCTCTTCAACCTTAAATTCGGTGACATTGAACATTACCGTAACGTAACCTTTGTCCCCCACTGTCTTAATGATTCTCGAGCCATGTCTTCTATAGCGTACTTTAGTTGTCTTATCCATGAAAACAATGGATTCCTGGCTCGGCTCATAATCAGTGGCTGTACTATCCTTATATGACTGGCTGATATCGATTATGAAAAAATCATGTTCGAACTCCATTTCCTCTTCTTCATAATTGAATAGCGCGAGTAATGAAGGCAATAGAGCCATTATAAAAGTAGCGATGCCCAAGCTGACAAGTACTTCTAGGTAAGTGAATCCTGAATCATTTTTTGATTTTGATGCATTCTCCGCTCGCTTTGCCACATATTCTGCCTCCTTCGACAACCCAGTTCTCGGTCTGACTGATGAATGTCTCCCGATCATCGTAGGAGAGTAACTCAATGTATAGCGTCCGATGTAATTCCAGTTGGATCTGCGCTTCTTCGGCTGTAGTTTGAATTGTAATGACTGCCGGCACCAGAGTGACGGCAATGATACTGAGGCACAGCATCGCAAGCAGTCCATCAATCAGCATGAACCCTTTTTCATTCGACACGGAACCGCCCCCTCTCAATCTGGAAAATGAATCTTACAGAAGAACCTGGACAGTCTAAACTTATGGTGCCGAACTTGTTCGCATCACCATCTGGCTTAAAGATGATGCGCTCGAGCCCGCCTGAATTGAGCTGGCACCACTCAGGTGTATAGGAATTAAGTATATTGCCATCCCGGCTACGTAGATGAAAAGTGTTGCCGGCACGGTCGATATCGACAATATTATAAGATTTTGAAGCCATCGCCTCCGTCTGGGCGTTATAGAAGAAATGGCTTATCCGTTCTATGTCCCCTTCTGTCCCGCCTGCTTCGTAGTCAGGTATACTGACTACGCCAATAAGCAATATGATGCTGACGATGAATAATGTCAGCATCATTTCAAGAAGCGTAAAACCATCATGGCGTGCGTGCTGCTTTGCCATTGGTGACGGCAATGGTGTCTCCGTTCGCACATGTAACTTGGTCGTCGGTCAAATACTCAGGTACGAGTGCATTGATTGAAGCAGGCGGCGCGCCCTCGTTCAATGTATAGGATTCCACTTGGCTCTGGACCATCCTTACTTGCGCTTCACATCCTGTGTCCTGGACGTTTGCACTTTGGGCCGCTATGTTCGGAATGATCAGTATGATCAGCACTGATATGACCAGTAGCACCAACAGCATTTCAATCAGAGTAAATCCTTCTTCACCGTTTGCCTTCATTTTTCCTTTAAAATATTTTTTCATCTGTTTCCTCCTAGTTTATCGCAGACATCATCTGGAATATCGGTAGTATTATAATCAGATATAAGCAGATGATGAGGACTCCGAGTATTGCGAAGATTACGGGTTGTATCTTCTTCGTTATATTTTCCACATACATGATAAGACGCTCCAACGTGTATTCGCTGAACATGATAAGCTCCTTGCCGACGCTGCTGTTCTGTTCGCCGTGACTGACGAACACAGCCAATTTGGCATCAAGCAATTCTACCTCGCCCAGGACAAGTGACAGGCTTTCACCATTCATCAAGCCATCCTTTATGGACTCCGACATATATCTTAGATAGCCATTTATTTCCTGATGAATGAAAAGGTCAAGAATCTCCTTCACTTCAAGTCCATTATTCAGAAAATAGCCGAACTCCCGTGAAAACCTATATGTCTGATAGCCGGTAAAAAAATAATTCACTAAAGGTATCTTGGTAAATATACGAGATTTCAATGCCACGTCCTTGATGGAAAAGATAGCTGATATAGCAATACAAGCCACAACTCCGGTTATAAAGCACACCAGGAGTGCTATAGGCAACGCATCAAGCGCTTTGATGAGCAGTGCCACAATCCCTTGAGATTGTGTGCCCATGGCACTGTAAAGGCTTTTGAATTGGGGGATGACTGTAAAATTGAGGGTCAATAGAAGCCCTACAAAGATTGTTATCAGCAACAAAGGATACTGCAACGCCTTAAGCAGTTTCGAACGCGTATTCCTCACGTATTCGATATACCTTGCAGATTCTCGCAACGTCTCCAATACTTTCCCATGTATTTCAGAAAATGCAATTTGGATAATGACTGAATTGCCATATCCCATATCCTTAAGTAATTTTCCAAGGCTTTTTCCTTCTCGGACGGCCTCTATCATCTGCAGTCGATCTTTTGGTTTCAGCACATCATATTGTTCCAACAGGAAAAGCAGTGACTGCTGCATAGTGAAGCCAGTTTCAAGCAAATCAGCGAGCTTGATCAGAAAGTGGGCATCATATTTGCCGAGTTTATTTGAATTTATCCTCGTAAAACCTAAACTCATCCGCATTCAGCCCCCCTTCATCAAGCATAAGGATCAGGCGGTCGTGCAGTGTCCCATAAACAACGGAACCGGTCTTCAAAAACTCTTGTATCTCTGTATTTCCAAGCGTTTCATAAATGATATAAGATCCTTTTTGAGTATGGATGAGACGCTGGTTTATGATCAATGAGATACTTTGTATCATCTCTTCATCATAGAGCCCAAAATCTTTAAGGCGACTGAGTGCGGCCACAGCAGATTTGCTGTGGAATGTACTGAATACAAGGTGTCCCGATAAACTTGCCCTAAGTAGGTTGGACGCGATATTAGCATCCCTTATCTCCCCGAACATTATGACATCCGGGTCACACCTCAACACACCTTTTAGCAGAGGCTCGTAGTCGATTTGTGCTTTTTCATTGATCTCAACCTGTACAATCCCTTCCTGCTCATATTCAATCGGGTCTTCAATGCTGATTATTTGCCGTTCCCCTCTTGCTGCGACCTCCCTGATCAACCGATGCATCAGTGTCGATTTCCCGGAACCGGTGGGACCTGTGAACAGAATCAGACCTTGTTGCCGGTTGATGTAGTCCTGGAAGAAGTCGTATTCAGAAGTGGTGCTGAATAGTTCATTCGATGCCTTATCTTCCATCAGGTTGAGGATTCGTATGACGACCACTTCGTCCATAAGCGAGACTGGTAGTGTACTGACCCTGAGGTTGACGACTTCTTCATCAATCAGGATTGCGGTGCGGCCACTCTGCGGGACACGATGTTCGTTGATGTCGAGATCTGCAATGAATTTCAGATAGTTGATGGCTCGCCTATAGACTTCAATGTCGATCACTTCGAGCAGCTGCATCTTTCCGAGGCAACGGATCCTCACATGCGCCATTTCACCTTCAGATGTCAAGTGGACATCCGTGGCCTCCTCAAGCATTGCATCTTTTAAAATCGTTTCTATAAGCTTTTTCATTCTTCACCTCCACCTTATATATGGGTAAAAGTGAAGGAATTGATCTTTTCTGAAATAAATTGATGAATTTCCCCTTATTGGCATAGTTTTTGTTGTATAATAGTGAATAATGGAAATGGATTCCAAACCATTTGATTTATTTAGTATTTACTTTAATATCTTCTTTATTTATAATTGACTATGATATGTAAAGTAAGGATGAAAGGACTGTTCTTATGGATAAAGTATTCAAGACACTCGGCTTTTGGACTGGTGTATTTGCAATCCTCTTCTATGTCGGTGACATGATGGCGATGACATTGCTGTTTCTCGCGCAAACCGGATTCTTCATTCTCCTCGGTTACATGAAATTGACAGAAAGGATGTACATGTACGTTTTTGCTGCATACCTCGTCCTTTTCTTTGTAGGTTTTACGTACTTCACTACATTTTTACTCGAGCCGAGATTTGGTTGATCATGTTTAAAAGGACCGTACAGATTCAAATCTGTACGGTCCTTTTTCTATTTCCTCACAAAAGGATTTGTCTTCTTTTCATACCCGATGGTGGTCTCCGGGCCGTGCCCTGGGTATACAACGATCTCATCATCGAGCATATACATCTTGCTGCGGATGCTGTCGATCAAGGTGCTATGGTCTGCTTGATATAAATCTGTCCTTCCTATCCCACCGTTGAACAGGACATCACCTGAAACGATGAAGTCGTTAAAAAGATAGCTTAAGCTTCCAGGTGAATGGCCCGGTGTATAAAGGACCTCGAACTCAAACTTACCAATCGAATGACGACCTTCTTCTAGAGGTATTGGCTGTATATCGGCTGTTATAATAGGCAAGCCCATGTCCGTATACTTGGCCGACCCATTCTTTGCCGGGTCGGCAAGCCACTCAAGCCACTCAAGCTCTGGGCGCCCCATCCAGGTTTTAGCATCATAATGATTGGCGATATCTTCGAGTGCTCCGATATGATCGAAATGGGCGTGGGTCAGCAAAATCCCTTTGACGGTCTGATCCAACCCGATAGCCTCCTTGATCTTTTCAGGCTCTCCAGATGGATCGACGATCAGTACCTCTTCTCCTTCACGCAGCAGATAACAATTCGTTTCCAATGGCCCAAGGGGTAAAGTTCTTATTTCCATAAATGATCCTCCTTAAAATCTCCTCGACAAAGTACATTTTTAATTATACAATATATATGAGAATAAAGAGATTATGGGAGGTTGAGCATCATGCCATTCATTGATACGGGTGAGCTGTTTGAAATTGGCGGCGTAACGATCCACATCGGGATCAATACTTTTTCCCTGCTGATGCTGATGATTTCAATCGTCGGTATATGGGGATTGGTGGCGGCAGTCAAAAATAAAAATCTGTTGGCGGTACTTTTCAGTCTAGCAACAGTTGCCACTTTTGGTTTCTTCGCAATCGCGACTATATTTACATACGGTTATCCAGACCTCGGGCACTAGGCTGGACCGTTTATATAAAAAAGGCAAATCCTCTAGAGGATTTGCCTTTTTTGTCATTTCAGTAGTGCTTCGGCACGTTTCATCTGTGCGATTACTGCCTCTGTGCCGGTGCCACCCCGGCTGTTCCTTCTGTCAACTGATGTGCGGGGGGAGAGTTGATCATAGATGTCGTCCTCTATTGAAGAGTGATGTTGCTTGAATTCCTCTAGGCTAAGATCTTTGAGGTACTTGCCGGAATGGATGCACTTTAAAACAAGTTTCCCCACCACTTCATGAGCCTTTCTGAAAGGCACTCCCTTCTGCACCAGATAATCAGCCAGTTCTGTAGCATTTGAAAAATCTTCTGATACCGTCTCCTCTAGCACTTCCTCATTTATGGACAGAGTCTCCAACATGCCGTTCATTATCTCTAGGGACCCCAAAACAGTCGTCACTGCATCAAATATTCCTTCTTTATCTTCCTGAAGGTCTTTATTATAGGTCAAGGGGAGGCCTTTGACCAACATCAACATGCCCATCAGGGCACCGGTCGTCCGTCCGCTTTTTCCGCGGATCAGTTCTGCCATGTCAGGATTCTTCTTCTGTGGCATCATGGAGCTCCCGGTAGTGAATTGGTCGGACAGCTGAATGAAATTCGCTTCTTCGCTCATCCAGAAGATGATTTCTTCCGATAACCTCGACAGATGTATCATCACGAGGCTGATATTTGAAAGGGTTTCAATGATATAGTCACGGTCACTGACGGCATCCATACTGTTTTGATATATATCAGAAAAGCCAAGGAGGTCGGCGGTCATCTCGCGATCAATATCGAATGTCGTGCCGCTGATTGCCCCCGCTCCAAGCGGTGATAGATCGATGCGCTTCAATGACTCCCTGAAGCGCTCCCCATCCCTTTGCAGCATCCAGAAATATGCCATGATATGATGCGAAAAGAGGACTGGCTGTGCCCTTTGAAGGTGAGTGTAGCCAGGCATGATGACATGGATATTTTCCTCGGCAAGTGCGAGGATAATCTTTTTCAGACTATCGATGCTTTCTATAATATGTTCTACTTGTTCTTTCATGTATAGATGCATATCTGTCGCTACCTGATCATTACGGCTTCTCCCTGTGTGCAGTTTGCCGCCCACTTCCCCGATTTTATTGATCAGTGCGCGTTCGACATTCATATGGATGTCTTCATGCTGTACGGACAGTTCCATCCGCCCCGCATTGTAATCCTCCATGACCGCCTTTAACCCGGAGATGATCTGTGCTGCTTCGTCTTCGCTTAAAATCCCCTTCTTCTCCAGCATGGTTGCATGTGCAATACTACCTTCTATATC
Source organism: uncultured Salinicoccus sp. (assembly GCA_947494965.1). Classification (GTDB taxonomy): domain Bacteria; phylum Bacillota; class Bacilli; order Staphylococcales; family Salinicoccaceae; genus Salinicoccus. The sequence continues at coordinate 2,277 of CANLWV010000001.1, read as the reverse complement.
TTTCTCGATGAGTATCTTGTCAAAATGGATGGAAGCATTGAATGCTTCCACCCAACCCAGTGACTCGCCTTGGAATCTTCCGCCCCATGCCTTTTTAGTCATAAAGTTTCACACCATTATCAAGCATCGCCTTTACTTTGGTCGGCAATCCGAAAATTTCAATGAACCCTACAGAAGCATCTTGATTGAAAGCATCTTCATTGGTATAGGTTGCAAGTTTTTCATCATACAAGCTGTTGTCGGAACGCCTGCCGGTGACCGTCACATTGCCTTTGTACAGTTCAAGGCGCACTTCGCCGTTAACTGGCTGCTGCATGTCTTTAAGCATTTTCCTGAGGGACTCCGACAATGGGGAGAACCACAGCCCGTTATAGATCTGCTCTGTGAATTTCTGCTCGATGGATGGTTTGAAGTGCGCAATGTCTTTTGTCAATGTGATCGTTTCAAGGTCGTGCTTCGCTGTAAGGATCACCTTCGCACCTGGTGTCTCATACACTTCGCGTGATTTGATACCAACGAGCCTGTTTTCGACATGGTCTATCCTCCCGATACCGTGGACTCCGGCAATCTCATTCAATTTGATGATCAGTTCATCCAACTCGTAGAACACACCATTGAGGGCTTTTGGCAGTCCATTTTCAAAATGCAGTACAAGTTCTTCCGTTTCGTCAGGGGTTTCCTTGATGTTTCTGGTCAGATCATATGCATCTTCCGGTGGCTTGGCCCAAGGATCCTCAAGCACACCGCATTCATTGCTCCTGCCCCACAGATTCTGGTCTATCGAATAAGGCGAGTCGAGGTTTACCGGGATGGGAATCTGCTTTTCTTTGGCATAATCGATCTCCTCTTCCCTACTCCATGTCCATTCACGTACTGGTGCAAGAACCTTAAGTGCAGGATCAAGGCTTTTGATGGCCACTTCAAAGCGGACTTGGTCGTTGCCCTTACCTGTGCAACCATGGGCGACATAGTCTGCATTGGATTGGTGTGCAACTTCCACGAGTTTCTTGGAGATTAAAGGGCGACTCAATGCAGATACTAGTGGATATTTTCCTTCATACATAGAATTTGCATAAATTGCATAAGAAACGAAGTCGTCTGCAAACTCTTTTGTAGTATCAATCACATATGATTCAATCGCCCCCATATCCAGAGCTTTTTGTTGGACCTCATCTAAGTCTTTTCCTTCTCCGACATCTAGGCACAACGCCACAACATCGTATCCTTTATCTATAAACCACTGAATTGTCACACTTGTATCCAAACCGCCTGAATAGGCCAATACTACTTTTTCATTCATCTTCATACATCCCCTCGTCATTAGAATAATTTAAATAATATCATTATAAACATTCGTAATCAAGTATATTTATTCATTTATCTGCATTTCAGCATTTTACAAATATTTCAGTTGACTCTATAATCATCAGTAACTGAATAAAAGGAGCGTTTACTATGAGATATGTATTTATAACCGGAACAAGCCGTGGCCTCGGTCATGCAATGCTTGACATCTTCAGGGAAGATCGGATCATCAGCATCTCCCGTTCCAAAGTCGAAACGGATGTTGAGCTTTATAAAGAATTTCATGTAGATTTCCTGGATGAACAGAAGTTGGAAGAGATGTTGCCTGAAATATTCAATTCCATCTCGCCGGAAAAAGGGGACGAGATATACTTGATCAACAATGCAGGCATCGTAGGACCGGTCCATTCCATTACGAATATGGATGCCCAAGGTTTTATGAAAAACTATAAAATCAATGTCCTGGCTCCAGCACTGTTGATGAAAGGCTATGTCAATGCTTTTAGTGACATCCAAGCTGCAAAACGCATCCTTACGGTTTCCAGTGGTGCTGCTTTAAATCCGATGGAAGGTTGGTCAGCATATTGCAGTTCTAAAGCTGCTGTAAATATGGTGAGTGATGTTCTACGCCAAGAGATGGATCGGTTGGACTACCCGATATTCACCGCCACCTACAGGCCCGGAGTTGTCGATACGGATATGCAGGGGGAAATCCGTTCTGCGGACCCTGAAGAGTTCCCGGACCTTGAAACCTTCAGAAAGCATAAATCTTCCAATCGTCTATATCCACCGAAAGTCGCTGCCTATGTCGCAAAACGCATCATCACATCAGACAATTTCGGTTTTTCCGAAAGCTACAGCATCAGCGATTTCCTCTAATAAAAAAAGCAGCCTTTAGACTAACCTAATTATTTGAGACAATATAAAACACCTTCGAAATGGTACAATGTTCATCAAGTACTGAATCGGAGG